>JAFWRM010000044.1 GCA_017519975.1 Oscillospiraceae bacterium | reverse complement strand
CAACAGCAGCAGGAGGATGAAAACGGCTTTTCTTTCCCCTTCCCATTCCCGTTCGGTTTCGGTAACGGCAGCGGAGACAGCTACGGCTACGGAGATGGCTCCGGTTCCGGACAGCAGCCCGGCGTGGAAGGCTGACGCTTCGCCGCGCACTGACCTGTGAAGAATGGAAACGGCCCCCGACATTCCTGTCGGGGGCCGTTTTTCGTGCCTTCTTTCCGGGGGTCATCGGCTGGAAGCGAACTGCCGGACGATCTCGACGAGGAGATCCGCACAGGCGTCCATTTCCTCCGCCACCGCGTGCTCATAGGGGCCGTGATGGCCGTAGCTGCCGGTGGGCAGATTGGGACACGGCAGCCCGCGGTAGGAAAGCTGAGCGCCGTCGGTGCCGCCGCGGATCGGCGCCGCCGTCAGCGGCATGCCGCAGATCACGCCGGCGTCCATGGCCTTCTGCACGACCTCGAAACGCGGGCGGACCATCTCCAGCATGTTCCGGTACTGCTCCTTCAGCGTTACCGTAACGGTGCCGGCGCCGTAGCGGTCGTTGAGCAGCTCGGCGTTGTGCAGCATCAGCTTCTTCCGCGCCTCGAAAGCCCCGGCGTCGTGGTCCCGGATGATGTAATCCAGTTCGGCCCGCTCCACGTTGCCCTCCATGTGGGTCAGATGAAAAAAGCCCTCGTAACCCCGGGTGTCGCGCGGCGTATCTCCGGCGGGGAGCATGGCGTTGAACTCTGAGGCCACCAGCGCGGCATTGACCATGACGTTCTTCGCTGCTCCTGGGTGCACGTTGAATCCGCGGACCTCCACCTTCGCCGCCGCGGCGTTGAAGTTCTCATATTCGATCTCTCCCGGCGCTCCGCCGTCCACCGTGTAGGCCAGCACCGCTCCGAAGCGCTCCAGATCCAGCAGTTCCGCCCCGTGGCCGATTTCCTCATCCGGACAGAACGCGACGGCAACGGGTCCGTGGGCTTCGTCTCCGGTCAGAAGCCGTTCCGCCATCGTGACGATCTCGGCGGCGCCGGCCTTGTCGTCTGCCCCGAGCAGCGTGGTCCCGTCGGTCACGATCAGCGTCTTTCCCTTCAGGCGGCGCAGATGCGGGAACTCCGCCGGGCTCAGCACCCGTCCGCTGTTCCCCAGCGTCAGCTCGCCGCCGTCGTAATCTGCGACCACTCTCGGCTTCACGTCGTCCCCGCAGAAATCCGGCGCCGTATCCAGATGGGCCAGAAAGCCCACGCAGGGCCGATCCTCACAGCCGGCAGAGGCGGGAATGCGGGCGTAGACGTAGCAATGATCGTCCAGAAAAACGTCCCGTGCTCCCAGGGCCGTCAGCTCCTCCGCCAGCAGCCGGGCAAGGTCAAACTGCCGCGCCGAAGACGGGGTCCCCTCCCCCTGTTCGTCGCTGGCCGTGTGCACGGCCGCGTAGCGTATCAGTCGTTCATAGGCTCTCATCAGGTCTCTTCCGTTCCTTTCCGTTCAGTCCGTCACGTCTTCAGCCAGGGCCCACATGTGCCCGCCGCAGACCATGCCGTTCTCCTCCGCCACCTCGTTGCTCATGTTGATCTCAACGACCTCGCAGCCGCCGGTGCCGATCAGGCGGCGGGCCCGGGTCATCAGCTCGGCTTCGCCGCAGCCGCCCCCCACGGTGCCGTGGATGGCGCCGATGCGGTCGACGGTCATCATTGCCCCCGGCTTGGCCGGCGTGGATCCTTCGGAAGCCAGCACCGTGATGACGGCGCAGGGATCCGTCCCCTCCGCCAGATAGCGCAGCGTCTCCATGTCCAGATCCGTCTGCTGCAGGTAGCTGGCCGGTCCCTCCGGCATCGGGCGGCGCTTTTCCTGCACCAGCTGAGCCACGATGGACAGGCCGATCTCCTCCCGGGTCAGCGCCCGGATGGGCAGTCCGATGGGGGCGTGGACGGAGGCGATCTTCTCCTCCGGATAGCCCTCCTGGCGCAGGACCTCGAAGAACTCACTCACCCGGTGGCGGGAGCCGATCATGCCCAGATAGTAAGGCTCCGCGTGCGACAGCACGTACCGCACGCACGCGGCGTCGTGCCGGTGGCCGCGCGTCAGCGTGCATACGTAATCCGACGGGGTGATCCGCAGCTGCTCCAGCGCCTGCGTGAAATCCATGCAGAGGATCTCGTCGGCCTCCGGAAACCGCTCATAGCTGGCAAAATCCGGACGGTCGTCCACCACCGTGACGGAAAAGCCCACCATATGGGCCAGCTTTGCCGTGGCCTGGGACACATGCCCGGCGCCGAGGAGGATCAGCCTCGCCTCAGGCAGAAACCGCCGAACATACTCCTTCCCGTCCGCCTTACGGGTCAGCGCCGCCGCCCGGCGCTCTGCCAGCGCGGTCAGGATCTGCCGTATCTCTTCTCTTTTCATGGGATCTTCCTCCTTATTGCCGGCAGGCCCCGCGGGAGCCTGCGCGCCTGTACGTACAGAGGGGCCCCACTGCGCTGCAGCGGGGCCCCTTTGGAGCTTCTGGGCGGATTCGAACCGCCGACCTACTGATTACGAATCAGTTGCGCTGCCAGCTGCGCTACAGAAGCGAACATGCGGATTATACCCCATTCCCCCGCTTCTGTCAATCGCCGTTTTCCGTTATTTTTTTGCGCCAGTACCGAAACGCGGCGGGCAGCGCCACGGCGCCGCGTATCTCCTCCGGCGAGAACCAGCTGAGCCCACCGTCCCCGGCTCCTTTCTCCTCACGGCAGCGTATGAGCCATCCCGTCATGTGCCACTCCACGTGGGAAAACAGATGCCGGCTGCGGCCGGCCGGCCGGACGCTCTCCGGTATCAGTCCGAGATCTTCGACGGCGCGGAGCACCTCTTCCTCCGTCCGCGTGCCGGGCACGTTGGGCATCTGCCACAGTCCGGCCAGCAGCCCCGACGGCGGCCGACGGCACAGGGCGAACCGTCCCTCCCGCTCCAGCAGGAGGACCGTCAGCCGTTCCATCCGGCGTTCCTTCTTCGCCGCGCGCACGGGGTAGTCGCTCTGCGTTCCGTGGGCACGGCACAGGCAGAGATCCCTCCACGGGCAGAGGGAACACAGCGGCGTCCCGTTGGGGATGCATACCGTCTCCCCCAGTTCCATCAGCCCCTCCGTCAGCAGGCCGGCCTCCCTTCCGGAGGGATACACCTCCCGCAGTCTTTCCGCCGCCTGCTTCTTCGTTTTCTCCTTCGTCACGTCGCCGTCAGATTCCGTCAGCCGCGCCAGCACCCGCAGCACGTTGCCGTCCACGGCGGGCGCCGGCTCTCCGCAGGCGATGGAGGCGATGGCCCCTGCGGTATAGTCCCCGATCCCGGGCAGGCGGCGGAGCTCCTCCGCCGTTCGGGGCAGCTCTCCTCCGTGTTCCGCCATGACGACGCCCGCCGCCTTTTTCAGGTTGCGTGCCCGGCTGTAGTATCCCAGGCCCTCCCAGAGCTTCATCAGTTCGTCTTCCGGCACCACTGCCAGGCATGCCGCGTCCGGCAGGCGCTGAAGAAACCGCACATAATAGGGAACGACCGTCTCGATCCTCGTCTGCTGCAGCATGATCTCCGAGATCCACACCCGGTAAGGAGTCACGTCCTGCCGCCAGGGCAGATCCGTGCGGCGGTTTTTCCGGTACCATTCGATCAGCGGCGGCACCGCCGACGCCAGAAGCTCCGCTTGCTCCATGTCCGTCCCCTCCTTCCGTTTTTTCCATCTTACCACAGCCCCGCCCGGCGGGCAACGGGCGGGGCTCGCGTTGACACCTTCCCGGCCGTCGTACTATAATCTCCGCAGAAAAAGCGAAAGAAGGCCCGCCATGTTCAACACCGCTCTGTTCCAGACCACGCTGATCAACGTGGTCATCCTGCTGATCTGCATCGTCCCCGGCTGGGGACTCGCGAAGGCCTCCCTGCTGAAGACCGATCATCTGCCCGCCTTCTCCGTCATTCTCGTCTATCTGTGCGGCCCCTGCCTCGTCATGTCCGCCTTTTTCTCCCTGCGGTACGACGCCGTGGAGGCTATGCGCATGCTCCTTTTCTTTGCCGTGTCTCTGGGTCTGCAGCTTCTGTTCGTCCTCATCCTGTATTTCCTGCTGAAGCGGAAATACGACGATCCGAAATACCGCGTTCTCACCATAGGCGCGGTCCTGGGGAACACCGGCTTCTTCGGTCTTCCCGTCATCACCTCCCTGTTCCCCCAGCACCCGGTGGTGGCGTGCTATTCCGTCGTTTTCACCGTTACCATGAATCTGCTGGTGTTCACCATCGGCGTGTTCTGCCTGACAAACGACCGGAAGTACATGTCCCTGAAGCCGGCCGTTCTGAATCCGATGTCCGTCGGCGTCATGGTTGGCGTGGCCGTATATCTTCTGGCGCCCCACGTGCGTCTTTCCGGGGCGGCGGCGATGATCGCCTCCCGGCTGGCCGACACGGTGACCATCGTCTCTCGGATGTCGACCCCTCTGTGCATGACCGTTCTCGGCGTACGGCTGGCCGACGTTCCCTTCCGCGCGCTGTTCACCCGGCCCTTCGTCTACCTGACCACGGCGCTGAAGCTTCTCGTCTTTCCGCTGTTCTGCTGGGCCGTTCTTCTGCCGTTTCCTCTGGACCCGGTGTTCAAGGGCTCGATCCTCGTACTTTCCTCCGTCCCCAACGCGTCCGTCATGCTGTCCATGGCGGAACTGCACCACGGTGAGACGGAGCTGGCCGCGAACACGCTGCTGGTGACCACACTGCTGTGTTTTGTCACCATGCCGATCCTCGCTTCCTTCCTGATATGAAAACCGGGCCGGCCTGAAGAAAGGCCCCTCTCCTACAGACGGACGCGAAAAGGCCCGGGGCACCTCCCTTCGGAGGAGCCCCGGGCCTTTCTCATGAGGAATGAAACATCGAAAAATCCGCCGGCTTTCGCCGACGGATTTTCTGGTGACCCGTACGAGAATCGAACTCGTGTTACCGCCGTGAAAGGGCGGTGTCTTAACCGCTTGACCAACGGGCCGAAAGATATATGGCGATTACGGAGGTAACCGCCATATGTCTGGTAGCGGCAATCTGACTCGAACAGATGACACTCCGGGTATGAACCGAATGCTCTAGCCAACTGAGCTATGCCGCCGTTTCGCTTACAGCGGATGTTAGTATACTGCATGCCATCATGGTTGTCAAGCAGTTTTTTGCTTCCCCCGGCACAGCCGCGGAACAATTCCATTTGTATTCCCCGCCGGCCTGATGTATACTGATGGCACACATCGCGCCCCGGCCTTCGGGCCGGGAGGAAGGAGCACCTGTCATGAATATCATCGTTCTGTGCGGAGGCCTTTCCCGTGAGCGGGACGTTTCCATCATCAGCGGCCGCCACGCGGCAGCCGCCCTGCGCCAGCTGGGTCACCGCGCCGTTTTAATGGATCTGTTTTACGGTTACACCCTCCCCTATGAAAAGCCGGAGGACGTTTTCACCGCCGGCTATTATGACGATCTGGGCGGCATCTCGGAGCAGGTGCCGGATCTGGACGCCGTCATGAAGAGCCGACCGGACGGGCTCGGCCGCATGGGCCGGAACGTGCTGGAGATTTGCGCCAAAGCGGACCTCGTGTTCATGGCCCTTCACGGAGAGGACGGAGAGGACGGCAAGGTCCAGGCCATGTTCGAGCTGGCCGGCATCCGCTACACGGGAACGGGCAGCCTCGGCAGCGCCCTCGCCATGAACAAGGGCGTGGCCAAGCAGCTGTTTGAGAAAAACGGGATCCTCACCCCCCACGGCATCACCGTCCGCCGGACAGACGCGGCCCCCGCCGACGTCGGCTTTCCCTGCGTGGTCAAGCCCCGCAGCGGAGGCAGCAGCGTGGGCACCTCCGTGGTGCAGAAGAGGGAGGACTACGCAGCGGCCCTTGCGTTTGCCTTTCAGTATGAAGACACCGTGCTCGTGGAGCAGTATATCCGTGGGCGTGAGTGTGACGTGGGCGTGATCGCCGGCCAGGCGCTGCCCGCCATCGAGATCTGCCCGAAATCCGGATTTTTTGATTATAAGAACAAATATCAGGAGGGCATGACGGACGAATACTGTCCGGCCGATCTGCCGGAAGCCATCGAACAGCTGCTGCGGCAGCAGGCCCTGAAGGTGTTCGACGCCCTGATGCTGGAGGTTTACGCCCGCATGGATTTCATCGTGGACGATCAGGGCCGTGCCTGGTGTCTGGAGGCCAACACGCTGCCCGGTCTCACTCCGGCCAGCCTGATGCCCAAGGAGGCGGCCGCCGCCGGAATGCCCTACAATGAGTTCATCCGGACGATCGTCCTCCAGTCCCTGAAAAAATACGAGTGAAAGAGGCCCGCTGCATGAAGCCTGTCACATTGGAAACCGTCGCCCGGGTCACCGGCGGCGTACTGCAGGGCGGCGATCCGGCCGCCGTCGTCACCGGCGTCGTCCGGGATAACCGCGAAGTCCGTCCCGGCGATCTTTTCGTCTGCATCCCCGGCGCCCGGGCAGACGGGCACAACTACGCTCCGGCGGCCTTTGCCGCGGGGGCTTCGGCCGTTCTGGCGCAGAAGCCGCTCCCGGAAGCCGGAGGACCTGTGATCCTGGTGGAGAACACCCGGAAGGCCCTCATCGATCTGGCCCGGTGGTACAGAAGTCAGCTGAGCATCCCCGTCGTCGGGGTGACCGGCAGCGTGGGAAAGACCACCGCCAAGGAGATGATCGCCGCCGCGCTGTCCGCCCGATTCCGCGTGTTCCGCACCCCCGCCAATCTCAACAATGATATCGGCGTGCCTCTCTCCCTGCTGTCCATCGGCGCAGAAGACGAGGTCGCCGTCATCGAAATGGGCATCAGCGATTTCGGCGAGATGTCCGTGTTGGCGGACATGGTGCGGCCGGATATCTGCGTGATGACCGCCATCGGCTTCTGCCATCTGGAGAACCTCGGCGATCTGGACGGCGTTCTGAAGGCCAAAAGCGAAGTCTACGGGTTCATGCCGGCCGACGGCGTGGCCGTCGTGAACGGGGATGACGAAAAGCTGGCCGCCTTCGATCCCGGCCTGCGGAAGATCACCTTCGGCCACGGGGACGCCTGTGAATGGCGGGCGGACAACGTGCAGCCGGACGGAACGCAGGGCGTGCTGTGCGATCTGATCCACGGAGATGTCCGCTTTTCCGTCTACATTCCCGCCTTCGGCAGCCATATGACCCTGGGGGCTCTCCCCGCCGCCGCCGTGGGCACGCTGCTGGGCGAGACGCCGGACGAGATCGCCCGGGGCCTGCTGAGCTACGCGCCCGTGGGCAGCCGCGCCAGCATAAAAGACACCGGCTTCGTGCGCATCATCGACGACTGCTACAACGCCAATCCCAATTCCGTCGCCGCTTCCCTGGCCTCCCTCAGCACCCTTCCCGGGCGCAGAGTCGCCATCCTCGGCGACATGAAGGAGCTTGGCGCCGCCAGCCGCGACCTGCACCGCAGCATCGGCGTTCTTGCCGGCCGGTACGGGATCGACAGTCTGATCTGCCTCGGCGCGGAAGCGGAATTCATCTACAAGGGCTTCATCTCCGGCCAGTTTGAGACGGAGGCCTGGCACTTTCCGCTGAAGGAGGCGCTGTTCTCCGTTCTGCCGTCCCTGATCCGCCGGGGAGATACCGTTCTGGTCAAGGCGTCCCACAGCATGGGCTTCGACGAAGTGGTCGCGGAGCTGGAAAAACTGAAATGATCCTGACCTTCACCGTTCCGGAAGGGCCGGACAGAAAAGCGTATCACGTTCTGCGGCGGGAGCTGAAAGCCTCCGCCGCTTTCGTGCGCCGTCTGAAGGCGGCCGGCGCGCTGTACGTCAATGGGGAGCCCTCCTTTACGGACCGCGTGCTCCGCCCGGGGGACGTGCTCACCGCGGACGCGGACGCCTGCGAGCCGGAGAGCGATCTGGTTCCGGAGAAGGGCCCGCTTTCCATTCGGTACGAGGAAGAGGGTTTTCTGGCGGTGAACAAGCCGGCGGGCCTGCTGATCCACCCCACCCGCTCCCGGTACGGCGGCACCCTGTGCAACTTTGCCGCCGGCTATCGGTCGGCACAGGGGCAGCCGCCCGCCGTCCACGCCGTGAACCGTCTGGACAGAGACACCTCCGGCGTCGTCCTGCTGGCGAAAAACAGCTACATGCACGCACTGCTGACCGGGGCGCTTCGGGACTCCTCCGCCTGCAAGACCTATCTGGCGGTAATCTGCGGTGCCATGCCGGCACGGGAGGGCGTCGTGGACGCTCCCATCGCCCGGACGGCCCCGTCGGACATGAAGCGGGAAGTGCGTCCGGACGGACAGCCGGCCGTCACCCGATGGCGGGTGCTGGCGGAGTCCGGCGGCCTGTCCCTGGTGGCTCTGCGGCCGGAGACCGGCCGCACGCATCAGCTCCGGGTCCACTGCGCCCACATGGGCTGCCCCCTGCTGGGGGATCGCCTGTACGGAACGCCGGCCTCCCTGGCATTGGGGGCGCGGTACGGCGTATCCGCCCACCTGCTGCACGCCGCGCGGCTGGAGTTCTCCCACCCTCTGACCGGCGAACGGATGGATCTGCAGGCGCCGGTGGAGCGGGAAGACATGGCCTCCGTTCTTTCCCTCTTCCCCGCGCAAAAAACTGAAACTATTTTTTCCCCCGCCCCTTGACAGTCTGAATGCGTCACGCTATAATAAGCGGGCGCTGAAAAATGGCCCAGTAGTTCAGTTGGTTAGAACGCCAGCCTGTCACGCTGGAGGTCGACGGTTCGAGCCCGTTCTGGGTCGCCAGCACGCTGCTATAGCTCAGCAGGTAGAGCGCATCCTTGGTAAGGATGAGGTCGGCAGTTCGAATCTGCCTAGCAGCTCCACCCGGAAGCCTTTGTTTGCAAGGGTTTCCGGGTTTTTCTTTTTCCGGCCTTTTGCGCCTGACAGAAAAAACTGTGACAAAAACTGTGACGAGGGCAAAAAAGTAGGCGGTCAAGATGATTCCTGACCGCCGTTTTCTTGTGCTGTTTTTATGCTTGAGCTGCTTTCTTGACGGCCTCTCTGAAGATATCTGAGGCTCGTTTCATACTCTCTGCATCAGCGTGAGTGTACATCCTCAAAGTAACTGCTTTGTCACTGTGACCGAGCTTTTCACTCACACTGGCAATGTCTGCCCCGGCAGTGATTGCCACGCTTGCAAATGTGTGCCTCAGTTTATGAGGATGGAAATCATCAACACCATATTTCTTCCCAAAATTGGTGAAGAAGCGTGTAGGGCTTTGTGGATGCATGGCCTCTGGGCTTCCGTCCTGACTGAAAACAAAAGAGCTAATACAACTGGCTGCCTGTTCCTGTCTCAGTCTCCTCAGAAGTTCGATTACATCAGGATTAACATCTATCGTGCGACTCTTTCCGTTTTTAGGTGAATCCTCATATCCTCCCTTCTTGAATACTACTATTGATCCGACGCGGAATACTGTTGTACTCAATATAAAAGAAACAAAACAAAAGTATGAATTGGCAGTAACTACAAAGATATTTGAACATATTGGAGAATTACCTTCAGAAGCGGAAACAAGGCAATTAATGTCAGACAAAACTAACACACATATTTATTTCCCTCTTGATTCCAAGTTTTTAGTTCAGTACATCATGCGCATTACGGACTATTGTGTTGAGAATTATGAATCCAAATCTCCTTCTTTTGGATGTTGTGATAGGTATTTAGAATGCTCCGATGTCAAACATTGTGTGCTTGAGAATAAACTCTATAGCAAAGCTTGCAAATACAGATCCAATCTTGAGTCGGGCAGGGTTTTTTATGGAAGAAACAGGAATACTAATTAACCATTTGATATTCTGTATGTCGGAGGGGAAGACTATGGGAATTGGTTTTCTTAAATTTTTATGGTAAGAATAGGAATTGTAGGCGATGAGGTTGAGTCATGGTACAAGAAGTAATACTAAAAAAAGAGAATAAGACAGTATTGTTGGAAACAGATAAGTATTATTCTGGAAACGAAAACCCAGATGATCAAGAAAAACTGGTTCGTAAAACACTAGGGTTGCCGACGACAAAAAGTCTGGTCTTTTATTCAGATAAGACAAGGCCGTCATCTATGGTTCAGATTAACAAATACCAAATCGTTGAGATGTTCAATAATATTGATCGTTGGTATACTATTGAAATCGAAACAATTGATGGTCAAAGAGAAAAGATTCATTCTATGTATTTAGCAGAAATGCAAAAACCTAGTTTTATTGCTGATATGGCAAACCAAAAACCTGAGTAGCACTTTAGAATCACATTAATGTCCGATAATAAAACATTGAAATATTATGCTAAAACAACTCCCAATGAATTGGTAAGGATGAGGTCGGCAGTTCGAATCTGCCTAGCAGCTCCACCCGGAAGTCCTTGTATTACAAGGGTTTCCGGGTTTTTCTTTTTTCCGGCCTTTTCGCCGGGCAGAAAAAACTGTGACAAAAACTGCACACAGAACATATTACGGGCGGCCGGATCCCTTCCCGGCCGCCCGCTTCCGATCCGGCTCTCTCCCCCGGTCCGTTGCCTCCGGCTTCAAAAAAACCGCAAAAAACAGTTGACACGCCCTATTTAATTTTATACAATTAATTCGTTACCGAAATAATATCAGGGAGGATCCATTCATGAGCATCTATGATTTTACCGTCCGGGCGCGGAAAGGCGCCGTTCTTGACCTGGCCGATCTGAAGGGCAAAGTTCTTCTGATCGTCAACACCGCCACGGGCTGCGGCTTCACCCCCCAGTATGAGGCGCTGGAGAAGCTTTATGAAAAATACCACGACCAGGGGTTCGAGGTGCTGGACTTCCCCTGCAACCAGTTCGGCCATCAGGCGCCTGGCGACGAGGGCGAGATCCACGATTTCTGCACCGCCAAATATCAGACCCAGTTCGATCAGCTGGCCAAGATCGAAGTGAACGGAGAAAATGAAGAGCCTCTCTTCACCTTCCTGAAGCAGGCTCAGCCCGATGAGAAGGTGGAGGGGCTCAAGAACAAGGCCGCCATGAAGATGATCGCCAAGATCAGCGACACCTGCAAGAAGCCCAACGACATCAAATGGAATTTCACCAAGTTCCTGGTGGACCGCGAGGGCAACGTCGTCAAGCGCTATCCCCCCACCAGCGACCCCGCCGAGTTCGACGCCGAGATCGCCGCGCTTCTGTGACGTGACCGGGCCGTACGACGCGCTGCGGCTGCGCAACCAGCTGTGCTTCCCACTCTACCTGTGCTCGAAGGAGATCATACGGCGCTATCAGCCGCTGCTGGACGACCTGGATCTCAGCTATACGCAGTACGTCGTGATGATGTATTACTGGGAGATGGGAAGCAGCACGGCCGGCCAGCTCAGCAGTGCGCTGCTGCTGGACCCCAGCACGCTGACGCCGATCCTTCGGAAGCTGGAGAACAAGGGATATCTGAAGCGTTCCCGGAATCCGGAGGACGCGCGCAGCATCCGGCTCAGCCTCACCGACAGGGGACTGGCCCTGCGGGACCGGGCACTGGCCGTGCCGGCGAAGATGGCCGGCTGTCTCGGTCTGGAGGAAGAGGAGGCGCTCCAGCTGGGAACGCTTCTGGGAAAGATACTGACAAACGTTGAAAAGGAGCTTTAACAATGGCTGTGATCGAAGTAACGAAAGAGAATTTTGAGGCCGAGGTGCTGAGATCCGAGATCCCCGTGCTGGCCGATTTCAACGCGGACTGGTGCGGCCCCTGCCGTACCATGCGCCCGATGCTGGACGAGCTGGCGGAGGAACAGAGCGCTTACAAGATCGTTTCCATCAACATCGACGATGAGGACGAGCTGGCGGAGGAGTACGACGTTTCCTCCATTCCCTGCCTCGTGGTGTTCCGCGGCGGAGAGGAAGCCGACCGCAGCGTGGGCCTGATCTCGAAGGACTCCATCGCCGCGCTGATGGAGGAGTAAGACATGTTCGACATCATCGTCATCGGCGGCGGCCCCGCCGGAATGACGGCGGCCATCTACGCGCGGCGCGCCGCAAAAACGGTGCTGGTGCTGGAGGCGGTCGCCTGCGGCGGTCAGATCATCAACACGCCGGACATCGAGAACTATCCGGTGGAGGCTCACATCTCCGGGTTCGATTTTGCCAGCCGCGTTCAGGAGCAGGCAAAGGGGCTCGGCGCGGAATTCGTCTTTGAGAAGGCGGTGGAGATCCGGGAGGAAAACGGGATCAAAACCGTCGTGACTGCCAGAAACGCCTATTCGGCGAAAGCGGTCATCCTGGCCACCGGATCGGAGAACCGGAAGCTGGGCCTTGAGGACGAGGACCGGCTGACCGGAAGAGGGATCTCCTACTGCGCCACCTGCGACGGCAACTTCTACCGCGGCAAGACGGTGGCGGTGGTGGGCGGCGGCAATACCGCGCTGGAGGACGCCCTGTATCTGGCGGATATCGCCGCGAAGGTGTATCTCATCCACCGGCGGGACAGCTTCCGCGGTGAGGAAGCCAGCGCCGCCCGTCTGAAGCAGCGGGAGAACGTGGAGATCATCTACAACGCCAACGTGACGAAGCTCATCTCCGAAAAGAGGCTGAAGGCGATTGAGGTGACGGACAAGCTCGACGGCAGCGTCCGCACCATCGAACTCAACGGTCTGTTCATCGCCGTCGGCCGCGTGCCGGAAAACCGGAACTTTGCCTCCCTCGTGGAGCTGGACGAGGCGGGCTATGTGATCGCGGGCGAGGACTGCCGCACCAGCGCGGAGGGCATCTTCGTCGCCGGAGACAACCGGACGAAGGCGCTGCGTCAGCTGGTCACGGCGACGGCGGACGGCGCCATGGCGGCCACCGAAGCCGTACGGTACGTCAACGGCGGCTGATCCGCGGGCCGTTGCCGTATCCTCCGTTTCGGGCAACCGGACACACAGACACATGCAATAAGGAAAACGGTCCCATCCCGGCGTGCCGGGATGGGACCGTCTGTTTTTCCGTATTCTTTCCGTTTCCGGGCTCAGCCCCGGACGAAGGCCTCGATCTTCCCGATCTCCTCCTCTGTCAGACCGCCGTAGCGCAGATAGTCTCTGGCGCCCTCTTCCAGTGAGAGCGTCGCCGTCACCATCTGCTTGTCCGGGTCGGTGACGAAAACCAGAAAGTCGTCCACGAAGGTCAGCACGGCCTCATATTTCTCCGGGGTCTTCTCTCTGGTGATGCCGTAATAGTTGGCGTAGGTCACCATGTAATCCTCCCGGATCTCCTCCCGGGTGGCCCCGGCCAGCGCCAGGATCAGCGAGCACACGAACCCCGTACGGTCCTTCCCCTCCTGACAGTGGATCAGATACGGCCCTTCCATCTCCGTCATCGCCAGCAGCGCGCGGGACACGGTCGCGGCGAAACGAGGATCCCGGTAATTGGCGTTCAGATTCAGAAACAGAACGCCTCCGGCGCCGCTCAGCCCGTCGTAATACAGGGAGGCAAAGTCTCCCGCCTGGCGGTAGTTCTCCATTTCCTCCGGGCTGTCCGCCAGATTCATCACGCAGCGGATCCCGGCCTGCTCCGCCAGCCGGTCGGCGGCCGAAGCGCGGAGGTGAGCGTTGTCACAGGGGGAGGCGGAACGGTAGAACCGCCCCTCCGACAGTTCCCCGCCGAAGAAGGTCCGGAAATTGCAGAAGGCAACGTCGGAAGGGTACTCTTCCTGCACGTCGGAATAGCTCAGACTGTACAGCTCCTGGATCGGCGCGTACTTGCCCGCTTCCCGCACGGTGGCCACGACCTTCGTGTCCGTGTCCGCACCGGTCTCCTCCCACATGGGGCTGCCGTAGTTGCGGGCGATCATCACGTGGGGATACCCGGGATAGCCGACGGCCAGCGCGGCCCCCACCGGAACGTAATATCCGGAGTAATACGGGATGTCCTCCAGCGTGTACCCGTTGGAAAACTTCACGTCGATGCTGTCCCCGAAGGCAAAGCCCTTCTTTTCGAATTCATCGATGGTCAGGTCCAGATAGACGTTGCCGAACTCCGTATCCTTCAGCACGCCGACTTCTCCGGTGGTCGCTTTCTTTTCCGCGTCCGAACAGCCCGCGAGGGCGGTCAGGAGAAGCAGGACCGCCATCAGCACCCCGATCATCCGTTCCGTTTTCATTTTCGCCTCCGTTTCCCGGACGATTTCCGTCCGCCGCTTTACACGAATCCCTTTTCCTTCAGCCAGGCGACGCATCGCTCCGGCTCGTAGCTCTCCACCGCCGCCGTGGCGTCCGGCGTCAGCCGTTCCGCCAGGCGCAGCAGCCCTTCCATGTCGATCACGCCCTGATCCAGCGCCGAATGGGTATCCCCCTGGCTGCGCCGGGCGCCGGCGACGGGGCCGTTGTTGTTGTGAATGTGATAGTGGGAGATCCATGGTGCGCAGGCCTTCAGCCATTCCTCCGGCGCCACGTCGGAGAGATTGGCGTGCCCCACGTCCAGACAGAGCCGCAGGCGGGGATCGTCCACCCTTTTCACGATATCCAGCATGAGCTCCGGCCCGGTCTCCATCACGTTCTCCAGGCAGACGGTCACCGGTTCCGGGTGATCCTCCAGGAAGCGCCGCCAGAACTCCACGTGACGGCTGACGAACCAGGACGGATAGTAGAGGGCTTCCACGTAATTGGCGTGGGCGATCATCTTTTCCGCTCCGAACCGCAGGCAGTACGTCCAGGTCAGGTCGTAGCGCCGGCGCGCCACCTCCACGATCATCGGGTCGATGGCCTGCGGATACAGCTCGTTGTACGGGGCGTGCAGCGTTTTCCTCTTCACCGCGGCGGCACAGGCCTCCACGTGAGGCAGCACGTCGGCAAAACTGTTTTCCATGTTGTCGGAGATGCAGAACTCCGCCAGCTCCAGCCCCATTCCATGGCCGGCGGCCAGCGGCGCCGTCCGGTCAGCGTACGACAGCTTCTCCCAGTCGCCGTTCTCTTCTTCGGTGGTCACGTCGGAAATCGTAGATATCAGGTATTCCATTGGTTCTCCTTTGCTGTTGGTCTTTGCGTATGTTCCCGGTCTCACCGCCAGCGGAAATGCGCCACGATGAGGTCCCGGCTTTCCTCCAGATGATCCTCCACATACTCCGTCTGCCCTTCCCGTCCGTGATGCAGCAGCCAGGGCACGCCCTTGTAGTTGCGCACGTCAGCCACGAAGCCGATATGCTTTTCGAACACCACGATATCCCCCGCCCGCCAGGCGTCGGTATCGTACACGTCCGTCGTCAGACTTTCGGCGGCGTTGCGGGAGAAAAAGGACAGATCGTTTTCCACCCGGCGGAAGTCGATGTTTTCATCGGTGCTGTTCGGGTAGTAGGCGGGATTCATCAGAACGTCCTCCCACACCAGGCTCATCAGGTCGTACCCAGCCCCGAGGAAACCGTAGGCGATCACGTCCGTGCACACGCCGTTGTTCCCGGTGGGATACCCCGTCGTGTAGTATTCGCTGAGATAGGCGGGCTTTTTCGCCACGTAGGCCAGGGCGCTCTGCAGGATGTCCGTCTGATCGTCGATCCCGTCGCCGTCGCCGTCCACGGCGCTGACGTAGGGCTCTACGCCGAATTCCGCGTCCGCGTACGCCCGCGTCGTCAGCATCCGGACCATTTCGGCCCCGTCCGGAACGGAGGCCAGCGCCTGCTCCGATACGGGCAGCCCGCTCTCCTCCATGGTCTGCGTCTTCCGAAAGCCTCCTCTGGCCATCGCGGCGGACATCTGCGGCAGCAGAAGCCCTGCCGCCGCCGCGAGACACAGCGCTCCGGCCAGGATCAGGCCAAAGCGCGGGCTGATCCGCTTTCCCCGTCCGCCGGGCCTTCTGCCCCGCCGCCGGCCGCGCACCAGCAGCAGCACCGATCCCACGACGCCTCCGGCGACCACCGCCGCCAGGAGGATCCCGTAGATCCGACGGCACACGGTCCCCGCCCGTTCGGCGCTTTCATAGGCGGCAAGGACGTCCTGCCCGGTGAAAACCACGTATCTGCGGGATTCCAGCTCGACCGCCGTCACAGCCGTGTAAAGGATCCGGTCCGTCTCTTCGGTCCGGCGCTTCTGAACGTCGTTCCCTCTGAGGAACACCAGGCGGCCCGCGGTGTGTCCCTCTTCCTCCGGAAATTCCGGTGTTGGCACGGTTCCGGACGAGGCGAGGATCTCCCCATTTTCCGTCATCGCCGCGCCCTGCTCCCCGACGGCCTGGAATACCGTCCGGACCATCTCATCAAGCACGACCCGCCGTGCCCTGTCCGTCATGTGCTCCTGCCGCAGGACCGGGCCCGAGATGCTCGCCGTCTCCTCCCGCAGCCCCTTCAGCAGGGCGCCGTGGGCGGCGAGGATCTCCTCCTCCCGCGAGCGCATGTCCGACCGTACCGTCTTTACGGAAAGCGGGATGGCGAACGCCAGAAAAATCAGCGTCAGCGGAAACACAAGCAGGAACAGTCTTCCCCACAGAACGCCGACGCTCCGCGGGATCCAGGATCTTCGCCTGCTTTTTTCCTTCTCCATGGCCATTCTCCTTTCCGATCGCGGAAACCGCCGTTCCCGCCGTGGAATGTTTTCTCCATTATCCCCTACACCGGCGGCGGTTGTCAACCGCGTTCCCTCCGGGAACGATCCCGTTTTCGATTCACGCCGCCGCCGATTTATGGTATAGTTGAGGCAGAAACTGCGTGCGGCCGTCTTTTTCACGGCCGCGGGAAAGGAAGATATCCGTTATGACTTTCAATTTTACCGACGTGATCGACCGGGAGGGCAAGGACGCCATCGCCGTTGAGATGATCCCCATCCCCGGGGCGGAAGTCGCCGATGGCGTGGACCGGATCCCCATGTGGGTAGCCGATATGAATTTCGCCACCGCCCCCAGCGTGCAGAAGGCGCTGGCGGAGCGCATCGCGCACCCCTGCTTCGGCTATTTTGCCCCCAGCGACGCATGGTACGATTCCATCATCCGCTGGCAGTCCGTACGCCACGGCGCAGTGGGGCTTTCCCGGGAGCACATAGGCTATGAAAACGGCGTGCTGGGAGGAGTGGTCTCCGCTCTGGCCGCCTTCTGCGCCAGAGGCGACCGGGTGCTGGTCCACTCTCCGACCTACGTGGGCTTCACCGGCACGCTGAAGGACAACGGTTATGAGGCCGTACACAGCCCGCTGAAGCAGGACGACGGCGGCGTATGGCGCATGGATCTGGAGGACATGGAGGAAAAGCTGCGGGCCGGGGACATCCGCGCGGCGATCCTCTGCTCTCCCCACAACCCCACCGGTCGGGTATGGGAACGTGGGGAGCTGGAAGCCGCCATGGCCCTGTTTGAAAAATACCGGGTGAACGTCGTATCCGACGAGATCTGGTCCGATCTGATCATGCCGGGACATACGCACATTCCCACGCAGCTGATCTCGGACTACGCCCGAAATCACACGGTGGCCCTGTACGCCGTCACCAAGACCTTCAACCTGGCCGGCCTCGTGGGCTCCTATCACGTCATCTACGATCCCGCCGTGCGGTCACGGATCCGGAAGGAACAGTCCCTGTCCCACTACAACGGGATGAACGTGCTGTCCATGCACGCGCTGATCGGCGCCTACTCTGACGAGGGAATGGCGTGGACGGACGAGCTAATCTCCGTTCTGGACGGCAACCTCCGGTTTGCCTGCGGGTATATCCGGGAGAATTTTCCCGGCGTTCGATGCACTCTTCCCGAAGGGACCTACATGCTGTTCCTCGACTGCACCGACTGGTGCCGGGACCGCGGCGTTTCCCTGGACGACGTGCTCCGGGCCGGCGTTCGGGCCGGCGTGATCTGGCAGGACGGCCGCGCCTTCTTCGGGCTGTGCCACATCCGCATGAACCTTGCCCTGCCCCGCGCCCGGGTGGAGGAGGCCTTTCGCCGACTGAAGCAGTCGGTATTCACCGGGTGAAAGAAACGCGTACTCCCACGGAAAGGTCCGGCCGGGGTGACAGCAGTCACCCCGGCCGGGCCTTTCCGTTCTGTTTTTACAGTCTGTACCAGACGACAGGACGCACCCCGATCTCCGGCGAGTTCTTGTTCACGCCGATGTGATACAGGGTACCGTCGTTATAGATGGCCTGCATGCACAGCTTGCCGAACCCGTGGCCCCGCAGCCACCACCAGTCGCCGTTGGCCCGGTCCTCCGGCCGCGGTAGATAGCGGTCCAGCTCCTGCGCGGTGAAGATGAAGCACTTGTCCCGGGTATCCTGACCGTTCTCAATGGACCAGCGGGGGTCGGAATGATTGTCGCACTCCGTAAGGAGCAGACTCATCCGTTCCTTCAGGGAGAACGCCTGCTCGAGAAACTCCTTATTCAGCCACTGGCGCAGCGTGCTGTGGCTCCAGGGCGTGTAATCGCGTTCCTTATTGAAAGGCATGTGCACAACGCATTCATCCGCAAAGAGAAGCCGGTTGCGCCCCTTTTCATCCAGCACCAGCCAGCTGATCGGCCTGCCGTTCAGGCTTCCCAGCGTCACGTGGCTTCCCTCGGCGAATTCAAGATAACGGTCACATTCCGCCAGCTTCTTCGCACTGTCTTCATAATCGCCCAGTTCCTCGAAAAGTGCCCTTGCCGCGCGGATCTTCGGCGTGGAAGCCGCTTTCTGCAGCTCGACGGCCTGTCCGTATCTGTCCTTCATTTCCTGCAGATCCATCTCTTGATCCCTCCGGGTCGTTTTGTGGCTTCATCATATACCCCCACGGGGTATTCGTCAATTGCTTTTCCGTAAAATCCGGTGATAATACCAAAAAAATGAAAGCCCTTTCAAAATACCCCGTGGGGGTATTTTGAAAGGGCAATTTTTCATCCGTCGGGACGTCGGAGCCGCTCTGCCGTCACACGTCCAGCGCCGTGAGATCCTCCAGGGTCTCTCTCCGAACGGCAATACGGCTCTCCCCCTGCCGGAGCATGACGACGGGCGGCCGGGGGATCCGGTTGTAGTTGGACGCCATGGAGTAGTTGTAGGCTCCCGTCGTGCACACGGCGATGATGTCGCCGCGGCCTACGTCCGCCGGCATCGGCACGTTCTCCTGGATCACGTCGCCGCTTTCGCAGCAGCGGCCGGCCACCGTGCACCTCAGGGGCGTGTCCTCGTTCATCTTTCCGGCTGCGTAGACCGTATACTTTGAACCGTACAGGGCAAAGCGCGGATTGTCCGTCATTCCCCCGTCCACGGAAACGTAATTCTTGTAGCCCGGGATCTTCTTCACGGTGCCGCAGGTGTACAGCGTCATGCCGGCGTCTGCGACGATGCTGCGCCCCGGTTCCATCAGGATCGCCGGCGCGGGAAAGCTCAGCTGACGGCAGGTCTCGCGGATGGAGGCTGACAGTTCCTTCAGCTTTTCCCGGATGTCCAGATGTCCGTCGGCGTCCACGTAGCGCACGCCGTACCCGCCGCCGAGGTCCAGGATCCCGGCCGTATAGCCGTACCGGTCCCGGACGTCCGCCATGAACCGCAGCATGACCGCCGCGGCCCTCTCGTAAACGTCCTCCCAGAATACCATCGAACCAACGTGGCAGTGGAACCCCTCCAGCCGGATGTGCTCCTGCCGCAGCGTCATGGCAGTAAAGGCTTCCGCCTGTCCGGTCTCAATGGCTGCCCCGAACTTGCTGTCCACCCGGCCGGTATCCACGGCCTCATAGGTGTGCGGGTCGATCCCCGGCGTCAGCCGCAGCAGCACCTTCTGCACCGTGCCGCGGCGGGCCGCCTCGGCCTCCAGGGCCAGGATCTCCTCCTCGTTGTCCGCGACGAAGAAGCCGACGCCGCAGTCCATGGCGTAACGGATGTCCTCGTCCGTCTTGTTGTTGCTGTGAAAAAACGCGCGGGACATGTCGAATCCGGCCGTGACCGCCGTGTGGATCTCTCCGGCGGAGACGACGTCGATCCCCATTCCCTCTTCGGCCATGATGCGGAAGATCTCGCGGAAGGCGCTGGCCTTGCTGGCGTACAGCGGCCGCGATCCTGCGGGGAACAGATCCCGGAAGGCATCCGCGTAAACGCGGCAGCGATCCCGGACGCGGTCCTCGTCCATCAGATACAGCGGCGTTCCGTACCTGGCAGCCAGCTGCACGGTATCCTGCCCGGCAAAGGTCAGATGTCCCTCCCCGTTCACGCCGATGTTCTCACAGAGAAACGTACGCTCTTCCATGGCGTTAAAGCATGTGGGCCCGGAGTTCTTCTCCGGACAGCGGGGAAAGATCCGCCGGCGCCACATCGAACACCGTGAGGCAGCCGGTACGCCCACGGCGGTGGACACGGTCCACGGCACGGGCAAGGGCAACGAGTACGCTGCCGGTGAACTCCGGATTGGAGTCCAGCGTCAGGCGGTACTCAACGGTGTGCGTGTGCTCTCCGTCGACCCCGGTGGTGCCGGTGCGGATCACGAAGCCGCCGTGGGGCAGCCCGGCGTGATCCCGCCGGAGCTCCTCTTCCGTGATGAAGGTCACGGTGGTGTCGTATTCGTCGAAGTAGTTGGGCATAGTCACGATGGCCTTCTCGATGGCCGCCCGGTCGGCCCCCTCCTCAGCCACTACCCAGCATTCCCGGCGGTGCTTCTGGCGGGTCGTCAGCTGCGGGCGGCGGCCGCTTCGCACGGCCTCCAGCGCCTCCGCCACGGGCACGGTGTACTGCCGGGCGTCCCGAACTCCGGGGATCCGGCGGATCGCGTCGGAATGGCCCTGGCTCACGCCGCGGCCCCAGAAGGTGTAGTCACTGCCCTCGGGCAGGATCGCGTTGGCGTACAGCCGGGCCAGAGAGAACATGCCCGGATCCCAGCCGCCGGAGATCAGGGCGGTCGTCCCCGCCTTCTGCGCGGCTTCGTTTACCGCGGCGAAGTGGACAGGAATGTTGGCGTGGGTATCGAAGCTGTCCACCACGCAGAAGTTTTTCGCAAGCTCCGGCGTCATGACGGGCAGATCCGTGGCGCTTCCGCCGCAGATGACCACCACGTCGATCTCCTCCTTATGATCGAGGATCGCGTCGGCTGCGTACACCGGCGCCCCCGTCACGGTATGCACAGCGGACGGATCGCGCCGCGTGAAAACGCCCGTGAGCTCGATATCCGAATTTGCCGCGGCGGCCAGCTCCACGCCCCGGCCCAGATTTCCATATCCATAAATGGCAAGTTTCATTTTCCATCTTCCTTTCCGCTTTGTCAGCCGTTGAGCAGACTGGTCATGTCGTAGAGACCGGCGGGCTTTCCCATCAGGAAATCCGCCGCCGCCAGAGCCCCTTCCGCAAACAGGGCGCGGCTGTGCGCCTCATGCTTCAGCGTGATGGTCTGGTTCTGCGTGCCGATCATCACCTCGTGGACGCCGACCACGTTCCCCATGCGCACGGCGTGGATGCCGATCTCCTCCGGGGTGCGCTTCCCCATGCCGCTGCGCCCGGTGTGTACGGTGCTTTCCGGCCGGACCTGCCGGATGGCTTCCGCGATGGCCAGGGCCGTCCCGCTGGGAGCGTCCACCTTGCGGTCGTGGTGGATCTCCACGATCTCGATCTCGGCGTCCGGCATGGCGGCCGCCGTCTTTCTGGCAAGTTCGATGAGCAGGGCGACGCCCAGCGAGTAATTGGCAGCGAAAAACAGCGGGATCTTCTCCGCCGCTTTCGCGATGGCCGCCCGTTCCTCCTCCGTCTGACCGGTGGTGGCGAGCACCAGGGGGATGCCTCCGCCCACGGCGTAGGCCAGCAGCTCCCGCGTGCAGGAGTGGTGGGAGAAGTCCACGACCACGTCCACGTCGGCCGGAGCCTCCGCAAAGGAGGGGTAGCAGGGCACGGGGGCCGGCCCCTCGGCCGGGTCGACGCCGCACACCAGTTCCGCTCCGCGGTATCCCTTCGCCGCCAGCGCGGCGACCTCATTTCCCATGTAGCCCTTCAGTCCGCTGACAAGTATCCTCATCGTTTTCCCTCCTCAGATCAGGCCGAACTCCCGCATCCGGGAGTACAGGACCTCGGCATGCGCCTCCTCCATCGGGATCAGCGGCAGGCGCAGATAGTTTTCACACCAGCCCATCGCGGCCATCGCTGCCTTGACGGGGATGGGATTGGTCTCACAGAACAGGGACCGGCACAGGGGGATCATCTCGAACTGCATCCGGGCCGCTTCCGCGGCATTGCCCCCGAACCATGCGGCGCACATGTCGTGCACTCTCTTCGGCATCAGGTTGGAGACCACGGAGATCACGCCCCGCCCGCCCACGGACAGGATGGGAACCACCTGGTCGTCGTCCCCGGAGTAGATGTACGCCTGGTCGCCGATCAGAGAGGCCGTCTCCACGATCTTGGAGATGTTGCCGCCGGCCTCCTTGATGCCCGTGATCATCGGGTGCTTCACCAGCTCCGCGTAAGTGGCGGGCTCGATGTTCACGCCGGTGCGGGACGGCACGTTGTAGACGATGAGAGGCGCGGTGCACTCGTCGGCGATGGCGTTGTACATGGCGATGAGGCCCTTCTGGGTCGTCTTGTTGTAGTAGGGCGTGACCACCAGCAGGCCGTCGTAGTTCAGCCCGCAGGCAAAGCGGGAAAGCTCGATGGCGTAGGCGGTATCGTTGGAACCGGTGCCCGCGATCATGGGCACACGGCCGGCCACGCGCTCGGCGGAGAACCTCAGCACCGCGCGGTGCTCTTCGTCCGTCAGCGTGCTGCCCTCGCCGGTGGTGCCGGCGATGACGATGGCGTCGATCCCCTGCTCGACCTGCCAGTCCAGCAGACGGCCCAGCCGGTCGTAGTCCACGCCGGAGGCGTTCATGGGGGTGATCAGAGCCGTGGCGGCTCCCTGGAATATGGGCGTTGCAGTCATAATGTGGTTCCTCCCGTAAAATGATGATTCTCGCATACTGCAAACCGGACTGCCTGAAAAATGAAACGCGCCCGATGTCTGCATCGGCCGCGTCCTGCGTCCGCCGTCCCACCGGGCGGCGTGAAACAATCAATGCATAGCTCTCCGCAAACGCGACAGTCAAACGGATGTTCTCCGTTTGCCCAGGCGGAACCCGCAGCCTTCCGCCTTCGGCAGCGGCCCCTTTCCCACCGGCAACGGGTTTGCGGCCCTTTTCCACCGGAGGTACTTTTGACAACTGCGCCTCTATCCTTTAATTGCAATATTCGATTGGCCGTATTGTAGCACGGTGTTTTTCCTTTGTAAAGTGTCTTTCCACAAAAAAGCGGGGAGCCCGGTCGTTTTCTGGCCGTCTCCCCATTCCTCATCCGTTATTGACCCGGAACGGCAAAGCGGATCGCCCCGGGCAGCACGGCGATGCGGATCTCCGGCGCCTTCAGGATCTCTCCATCCAGAGATACGGCGAATCCCTCTCCGGCCCGGACCTCCACCCGACGGCTCTGCCGGTATATGATCAGATCCCGGAACCGCGGATCCTCCAGATGCCGGCCATCCCGGTAGGCTCCCATCAGCTTCAGGAACTTCAGCCGGGAGACCGGACGCACCAGGCACACCTCCAGCAGACCGTCATCCTGCCGCGAATAGGGCGCGCAGCGGTAGCCCCCGCCTACGTAGCCGCCGTTGCACACGGAGCACAGCAGGAAGGCGTCCGAACAAAGCTCCTCTCCGTCCGCCGTCACGACGGCACGGGTCTTCATCCCGGAGATCAGCCCTCGGATCACGCCCGTGGTATATGAGTTCTTCCCGCCGATGATCTTCTTCGACCTTACGGAATTCATGGTGTCCGCCACCATGGAATCAAAACCGAAATGGCAGGCGTTGATGCAGATCTGGTCGTTGACGGAGATAGCGTCGATGACCCGGTCCTCCGCCCGGACCAGCGCGGCCAGATCGAGAAAGTTCTCCTTTCCTCCCCACACCCGGACAAAATCGTTTCCGCTGCCGACGGCATAGCAGGTGATGGAAACGGTTTCCAGCCCGGCTGCCCCCTGCGCGACCTCCTTCAGGGTCCCGTCGCCGCCGCAGGCGTAAAACCGCAGCTTTTCGCCCGTTTCCGCCCGACGCCGTACAAACCCCGAGGCGTCCCGCGGGCCTTTGGTCACATAGATCTCAAAGGGTACGCCCAGGTCCTCGACCTGCCGCCGGATATCTTCCGGATCCGTTTTCCCGCCCGCAATAGGGTTCACGACAAAGACATGCTTTTCCGGTTCCATTCTCCAGGCTCCTCTCCGTCATTTGGCTTCCGCCGTCAGCCATCCGGCGATCTCGCGCTCCGCCAGACGCGCCAGTTCCGTGGACCGCGCCGTCTTCGTCTGCTCTGCCGGAACCGTATCCAGAAGGCAGATGTCCACCGGGGTCGTGCGGAAGGGGAACCTCCGGCAGACGTTCTGCGTACCGCGGACGCCGGCGATCACCAGCGGGCAGCCCGCCTTGATGGCGATCTTGAAGGATCCTGCGTGAAAGGGCAGGATGGGGTCTTTCGTCTTATTCCTCGTTCCCTCCGGACAGATGGCCATGCTGCACACGCCTTCGGAGATGTATTCCGCCGCCTGACGAATCGTGTAGACGGCCGCCCGGCTGTCGTCCCTGTCCAAAAACAGGCACCCGCAGGGCACCATGTAGCGGCTCACCGCGGGAATGGCCCGGTTCTCCTTTTTCGATATGAACGCCACGTCCCGGTCACGGAACGCGACCATCATGACCAGCGGGTCCAGGATGCTCACATGGTTGCACACCAGCAGAAACGGACGGTCCGGCAGTTTCTCCCTTCCCTCCACGCGGAAACGGACCCCCGCGGCGGCCAGGAACACGTCCAGCGTCACGACGGATACCCATCGGAAGAAATTATGCACCGTGGAGGGCTTTTTCTTCGTATCGGCAAACAGGCTGATCAGGCAGATCGCCAGCACGTGCAGCAGCCAGAGGGCAAGCAGGGCTCCGATGAAAACGGCGACGGGTACCCAGCACCGGCGCCAGCTGTCCACCGTAAACAGGCTGACGGCCACCGCGGCCACGAACGCAAGGATCAGATAAAAAGCGTGAAGAACGATAGTAAGGACTCCCATCCGGAAACGGGCGGCGTGAACCGCGCCGCGTATTGATCTTTCGACGGATTCATTCTAACAATACGCCATGGGAAAATCAACCGAGGGCCATGAAAAAACCCCGTTTCCCCTTTGCAAAAACAGCTCCGTGTGCCATAATGGTGCCGATCAGAATCCGGAGGATGCCTATGAAAGTCCACACCTTCAAATCCCTGCTTTTCCGACGCTTCATCGTTCTGCTGATCCTGCTTGTTCAGGTCGCGCTCATATTCTTCTTCATTCTGAATACCAGCCGCTATTCCATCTATTTTTACTACTTTCTGCGGGCGGTCAGCCTTCTTGTGGCTCTGCACACCGTTTCCCGCCCTCAGGAGAGCGGCTACAAGCTGATCTGGGTCTTTCTGATCCTGCTTTTCCCCGTGTTCGGCGGTCTGTTCTACCTGATCTTCAACCGCCAGATCTCCTCCCGGCGGCTCAGCCGCCGCATCCTGGAGATCCACGAGGCCACCAGGGACCGGTTCCTTCCCCGCTCCTGCCCTCCGGGATCCGTCGCCCCGGCCGATCCCAGGCAGGTCACCTATCTGCAGGATCACTGCTGGTTTCCCGCATATCCGGATACCCGGACCGTCTACCTGTCTCCCGGTGAGGAATACTTCGCCGCCCTTCTGGAGGAACTGAAAAAGGCGGAAAAATACATCTTTCTGGAGTTTTTCATCATCTCCCAAGGAAAAATGTGGGAAGCCGTCCTGTCCATCCTGCAGGAGAAGGTCCGTCAGGGCGTGGACGTGCGGGTCATCTACGACGACATGGGCTGCCTGTACGGCATCCCCTTCCGCTACTACCGGCAGATCAACGCCATGGGCATCCGCTGCCGCAGCTTCAATCCCTTCCGTCCGGTGCTGGCCGCGCTGCAGAACAACCGGGATCACCGGAAAATCGTATCCATCGACGGGAAGGTCGCCTTCACCGGCGGCATCAATCTGGCGGACGAATACATCAACGCCCATGAACGCTTCGGCCACTGGAAGGACTGCGGCGTGATGCTGGAAGGCCCCGCCGCCTGGAGCATGACCGTCATGTTCCTTCAGATGTGGCAGCTTCTCAATCCCGGAGAAGAAGTGGATTATCTCCGCTATCTGCCCGACGCCGGATTTCCTCCCGCGCAGGGGCTGGTACAGCCCTATTCCGACAGTCCCATGGACCCGGAGCGCGTGAGCGAGAATCTTTATCTGCGGATGATCTACTCCGCCCGTCATTCTCTGGAGATCAACACCCCGTATCTGATCATCGACGACGCTTTGAAGACCGCTCTCAAGCAGGCGGCCAAAAGCGGGGTGGACGTCAGCATCATCACGCCCCAGCGCTGGGACAAGCGCATCGTTCACTTCACCACCCGGAGCTATTATCCCGAGCTTCTGGAAAGCGGCGTGAAGATCTACGAGTACAAGGGCGGCTTCAATCACAGCAAGACGATGTGCGCCGATGGAAAGACGGCCGTCATCGGCACGGCCAATCTGGATTACCGCAGTCTGTACCTGCACTTCGAATGCGGCGTTTATCTGGAGAACACCGACGCCGTGCGGGCTCTGCATGAGGATTTTGAAAAAATGCTGGCGCTTTCCGTGCCCGTCCGCACCGGCGACATCAAAAGCGGGTTTTTCCGCGATCTTCTGCGCGACATCTGCCGTCTGTTCGCCCCCGTACTGTAAGCCGCGCGAGAAAAGGAGGACGCATGACCCGAATTCTTCTTGTGGAGGACGAACCCTCCATCGTCGGCTCCCTCAGCGAGTTCCTGGCGTCCGAGGGCTTCTCCACGGATCACGCCGACGGGATGAAGAGCGCCATGGAAAAGCTGGCCGCCGGCGGCTTTCATCTGGTGCTGCTCGACGTCTCTCTGGCAGAGGGAAACGGTTTTTCCGTCTGCAGCGCCATCAAGGGACAGTACGACATTCCTGTCATCTTCCTCACCGCGTCCGGAGATGAGGCCAGCATCGTCGCAGGACTGGATCTGGGGGCAGACGATTACGTTGCCAAGCCCTTCCGGCCCCGGGAACTGGTCTCCCGCATCCGCAGCGCGCTGCGCCGATACGGCTCTTCCTCCGTCATCGCCCTCCCGGGTCAGGTCACCGTCGACGCCGACAGGGGTGCGGTGACAAAGGCCGGAGCGGAAGTGCCCCTGTCCGCTCTGGAATACCGGATCCTGTTGCTGTTCGCCTCCAACCGGGGGCGGCTCCTCACCAGGGAGCGGCTGCTGGAGGACATCTGGGACATCGCCGGGGATTTTGTCAACGACAACACTCTGACCGTGTACATCAAGCGGATCCGGGAGAAGATCGAAGACGATCCGGCCCATCCGGAGATCATCCGGACCGTCCGCGGACTTGGCTACCGGGTGGACTGACATGAAGCTTTCAGAACTGCTGAAAAACCCGGAGATCCGCCGTCAGCTGGCGGTTTTCGCCGCGGTGAGCGTGCTGTTCGCGGCCGGCATGGCGTTCCTTCACCCCGGCGCCGCGCTGATGATGCTGGCCGCCGGCGCGCTGTTCTGCGTGCTGGCGCTGCTGTTCCAGCGGAAGCGGTACGAGGCGCTGGCCAGGCTCAGCGACAGCGTGAACCGGGTGCTGCACCATGCGGAAACGGAAACGATCGCGGCAAGCGAGGAGGGAGATTTCGCCATCCTGACCAGCGACATCCAAAAGATGGCCCTCCGCCTGCAGGAGCAGGCCGCACGGCTTCGGGAGGACAAGCTGCGGATGAGTGACGCCGTCGCAGATATCTCCCACCAGCTGCGGACCCCGCTCACCTCTCTGAACCTGACAGTTTCTCTTCTGGAAAGTCCGGACATGTCTCCGGAACGCAGGCTGAAGCTCACGCGGGATCTGAAGACCTCTCTCGACCGCATCGACCGTCTGATCGAGTCCCTGCTGAAAATGGCAAAACTGGACGCCGGGGCCGTAGAGTTCCGGAAGGAGCGGCTGTCCGTCTCCTCCCTGATCCGGGACGCCGCCCGCCCGCTGATGGTGCCCATGGAGCTGCGTGATCAGAGGCTGGTCATTGAGGCAGGCAGCGCAGGCTTTGAGGGAGACAGGCTCTGGTGCACGGAGGCATTCGGCAATCTGCTGAAAAACTGCATGGAACACACGCCCGCCGGCGGGTCGGTGACCGTCGGTGCTGAGGAAACTGCCCTCTACACTCGCGTCACCGTCCGTGATACCGGAGAGGGCTTTGATCCCGAAGATCTGCCCCTGCTGTTCAACCGGTTCCACAATGGAAAGAACGCTCTTCCCGGCAGCATCGGCATCGGCCTTGCCCTGGCGCAGGCAGTGATCACCGCCCAGGACGGAACCATCAAGGCGGAAAATGCCCCGGACGGGGGAGCCATGTTTACCGTGACCTTCTATAAAGGCGTGATATGATACGCGGGCTGTTTTCGTGCCCCGGTGACTGAAAAAGAAGTTATCAGTCACCGGGGCGTCACTTTTGTCTGCTATGCTGAAGGCACACGAACGAAGGAGGTCCTTCCCATGGAAATACTGAAAGTCGAAAACCTGTGCAAGATCTACGGCACGGGAGATACGCAGGTGCGTGCGCTGGATAACGTGAGCTTCAGCGTGGAAAAAGGAGAGTTTGCCGCGATCATAGGGCCCTCCGGTTCCGGGAAATCCACCCTGCTTCACATCCTCGGCGGCGTGGACCGCCCCACCTCCGGAAAGGTATGGATGAACGGGCAGGACGTTTACGCTCAGGATGAGGAGCGGCTCGCCGTCTTCCGGCGTCGGCAGGTGGGCCTGATCTATCAGTTCTACAATCTGATCCCCGTACTCAACGTGGTGGAGAACATGACTCTTCCTGTTCTGATGGACGGAAGGAAGGTCAACGAGGCACGGCTGGAGGAACTGCTCGGCATCCTCTCCCTCACCGACCGGCGGAACAACCTCCCCAGCCAGCTGTCCGGCGGCCAGCAGCAGCGGGTATCCATCGGCCGTGCGCTGATGAACGCCCCGGCCGTGGTGCTGGCGGACGAGCCCACCGGCAATCTGGACTCCCGCAACAGTCAGGAGATCGTCCAGCTGCTGAAGCGTTCCAACCGCGAGTACGGTCAGACGCTGATCCTCATCACCCATGACGAATCCATCGCCCTGCAGGCGGACCGCATCCTCACCATCGAGGACGGGCAGATCGTCAGGGACGTCCGGATACGGGGGCAGCACGCATGAAGATATTCTGTCAGTTCACCCGGCGGAGCCTGGCGAAGAACCGGGTCCGAACGCTGGTGACGATCATCGGCATCGTCCTTTCCATGGCGCTGCTAACGGCCGTGATCGAAGGAGCGTACAGCGGGCTGGAATACATGAAAAGTGCGGAGATCGCCTCCAGCGGTTCCTACCACGTCGTCTACGATCCCGTGACCCGGCAGCAGGCGGACGAACTGTCCGCCGACCCGGACGTGAAGCAGTCCTCCATGCTGGATCTGGTGGGGTGGGCGGACATCGGATCCGGGAACCCGTGGAAACCGTATCTCGTCGTTCTTTCGGCGGATCCCGGTCTTGGTGACCTCCTCTCCATCCGCCTGACCTCCGGCCGCATGCCGGAGGGGCCGGATGAGATCCTTCTCCCCGACCATCTGGCCTCCAACGGAGGCGTCCGCGCCCCGGTGGGCAGCACGCTTACGCTTGACGTGGGCCGCAGGACCTCCGGCGGGGCATCCCTTGACATGTCCGTGCCCGTGGATGAAGATCGCCCGGAGGCACTGACCGAGTGCTCGGCCATGACCTTCACCGTCACCGGCACCTACGCCCGTCTGACCGCAGATGTCGAAGGGTACAGCTGCGCCGGATTTACGGCGTTCACCACAGGCAGATCTTCCGGGTCAGGACTTTTCCTCATCCGGCTTGAAAGGGCCAGACAGACCGACGCCTTCCTGGAGCGGAACCGGACCGTCTCTTCCAATTTTACTCCTCACGCCGATCTGCTGAGACTTGAAGGCGCCATCGGGAACGGCAATATCCGCACCACGCTGTATGGCTTTGCCTCCATACTCGTATTCCTGATCGTGTTTGGGTCCATCTCCCTGATCTACAATTCCTTCTCCATCTCCGTCAGCGAGAGGACGCGCCAGTTCGGACTGCTGAAGTCTGTAGGCGCTACGAAGAAGCAGATCCTGTCCTGCGTGCTGTACGAAGCTCTGCTGCTGGGCAGCATCGGCGTTCTCATCGGCCTTGTGGTAGGCTGTGTCGGCATCGGTGTGACCCTGTACCTTCTCCGGGGCGTTTTCGCCCGCCTGACAGTGGCGGAAGGCGTGTCCATCCGTCTGGTGCTCAATGCCGGAGCCCTGGTGACAGCCGCCGCCGTATGCCTGATCACCACGCTGATCGCAGCCTGGATCCCCGCCCGCCGGGCTCTGAAGGTCTCTCCCATCGATTCCATCCGTCAGACGCAGGACGTAACGGTAAAGGCAAAGGCCGTCCGGACCTCCGCGCTGACGAAAAAGCTGTTCGGCTTTGAGGGCATGATGGCTTCCAGGAACTTCCGCCGCAGCCGGAAACGCGCCCGTTCCACCGTGCTGTCCCTGTTCCTCAGCGTGCTGCTGTTCATCTCTGCCTCCGCCCTGTGCTCCTATCTGACGGATGCCGTCACCGGCTTTTCCTTCGATGACACGGAGATAGACATCTCCTATACGGCGGCAGGCCCGGACAGCGCCCAGGCCGACCGCATCATGGCCGCCCTCTCCGCCGCCCCCGGGATCACGCGGACAGCCCGGGCTGAGGGCACCAGCTACGCCTTCTATATCGATGACCAGTATCTATCCGAGGAATACCGCGCCTATAAGTCTGACAGCGGGCAGACAACGGGCGCCAGCCCCTCCGGCTACGGAGCCCTGCTGTTTCTGGACGACGATTCCTTCCGAGATCTGTGTAGTATCGCAGGGCTGACCGCGGAGGACTATATGGATCCTTCCGCACCGCTCGGGATCCTGTACAATCACGAGACCACTGTTGTCGTTAACGAAAAGGGAAGCCGATATGAGGGGCACTCCCTGACGGACTCTCCCGCTCCCTTCCCGGTTGCGATCCGGGATTCGAAGGAGTACGACGGCCTCATCTTCTATACGGTGCAGACGGATGAGCACGGCAGGGATTACGCCGTCTACTATACGGAGGAATACCTGATCTCTCTTGCCCCGGAAGACGTACCCGAGATTGAGAACGCCGTCCTCAAACCGTTGGAGGAGACCTACGAGGAGACGGTGTTCACCATAGGCGCAGTCACAGACGTCCGCTTCTGGATACAGAATGATTCGTTTGTGATCTACTATGCGGACTGTGTTAAGGACGCCTTTCTTCCCTTTGACAGTTCCAACGATATCGGGGAACCCGTTACACTTCTGTTCCAGACAGAAGACCACACCGCCGCAAATGCGTTCATGGAAAACGCGCTGCGGGAGGGGGGCTGGGATCAGTCCCGTCTGGCAGACCACGCAGAAAACAAGGAGTTGCCGCGGCTGGTAGTGACTGTCGTCAACGTTTTCTCCTATGGGTTTATCATCCTGATCTCCCTGATCGCCATAGCCAACGTGTTCAACACCATCTCCACCAACGTTTCCCTGCGGCGCCGGGAATTCGCCATGATGCGCTCGGTGGGCCTATCCGACCGCGGGATGCGCCGCATGCTGAATTATGAATGTCTGATCTACGGTTTCCGCGCCCTGATCACGGGCCTTCCCGCTGCCGCGCTGCTGTGCTGGGTCATCTGGAGGGCGGCGGGCGTTTCCTCAGACGCAGCCTTCTACATTCCCTGGCGCAGCGTCCTCATCGCCGTGGGCAGCGTATTCCTGGTGGTGTTCGTCACCATGCTCTACGCGGGCGGCAGGATCCGGAAGGACGACCCGATAGAGGCACTGAAAAACGAAAACGTCTGACAAAGCAGAAGACCCCCGGGCGTTTTGCCCGGGGGTCTTGATTTCTTTCGGTCAGTGCGTCCGCTCGTCTCCGAAAAAGAAGACGGCGACCGTACCTCTTCCGGCATGCGCTCCGATGATGGTGCCGATGTCGCAGATCCGTATCTCTCCTTCGATGTTGGGAAAGCGTTCCTTCAGCGCCGCCACCGTGTTCGCGGCGTCCTCAGGAACGGCAGAATGGCAGACGAAACAGCGTCCGCTGTAGGCGGCGCCGCCCTGGGCGTGCTCCTCCATCGTGTCGATCGTTCTCTTCAGGGCGGCCTTCTTCCCCCGCACCTTGTCGTAGGCGATGATGCGTCCCTCGTCGTTCAGGCGCATGATGGGGCAGATATTCAGAATGGTCGCGATGGTCGCCGCCGGTCCTGAGACCCGGCCGCTTCGCCGGAACTGAGTGAGATTGGTGGAGTAGAACTGGTGGTGGACCCTGTTTCTGTTTTCCATCACCCACTGCGCGATCTCATCGATGCTCTTCCCGGCGTCCCGCATGTCGGCGCAGGTATCCACCAGCAGACCGTATCCGGAGGAACTGCACAGGGAGTCGATGACGATCAGCTTTCGGTCCGGATATTTCTCCCGCAGCGTCTCCGCCGCGCGCATGGCATTGCCGACCGACTGCGTCATGCCGCTGCCGAAGGCGATGTGCAGCACGTCCCCTTTCTGAAGAAGCGGCTCGAAAAACTCTTCATACTCGTATTCGTTGATCTGGGTGGTCTGCGGCAGTTTGCCCGCGTCCAGCTTGGCGTAAAACTCCGGCAGAGCGTTCGGATCGCGCAGCATGTCGTCGACGAACGTCTCGCCGTCGATCACGTATTTATAGAACAGAACGGGGATCCCGCGGCCGCTGACGTAGCTGTAGGGCAGATCCACAGTCGATTCGCAGGATAATGTAAATGCATGGGAGGTTTCCATTAACGGTGCCCCTTTCTGCCGGAGGGCCGGCATCTGATATAGTGTATTATATCACACTGTGCGTCTTATCACAACATGTTGTGTGGTCGTTCTGCGGCTGTGTCTCCGTGTCCGGCGATTTTTCTATTGTGAAAACCACCCTGTTTTGCTATAATTATTAATTAAAAATGATGGAAGCAGGAACTGAGTTGACTTACAAGAACTGGAACATACACAGGTTCCCCAGAAACGCGGCCGTCACCCTGACCCGTGCCGGATACCGCCCACTTCCGGCGGTGGTCCTGGCCTCCCGCGGCGTTTCGACCGCCGGCGAGGCGGAGCGGCTGCTGGACCGCTCCCTTGATCTTCTGGAGGATCCCTTTCTGCTGAAGGACATGGACAGGGCCGTCGCCCGCATCGCGAAAGCCGCGGCCGACGGTGAAAAGGTCATGGTCTTCGGTGATTATGACGTAGACGGCATGACGTCCACATGCGTGATGCTGGAATATCTCGAATCTCTCGGTCTGGACGTCGGGTTCTACATTCCCGGCCGTTCCGAGGACGGTTACGGCCTGAACATGTCCGCGATCCGGCAGTTTCACGAGGCGGGGGTCCGTCTGATCGTCACCGTGGACTGCGGAGTCACCGCCGCAGAAGAGGTCCGCTACGCCTCTTCGCTGGGAATGGACGTCATCGTAACGGATCACCATGAGTGCAAGCCGGAGCTCCCGGAGGCCGTCGCGGTGATCGATCCGAAGCGCCCGGACTGTCCCTACCCCAACAAGCACCTTGCCGGCGTGGGGGTCGCGTTCAAAACGGTGTGCGCCCTGGCCGGTCCCGACGGACGCGAGGATGTTGTCCGCCGTTTTCTTGAACTTGTCGCCCTTGGCACCGTGGCCGACGTGGTCCCTCTCCCCGGGGAAAACAGCGTGCTGGTATCCCATGGGCTCGAACTTCTCTCCCGGACTTCCCGCCCGGGGCTGGGGGTCCTTCTGCGGGACACCTGCCTGGACGTAAAGCGGGTCACCACCGCGTCCGTGGGCTTCTCACTGGCTCCCCGGCTGAACGCCGCCGGCCGCATGGGCCGGGCGGAACTGTCCGTCCGTCTTCTTCACACGGCCGATCCGGAGGAGGCCGAAGCCATCGCCGCGGAGCTGGACGCGCTGAACCGGGAGCGCCGGGAACTGGTGAGCGCCATTTATGAGGAAGCCAGCGCCATGGCGGTCGGGCAGGACGGCCCCCTCGTCCTGGCGCGGCGCGGCTGGTTCCAGGGCGTCATGGGCATCGTAGCCGCGCGGATATCGGAGCAGGAGCAGGTCCCTTCGGTCATGATCTGCGTCGATGACGACGGCATGGGGCGCGGCTCCTGCCGCAGCTTCGGCTCATTCTCTCTGTACTCCGCGCTGCAGTCCTGCTCCGATCTTCTGGAAGATTTCGGCGGGCACGAGATGGCCGCCGGCATCACCATAGCGGAAAGCAACATCCCCGCGTTCGCACGCCGGTTCCGGGAATACTATTTCCATGAGATCCAGGGCATCCCGGAGCCTGCGCTGGAGATCGACTATGAAGTCGTCAAGCCCGGCCTGCTCACTCTGGACGATCTGGAAGCGCTGACGGCGCTGGAGCCCTTCGGCAACGGCAATCCCCCTCCCGTTCTCTGTCTGCGCGGCGCGGTGCTGACCCATCTTTCCTCCGTAGGCAACGGGGCTCACAGCCGCTTCCGCATCAGCAAGAACGGCGAGAGCTTTGACGGCATCTTCTTCTGCCAGGCCCCCGAGGATCTTCCGGTGAAGCAGGGCGACCGGATCGATCTTGCCTTTGAACCGCAGATCAACGTGTTCCGCGGCCGCCGCAGCGTTCAGCTGATGGCGGTAGACGTAAAACCTCACTCCCCGGAGGAACTTCTATGAACTCTGTACCCTCAGACAGAACTGAATCGCAGGCGCTTTCCATCCCGCCGAAAGTCGAAGAACAGTATCACAGTCTGGAAAAGGCCGTAAAGGCCGGCGTGCCTTCCGCGAACCTGGAGCATATCCGCGCAGCCTTCGAGTACGCTTTCCGTGCCCACGGTGACCAGAAGCGAAAATCCGGCGAGCCCTACATCATCCACCCTCTGGCTGCGGCGGAGATCGTAGCCGAGCTCGGACTGGATGAGGAGAGCGTCATCGCCGCTCTGCTCCACGACTGCATCGAGGATACGGGAGCCACCCATCTGGAGATCGCCCACCTTTTCGGGAACGACGTGGCGGATATCGTGGAGGGCGTTACCAAGCTGACCCGCGTGACCTACACCAGCAAGGAAGAAGAGCAGATGGAGAACTTCCGCAAGATGCTGCTGGCAATGGCGTCTGATATCCGGGTGATCATCATCAAACTGGCGGACCGTCTGCACAACATGCGCACGCTGGAATACCACACGGAACAGAAGCAGCGGGAAAAGGCGCTGGAGACCATGGAGATCTACGCCCCCATCGCCCACAGGCTGGGGATGCAGCGGCTCAAATGGGAGCTGGAGGATCTTTCCATCCGTTACCTCGACCCCATCGGCTACGCGGCCATCGCCCAGGAACTGGACAAGAGAAAGGATCAGCGCACCGCCTTCTTTGAGACCGTGCAGTCCCGCATCACCGAGCGGCTTGCCGCCAACGGCATCACCTGCCAGGTGTACGGCCGCATCAAGCACATTTACAGCATCTACCGGAAAATGTACAGCCAGAACAAGTCCTTTGAGGAGGTCCTGGACCTTTACGCCTTCCGCGTGATCGTCGACTCCATCAGCGACTGCTACAACGTGCTGGGATACATCCATGAGATGTACCGGCCCATCCCCGGTCATTTCAAGGATTACATCGGCACGCCCAAGCCCAACATGTACCAGAGCCTGCATACCACCGTTCTGGGCACCGAGGGCATCCCCTTTGAGGTACAGATCCGCACCTGGGAGATGCATCAGACGGCGGAATACGGCATCGCCGCACACTGGAAATACAAGCAGGGCATCTCCACAGTGGGAGACGAAGAAAAATTCGCCTGGATCCGCCGCCTGCTGGAGACCCAGCAGGAGAGCGACGCCGCGGACTTCTTCAAATCCCTGCGGACGGACATGTTCTCCGATGAGGTTTTCGTGTTCACGCCGCAGGGCGACGTGATCAGTCTGCCCGCCGGTTCCACCCCCATCGACTTTGCCTACAACATCCACTCCGCCGTCGGCAACAGCATGACGGGCGCCAAGGTCAACGGCCGCATCGTCCCGTTCACGCAGATCCTGCAGAACGGCGACATCGTGGAGGTCATCACCTCCAAATCCTCCAAGGGTCCGAGCCGCGACTGGCTGAAGATCGTCCGAAGCAGCGAGGCCAGGAACAAGATCCGCCAGTGGTTCAAGCGCGAACAGAGAGAGGAGAACATCGTACTTGGCCGCGAGATGTTCGAGGCGGAACTCAAGCGCCAGATGCTGCCCACCGCCCTGGTCTTCAGCGAGGAAATGCTGCCCAGGATCCTGAAAAAGCTGGCTTATCTCAGCCTGGACGATCTGTACGCCGCCATCGGCTACGGCGGAGCCTCCGCCCAGAAATCCGTCAACAAGATCCGTGACGAGGTGCGGGCGGCGGAAAAGGCCCGGAAAAAGGAGGAGCCGGCCCCGCAGACCGCGCCGGCCGCAAAGCCCAAGCCCAGATCTCATCCGGTGAACGGCGTCGTGGTGGAGGGCCTCGACAACTGCCTTGTCAAATTCTCCCGCTGCTGCTCTCCCGTTCCCGGAGACGACATCATCGGATTCATCACCCGCGGCTTCGGCGTTTCGGTACACCGGAAGGACTGCGTGAACTATCTGCAGTCGCTGAACAAGCCCGAGGAGGCCGACCGCTGGATCGGCGTGGAGTGGGCGAACAACGATTCCGACACCTACACCACCACCCTCCATATCACCGCGAAGGAGCGCGGCGGTCTGGTGGTGGATATTGCGTCCGTGGTCAGCGCGGCAAAGATCCGGATGACCTCCTTCTCCGCCCGCGACATCGGCGACGGTCTGTCCACCGCATCCGTCACGCTGGAGGTGCGCAACAGCACGGAACTCACCGCCGTCATCCATCGGATCTCCGCCGTTTCCGGCGTGACGGAGGTCCGCCGCAGCGACCGCTGAGGGCCCCGGCATGAGAGCGGTAGTCACAAGAGTTACGGAGGCCTCCGTTGCCGTCGATGGCAGCGTCGTCGGTGCCATCGGCCGCGGTTACCTTGTCCTTCTGGGCGTAGGCCCCGACGATACGGAGGACACTGCCCGAAAGCTTTCCCTCCGTATCTGCAGGACCCGGGTGTTTGAGGACGAGGCAGGAAAGATGAACCTGGATCTTGCCAGCGTCGGCGGCGGGATCCTGGTCGTTTCCCAGTTCACCCTGTACGCCGACCTGAAAAGCCGCAGGCCGGGATTCTCCCGCGCAGCGCCGCCCGTTCTGGCGGAACGGCTGTATCAGACGTTTCTGGAGCAGTGCCGGGAACTGGGCTTTCCCGTTCAGGCGGGCGTTTTCGGTGCAGACATGAAGGTAAGCAGCGTAAACGACGGTCCTGTCACCCTGATTTTCGATACCGACCGAACATAAAGGAGGAATATCCATGCAGATCAAGGGCATCCCTGTCGGCCAGCTGGCCACGAACTGCTACGTCGTCACGGACGGCACGACCGGAACATGTGCCGTCATCGATCCCGGTGACGAGTCCGGCGTGATCCTGGATTATCTGGAGGCCAACCATCTTTCGTGCAGAGCCATCTTCCTGACGCACGGCCATCACGACCACTGGCTGGGGCTGGACGGCGTCCGGGAGGAGACCGGCGCCCCGGTCTACATCCACAGGAACGACGCATATCCGAAAAACGGCGCTCCGGTACGGATGAAGTTCCCCGCGGACGACGACGTCCGCTTCTATCGGGAGGGCGACGTGCTGACCGTAGGCGACCTCAGCTTCCAGGTCCTGGAAACGCCCGGGCACTCCTCAGGGTCCGTCTGCCTCATCTGCGGAAACGCGCTGTTCTCCGGGGATACGCTGTTCCGTGACAGCTGCGGCCGTACGGATTTCGAGGATGGAGACATGGACGCCATGCTGCGCTCTCTGCTCCGTCTCTCCCGGCTGGAAGGTGATTATGAAGTATACCCCGGCCACATGGACTTTTCCTCACTGGACCGGGAACGGGCGTACAACTATTACATTGCGTACGCGAAGAAGACGCTGGAGCGGTCATGAGACTCACGCTCGTCGGTCATGAATACCGGTACGCGGCGGAACAGATCCTGCTGACCATGTTTCCGGAGGAGCGTCCCGAATACGCCGGGCCCGAGCCCGGCGTTTCTTCCGCGGTGATCTCCCTGCACCGCGGCGCGTCGTTCAGTTCCGCGGTCACCGTACTGCGGGACGGGGCCGGCGGCCGGTGGACCGGCTCGGCCCGGGTGAAAAACGAAGCGCTCACGGACCGCTTGGTGACGGACCGGCTTCTGCAGAAATGCGTCCGGCTGTCCTTTTACCGGGCCGCTGTCCGCATGACGGGCCGCCGCCCCGTATGGGGCGCCCTGACGGGGATCCGTCCCGGGCGGCTGGTCACCAATCTGCTGGCCGAAGGCCGGACCGAACGTCAGGCTGTGCGCGCCATGGTCCGGGATCAGTACGTCTCCCCTGAGCGGGCCGCCCTGTGTCTGGATACCGCCCGGGCCTCCCTGCGGGCGAACCGTTTACTGCGTCCGGAGGACATCTGTCTGTACGTCGGCATCCCCTTCTGTCCCACCCGGTGCGCCTACTGCAGCTTCGTCAGCAACAGCGTGGAACGGTCCCTTTCTCTGGTGGAACCCTTCCTCGAGACGCTGGCGCAGGAGATCGAGCACGACGCCGCGCTGGTGCGTCGGCTGGGCCTGCGGATCGTCAGCGTATATTTCGGCGGCGGAACGCCTACCACACTGACCGCGCCGCAGCTGGACCGTCTGATGGGTCAGCTGTCGGACGCCTTCGACCTGTCCTGTGTTTCGGAATACACGGTGGAAGCCGGGCGGCCGGATACCATCACGCCGGAAAAGCTCGCGGTGCTGAAGCGCCGCGGAGTGACACGCGTGAGCGTGAACCCGCAGACCATGCGGGACGAGGTGCTGGCGGCCATTGGCCGCAGGCACACCGCAGGCGACGTTGCCGCCGCCATGGCCATGGTCCGGGACGCCGGCATTCCCTCGGTCAACATGGATCTGATCGCCGGTCTGCCCGCCGACACCGCGGACGGGTTTCGCGAGAGCCTGGACCGCGTTCTCTCCTTCCGTCCGGAAAACGTGACCGTACATACGCTGGCGCTGAAGAAAGGATCCCGCATCACGCTGGAAGGGACGCCTCTGCCGGACGAAGCCGCCGTCGGCGCCATGCTGGATTACGCCGCCTCGACGCTTTCCGGAACCGGGTTCCGCCCCTACTACCTGTACCGGCAGAAATACATGTCCGGCGGTTTCGAAAACGTCGGCTGGAGCCTGCCCGGATACGACAGCCTGTATAACATCTGCATCATGGAGGAGCTGTGCACCATCCTCTCCCTGGGCGGCGGAGGCTCCACGAAGCTGGTGAACGCCGCCGAAGGCCGCATCGAGCGGGTCTTCAATCCCAAATATCCGCGCGAGTACATTGAGGGTCTGGATAAGATCAGGGAAAAGAAAAAGGCCGTCGCGGCATTTTACGGACAGGCGGCCGGACAGCGGTAAATAATCTGTAAAAAAAGTGTGACGTCCGCCCTGTTCCCACAGTGCCGGTGCTATCATATCTGCGAACTATGAAACGTGGGGAGGGATAGCATGATCCGGAACTGGCTGAGACGGGTGATGATGGGCCGTTACGGGCAGGATCACCTGAATGTATTTCTGCTGATCGTGGCCATCCTTCTGTCGCTTCTGGCGGCCGTTTTCCGCTTCGGCGCCCTTTCGGCGGCCAGTTACCTCCCCCTTCTGATCTGCATCTTCCGCATGATGTCCCGGAATATCACCGCCCGCAGGAAGGAAAACGACCGCTTCATCCGCATCTGGTGGCCGGTCCGCACGAAGATCGTGAACTTTTTCCGCCGCCTCAAGGACCTTCGCAGATACAAATACTTTCAGTGCAGCGGATGCCACTGCACGCTGCGAGTGCCCCGCGGCAAGGGGAAGGTCCAGATCACCTGCCCGAAATGCGGGGAACGGTCCGTCAAAAACACCTGAGTCCGGTTCCGTTCCTGCGCTGCCGCCGCACGCCGGTTTTTTCACAAAAGGTCTTGCATTGAAAAATGAGGCATGATATAATCTGCGTGCTGTCCGGAACGCGGACGCAGTATGGGCCTTTAGCTCAGTTGGTTAGAGCTCCCGGCTCATAACCGGATGGTCCCGGGTTCGAGTCCCTGAAGGCCCACCATAAAGGGGTTTAGCTCAGTTGGTAGAGCAGCGGTCTCCAAAACCGCGTGCCGAGGGTTCAAGTCCTTCAACCCCTGCCATGAAAGAGCCAGGAAACAGAATGGTTTCCTGGCTTTTTCTGTTTTTAAGAAAAGAAGGCCCCTGTCACATGTGTGACAGGGGCCTTCTTTCGTGTTCCTTTGTTTACTTTGCAGTGGAACCGTCGGCCTTCTTCTTCAGAGACATCCTCCGGAATCCACGTCCAGCGATGTCCGCCAGAGAAAACAGCAGCAGCACGCTGACCAGATCCAGTAGCTTGACGTGCCGCTCATAAGTGACCGTCGCCCCGTTTTCACCGATTTCGAAATGCGCCGTGTATTTCGTGAAAATGTACCCCTCTGCGGTTATTTCACCGCTCCCGCGCCAGTCGGCCCCCTCATATCGGGAATAGCCCACAAGATCCCTGCGGATCACGTACTCTTTCATGAGGGGCTGCCGGGCGACCAGGCACACGTACGTATATTCCTTGCCGCCCTCCGTACAGGTCCCGTAAAGAAAACAGCAGGAATCCGCAGGAGCGGGGGCTTCCGGGAGAGAGTATTCCACGCTCTCCGGCATCGCTTCGTTGAAATAATCACGGACTTTGACCTGAACGTCGTCCTGCGTCGCCCGGGCCGGACGGTTGGACCCTACGTGCGTCGTGATCATCCCGTAGCACCAGATGAAGGCAACAGTCACTACAAGTCCGACCAGAACGCCCACAAGCGTGGGTGAAAACAGTTTTTTCATCTGCGGATACTCCTCGCATTTTCGTGTAATAAACCTGGATCCATCCGTTTTACTACCATACTCGACGGCGGATGTCAACCGTCGGAGGGCCGGAAAGCACTGTCCGCTCTTCCCGCGTTCACTTTCTCCCCTGCATCTCATCGATCAGCCGGAACGACAGCAGCAGATATAGCCGGATATCCCTGTCCTCAAGATCCAGATGAATGAGATCCTGTATCTTTTCCATGCGGTACTCCAGCGTCGACCGATGAATGATCAGCTTTTCCGACGCTCTCGGGATGCTCCGCTCGCACTGAAGATAACAGCGGAGAGTGTTGTAGTAATCCGTCCCCTTTTCCCGGTCAAAGGCGCGCAGGAACTGCAGCGCGGGAGAGGCGATCTTATCGGGAGGAAAACGAGGTCCGGTCTGATTGAGCAGAAACGTAACCGCACAGTCTTCAAACGTGAGAAGCCACTTGCTCTGACTCTGGCGGAAAGACTGACCGAGGGCAAAGATCGCCTGCCGGTAGGCGTCGGGAAGATCGGCCAGATCGTCGATCGGGAAAGAAGCCCCACCGTACAGCAGACTGTCGCGCAGGATCGGAGCGAACCGGGAGCGGATGACCGGAAACGCCATCCCCATCTGCGTCAGATCCACGATCACGCACAGCCGTTGATCGTAGAAAAAGCTGAACGATCCGGGAAAGGTCGCAAACAGCTGGTTCTGAACCGTTCTCTCGCTCGCAACGGCCAGCCGCTCGTCCTGGCTTTGAAGCACCGTGAGCACGAAGCGGTCGTTCTCCTTCCAGCCCATAACCGAAAGGACCATCTGCAGATCCGTTTCCTCTACTTCCCGATCCTCTATCAGGGCTTTGAAGGTATCCTCCGAATCGCGGTAGTGACGGTTTCTGTTCTGCTCGTCACGTCGGATGATCTGCAGGGCGTATTCGGCGATCAGCTCTGCGATCCGGAACTGTCCTCTCCTGAGATCGGAGGTCAGTTCGTTTACCAGGAGCCGCCCGCGGTAGTGGTTCCCATCCCAGATGTTGACGAACAGTGAGCGCAGATTGTAGGGGTACTGATCCTTCCCCCATATGGCGGCGCGGCGCAGCGGGAGCGTTGCCAGATAATCGTCGTTGAGCTTGAACTCCTCCACCAGCCACAGAGGGATGTAGTACCTCTCGGAGCGGGGATTGAAGTCCATCTCCATCATTCCGGGCACATGATCCGGCATCGCCAGTACGGTGAATCCGCTGTCATGAATATACATGGGGTTATTCAGAAACTCCCCTCCGGCCCGGCAGAGGTCGTTCAGATCGCCGCTGCCGGCAATGCTGTTCAACTCCAGGACGAAATCCTGATATCGCTGAAAAATGAACAGCAGTTCGTTGATGAGATCCGTCTTTTCCACGCCGAGCCCGCTGACGTGCGGCGCCGCCCCGTCGATCCTCCCGGAGGCGACGTAAGGATGGCTGTCAACGGGAAAGCCTTCCGCCGTTTCCCCGAGAATGTACAGAACGTCCTCCCGCAGCACCGCCTGCCCCGAGTAGATCTGGATCGAACGAAATCGCGGAGCCTCACCGGGGCAGACTGCGGAAAAGTCCCCGTAACGTCCCTCCAAATCGTCGATGATCATCTGCAGGTCCGGGATGCGGCGGATTGGATCGGAAAACAGGCCGGCAGTCATACATATCCCCCCATTGATCAGCGGTTCATCTGCTTATGACACGGTGATTCTATTATATCCTTAAAAATGCGGAAAAGGAAGGGGCCCGCACATAAAAAAGCAGGAAAATATCGCAACCAGTTTCTCAAGGATTGACGGACTTTTCCGCATGTGCTAAATTGTGTCTTGTGAAAAGTGTCCTTTTTGGGGCACTTCTTCTGTTGATTTTTGGAACAATCGTCAAACTCTGTAGAATTTCCTGCATTTGGGCAGGAAGGCAATCATTCCGTATTTTTAAGAATTCATTATCCGTCAGGAAGGGGGAAGCCGATATTCATTTAGCTGTTCAGCAAATCGTCTGAGGAAAAAGAGGAAATTCAAGGAGGAAAATCAACTTATGGATCAGAATGCACCTGAGACCACCAAGAAAAGAAATGGTCTGACCAACACGCTGAAATACCTGTTTGGCGTCGGCGATGCGGGCTTCGTGCTGATGAGCAACGTGGAAACGTTCTATTTCATGCGTTTCCTGACGAACTTCGCGAACTTCACCGCCCCGATCGCCGCAACGATCAACTCCGTGTTCTCGATCATCGACGCCGTGCTGTCCTGGATCTACGGCGCCATCATCAACGGCACCAAGGCAAAGAAGTGGGGCCGCTACCGTTCCTGGCTCGTCATCACGCCGTGGATCGTCCCGTTCATCTTTGCCTGCCAGTTCATCCGGTTCAGTGAGAACGTACCGCTGGCAGCGACGCTGATCGTCATCGCGGCCGTCGTTTCCCACTTCATCTGGAACCTCGGCTACGTAGCCAACTCGGCCATGGTGGCCGTCGTCGGCAAGACTCCGGACGAGAAGGTCACCCTGGCTTCTTCACGTGCCACCTGGAACAACATCGGCAACCTGGCGTTCTCCTATCTCGGCCTGCCGTTCGCGACCGTTCTGGCCGGCATCGTCGGTGAGAAGAACCAGTTCGCCGCCGTTGCGTTTGTTCTCGGCATCGTCATGGTGCTCACCTATTTCGCACACTTCAAGATGACCGACGGCTACGAGGAGATTGAGACCGAACAGACCGTACAGCTCACCAAGAAAAACAAGATGAAGTTCGGCGAGATGCTGAAGGCGCTGGGCCGCAACCCGCACCTCATCTGCCTCATCATCGCCGATCTTGCGAAATGGTGCGTGAACTTCGTCGTCAAGGCGTCCGCCGCCTACTACTTCCTGGACGCTCTGAACGGCAACACGAAGCTCCAGCTCGTCTATACGTTTACCTCGGCTCTCTGCGCCATCATCGGTGCTTTCCTGGTACGTTACCTGGCCAAGAAGGTGTCCTCCAGGACCGCCATGATCATCTCCTACATCTGGATGGCCGTGTTCCTCTTCCTGGTCTACATCTGCTATGACGTTCCCGGCGCTTCCATCATCTTCATCTCTCTTGCGTTCGTCGGCTATGGCATGGCCCTCGGCACCGCTCCCGCTCTGTACGCGGACGCCGTCACCTACTCCACGTGGAAAGACGGCAAGGACGCTTCCGGCTGGATCATGGGTCTGCAGAATGTGCCGCTGAAGGTGGCCATCTTCCTGCGCGGCGTCATCATCGGCGCCGTTCTCATCGCCATCAACTACGACAGCGAGGTCAAGCCCGCTCTTGAAGCCGGCAAGCAGCTGGCTCCCAACGTACGGCAGGCTCTGACGATCCCGTTCGCGCTCGTCCCCGCCATCTTCTGCGTGGTCGGCGTGCTGCTGCTGATCTTCGGCTTCCGCATCACGAAAGACAAGGTCCTCCAGTACCAGAAAGAGATCGACGCCAGGATCCCCGTGGAAGAATAAGCATCAGCAGTATTTAAAGACAATACAGATCGATAAGCATGGTCGCACAGGCGGGTCTCCCACCTGTGCGGCACTTTGAAGATCATTCTACCTATCCTATCCGAAACTATGGAGGCAGCCGCATATGCTGACGAAAAAACAGAACCTGATTGAAACCATGAAGGGCGGCCATCCGGACCGGTTCGTCAACCAGTACGAAGCTTTCGGCATCCTGATGGGTTCTCCCTTCGGCAACAGAAACCCGAACCCCAAGTACGGCGAGCATAATGTGGTCAACGCCTGGGGCGTGACAAAATCCTGGCCCATCGGGACTCCCGGCGCATTCCCCGTCCACACTCCCGACAAGATCGTGATCAAGGACATCGAACACTGGCAGGACTACGTGAAAGTACCCCGTGTGGTCTACGACGCGGAAGAGTGGGAACCCTTCATCGAGGCCGCGGAGAAGATCGACCGGAACGAACAGTTCGTCATGCCGTTCTTCGCCCCCGGCGTTTTCGAGCAGAGCCACTACCTGCTGGAGATCCAGAACTGCCTGCTCGCCTTTTATGAATACCCCGACGAGATGCACGAGCTGATCGACTGCATCACCCAGTTCGAGCTGGACTACGCGGCGGAAATCTGCAAGTACATCAAGCCGGACGGCCTGTTCCACCACGACGACTGGGGCTCTCAGGTATCCACCTTCCTCTCTCCCGACATGTTCCGCGAGTTCATCAAGCCCGCCTACATGAAGATCTACGGGTACTACAAGGAGCACGGCGTACAGGTCATCGCGCACCATTCCGACTCCTACGCCGCCACGCTGGTCCCGGACATGATCGACATGGGCATCGACATCTGGCAGGGCGTCATGACGTCGAACAACATCCCAGAGCTGATCAAGGAATACGGAGGAAAGATCACGTTCATGGGCGGCATCGACAGCGCCAAGGTGGACTTCCCCGGCTGGACGGAGGAAATCGTTGCGAAGGAAGTGCGCCGCGCATGCGAAGAGTGCGGCAAGCTGTATTTCATCCCGAACGCCTCTCAGGGTCTGCCCATGAGCACCTACCCCGGCGTTTACGAAGCCCTCTCCCGCGAGATCGACAACATGAGCAAAGAGATGTTCTGACATCAACTCTCATACAGAAAAAAGGACGCGCGTCTGAGGGCTTCACTTAGGGATTTGGCAAAACAACCATATTTCAAGTGAGATAGCCTTCAAGCGGGTCCAACAGAAATAACGGTCAGATTGAGTAAAGAAAGCTCAGTCTGGCCGTTTTTCTTTTGTTTTGCAAACAAGGCCGTACCGGTGGAGTGACCCATCGATACGGCCCGTTTTTTATATCTGGGAATATGGATTACTTGCTATCCGTTGCCCTGAACAGCGACACCTCCGCCGTGGTCATATCGAAGTACATCACACGGTTTTCGGTATCGAACTCGCCGGTGACCTTGTACCGCTTCTTCGGATCGTAATCCGGGATCATCTTCACGACCACCTCCTTCAGATTTTTGTTGCCGCAGCTGAGCGTGGTGGTCTGCTCCGCACGAGGCTTGGAGAAACTGGTGGCCCGTGCCTCATTGCTCTTGCAGACCTTGATGGCAAAAACGTGCTGTGCCGGATCAAAACCGTACTGCACGTTCTGCGGATAGTTCAGATCCTCCAGCACACGCTTGCTAAAAGTGATGCCGTTCTGATTGATGTAGATATCAGGATCGGCGTTCGTGTTGATGTCGATAACCTCAAGGTTAATTTTGGAAAAATCAATAGCCATAATCTTGGCTCCTTTCTGCCTGATTCAGGTCAAGCTCCGTATTTTCAATTATTTTGATGACCATATCACGCTCTTCCTTGGTCCAATCCATATCCATCAGCATGAAGCCACGCAGGACACCGGATTTTACCTTCGCCACCACGAATTTCTTTTTCATGGCTGCAAGCGGCTTGCCACGTCTGCCGAAATTCCCGGAGGAAAGCAGCTCTTGGGCCTTTTGCCACGTTTCCCGGTCAATGATGGCCGTGTGGTTATTTTCCCAGTAATACTGCGGCAAAACGTCCCGGTTCTTTACGGACTTATGCGTCAGATAATCTTTGGAATAGGTCTTCTGGTACAGCACGTCACCACAGTACTTCTCGTTGGAGAGAATACTGCGGATGGTGGCTTGCCGCCAGCGTTCCATACCTTTGGGAGAACGGATACCTTGTTCTGTGAGGGAATCTGCGATTTCCTGCGGAGACGCACCTTCCAGAAAGCTCTCGAAGATGTATTCCACAATACGGGCTTCGGCTGGCTCCACCTTGATTCTGCCGGAATAATCCCTGTAGTATCCGATGGTGTTCCGGACCGAGAATTTGTACAGACCCTCCTGCATACGGTAGCGTATGCCTTCTTTGATTGCGATGCTCTTTTGCTGGCTTTCAAGCTCTGCCAGAGCCGAAAGGATCGATATAACCAGCTTGTTTTTGCCGTCACTGGTATTGATCCCTTCGGACTCAAAATTGACAGCCACCGGAGGCGTCAGATCGCTCAGCTTGCGTAGGGCCGTCAGAATATCCACGATGTTCCGACCGAAGCGGCTGATGCTCTTGGTCAGAATAAGGTCGATTTTGCCTTTTTCGGCATCGGCCATCATCTCTTGGAAACCTTTTCGACCAGCCACAGAGGTGCCACTCACACCTTCGTCCGTATAGATTTTCACCAGTTCATAATTTGGATTGCTTTCTATAACGGATGTGAAGTGCTGGACCTGCATCTCAAAACTGCCCACCTGCGCTTCTTCAGCAGTGCTGACACGGCAGTATGCGGCAACACGCACCTTGGAGGCCTCCTGATACGCATACTCCTTGCGCTCCGGCATGATTACACGGCCCTTACGCTCACCACTGCGGTTTTTCGCAATGGTCTCCTGTATGTGTCTCTTTTCTTCCTCCCGGCGGCTGCTTTTTTCGCTCTTGTGTCTGGCACGCTCGATCTGCTCAGCATCCAGTTTCTTTGCCATTACGTTGCCTCCGTTTTCATGATAATCACGCTGACCATGACACATGAGCCTCCTTTCCGTTTATTTGCGTTCCTCATGATCTATCACCCCCTTTCCGGGAAATGGGCAAAAAAATAGCCACATTGAGGATTGGTATGTTTCCCCAATGTGGCTATTTGCACGATGGTTATAATTCTGCTGTCTTTTGCCCTATCAGGCGTTATTCGTCCAGCTTCAAGAATCCTTGCTCAAAGGCTCCGGGGAACTGGAACTTCTTATCCACACCGGCAAAGGTAACGACAATAAGACCTCCATCGATACCCTTGACCTGACCGGGGCCGAATGCTTTGTGCGAAACGATAGTCCCGGCGTGGACCTTTGATGTGTCAATATGCACGGTAGGCTTTTTCACCACCGGCGTTACGGATGGTGTAGGTGGCACATAGGACGGGCGGTATGTCGGCGTAGATACCGGCTTAGAGGGCTCAATGAGCGGTTTGCGTTTCGTCTCGTATTTCACCTTGGGCTCGGCTACCATCGGCAGATCATCCTCGTCCTCATCGTCCAGATCATAGCTGCTGATATTCGTGAAGACGGGCCGCTCCGGAAGATCATCGTCACGAGGAGCATCCGCTGTCATGGATGCCGCAAGCTGACCTGCCATAGCGTCATAATCCGCACGGCTGATAACGGTACTGTACAGACCGACATTTTCGCCTGTGTGCTTATCAATACCGGTGTAAATCAGGCTGGCGTCTTCATACCGTTTGAATTTGTAAACGGCATCGTTCATCAGGGCCTCGTTGAATACGTTCAGCGAAACGAGCAGCTCAAAATCCTTCACGTCCAGACCGGTGACCTTTTTGAACAGTTCCGGCTCCAACTGTGTGATAACGTCTTGCAGACTGTATTCCCGGTAATCGGTCAGATACATGAAGACAGGAACACGGGTAGCGAATTTGATCAGCTTTTCCTGAATCATCTTTCGCTTGGACTTGTATTCCTTTTCGGCGTCCGTCAGCTCTTTCTTTTCCTTCGGCGTCAGCTTTTCGCCGTCACGCTTGGCCTTCTTAACGGCATTGGACTTGTTTATAATGGTTTCAATATCGGCGTTCAGGCTACGGAATCCTTCAATACGCATGAGAGCATCCATCGCCTCCTCGCTGGCAAGCAGACGGGCAAGCGTGTCGTTATCAACATTAACGAGCAATGCACTCTCCCAGCGTTTCGCAAGCAGCGTGGCGGATGTACCGGCCATAGCGATATCGAGGATTTCAGCCGCATTGACCTGACGCATGGCACTGCCGTCATACGCCAGCACCGGCAGGAAATTGATGAACTCACCGACCTTCTTTTCCGGATTGCTCTCGGCCACGTTCAGGCGGCAGGAATAATCGGAAATCTGGCGGAGCGCACGGTCCAGCGCAAAGTCAAAGACATAGCACTCCTGCTTGACGATCTCACGCTCACCGTTATCCTTTGTGATCTCCCACGGGCTCTGCACACGGAAGGCCGCTTGGAAATAGGTCTCCGGTGAGGAGAGGTTACGGAGCATGAAGATACCGGTCCACGGTCTGATGGTGACGCCTGTGGTCAGCTTGCCGCAGGAGAGCGTGATGGTCTTTGTCTCCAGCGGATCGCCCATAGAACGGCGCACAGGCTCCAGAGCGGCCACCCCGATACCGGCCTGTGTTCCGGCACAGACGTTTACCTTGTAATCGTGGTAGAACGCATTTTGCTTTTGCGCCAGCAGATTGGCCATAGCGTAACAGGAGGCCACGTTCGGCATAAACCACAGCGTATGTGACAGCACGTTCAGAAGGCGTGTATCGGAATACGGCATCGGCGGCTTCTGCGCTCCCAACTTTAGCTCGTCCACTGAGGTCTCCAGATAGGAGCCACGGATCAGATCCAGCCATTTCTGCACGTAATCCTCATATTTGAAATGAGCGTCCTTGCCGGTCCCTTCGGCGGAGAAGAACACATTCAGGTCAAACTCATCAAATTCGCCCTGTTTGGCAATACGCTGGATGCTCTCCGGGATCTTGTATGTAAGCATGACCATTCTCGGCAGAGCGGCGTAGGGATTTACGCCTTCACCTTTCCATTCGGCCTTAGCCCTCTGTTCATCGGAATAGGTCCAGTTATAGATCTGCTCCTCGATAAACTCACCGGAATTCAGCGCACGGAACGGCGTGCCGGAGAGATAGAGGTAATAGGTCGTGGTGATCGGCAGCCACGTTTCATCGTAGGCGTTACCGGCATCGTATTTGGAAAGATCCTCTTCGTAGGTATCCTCGTCCTGCTCGAACAGCTTCTTTGCGCTGTCCTTCCATGCGCCGAAGTGGTATTCATCGAAAATGACGAGATCCCAGTTCGTGGTGTGGACCCATTCGTTATTGGCCTTGATGCCGCCGGTCTCCTTGTTCACGCCAAGGAAATCCTGAAACGAGCCGAAGCAGACGATGGGCCGGGATTTATCCGCCCTCTGATACTGCTGATCGTTTGTCAGACCGCCGGGAACGGTAGGCCGTGTGATGAACTGCCAGCCCTCGAAATCCATGTGCGTCAGCAGATCCTCACGCCATGCGGTCTGCACCGCCGGTTTGAAGGTGAGGATCAGCACACGCTTCATGCCCATTTTCTTTGCCAGCTGATAGGCCGCAAAGGTCTTGCCGAAGCGCATCTTGGCGTTCCACAGGAATTTCGGCGTTCTGCCGCTGCCTTCCTCATAGGCCGATTTGAAATACTTCATGGTCATATCCACGGCGTATTCCTGCTCCGGACGCATGGCGAAGGTCTGTGTACGCTCTTCGACATTTTCCGCACCGGTCTGTACGGCCACAACAGCGGCCTTCACATCATTTAGTGTGCATTTGAACCACTCGTTGCGGTCCTCACCGGCGTTCAGCTGCTGTTTACCTTTTGCTTTCAGAACAGCGTGGACGTCATGGTCGGTGAAGCAGCTGCCGTCATTTTTCATGGCGGACCACTGGCCGAGGATGCGATACGGTACGGCTGCGGTATGGGTCTGCTCCTTAATACGGGTCTCAACATCACGCTCGGTATAGCCGACCTTGATATAGCCCTGATGGGAGGCCACGCCTACGAATTCATAGGCGTATATCGTAGGATGCGATTCAGGCCGTTGAGGGAAAAACTCCATTATTCGTCACCTCCATCCATCGGCTTTATCATTGAATCAATAAATTCAATCTCTTCCGGCGTAATCCCAAATTCCGCATATAATTCTTCATCTGTCCACTGCTTTGAAAAATCGACCATCGGAACGAAAGTGAAAGATGTTCTTGAGATATGAATAGACGAAACAGCCTGTAACACTAAAAATCTTACAAATTTAGTTTTCAGGTATGCAAGAACGTTGCTTGCGGTATCAGGATCGGTGTATTCTCCAATCACAATGTAAGAATTGGTGCAGACTTCATTGGGCTCCATAACACGCATAGAAGACGTGAGCACACGGAATTTACCATCACGGCCCGGCTCTCCAGCGTGTTCGGCACCAATCTGACTAACCATAACCTTATACTTATCCAAGTATTTGATGTTGCTCAGGATTTCGCTTTTGTTAATGTAGCCAACACCCCTACTGGTGTATAGCGTGATGTTGCATCGTGCCGTAGGCCGAGCTTCACCTGTTACCTTCGTTGGAATTGCAAATGGGCTGATCGGGCTAACCTCATCTTTAAGAAAAGCAGTGGCCTTTTCACGCACTTTCCTGATAATGTCAACAGCCGAGTTATAACGCACCACTACTGGAAATTCAGACAAGCTACGAGATTCGGTCGTTATTTTATTCCCGTTTATATTCGTAAATTCACAAAGTCCTGTTGTATCACGCTCTCGGAGAAAATAGCAAACACCGCCACTTATACTGTTCTGCGGAAAACAATCCTTTGCATTTGTATAATCAACAAGATGCGTTATATGTTCGTCCTCCATCATTGCCTGACGGAAATTATCAAGCCCAAGGCCTCCGGCAAACCATCGAGAAGGAATAATCATACAAAGGAAACGTGGATTTAGTTTCTTCGCTTGCTCCACGAAAAGGTTATAAATCGGCTTAGCCTGTTTGCTTACGTTTGTTGTTTCGCCGGAAACAGTGTTTAGCTGATACGGCGGATTTCCTATAATCACATCAAATTTCATATTGAATATGCCCTCCGGTTTCGTGGTATGAATCATTTCATAAGCGTGCGTTTCCAGATCATCGGCACGGTCGTATTCCTTTTGGGAGGCCCCACAGAATACGCATTTCCCGTTTTGCCACCGGTGCTTGATATTCTTGAAACGCAAATTACCGTCAACATTGTCGAAATGAACCACGGAGTATTTGCCGTTCGCAAATTTGGAGCAGTACAGGCTGCGTCGGGAAAGATGCGAGGTCAGCTCCGTAATGGCGATGCCGTAAAGCTGATGCTTGAAAATATGGTCAGTGCGCTCTTGCAGGTCCGGATACAGTGGCTCAAGGCCCTTGAGGAGCCTTTTCGCAATTTCACGTAAAAACACTCCACTCTTGCACGCAGGGTCAAGAAAAGTAGTGTTGGGATCGCTGAATAACTCCTGCGGCAACAGGTCCAGCATGGCGTTTGCCACCTCCGGCGGCGTGAACACCTCATCGTTTGACAGATTGGCAATGCAGGACAGCACGTCCGGATTGTACATCGTGTTATAGAGATTATTGGCCATGATCTTGGACCCTCCTGTAATCCGTGACATATGAGGTTAGGAATTCACCCTCGTCACTCGGTTTTTCTTCCAGCATGGACAACAGATTCATCTGACCGTATTCGTCATCCACACGCTTTTTCTTTTTCGTTGCCGCCTTGGGCTCGTATTCACCGGCCAGCAGCTTATCGAAGCGGTAGTCCTTGCGCTGCATTTTCGTGCCCATTACGAAGGACCACTCTGAAAACACGATAGGCTCGTCCGTATCGTTTCCGTCTTCATCGACCACCTTCAGGCTCAGTGCATTGCCGCAGACGATGTTCCGGCTGAGAATGAAGCGCACGGCATCCCGGCAATCCTCGCTGACTTCCTTTTTGCAGATCGCCTCATATTCCGCATTCCAGATATCATAGAGCCGCTGGCGGCAGGCGATCACGTTATCGATCAGGAGGTCAACGCCATAAATACTTGCCACGGCAATGACCGACTGTTTCTCAAATTCGAAAGGCAGCGGTTTTTTCTTTCTCGGAGGTATTGCCCGTTTCTTTGCGGCCTCCAGCTTCCGGCGAAGAATCTCGGCCACAAAATTGCCGTCACCGCACGCTGGCTCCAAAAACCGGCTGTCAACACGCTCCGTCTCCTGTTTTACCAAATCCAGCATGGCGTTGACCTCACGCTCGGCTGTGAATACCTCGCCGTGCTCGGCCACACGCTCTCTGGATTTTACCTGTTTCGTCATAAAATCCCTCCGAACGTCATTGTTCCTTTTCAGGATTGTCGGGAATGAAATCCACGATATCGTCCACCTTACAGTTCAGCACCCGGCAAATCTTCTCCACGGACTCAAGAGAAACGTAGTAGTCCCGGCGCAGACGTGTGGATATGTTTGCGCTGTATCCGGCCTCCTGCTGAAGCTGGGCCGGGGTCATATTCCTGTCAATCAGCATATGGAACAGCTTTTTATATGTAACAGCCATTTCGTGCCTCCTTGCACCTAACGGGTTAATCAAACACTGCCCTTTATTATATCACGAAAAT
>JAFWRM010000043.1 GCA_017519975.1 Oscillospiraceae bacterium | reverse complement strand
GCAGACGAGCTTTCCGCTGAACGTCTTTCACAAGTAGAGATTTTAGGGAGAAACGAGCCGCCTTTTAACTTACTGAGTCTGCGACTTCTTTCTCTCCGTCATTTTCGTGTGTGGTGCCCCAAAATTAACTACTAAGTGGTCGTTGCCCCAGTATTAACTACAAATCGGAGCGATTTTTCTTCAAAATTCTCAAAAAGGAATCAAAAGGATTTGGATAAAGAAAGAGCCCGGAAATGGCGTATTTCCGGGCTCTTTCGATGATCTCTTGTCCTCGATTATCTCTTGGAGAACTGAGGTGCGCGACGGGCGGCCTTGAGACCGTACTGAAACAGTATTCTTGCCTTTTCCCCAGTGTTTTCAAGGCGTTCCGGAGGTTGGCTTCCCGCTTTCCCCTATGCGTTAGCCCATTTAAGATGCCAACTTATCCTAACAGAAAATGTTTGAGTGTCAGCTGCTGGAGCAGGACTGTTTTGTGTCGTGGGCTGCGTATGTAGCCGAGGTCGCATATAAATACAAGGCGTCCGATTTACATAGGCGCAAAAATAGCTAACGCGCATGTTTTACAAAAATATGCACGTTAGCTCTTGACTTTATTCCCGTATGGTGCTATATTCATCGTGTGTAGATGAAAGGAGACTTTGCCATGTTGGAATTTATAAAAGACCGCGTAGACGATTTCGACGTCAAATTTTTCGTGAATGAGCTGGCGAACGCCTCCAAGAGCCTTGGTATTCTGGAGGCAAAGATAGATTCTTACCAATTCAACAGCATCCTCATCCCGATGCTCCAGAAGAAGGAAGCGGTTTCCTCGATGTATATTGAGGGAACGCAGACAACCATCCCGGACGTGCTGAAAAACGAGATCAGCCCTCAAACCAGCGGGGATAGAATCCAGACAGAAGTCCGCAATCATACCCGGACCCTTATTTTTGGCGCGGAACACCTTCGCTCTGGGAAATTCACGCATTCTTTCATGAAGCAGCTCCATGTTTATATGATGACCGGGATTATCGCGCCGGGCCTTGAAAAAACGCTCGGAAAATACAAGGTCAAGGACAACCAGATCAAAAGCTCCACCGGGGCCGTGGTCTACACTCCCCCCTCTGCTTCGGAAACGAAAAAATACATGGATGAACTGATTTCCTTTATGAATGACACCGAGGACGGTCTGAACCCGCTTATCAAGGCAGCTATGATCCACTCTCAGTTTGAATCAATTCACCCGTTCTCCGATGGTAACGGGCGTGTTGGTCGCGTGTTGATCAGTCTGTACCTTTACAAGGCCAGAGTCATCAATTTTCCGTTCTTCTATATCAGCGAGGCTATAAGTATGGACAAAGCCGTGTACTACCGTATGCTGACAGATTCGAGAACCAATACGCTTGATGAGTGGATCAAGTACTTCCTCCATAAGGTCTGTGTACAGACGGCCAAGCATATCGGGTACATCGACGCGCTGAACGCACTTTACAACAAGACTAAGAACACGGTCAAGGAGTGCATCAACAGCCCGAAATTTGATGAAATCATCGAATGCCTGTTCACACATCCGGCACTGAACGCCTATATCCTTGAAGACCAGTTAGCGGTCTCGCATGGGCAGGCGGTACGGTATCTGCATGTGTTAGAGGAAAAGCGGGTCCTCCTTGGGGATGATCGTAAGCGCGGGAAACAGTACTTTTTCATAGAGCTTATCGATCTCGCACAGAGAACATGAGGATGCGGATGACAGGAAAGACGGTGATGCGTATGATTGTGTAAGAGAGCCGGTATATCTGCTACCAACATTTATACCGGCATGGATGCAGGCGGCACGGCATGACTGCTACCAACGGTATGCTGCACCCTAAACCCATTCTGGGGATACGAGTGTCCTCCAAATAAGTAAATCGGCTCTCGTATCCTCAGATACATAATCTGAAGAAACGAGGAATGAAATTGAAATTTGATAAAATTAACGACCTTGATACGTTCCGGTGGGAACGAATCAAAGATGCGGAGCTTGAGGGGAAGTTTGATATGCCCAGGCTCCAGCCGGTTCACGATGTTGAACCGGAAAATCTGGTGCCGTTCCATATGGCTAAGACGGCTAAAAATCCTGAAAAACGGTGGTTTCATTTCTACGAGGATGATTACCAGTTTGAACGGTTTTGGAACCGCCCCGCGCAGTACTTATCGGTTTTACAGCGCTTTGCCGGTGGAATCAGCACTGACTACAGCATTTATCTGGATATGCCTCGCAGCCAACAGATATGGAACTGTTGGCGCAACCGGACGATGGCCTATTATATGCAGCGGAACGGTCTGACTATCATCCCCAACGCCGGATGGAGCGATGCAGAGAGTCTTGAATGGGCGTTTGATGGGCTTCCGTCAAACAGCGTTCTGTCCATCACGACACAGGGGTGTATGGGTCACGACTACGTTTCCAAGCAGTCCCTTTTGAACGGTCTGCATGAGCTGGCGCGTCAGAAGCACCCGGAAAAGCGCATCGTCTATGGCAAATTCCCCGACGCATGGCGGGAACGATTCCCGATGCCGATTGTTGTCTGTAACACGTTTTCTCAAGAAAGATGGGGTGCGTGATATGGGCAGAGGAAGAGGCGGTTATACCGAAAAGCAGCCGAGTTATAAGGACTCCGGCGGGCATAAAGTCACTGACAAGGGCGCAATATTTGTCGCTGAGCGCTATATGGATCAAGGGTATGAGGCTGTTTTCCGTAGGCGGCACGATCCGGATCGCGGCTGTGATTTGACGATTAAAACCAGTGATGATGAAAATATCGTAAAGAACATTGAAGTAAAAGCAATCACAAGCAATAACCCTAGCAAAATAAGCACGAGAATTGGCGAGGCGGCAGGTCAAATCAGCGAAGGGGACACAGTGGCAATCTTCTTTCCGAATCACCGAAACAGCCAAACAGGACGCACCCTTGCTGAAGCTGGAATTGCGGAAGCCAGAAGAAAAGGGTATGTCAAAGGCCCTATTGAAGTATGGTTTTCCGACAAGACGTGTGAACACTATTGAGAATGGAGGAAAAAGTAATGTCTCAACTGGGATGCATATGCGGTGAACGCATGACAAAAACAAGCTGTCCATCACCGTGTAGTTTAGATATCTTCTATGATGCTGAGGTCGACAAAGCAATATGTGAAGACTCTGCCATCACACTCCACAGCTTTTTGAGTGGGTGGGATGAGAGAAATGATTGTGCGAAAGAGTATATGGACAGGCCGGAACCCGTTGATTATTGGTACTGCCCTGCATGCAAAAGGGTGTATGAGGTTCAGTACAAACCCGGCGGGCGTTGGTTGAGAATCTACAAAAAGGCGGATATTCCTGTTGCTGACCGCTTTGAGGGGTGGACGCGGATTTATGTCTTGCCAGATGCAGAGACCGATGCAGCAACAGAGGAAGACTGGGAGATCCGTCTATACGACTATTTGCAACAGCATGACAATGTCCGGTACTATCTGTCGCCGGATGAGAAGATCGTCCACGCAGTAGACAAGGCCACGGAAAAGGTGCTATTCTCCTATGAGTTGGAGGACTCATGGTCTCCATCTGCTGAGGAATGAGCAAAAAGAAGCCCGCCGGGCGCTACCAACACCCGGCGGGTTCATTCTGAGGGATACGAGTATCCTCCAAATAAGTATTTATATAGTAGCGCGAATCCCTTGCGTTGTCAATCGGAAATAACTGGAATTACATGGCTTTTTGCTGCTTTCCTACGAGTGTGTGCCAACCTGTTTGCTTAAAATCGATAATATACAGAACAAACGGGAATAAACTTCGCCAAATGATCTCGAATGGACACAAAGATACTGTGAGCAGAAGAATTATCCAAATCACATCGTCTTGTGGGGAAGAAGCGCAAAGTTTTTCCCCTACGGTTTAGCCCTTCCACGGTCCCAAAGTGTGCTGTTCCCCTTTGCTTTACCCATAAGAAACGGAATAAAGAGCATCAGATTTCCTCAAAAGGGAACAGGCGAGTCAAAATAGAAAAACCCCGGAAACCGCATGGTTCCGGGGTTTTTGGGCATTTTGAAGTCTCGATCAGCGCTTGCTGAACTGCGGGGCGCGGCGGGCGGCCTTGAGGCCGTACTTCTTGCGCTCTTTCATTCTGGGATCGCGGGTCAGCAGACCGGCGGCCTTCAGAGTGGAGCGGTAGCTTTCGTCGACCTGCAGCAGCGCGCGGGCGATGCCGTGGCGGATGGCGCCGGCCTGGCCGGTCACACCGCCGCCGGAAACGGTAGCTTCCACGTCGAATCTTCCGGTGACGCCGAGGGTCTCCATGGGCTGACGGACGATGAGCTTCAGCGTCTCCAGTCCGAAATAATCGTCGATGTCACGGCCGTTGATGGTGATGGCACCGGTGCCGTCGGGAATGAGGTGAACTCTGGCAACGGAGGATTTCCGTCTGCCGGTTCCGTACTTGTAAGGCTTCTTGCTGGTATACATATTCGCTTACCTCCTTATTCCTGCGTCCAGGCGACAGGCTGCTGGGCCTGATGCTTGTGCTCGGCGCCTCTGTACACGTGCAGACGGGTGAACGCCGTACGGCCGATGGAGTTCTTCGGCAGCATGCCCTTGACGGCAAGCTCCATGGCAAACTCCGGACGCTCGGCCATCAGGGTCTTGTACTGAGTTTCCTTCAGACCGCCGATCCAGCCGCTGTGGCGGCGATAGTACTTCTGCTCGAGCTTGTTGCCGGTAAGAACGGCCTTCTCCGCGTTGATGATGATGACGAAATCACCGCAGTCCACGTTGGGTGTGAAATCGGGCTTGATCTTGCCGCGCAGAATGTTGGCGGCCTGGACCGCGGTGCGGCCCATGGGCTTGCCCGCTGCGTCGATCACATACCACTTACGGGAAACGGTCTCATTTTTTGCCAGTGTGGTAGACATAGTGTTTCCTCCATATAGAAAAATAGCATGAACAGAGTGGAAAACACGTCAAGGGAACCTTAACGTGCCTCATTTTTATACCACACGGGGAAAAAAGTGTCAACATCCAAGTTCTGAAATTTTAATTATCGGCATAACGAACTGCGGATATCTGCAGAAATCGCCGTTTTACTGCTGAATGCTCGATTTCAATTTTAAAATTTATTTTGTACAGGGCATCGCGGCGGCCCTCTGTTTGCAGAGAACGCACGGGTGTGTTATACTGGCCGCAACAAAGAACAGACCAACCGTTCAGCGGGAAAGGAGAAATACGGGATGCTGAAAATGGACCATTTCAATTTCAACGTGCTGGATCAGGAGAAGAGCCTGGAGTTTTACCGCCAGGCGCTGGACTTCGTTCCCAAGAGAACGAAGGAGGCGGAGGACGGCTCCTTCCGGCTGGTATTCATAGGGAACGACGATACGCCCTTCTGTCTTGAACTGACCTGGCTGAGGGACAGAACGGAGCCGTACGACCTGGGGGAGGGAGAGATCCATCTCGGGATCGTGACCGATCGCTTTGAAGAGATGCACGAACGGCATGAACGGATGGGGATCATCTGCTTTGAAAATGAGCAGCTCGGCGTTTACTTCATCGAGGATCCCGATGGATACTGGATCGAGATCATTCCCGACAGGAAGTAAGCCGCCGGGGTTTGTGACTTTTTTGTTAAAGAGTGTTTTTTTCAGGAAAACAAGGGTATAATACTCGAGCCTCACGAGCATAACCAACAGAAGGGAGCGGAAGGCAGACCAAATGTCGTATCATGGCAAACATGCAGCCGGTTCTGCGGCCGTCAGGAAGGCGAACAGTGAAAAGGAAGTGCCCAAAGGGAAGGCTCTTCTGGTGGTCGCCATCGTTCTTCTGATCCTGATCATCCTTTTCAGCATCGGAGCGATCGCCATTCAGGGAACGCTGAACAAAATCAGAAAAGCGGACAACAGCGTCATTGTATCACCGGATGAAGCGGCTGACGAGATCGATCCGGAAGATGAAGTGGATCCGGCCAACAAGCCGCCGGAGATGGACGAGAAGGACGTCGACTGGGCTGCCGTCGAAGCGCTGGAGAACGAAAACCTGATCAACCTGCTTCTGGTCGGACAGGACAGCCGTACCGGAGCCAGAGAACGTTCCGATACCATGATCGTTGTCAGCATCAACCCGGATACGGGGGATATTTCCATGATCTCCTTCATGCGCGATCTCTATGTTCAGATGCCGGAAGGATATATGGATAACCGAATGAACGCGGCCTACGCCTTCGGTGGATTCCCCTATCTATACGAAGTGCTGGAGAAGAACTTCGGTCTGAAATGCGCCGGAGGTTTTGAGGTTAATTTTGACGGCTTCACCAGGGTGGTGGACACGCTGGGCGGCGTAGATGTGGAACTGTCGTCCTCCGAAGCCAGGATCGTGGGAGAAGGCGCCGTTGCGGGAATGAACCATCTGACGGGGTCGCAGGCCCTTACCTACTCCCGCATCCGCAAGATAGACAGCGACTTTAACCGTACGAACCGGCAGAGAACGGTGCTCCTCGCGCTGTTTGAAAAGGTCAAGGGGGCCGATCTGAACACTCTGCTGGATCTGACGAACACACTGCTTCCCATGATGACGACGGATCTGACGAATACCCAGATCCTCTCGCTGGTGATGAAGCTGGCGCCGATGATGTCAGGGATGCAGCTCAGATCGTACCGTATCCCCGTGGACGGAGGGTACTACGACGCCACGATCCGCGGCATGATGGTACTGGTACCGTATCTGGAGATGAATCGGGAAAGTCTGAAGACGTATCTGCCTTATTCTGAATGACGGCGAATGAAAAGGCCCGGAAGGAAATCATCCTTCCGGGCCTTTTTCTGGTTACTGGATGTCTGAAAGATTGTAAGGGGTATTCTGATAGACGTAATAGTTCAGCCAGTTGGAATAAATGAGATTGGCGGAACTGCGCCAGGTCACGACCGGGGGCTGCGTATCGTCGTCGTTGGGGTAATAGTTCTTCGGGACCTCAATGGGAAGCCCCTGAGACTTATCCCGCAGATACTCTTTTTCCAGCGTGTCCGCGTCGTATTCTGAGTGACCGGTGATGAACACCTGACGGCCGCCCGGCGTATACATGGCGTAGACGCCGGCTTCTTCCGACGAGGCGGCGATCTTCAGCTGGGGGATCTTTTCCACGTCTTCCCTGCGAACGGTGGTGTGACGGGAATGAGGGACCATGAACACGTCGTCGAAACCGCGCATCAGCATGGCGTTCTTATAGTCGGCGTGGTGCGGAAATACGCCGAACAGCTTTTTCTCCAGAGGATACTTGGGAACGCCGTAATGGTAATACAGACCGGCCTGAGCACCCCAGCAGATGTGGAAGGTGCTGTACACGTTGGTCTTGCTCCATTCCATGATCTGGCAGAGCTCATCCCAGTATTCAACTTCCTCGAAGGGGAGCTGTTCCACGGGAGCTCCGGTGATGATCATGCCGTCGAATTTCCGGTCACGGACCTCATCGAAGGTTTTGTAAAAAGTGAGCAGATGCTCCATGGAGGCGTTCTTCGAATTGTGCGAGGCCGTGTGAAGAAGTTCGACCTCCACCTGCAGGGGCGTATTGCCCAGAAGGCGGGCAAGCTGGGTTTCCGTGGCCACCTTTGTAGGCATCAGATTCAGAATGGCGATCTGAAGGGGGCGGATATCCTGAACGACAGCCCGCGTCTCCTTCATGACGAAGATGTTTTCGTTCTGAAGGACGTGAGCGGCCGGCAGTTCGTTGGGAATCTTAATAGGCATGGAAAGGAATCCTCTCTGTTTCTTTCATAGTAATGGCCGGTCATTCGCCGGAGCCGTCGGCAGGAGGGGTGACCGGCTCAGAGGACCCGGAACCGCCGGAGTCGCCGGAACTGCCGGAGTCGCCGGAATCACCGGAACTGCCGGAATCACCGGAACTGCCGGAATCACCGGAACTGCCGGAGTCGCCGGAACTGCCGGAGTCACCAGAGCCGCCGGAGTCACCGGAGCCGCCGGAATCACCCGAGCCGCCGGGAGCGGGATCGTCCGCCGGGGGAGTGACCGGCTGGGAAGAGCCGGATCCTCCGGAGGAACCGGAAGAAGCGCCCGGGGACGGCGCACTGCTCTGAACGGGGACCAGAATGACACGATCCTGCTTGCTGTATTCGCTGCGATCGAGGAACTCCGTGCGATCCAGCGTGCCGTCGGCGTTATAGTAATTTTTATAGGTATCTATGATATATCCGGTGCGTCCGGAGGTGTCTACCTTGGAGGAACCGGCTGGGATGCTCGGATCCTGCTTTTCCACCGTCTTGTAATCGATGGTGGCCACGGTGCTGTGGGTGATCTCAATGTAGCCTTCGTCCAGCTTGGTGCCGTACATGTTGATGACCACGGAAGAACTGCCGTTGAGATAGGATTCGATCTTGATCGGATAATCCATGGTGTTCCTGAAGCGGAAGTCGCAGGTGCCCCAGGCAACGGTGGCGTCGATGCCCAGCGGGAGATAGCTGACCAGGAACATGTGGTTGGCTCGCTCCACGATCTCCAGATCCGCATGGATGGCGCAGCAGTAGAGGGAAGAGGAGACCTGGCAGATGCCGCCGCCCAGATCCGGAACGGCTTTTCCTCCGATGTAGGAGATGCCCATGCGGTAACCTTTGGCTTCCGTGCGTTCGCCCAGCGTGTTGTTGTAGGAGAACGTTTCCCCTGGGTTCAGAATGATGCCGTTGATGGCCTGAGACGCCAGACGGATGTTGGTGATGCGGTTGCTGGAACTCCCGCTCAGCGTGGTCTCACAGTGATGCAGGCAGTCGCGGAACAGCAGTTCGTCCAGCATGTCTTCCGTGACCGTGGGTTCCGTATACTCAATGTCAAACGTCAGCGTTTCTCCGGGTTTTGCCAGCCGGTAGGCTTCCTTCGCGGCGGAAAGATCGAAGCCGACGCCCGTCACGGCTTCGGTGAGGCCGCCGGTGGATTTATCGTATACGGAGGAGACGGGTTCCACGTGGATGGATTCATACAGGGCGTCCAGATCGACGGTCGGGGCGTGCTGGGCGGGCATCTTATAGGACCAGGGTTCGCCGGTCTCGATGGCGGTCTTCAGTCCGTCTGCCAGGATCCGCATCAGTTCTTCGGCGTCGACCGGATCCAGGCCGGCGCCTTTTACCAGCGTGATGCTGCTTTCCGTGGTGACGCAGGGCTCGGCGTTGGCGAGGCGGTTATAAGCGTCAGCGGCGTCGGTGACCCGCTGACGAAGAACGCTGTCGTCATAGCCGGAGTAGATATTGTCCATCAGGTCAAGCGTACCGGTGCCGGTATAGTAGGCTACGGCGTCCTGCACGGCGTTGCCGCCCCTGCCATAGGCCATGGCCTGCGCGGCAAGTCCCTCCGCGCTGGAGGCAATGCCGACCTCCTCCGGCCGGATCGAAACGGAAGTTCCGTCAGGGAGAGTCAGCTCGGCGGACAGATCATCCGCGATGGTCTTCCCCAGCGCGTCGAGGGCCTGCTGCTCCGTCATTCCGGAAACGTCTACGCCGTTTATGGTAACGCCCGGGAAAATGGTGTCCATCTTGCTGACGTTGTCTACCAGGACGTAACCGGCCGCGCCGGCGCCCAGGATCAGAACTCCGGCGGCAACGGCGGCGATCACGCCGCCCTTGCGGCTGCGTTTTTCCGGCACGCGGCTCTTTTTCGGCGTGTTCCGGGATGAGGGCTTCGCCGCTTTTTTCGGCGCAGAGGCCTTTCCTGTTTTTCTGGAAACGGCAGAAGCGGAAGGACGCTTCCTGCTGCTGACTAATTTCATGTTCGGATCCTTTCTGCCGGCATGCCGCCGGCCGGATATCTGTCAGATGCCGCGGAACATGGCATCCGCTTCGCTCTGTGTCAGTGAGACGGCGTTTTCGACGAGGGACGACAGATCCTCCGGGGCCGCCGGTTCCGGGGCGCTCTGAACCTGGCTGCTCTGCGCGTCCAGCACCTGCCCGATCAGAACGTTGGAGATCAGAAAGCCCTTCGGCGTCAGCCGCCATCGCCCGTTGGGGTTCACGGCCCAACCATAGTGTTCGAAAGCTTTCAGCCGCTCTTCGATCCCGGAGAAATCCGACGGATAAATGCGGCGGTATTCGTCTTCAGAGATGCCGCGGGTCGTACGCAGACCGAGCATCAGGTATTCCCCCGCCAGGCCGAAGGCGTCTATGGACTCGATCTGGTCGATCAGAGGGGAGCCTTCCCGCATGGCCCTGCAGTAGGCGGCAGCGTCCGGAACGTTGCGGAAGCGGGTGCGGCCGATGAACGAGTGCGCGGCGGCGCCGAACCCCAGATATTCCTGTCCGGTCCAGTATTTCATATTGTGACGGGATTCACGGCCCTTTTTCGCGAAATTCGATATCTCGTACTGGATGAAGCCCTGACGCGCCAGGTACTCGACGGCATAGAGATACATGTCCGCCTGCAGGTCGTCGTCGGGGAGAAAGGGAGAATCCTTGAGAACGTACATCTCCGTGCCCTCGGCCAGTTTCAGACCGTAGCAGGAAATGTGGTCAGGCTTCAGAGCGGCCACCCGGGAAAGATCTTCGGCCCAGCTCTCCATCGTCTGGCCGGGAAGGCCGTACATAAGATCGATGCTTACATTTTCGAAACGCGCTTCCCGTGCGTTTTTCAGTGCTTTTTCCGCGGCGGCGAAGCTGTGGATGCGGCCGATCTTCTTCAGCGTTTCGTCATGGGTGGACTGGACGCCGATGGACAGACGGTTGAAGCCGGCTCTGCGCATGCGGGTCAGATCCGGAAGAGTGACGCTGTCGGGATTGACTTCGGCCGTGATCTCACTTTCCACGAGAAGCCTGCCCTGGCGCTTCAGCGCGTCCAGCAGTTCGATGAGACGGGCGGCTCCGTAAAAGCTGGGAGTACCTCCCCCGAAATATACGGTGTCGATGTAATACCCGTCCAGCCGGTCGGCCGACTCCTGAAGATGGGTCAGAAGTGCCTTCTGATAGGCGCCCATCTGCCCGGAGGCGCCGGCAAGGGAATAAAAATCGCAGTAGGAGCATTTCCTGGCGCAGAAAGGTATATGAAAATAGATCCCCAGGTGCTTTTCCACGTCCCGGCTCCTTTCCTCGGCGACGAACGCCATACGTATACATCTGATTATAATAGCAAACGTTTTGCCCCGGGACAAGACTTTTCAGAAAGTTTGCAATTCTGTTTTTCCGTCAGCGGGAACAGGGAAGGAAAAGAGCCGCCGAAGGCCTGGAAAACGTCAGGTTTTACGGAAAAGCCCATTGGCAAGGGTGGGAAAACAGGATATAATACGTGCAGGCGGACAGGGGGTCCGGCCAGTTGAATGATTACTTCTTACAGGAGGCAGAGCAACATGAGCATTGCAATGGGAATCACCGGTTTCGGCCGTATCGGCCGACTGGTCCTGCGGGCGTCGGCAGACTATCCGGACGTCGACGTGCGGGCCATCAATTCCACCTATCCTACGGATTACATGGTGTACATGCTGAAATACGACACCATCCAGGGGAAATGGGATGCGGAGCTTGACTGCACGGACAGCTCCATCATCATCAACGGGAAGGAGATCCCCGTGATGAGCGACCGCGACCCGGCCAATCTCGACTGGGGCCGCTATGGCGTGGATTATCTGGTGGAAGCCACCGGAAAATTCAAGACCCTGGCCAAATGCCAGCCTCACATCGACTCCGGAGCCGGAAAGGTCGTTATTTCCGCTCCGTCAGACGACGCCCCCATGTTCGTCTGCGGCGTAAATCTGGACAGGTACGATCCCTCCATGCGCATCGTCTCCAACGCCTCCTGCACCACCAACTGCCTGGCACCTGTGGCCAAGGTGCTCAACGACCGCTTCGGCATCGAAAGCGGACTCATGACCACCGTCCACTCGGTAACGGCGACGCAGAACACGGTGGACGCGAAGTCTCTGAAGGACTGGAGAGGCGGACGCGCCGCCTCCTACAACATCATTCCTTCCTCGACCGGGGCCGCGAAGGCCGTGGGAAAGGTGATCCCCGAACTTGCCGGCCGGCTCACGGGAATGAGCATGCGCGTGCCCACCATCGACGTTTCCGTTGTGGATCTGACGGCCAACCTGAAAACGCCTGCCACCTATGATGAGATCTGCGCGGCGATGAAGCAGGCGTCAGAGGGCGAACTGAAAGGCATCCTGGGCTATACGGAGGACCTGGTGGTATCCTCCGACTTCATCCACGACCCCCGCATCTCCATTTTCGACGCCAGGGCGGGCATCGCCCTGACGGATACCTTTGTCAAGGTGATCGCCTGGTATGACAACGAGTGGGGCTATTCCTGCAAGTGCATCGAACTGGTACGCCACATGGCAAAGGTCGACGGAAAGACCTGATCCCATACGGCGCGCGATGATCTCCGCCCCCGGCATTTCGACGGAAAACGATATGGCCGGGGGCGGATCTTCATAGCTTCCGGTACTTGCGTACGTCCGGAAGGCATGGTAAAATCTAATGGATTATGCACACGATGCAGCCTGCATGGCAGGAATCCAGACAAGGTCAAGGAAGAAAGGAAGAAAAATCTATGGGCTCCAGATATTCTCACGTGTTTTCCCCCATAAAGATCCGCGGCATCGACTTCAAGAACCGCATCACACTGGCTCCGCCGTCTCCCAATCTTGCCAGCTCCAGCGGAATGGTTACGCCGCAGTTCGTGAACTGGTTCCGCATGTTTGCCCGCGGCGGCGTGACTACGCTGTACGTCGGCAACTGCTCCATCGACATCACCGAGTGCAAGGACGAGGCCTATCAGCTGGATCTGTCCAATGAACTGGGCATTCTGGAGATGACCCGTTATGCGGACATGTGCAAGCAGTATGGCTGCCACGCCTCTTTTGAGATCAACCACAACGGTGAGAACACCGCCTTCGAGACCGTAGGCCACGCGCCGTTCAGTTCCTCGCCCAACATCTCCGCCACGGAGGCCGCCCGCGCGAAGCGTCTGGGCCGCGACCCCATCCCGGCGATCGAGATGACCCACGAGAAGATCCATGAGACGGTGGAGAAGTACGGGAAGGCCGCGGGCATGATGAAGCGCGCCGGCATGGACATCGTGCTGATCCACGGCGGTCACGGCAACCTGATTTCCCAGTTTACCAGTCCGCTGTACAACCACAGGACCGATGAGTACGGCGGATCTCTCGAGAACCGCGCCCGTTTTGCCATAGAGGTCTGCCAGTCCGTGCGCCGTCACTGCGGCGAGGACTTCGTCATCGAGTTCCGCATCTCCGCGGACGAGATCGCCGAAAAGGGCATGCACTTCGACGAGACGCTTGAACTGATCGGCATGCTGAAGCCCTACATCGACATCATCCATGTTTCTGCCGGACTGCACAGCGACTTCAACATGAAATACTACCGCAACTGGTGCCAGAACTATCTGATGGACCGCTGCTTCAACGTGCATTACGCCCGCAAGGTCAAGGAGCGTTATCCCGACCTGCTGGTGAACACCGTCGGCTCCATCGTGAGCATCGACTACGCCGAGGAGATCATCGCCAACGGGTGGGCGGATTTCGTCGCCATGTGCCGGCCGCTGATGGCTGACCCCGACATGCCCCGCAAGTATGCCGAGAACCGGCCTGAGGACCGGCGTCCGTGCCTGCGGTGCGACACCTGCACGAAGCATCTGATGATCCCCAAGCCCATTTACTGCGCCGTCAATCCCTTCTCCGGAATGACGGACGATCTGCCGGACGGCCTGGTGCCCAAGGCACCGGTGAAGAAGAAGGTGGCCGTCGTGGGCGGAGGCCCGGCGGGCATCACGGCGCTGCAGACGCTGTGCGAACGCGGTCACGACGTGACCCTGTACGAGATGCAGGAAACCCTGGGCGGCTACGTGCAGGAGGCGGCCATCGCCCCCTTCAAGGTGGATATGAAGGATTATCTGGCATGGCTGCGCCGCGAGGCGGACAAGTGCGTGAAGAACTACGGCGCCCGCATCTTCATGAATACCAGATGCGACGCAAAGATGCTGGAGGATGAGGGGTATGAGGCCGTCATCATCGCCAACGGTTCCGATCCCATCATTCCCGGACGCATTCCCGGCATCGACAAGCCCCACGTGCACTGGGCGCCCGAGGCGGAGAAGGACAACAGCCTGCTGGGTGACAGCATCGTGATCGTAGGCGCCGGATCCGTGGGTCTGGAAGCCGCGCTGGAATTCCACAACATGGGCAAGAACGTACAGGTGATCGAAATGGCGAGCCGGGAGGAAGCCATCATGAAGCTGTACGGCTCTTCCGGAAGCGCCGCGAGAGAATTCACCGCCATGATGGAGAATGGGACTTTGAACGTGCAGTTCGACAGCAAGCTCTGTGAGATCACCGATTCCTCCGTCGTCTGTGAGAACGCCGCCACGGGCGAGAAGAAAGAGATCGCCTGTGACACCGTTCTGCTGGCCATGGGCATGAGGCCCCGCACGGCGGAGGCGGACAGCATGCGCCACGTCTGCGCGGAGACCAGCATCTTCGTCGTGGGAGACGCCAAGAAGGTCGGCACGATCGGAACCGCCGTCAACGAGGCGTTCCGCGCCGCGCTCCATATCTGATCCGGACAAGGAAATAAGGATGACAAAGAACGCGGGCCGGGATTCCGGCCCGCGTTCCGTTTCTGCAGAAAACCGGTAGAGGTTTCGGCGATTGTGCCCAACGGAAAAAGCGGAGGCATCGGGGAATTATGGGAAAATGCGAATTGCGGACAGGGGATGATTTCCGTATAATTATTTCGGAAAACCGGATGTCAGCCGGCTGCTTTGCGGAGGCAAGGAAAGCCGTTTGAGACTATTCCATGAATCTTACAGGAGGGACACCGCATGTCAACCGAGACCATGAACATCAAGAAGCTTCCCGTACCCAAGTTCGATCCCAAAGAGCTGGAAAAAAAGAAGAGCTTCCTTTTCGGACGCCCCATCGAATCGTTCAGCTATCCGCTCAATCAGCACGACGCCTGCGTGCAGGCCATGAGCGGCAACCCCTGGTGGCAGATGCAGCAGGCAATGGATACCACCATTTTCACCCCGCACATCATCCCCGACAATATCGCCCGCGGTTTTGTTTTTGAGGCGGAGACCCCCAAGTACATGAATCAGAAGGGCGGTCCGGACATGTTCGGCATCGAATGGGAGTGGGTCGAGCAGGTCGGCGGGTCCATGGTCCGCCCGGGCAAGCCCTTCCTGGAGGACATCGAGGACTGGTATGACAAGGTCGTGTGGCCGGACGTGGATTCCTGGGACTGGGAAGGCTGCGCCAAGGCCAACAACGGCACCTATCTGAAGCCGGAGAACTTCAACCAGACCTGGTTCCATACCGGCTACTATGAGAGACTGATCGCCCTGATGGAGTTTGAAAACGCCATCATGGCCATCTTCGATGAAGACTCTCAGGAGCACGTGCACACCTTCTTCCGCAAGCTGACCGATCTGTATCTGGATATTTTCAAGCACATCCACGAGTACTTCCCGGACGTCAACGCCGTGTTCTTCCACGATGACTGGGGCTCCCAGAAGGAGACCTTCTTCTCCCCCACGGTCGTTGAGGAGATGATCGTACCCTATATGAAGGAGATCACCGATTATCTGCACTCCGTGGGCATCTTCTGCGAGCTGCACTCCTGCGGCAACAACTACAAGCAGGTCCCCAACATGATCAAGGCCGGGTGGGACATGTGGTCTCCCCAGCTGATGAACGACTGCTACAAGATCTACGACGATTTTGGAGACAAGATCATCATCGCCACCTACCCCATGAACATTCCTGAGGAGATCCAGAATCTCCGTTCCGAGGATGAGAAGAGAGAGGCTTTCGCGAAGCTTCCCGAGGAAGAGCAGCGCAGGATCGCGAGGGAATACGTCCACCGCGTGAACAAGATCGGCAAGCCGAGCAGCTACGCCTTTTACGCCGCGCACTGGCAGACGCCGGCCTTCAAGGAAGAGGTCTACAGGGAATCCAGAAAGATCTTCAGCGGAGAGATCGCATAACATCCATGGATACACAGAAACAGGCACGGCGCAGCCGTGCCTGTTTTCAAACTCACACAAAGAGAGGAGAGACCGCCCATGGCCTACCGTTCCCTCTGTGACGGTACCCGGGTCGAAAACCCGAGGGAGGACTGCCGGAAAGCCGCCCGGTTCGGAACCTTTCGCATCGGAAGCAAAGCCGTCTACTTTCCCGCGTTTCCGGCGGGAGGGCGATATCTGGCGTATGAGGACATATCGAAGATCCTGCTGAAGTCCAGCTCGCTGCATCCGAAGGGCTGCTGCGGGGGAGGGATCCCCGTTTTTGTGCTGCGTCTGGAATACGGACAGGGACAGGGGAAAAATCTGATCCTGGACACCAGAAGACAGGCGGAACGCGTCTCGGCAGAACTGAAGCGGGTCTGCCCGGAGACGTGCGGCGGCCTGGAGATGCCGGAGGCCGTTCTGTGATACCATAATGTCCTGTGACGATTCAGGGAGAGACCGGAGGTCTCTCCCTTTTTTCCTGGGGGTGAATTATACTTTCAAGTGCAACAGTAAACGAAAAAAAGAGAAGTTCATACGAACCTCGTGTAGAATGAAGTTACCACACACCAAACCACAGGAGGAGGAACGTATGAACTACAAACATCTTAGCATAGACGAGCGGAG
>JAFWRM010000042.1 GCA_017519975.1 Oscillospiraceae bacterium | reverse complement strand
GACCACACCGAGAGCCATCATGAGAATTGCAGCCAGTATCGACTGCCGCTTGAGTTTATCCAATGATTGAAACAGCATACAGCACCGCTCCTTATCTGATCGGATTCAAGAAGGATTGCTCTTCGTGTTTGGGACACCCTTTTCTGCTAAAGGACTCACAGTTCCCGGTAGAACTTTGTCGCACCGGCTATCTCTTCTTCTGTCGGATGACCCTTGGCGATACCACCCACGAGTTTGAACGGACCGAAAGTGTCGAAACCTAGGCAGTGGTATGCCCCCAGCTCCCGGCAATGCTTCTTTTCCGCGATCTCACGGATGCCTTTCAGGAAGCCGCTGACCGGAGCACCGTATGTATAGATACAGAACACATCCTTATTCTCCGGAAGATGGACATCGGCAAAGGACAGAAGCTGTTTGGCAACGCTGCTGAAGTAGATGCCGGAAGCGAAACCGATACAATCAAATGACGTCAGGTCAGCATCTGGCTGCTCCGTCACATTGATCAGCGTTAGTGAAGCAGGAGTTGACTTGTTCACTTTGATACTTCATAGTCGACAATTTCAAAAATATCTTCTTTCTCCATCCGGCTCGCCGATCGTTATCTCAAACCGGCATAATAATCGTAAAGCATCTCCTGAGTAACAGGGACATTGACTCCTTCAAGTTCTTTATAAACCAATGCTGTCAGGTTTAAAAGAGCTGTCCATAATTCCGACTGGCTTTCTCCGGCAGCATATGTACTCCGGATTGCTGTCCTCTCAATTTCAGGCAGATGATCAATTTCGCGATTCCGCCTGCTCTCCAGCCTGTATCGGTCTCCAAGCAGATCAATATAAAGAGCCCTGGCAGCCTCCATTTCCCCGATAGCGCGGAAACAGTTCCCGCGGTGAATCGCAACTGCGGCATGCATCAGGAAAAACCAGACGACATCACGTGCCTGTTCTATATCTTTCTTCTGCTTATCGCTGTATATGCTGTCATCCATCCACTCCCGGGACCGCACCATCTTTTCCTCTACAGTGCCGGAATGATCGAACAGGACCTTGAATGCCGGTTTCAATGCTGCCGCGTGCTCATACCAGCCGTAACCGATGTCAATTTCCAGGAGATCAGATAAGAAGCAATTCTGGAGATGCCGTGACTCATGCTGAATAAAGAACGCCAGTTCATATTCTGCGGAGATCTCCCGGTGCATATATTCCATGACTACAGGCATAGATTCTGCCGAATCCAGAGCGATCACAAAATCCAGATCCGAATGCTCGTCATGATACCCGTGCGCCCCGGATCCCACTTGGACCAATGCGACAATCCTGTCACACTTCACAGCGACAGACAGGATGTAATCAAATACGGCTTGCCTGTCGTGCACACTGAAAACGCTTCCCATCTCACTGCTTCCTTCCTCAAGTGCCTGCTCTTTCACAGCAGACCTTCCTGAAGTTCCTGATTCATCATAGTCGGGAATTTCAAAAGTTGATCTGCTTTTCTCAACCCCGATTTCCGAACCGTCTATCCATAGAAATAATACCAGATATTGGGGTGTTTCGGAAGATGGCAACCGTTATTTCTTCCCGGCGGGTTTTGGCACATGCTCACAGTGGCACCTGAACACCGCGTGCAGTTTCTGCAGTGTGCCGCGCCAGAATAACTTCCTCGTTCATGTTCAGAACTACGACGCGGGGTTACTGCCATACGATACTCGGCTACTGGCATACGATTCCCTTTTCATCGTATACCAGTAACCCATGGGGAACAGAGGATTTGAGGCTGCGGAGCATATATGAAAGGGTTTACTCGCATACGATGCTTGCCCGGAAATGACGTGGAATAAGGGATTGAAGCCAAAAAAAGTCACAACCCGATCCCGTATCAGGATCAGGGTTGTGATGTGGCGGAAGCGGTGGGATTCGAACCCACGAGCCCGTGAGGACTACCTGATTTCGAGTCAGGCCCGTTATGACCACTTCGATACGCTTCCGTATATTCTGTCGCTGCCGGTGTTGTGTAATCCGCGGAAAAAGGTTACAATAGTTCCGATCAGCATAGCATAAGATACACGAAAAAAACCGGTTTGTCAATCACGGCGAGCCTGCCGGAGGAATACTTATGGAACTTGAAATGTGCGTGCCCTGTCTGTTCGGACTGGAGGGCCTGGCGGCGGACGAACTGCGCCGCCTGGATATGAAGCAGGTGCAGGCCGAGAACGGCCGGGTGTCGTTCCACGGGAACGAGACGGATCTTGCCCGCGCCAACCTCTGGCTGCGGACGGGGGAGCGGGTGCTCGTCACCGTCGGGCAGACCGGCGCCCGCACCTTTGACGAACTGTTCGAAGGCGTGCGCGGGATGGACTGGGAGAAGTATATCCCCGCCGACGGCGCTTTCCCTGTCAAGGGATACAGTCTGAATTCCGCTCTGCATTCCGTGCCGGACTGTCAGCGGATCATCAAGAAGGCCGCGGCGGAGAGGCTGAAGGCCAGGTACCGCACGGAGTGGATGAAGGAGACCGGAGCCAGGTATCAGATCCGCTTTTCCATCATGAATGACACGGCGACTCTGTACCTCGATTCCAGCGGAGCGGGGCTGCATAAGCGTGGGTACCGGCCGGTGGGCAACGCCGCGCCGCTGCGGGAGACTCTGGCTGCGGCCATGGTGAAGCTGGCGAGATATCGGGGGAAAGAGCCCTTCTGCGATCCGTTCTGCGGTTCCGGAACGATCCCCATCGAGGCCGCGCTGGCGGCCCTGAACCGCGCACCGGGGCTCGGACGGAGATTCGAAGCCATGGACTGGAACTGGCCGGACCGGAGCGTCTGGGCTGAAGCGAAGCAGGAGGCGAAGGATCGCGAATACCACGGCGCCTACGACATCTGGGGCGGTGACGTGGACCCATCCTGCATCGAAGTAGCCCGGGCCAACGCCCGGCGGGCCGGCGTGCAGGAGCACATCCGGTTTGAGAAAGCGGAGGCCGCCGACTTCCGACGCAAGGACGCCGGAGGTCTGATCGTATGCAACCCTCCCTACGGAGAAAGGGTCATGGAGAAGCGAGAGGCGGAGGAGGTGTACCGGGCCTTCGGGAAAGCGTTCCGGACGCTGGACGGATGGAAGCTGTATATCCTGTCTTCCCACACCGAATTTGAGCGGACGTTCGGTAAAACGGCGGCGAAAAAGAGAAAGCTCTACAACGGCATGATCAAATGCGATCTGTTCATGTACTACTGAACGCCGCGGACGGTGAAGAAGAACTTATGAAAAAATTGTAAAAAACTGAAAATAAAGCTTGCATCACAGAAGGATATGGACTATTATATGTCCAGTGGTTAGCACTCGAGTATAAAGAGTGCTAACCACTGGACGCTGTTTTTTGTAATTAATTTTTTCAGGAGGTTATATATCATGACACTGAAACCTTTGGCAGACCGCGTCATCCTGAAGCAGGTGGAAGCGGAAGAGAAGACCAAGAGCGGCATTATCCTCACCAGCGCGGCTCAGGAGAAGCCTCAGATGTTTGAGGTCATCGAAGTCGGCCCCGGCGGTGTGGTGGACGGTAATGAGGTCGTCATGACGGTCAAGAAGGGCGACATGGTCATTACCGGCAAATATACCGGTACGGAAGTAAAAGTGGACGGCGAAGAGCTTGTCATCGTTCGTCAGAATGACATCCTCGCCATCGTGCAGTAACAGGAGGTAACAATCATGGCTAAACAGATCATTTACGGTGAAGAAGCCCGCAAGGCTCTTGAGCAGGGCGTAAATCAGTTGGCGGATACCGTCAAGCTGACCATCGGCCCCAAGGGAAGAAACGTCGTTCTGGAGAAGAAGTACGGCGCACCCCTGATCACGAACGACGGTGTGACCATCGCCAAGGAGATCGAGCTGAAGGACCCGTTTGAGAACATGGGCGCTCTGCTGGTTCGTGAAGTCTCCTCCAAGACCAACGACGTAGCCGGCGACGGTACGACCACCGCCACCCTGCTGGCTCAGGCGATGATTCATGAAGGAATCAAGAACGTTGCCGCCGGGGCCAACCCCATGGTCATGCGCAAGGGCATCCAGAAGGCCGTGGACGCCGCTGTCGAAGCTCTGAAGAAGACCAGCCAGACGGTGAAGGACAGCACGGACATCGCTCGTGTCGGCGCTGTTTCCTCCGGTGACGAGACCATCGGCAAACTGATTGCCGAGGCGATGGAGAAGGTCGGCCAGAACGGCGTCATCACCGTTGAGGAGTCCAAGACGGCCGAGACCTATTCCGAGGTCGTGGAAGGCATGCAGTTCGACCGCGGCTACGTGACCCCCTACATGGTCACCGATACCGACAAGATGGAAGCCGTCATCGACGATCCTTACATCCTCATCACCGACAAGAAGATCTCCAACATCCAGGACATCCTGCCCGTGCTCGAGAAGATCGTGCAGGCCGGCCGCAAGCTGATCATCATCGCTGAGGACGTGGAAGGCGAAGCCCTCGCCACCATCATCTTGAACAAGCTGCGCGGCACCTTCACCTGCATCTGCGTCAAGGCTCCCGGCTTCGGCGACAGACGGAAAGAAATGCTGCGCGACATCGCCGCTCTGACCGGCGGTCAGGTCATCTCCTCCGACGTGGGCATGGAGCTGAAGGAAGCTGACATCAGCATGCTGGGTACCGCCCGTCAGGTCAAGGTGTCCAAGGACAACACCATCATCGTGGACGGCAACGGCAATCCTGAGGATATTCAGGGCCGCATCAACCGCATCAAGGGCGAGATCGAGACCACGACCTCCGATTATGACCGCGAGAAGCTGCAGGAGCGCCTGGCCAAGCTGTCCGGCGGTGTAGCCGTCATCAAGGTCGGCGCCGCCACGGAAGTTGAGATGCGCGAGAAGAAGCTGCGCATCGAGGACGCTCTGAACGCCACCCGCGCCGCCGTTGAGGAAGGCATCGTTGCCGGCGGCGGAACCGCTTACATCACCGCTGCCAAGGCCGCCGCGAAGGTCGTCGGCGAGACCACCGGTGATGAGAAGACCGGTGCCACGCTCATCGCGAAGGCTCTGGAAGCTCCCATCAAGCAAATCGCCGCGAACGCCGGTCTGGAAGGCGCCGTGATTCTGGACAAGGTCGCCGCCGCCGACGACGCGAAGTTCGGCTTTGACGCCGCGAAGGAACAGTACTGCGATATGATCGAGGCCGGTATCGTCGATCCTACCAAGGTGTGCCGCAGCGCCATCGAGAACGCCGCTTCCGTAGCGGGCATCGTTCTGACGACCGAGTCCCTGGTAGCCGACATTCCCGAGCCCCCCGCTCCGGCGGCTCCCGCAGCTCCCGACATGGGCGGCATGTATTGATAGAGTCCGCAAATCCGCATAATTCCTAGGTTTTTTGGACGTAGATAGGCAAATTTACGCCAAATTCACCACGTTTTCTGCAATGAAAAGGGCAGTCAGTTTTTGCACTGACTGCTCTTTTTTCTTTGTCTAATTGAGCCAGTTTTTTCAGAAGAGAATGTAAACAGAATCATCTGTTCAGGAACTGACTTCCGGTCTGTTCCGTCAGAGTCCCGCCGGTCATACGATCGGTGAGGGCTTTTCTTGCTGCCTGTAATTCCCGAGGGTATTTTTCACCGACGTCTATACATACAGCAGAACGCGCTGTTTATAAGAAGAACAGTCAGGAAGCAGATCGGAAAAGCGGTTATCATAGGGTTGTCAAGACAGTATGGAAGCCGAGCATCTGCAGTTGTATTTTCCGAACGGCGGGAGTATAATTTTATTTTGTAATTCAGGTATCGGAGGGCGGAACCTTGACTTTTCAGGAGTATATCGCATCCATCAGGGATAAAAGAATAACGGTGATCGGGATCGGCGTGAGCAATCTGCCGCTGATCCGCCGCCTGGCGGCGGACGGATGCCGCGTGACCGCGTGTGACCGTCGGGAACGGAACGCGCTGGAGGCGGCCGGGGAACTGGAAGGGCTGGGCGTGACCCTGTCGCTGGGTGAGAACTATCTGGACGACCTGCAGGCGGACGTGATCTTCCGTACGCCGGGGATCCGGCCGGATCTTCCGCCCATCGCGAAGGCGGTGGAGAAGGGAGCCGTACTGACCAGCGAGATGGAAGCGTTCTTCGAGGTCTGCCCCTGCCGCATCGTCGCCGTTACGGGAAGCGACGGCAAGACAACGACCACCACGCTGATCTCCGAACTTCTGAAGGCGGCCGGGAAACGGGTATGGCTCGGAGGGAACATCGGGCATCCGCTGCTGTGCGAGGCGGACGACATGGACCCGGATGGGTTTGCCGTGGTGGAGCTTTCGTCCTTCCAGCTGATGACCATGCACGGCCGGGCGCCGGACGTGGCCGTCGTGACGAATCTGGCACCCAACCATCTGGACGTGCACAGAAGCATGGAGGAGTATATCGAAGCCAAAGGGAATATCTGCCGCAGGCAGGGGCCCGGCCAGGTGACGGTGCTGAACCGGGATAACGGGATCGCGGCGGGATTCGCGGCGCTGCCGGGCGGAGAGATCCGATGGTTCTCCATGAAAGAGGCTGTGGACAACGGCGTTTTCAATGAAAGCGAGCGGCTGATATCCGCGGAAAACGGGAAGCGTGCCGAGCTGATGGCGGTCAGCGACATCCGCCTGCCCGGCCGGCACAACATAGAAAACTACATGGCCGCCTACGCGGCGGTCCGCGACTGGGTGAGCCCGGAGATCCTGGCTGAGACGGCGAAGACTTTCAACGGGGTCGAGCACCGCATCGAATTCATCCGGGAACTCAGAGGAGTGAAATACTACAACGATTCCATCGCCTCCAGCCCGTCCCGTACCCACGCGGGGCTGCTGTCCTTCCCGCAGAAGGTGATCCTGATCGCGGGGGGCAAGGACAAGGGCGTCCCCTTCGACGAGCTGGGGGAGGACATCGTAGGGCACGTGAAAAAGCTGGTGCTCACGGGTCTTACGAGAGACAAGATCCGACAGGCCGTGGAGTCCCGGGCGGATTACCGCGGGCAGCCGCCCATCCGCGTCGTGGAGGATTTCCGGGAAGCGGTGCTCACCGCCGCGGAGATTGCGGAGCCGGGAGACGTGGTGCTTCTGTCTCCGGCGTGCACCAGCTTCGACCGGTTCCGGAATTTTGAGGAACGCGGCAGGTTTTTCAAGCAGATCGTCATGGAGTTGAAATGACGGCCCGTAACAGAGGAAAGAACGGGAGAACGGACACGATGATAACTTTACCTGTTTCGGACGAGATCCGGGTGCTGGCCGACCGGGCGGCGGAGGAGATCGCTCCGGTTTTTGAAAAGATCGACCGCGTGGCTCAGACCAACGCGGAGAAGGTGCTGTGCGCCTTCCGTGAGGAGAAGGTGAGCGCCTCCTGCTTCGCGGGAACGACCGGATACGGGTACGACGACCTGGGCCGCGATACGCTGGGCCGTGTGTTTGCCCGGGTGTTCGGCGCCGAGGCCGGGATCGCCCGCATCGGCCTGGCCAGCGGGACCCACGCCATCACCACCGCGCTGTTCGCCGCGGTGAAACCGGGAGACACGCTCCTGTGCGCCACGGGACTGCCCTACGACACGCTGCAGGGTGTGATCGGTGTCACGGGCCGACCGGTGGGTTCACTGGCGTACTATGGGATCGGGTACCGACAGACGGATCTTCTGACGGATACGAAGCCGGACCTGGACGCGATACGGAAGGCGGCCGCCGATCCGTCCGTGACCGCAGTGGAGGTTCAGCGCAGCCGGGGCTACGCCGACCGGGGAGCGGTGTCCGTCGAGGATATCGGAAAGATCTGCGACGTGGTTCACGAGGTGAATCCCGGGGCGGCCGTCATCGTGGACAACTGCTACGGGGAATTCACCGAGACGATCGAGCCCACCGAGGTGGGAGCGGATCTGATGGCCGGATCTCTGATCAAGAATCCCGGCGGAGGGATCTGTCCCGGCGGAGGATACCTTGTGGGGAAAAAGGACCTGGTGGAAGCCGCCTCCTACCGCATGACCGCTCCGGGAATCGGGGCGGAGGTCGGGGCGACCTACGACACCAACCGCCTGATGTTTCAGGGATTCTTCCTTGCGCCTCACGTGACGGCGCAGGCCCTGAAAACGGCTGTTTTCACTGCGCGCATGATGGATCTTCTGGGGTTTTCTTCCTATCCCTCCTGGAACGCCTTCCGGTCGGACATCGTTCAGACGGTGGATCTGAACAGCCCGGAAATGCTGACTCTGTTCTGCCGCGGGATACAGGCCGGGGCGCCGGTGGACTCCTTCGTCACGCCGGTGGCGGCGCCCATGCCCGGATACGACAGCGACGTGATCATGGCCGCCGGAGCCTTCATCCAGGGGGCTTCCATCGAACTGTCCGCGGACGGCCCCATGCGGCCTCCGTACCGTGCCTTCCTGCAGGGAGGCCTGACCTTTGAATCCGCGCGTCTCGGCATCATGCTTGCCGCCGAGATGATGAATAATCATAAGAAAGAGATGAACCGCTCATGAGGAACTATGAAAAATCCAGAAAGCTCGATAACGTGTGTTACGACATCCGCGGCCCCGTGATGGATGAAGCCGCCCGGATGGAAGCGCTGGGGATGGACATCCTCAAGCTGAACATCGGCAATCCATATCCTTTCGGATTCTTCGCCCCGGATGAGATCGTGGTGGACATGATCTATAATCTTCGGAAGACCGAAGGGTATTCCGACTCCAAGGGACTGTTTTCCGCCCGCAAGGCGATCATGCAGTACTGCCAGCTGAAGAATATCCCGAACGTAGCCATCGACGATATCTATACCGGAAACGGAGCCAGTGAGCTGATCACCATGTCGATGCAGGGGCTCCTGGACAACGGGGACGAGATCCTCGTTCCCGCCCCGGATTATCCTCTGTGGACAGCCTCCGTCAGCCTGGCGGGGGGGACGGCCGTGCATTACATCTGCGACGAGCAGAGCAACTGGTACCCGGACATCGAGGACATGCGCTCCAAGATCACCGACCGAACCAAGGGCATCGTTGTCATCAATCCCAACAACCCCACCGGCGCGCTGTATCCGAAAGAGGTGCTGGAGCAGATCGTGGAACTGGCGCGGGAGCATGAGCTGATCCTGTTCGCCGATGAGATCTACGACCGGCTGGTGCTGGAGGGCGAGCACGTCGCGCTGGCGTCGCTGGCGCCGGATCTGCTTACGGTGTGCTTCAACGGACTTTCCAAATCACACAGAGTGTGCGGCTACCGTAGCGGATGGATGTGCCTCGCGGGCAACAAGAGTCACGCCACCGGATACATCGAGGGGTTGAAGCTGCTCAGCAGCATGCGTCTGTGCTCGAACGTCCCCGGGCAGAGCATCATCCAGACGGCTCTGGGCGGATACCAGAGTTCAACGGAGATGATTGCCGCGGGAGGGCGCATCCGGGAGCAGCGGGACTATATCTACAAGGCGATCAACGAGATCCCGGGCCTCTCGGCCGTGAAGCCGGAGGCGGCGTTCTACATCTTCCCGAAGATCGACGTGGAGCGCTTCAATATCCGGGACGACGAACAGTTCGCCCTGGATCTGCTGAAGCAGAAGAAGATCCTCATCACCTGCGGATCCGGCTTCAACTGGCACCGCCCGGATCATTTCCGCATCGTTTTTCTGCCTGAGACCAGGGTCCTGGAAGAAGCGGTGGACAAGATGACGGACTTCTTTGCCCATTACCGTCAGAAGTAAGGCCATGGAGGAGTACATCCGTCTCAAGCAGCTGATCGCCTATCACATGGACCGCTACTACAATCAGGACGATCCGGAGATAACCGATCTGGAATACGACATGCTGATGCAGGACCTGAAACGGATGGAGAGAGAACATCCGGAATGGGTCACCCCCGATTCCCCGACCCAGCGGGTAGGAGGCGCGGCGGGCGTAAGAAACGGAACGAAAGTGGTCCACAACGTTCCCATGCTGTCCATCGAGGACGTATTCACCCGGGAAGAGGTCACGGAATGGACGGAACGGGTGCTGTTGATGCATCCCGGTGCGGCGTTCTCCGTGGAACACAAGATCGACGGCCTGAGCATGACGCTGCGTTACCGCAGAGAAGATCCGAATGGTCCGCTCACGCTGTTTCTGGCCGAGACGAGAGGCACGGGCTTCGAAGGGGACGACTGTACCGCCAACGCCCGCAGGATCCGGGACGTTCCGCAGCGGCTGGAGCTCCCCGGGGACTATCTTGAACTGCGCGGCGAGGTGTACATGACGCACGCGGCCTTTGAAGCGTACAACGCCGAGCAGGAACGCGCGGGAAGAAAGGGCGCGGCCAACGCGCGCAATCTGGCCGCCGGAACGCTGCGGCTCCTGGACGCGGAAGTGACGGAAAAGCGCGGACTTTCCCTGTTTGTATTCAACGTTCAGGACGGCGCGCGTGAACTCATGAACCGGCACGTTTCCGCGCTGGACCGGCTGGAGGAGCAGGGGGTGCCCTGCGTACCGAGAACGCTGTGCCGGACGCCGGAGGAGGTCCTGGCGGCGATCGATCGGATCGGAGAAGAGCGGGGGAGCATCCCTTACGACATCGACGGCGCTGTGGTTAAGATCGACCAGATCGACTACCGCGCGGACTTTCCCGCGGGCACCAAGTATTCCGCCGGACATATTGCGTATAAGTATCCCCCCGAGGAACGCGTGGTCGTGATGGACGAGATCCTGGTGGACGTGGGGAGAACGGGCAAGCTCTCCTCTACCGGCGTGTTTCACGACAGAGAGACCGGCGGTCCCGCCCGCCTGTGCGGGACGGACGTTACCCGGGCCACACTGCACAACCAGGATTACATTACGGAGATGTCCGTCGGCGTCGGCGGCGCGTATAAGGTGTACAAAAGCGGAGAGATCATCCCCCGGCTGAACGGGTGCGTGGAGCCCCCGCCGGAGGTGTTCCGCGCGCCGGAAGCGTGTCCGGTGTGTGGGAGCGCCCTCGTCCGTGAGGAGGATACGGCGGATATCCGGTGCGTGAATCCGTCCTGCCCGGCCCAGCTCGTCCGCACGGTATCCTACTTTGCGTCCGTGGGCTGTATGAAGATCGACGCTCTTGGGGAACGACTGATCGAGGCCCTGATCGCGGACGGATACATCCGCAGCTACGCCGATATCTACGCGCTGAAGGACCACCGTGAGGAACTGATAGAAAAAGGCCTGATCGGCAAGGAGAAGAATACGGACCGCATCCTTGCCGCCATAGAGGCTTCCAAAAAAGCAGATCCCGTACGCCTGCTGACGGGACTGGGGATCCGAAACGTAGGCGCGGCAACGGCCCGCACGCTCCTGCAGCATTACGACGGGATCCGTGAGCTTGCCGCCGCCACCGCGGAGGAACTGACCGCCATTCCGGACGTCGGCGCGGTCACGGCTGCCTGCATCGCCGATTTCTTCGCCGATGCGCGGAACCGGGAGATCCTGGACCGCCTGGAAGCGGCGGGCGTCAATATGAAAATGCCCGAAAGAACGCAGGCTTCCGACCGGCTGCATGGCATGACGATCGCGGTGACAGGCACGCTTCCCACTCTGGGGCGGAAGGAGATCGAAGAGCTGATCGCCGCCAACGGGGGAAAGGCTTCCGGAAGCGTGAGCCGCAGGACCACGTATCTCGTGGCGGGAGAAGCGGCGGGCTCCAAGCTGACGAAAGCCAGGGAACTTGGCGTCCCCGTTCTGACGGAAGAGGAGTTTATGAGCATGATCCGAAAACCGGAGGGAGGAGAGGACCTGTGAGAAAAGCCGCCATTTTCCAGCCGCTGAAGGTAGGACCCATCACGCTGAAGAACCGGATCGAAGTCGCGCCGGCCGCACCTTTCCTGGCGGGGCACGACAGCTCCGTGACGCCGGAGTTTTTCGCCTATACCTGCGAACTGGCGCGTTCCGGGGCCGGGGTCGTGACCATCGGCGTCACCGGTGTTGAACCCTCCCGACCCATGGGGGGGCGAACGCTGAATCTGGGGAACCCCGCCTACGTTTCGGACCTGGCGGACATGGCCGAGGGGATCCACCGGTTCGGCGCCGCCGCCAGCATCGAGATGGTGCATTCCCGATTCATGCTGTCCCCGCCGGAAAAGGTGGTCAACGAGACGAGCACCGAAGAGGTGGAGGAAGTGATCCGCCTGTTCGCGTCAGCCGCCAGCCTGGCCCAGAGAGCCGGCTTCGACATGGTGATGATACACGGCGGGCACGGAAATGTGCCGTCCATGTTTTTCAACGCGAAGTACAACCGCCGTACGGACCGCTTCGGAGGTTCCTTCGACGGAAGATGCCGGTTTCCGATCGAACTGTGCCGGGCCGTTCGGGAGGCGACCGGAGGACAGATCGCCATCGAATACCGCATCAGCGCGGAGGAGATCCTGCCGGGGATGACGACTTTTGAGGAGACGCTGGCTTTCGCAAAAAAACTGGAGCCTTACATTGACATGCTCCACGTATCCCGCGGTCTGCTGGAGGAGGACAGCCTGCTCCCCGTGATCAACGCCCCGGTCTATCTGCCGCGGGGAGCCAATATCCCGTTCGCGGCGGAGTTCAAAAAGGAACTGAACATTCCCGTCTGCGTGGTGGGAAGCATGGACCTTGACCTGGCCGAGGAGGCGATAGCGTCCGGAAAGGTCGACATGGCCGCCATGATCCGCACCATCTACGCCGACCGGAGATGCGTGGAGAAGGCGAGGAAGGGCCAGGACGACGACATACGGCCCTGCATCCGGTGCAATACCTGCATTTCCCGCACGCACGCCGGATTCAAGACGGTGCGTTGTGCGGTGAACCCTCTTGTCGGGCGGGATACGTGGTTCCGTACGGACGTACAGGCACCGGTGAGAAAGCACGTCGCCGTCATCGGCGGCGGGCCGGCCGGTCTGGAGGCAGCCCGCGTCTGCGCAGGACGCGGTCATCGGGTGACCCTTTACGAAAAAAGCGGGGAACTCGGCGGAAAATTCCGCATGGCCTGCGCGGCTGAATTCAAGCGGGAAATGAAGAAGTATCTGGAATGGTCGATCCGTTCGGTGCGCAGAAACGACAGGATCACCATTCTGACGAATACGGAGGCGACGCCGGAGCGGATCGCCGAAGATCGTCCGGACGTCGTGCTGCTGGCGGCGGGGGCCGATCCGATCCTTCCGAAGTTCACCGCGTCCGGAACGCCGAAGCTCGTCTGGGTAGGAGACGCGGAAGCGGATCCGTCGCTGACGGGCCGGCGCGTAGCGGTGTGCGGCGGGGGAATGACCGGAATGGAGTTTGCTCTGTCCATGGCCCGTCTGGGCCGGGAGGTCACCATTGTGGACCTTCTTCCCGAAGACCGGCTCGGGGCGGGCGGCAGCGCCATCAACCGGATCGCGATCCGGGACCTCCTGAGGCAGGAGGGCGTGCGCTTCGTGTGCGGTGCCCCCATCGAAGACATAGACGACATGGGCGTGCACCTGAAAACGCCCGGGGGAAGACAGACGGTCGCGTGCGATACGGCCGTACTGAGTCTGGGCTTCCGGCCGGATCACAGCGTGACGGCGGAGTATGAACTGGTCTGCCCGACGGTGTGGGAGATCGGTGACAACCGCAGGCCCGGCAACCTGTGGAACGCCACGGCAACCGCCTTCGACGCGGCGATGGAACTGTAAAGGCATGAAAAATACCCGGGATGTTCGAAAAGAACATCCCGGGTATTTTTTATGACGGTCAGTGAACGTTGTCCGGTTCGGCAAGACTCTTGTACCCAGCGAACAGAGTTCTGGGAAGAGTCATCTCCATCTCCTCCTGAGTCCAGAACTCGGGGGAGAACTTGTTGACGGTGGCTTTTTCCACCGGCTCGGAGTACAGCGCGATGCTGTTGCCTGCCAGAGAGAACACCGACCCGCTGATCTTTGCTGCGGCGTCCGTGCACAGGTAGGTCAGGAACGGGGCGATAGCCTCCGGCGGCGGAGTCTGCTCGTAGGTGAAGTTGGGCAGACCGGCCATGGCCTTCTTACGGTCGCTCTTTACAAGGTTTGCCGCCTCCAGATCGATGGAAGCTCTGGTCGCCGCGAACGGGGAGAAGGCGTTGCAGGTGATGTTGTAGGGGTAAAGCTCGATGGCGACAGCACGGGTCAGACCGACGACGCCGGCGTTGGCCGCGCAATATTCCGGATGCAGGATCCAGTCGCCGAGGAAAGCGCGGGACGTGCAGTTGATGATGCGGCCCCATTTCTGCTCCATCAGATAAGGCGCGGCGTGACGGATCACGTTGAAATAGCCTTTGGGCTTGACGGTGTTGACGCGGTTCCAGGTCTCCTCACTCATCTCGGCGATGCTGCCGAAGCCGAAAGCGCCTGCCACATTGGCGATGATGTCGATCCGGCCGTATGTTTTTACGGCAAATTCCACCAGATCCTTCGCGGCGTCAAAATTGCCGATGTCGGCAAAGAACGGCGCCGCCTTCCCGCCGTTGGCAACGATGGCGTTGGCCGTGGTGGCGGCGTCACCGGCCAGCATGGCGTAGCGCTCCTGGACCTTCTTCAGATCCTCGGGGGAAAGAGTGGCGATCTCTTCAGGGGTGAGCTGCTTTGTTTCGCTCTGCCCGGGCTTGCGGTTGTTGGTGACCACCATGGCTCCCTCTGCCGCGTACTTCATGGCCAGCGCCCGGCCGACGCCCTGACCGGAGCCGGTGACGATGGCTACTTTACCCTCCAGTAACTTTCCCATCAGTTTCTCCTTTCCGGGATCAGTCCATCAGCAGGATGGGCTTGATCGTCACGCCGGCGTGGGAATCTTCAAAAGCGGTGTCGATATCGTCGAATTTGTAGAATTTAACGAGCTTGTCCACGGGCAGACGGCCTTCCTTGAAGAAGTGGACCAGCTGGGGGATGAAGGTCTGGGGATTGGCGCCGCCTTCGGTCACGCCGATCAGGCTGACGCTGGGGTTCATGAGCTGAGGCTCCAGAGCGATGGGCACCTCGGCGTCTCCGGTGACGCTGACGAGGCAGCATCTGCCGAGACGGCACAGGCAGCTCAGCGCCTGGTTGATGAGCATGGGAACGCCTGTGCATTCCACGCTGTAGTTGCAGCCGCCGCCGGTCAGTTCCTTGATGGCGGCAACAGCGTCCACTTCCTTGCCGTTGATCAGGTCCGTCGCACCGCATTCCCTGGCCAGCTCCAGACGGGAGGGAACGACGTCGACGGCGAAGATCCTGCTGCAGCCGCGGATCTTGGCGGCCATGATGGCGGCCATGCCGACGCCGCCGCAGCCGAAAACGGCCAGAGTGGAGCCGGGACGGGGAACGAGAGTGTTCAGAACGGCGCCGGCGCCGGTCTGAACGCCGCAGCCCAGAGAGCAGAGCTTGACCAGATCTTCATCGGAAACGTCCACCTTTACGGCGTTGCGGGCGTCAACGACCACATGATCGGCGAAGGAGCCCTGACCGAAGAAGCTGGAGATATCCTCTCCGTCCTTGCTGAAGCGCCTGGTGCCGTCCTTGTAGGAGCCGTCGAAGAACAGGCGGTTCAGTTCGTCACATGCGTAAGGCTGACCGCCGATGCAGTACTTGCAGTGTCCGCAGGAGGGGAAGCTCAGAATAACGCGGTCCCCGGGGGCCAGCGTGTCGACGCCAACGCCGACAGATTCAACGACGCCAACGCCCTCGTGGCCGAAAATGGCGGGGAAGGTAACGGGAACGACGGCGTTCAGTCCGGCGGAGTCCGTATGGCAGACGCCGGCGGCCAGGATCCTGACACACACCTCGGTCGCCTTGGGGGCGGCCAGCTCCACGTTTTCGATCACCATTTTGCCCGGAACGTGGGCAACAGCGGCTTTCACTTGCATGATGAGTACCTCCATATCACATAAAATATAAACAAAATCGGACAGGAAAGAACACGGATCCTTCCCTGTCCAGTATAGCGAATCGGCACGTTGTTTTCAACCGGTATTTTCGGGAGCGAACGGATAGCGCACGGCGGAAGGAAGTCCGTCGGCCCCACGGCAGACGAGAGCCGCCGCGTGCCCGCCGGCAAGCTGCCAGACTCGCCCGACGGCGCCGTCGGGGCCTTCGAAAACGTCCCCGGAGGGGAGAAAGACCATGTCCCTCAGCGGTCGGTCCATCCGGCCATTGAGCTTGATGAAGCTTTCCTTCAGGCACCACAGGGCCAGGGGATCTGCCGCGGCCAGTTCCCGCGGATCGAAGCATCGGCGCAGCAGGCGTTCCGAAAGGATCCGCGGCTCCTGAACGTCCGCCCCGCAGGGGCGGCGCCCGACGGCGCACAGCACCAGTGCACCGGAATGGCTCAGTGAAAAGCAGAGATCCGGATGGTCGGGAAAAAACGGTTTGCCCCGCTCCGTTTTCGCGACGGCGGGAAGAGAAATGCCTGCGTACCAGGTCACGGCGTCCGCCAGCAGGGCGCGTACGGCTTCGTGAGGGGACAGATCTCCCCGGGGCCGCGCAAAAATCTCCAATGGGCTCGCCTCCTTTTCCGGACTTCGGTAACGCATTGATTATAGCAGACACGGCCGTTCGTGTCACCTGAGCAAAAGATGGCGGCAGGGGGTTGACAACCGAGGGAAAATGCGTTACACTGCGCGGGTGTAAATCATTTGAGATTTACAGAGGACGTCTCACAGGAGGCCATCATGGCAGAGCGGAACGTTCAGATGACCCTGCTGTATGATTTTTACGGAGATCTTCTGACGGACAGACAGCGAGAGCTGTTTGACCTGTACTATAATGAAGATCTTTCCCTTGCTGAGATCGCTCAGCAGTACGGGATCTCCCGGCAGGGCGTACGGGCAAATCTGATGCACGCGGAAAGAACGCTGCTTCAGATGGAGGAAAAAACGGGGTTTGCCGCGGGATATGAGCGGCGGCAGGCGTACGCGGCGCGGGGCGGAGAGATCCTCCGTAAGCTGAGAGGGACTCTCGGCAGAGAGGAAGCACGGGCCGCGCTCGACGAGCTGGAACAGATCCTTGAAGCGATGAAAGGTTGAATCCATGGCCTTTGACAGTCTTTCCGAAAAACTGAATAACGTATTCAAGAAACTGCGCGGCAAGGGGCGCCTGAGTGAGAACGACATCAAGGACGCGATGCGGGAGGTGCGCATCGCGCTTCTGGAGGCCGACGTCAGTTACAAGGTCGTCAAGGATTTTGTAAAAACGGTATCCGAACGCGCCGTAGGCCGTGAAGTTCTGGAAAGCCTCACGCCGGCACAGATGGTCATCAAGATCGTCAACGAGGAACTTACGGAGCTGATGGGCAGCAAGAGCACCGGCATCAATATTTCACCCAAACCGCCTACCGTCATCATGATGGTCGGCCTGCAGGGCGCCGGCAAGACGACCAACTGCGCCAAGCTTGCCTCCTATATGAAGAGAACTACGGGAAAGCGGCCTCTGCTGGCCGCCTGCGACGTCTACCGCCCGGCCGCCATCAAGCAGCTGGAAACGGTGGGGGCCCAGGTGGATATTCCCGTGTTCCAGATGGGAACGGAGGATCCCGTGTCCATCGCAAAGGCGGCTGTCAGTCACGCGAAAAAGAACGGAAACGATCTGGTGTTTCTGGATACGGCCGGACGTCTTCACATAGACGAGACGCTCATGGATGAGCTGAAAAACATCAAGGCCGCCGTACAGCCCGATGAGATCATGCTGGTCGTGGACGCCATGACCGGTCAGGACGCCGTGAACGCCGCGTCCGCTTTCAACGACGCGCTGGATATCGACGGCATCATGCTCACCAAGCTGGACGGTGACGCCCGCGGCGGCGCGGCGCTTTCCATCCGCGCGGTGACCGGGAAGCCGGTCAAGTTCGCCGGCATCGGGGAAAAGCTGGATCAGATCGAGGTTTTTCATCCGGACCGCATGGCGTCCCGGATCCTGGGCATGGGCGACGTGCTGACGCTGATCGAGAAGGCGGAAGCCGCCATCGATGAGAAGAAGGCCAGAGAGATGGCCGAAAAGCTCCGGAAGAACAAATTCACCCTTTCCGACTATCTTGATCAGCTGATCCAGCTGAAGGGAATGGGAAACCTGCAGGATCTGGTGGGGATGATCCCCGGAGTGGACAGCAAGGCGCTGGCCGGCGTGACGCTGGACGACAAGGCGCTTCTGCGCACGGAGGCCATCATTCTCTCCATGACCCCGTACGAGAGAGAGAATCCCAACGTGATCAACAACAGCCGGAAAAAGCGGATCGCCGCCGGCTGCGGGCTGACCGTGGTGGACGTGAACCGGCTGCTGAAGCAGTACGAAGCGATGCAGCAGATGACAAAGCAGATGTCCCGGGGAAAGATGCCCGCGATGCTTGGCGGGAAAGGCTTCGGAAAAAAAGGGAAGCGGGGCCGCTTCGGGTTCTGACCGGAAGGTACGCATGGAAGCATGCTGACTGATAAAACAAAGAAATCAAACATATTTTCAGGAGGAAAGAACAATGGTTAAAATCAGACTTCGCAGAATGGGAGCCAAGAAGAATCCCTTCTACCGTGTCGTCGTGGCTGAGTCTCTGGCGCCCCGTGACGGACGCTGCATCGAGGAGATCGGCACCTACAACCCGCTGACCGACCCCGCCGAGATCAAGATCGACGTGGAGCGTGCCCAGTACTGGATCAAGAACGGCGCTCAGCCGACGGATACCGCCCGCGCCCTGCTGAAGAAGATCGGCGCCATCTGAGAACCGGAAGAGTAAGCCATGAAGGAACTGCTGCTTTACATCGCGCGCAATCTTGTTGATCATCCGGATGAAGTGGTAGTCAATGAGATCGAGAAATCCGATGAAACAGTCTATGAACTGCACGTTGCCCCAGGCGACATGGGCAAGGTGATCGGACGGCAGGGGAAGATCGCCAGGGAGATCCGGGTGCTGATGCGCAGCGTAGCCCAGAGACAGGGCAAGCATATCAGCGTGGATATCGTTGACTGATGAAACAGCGTTATCTCGAGGCCGGCCAGATCGTGACCACGCACGGCGTGCGCGGTGAGGTGCGGATCCGGCCATGGGCAGACAGCGCGGAGTTTTTAAAGGGCTTTACCGTTTTCCATATCGACGGGAAGCCCTTTCCTGTACGTTCAAGCTTCGTCCATAAGGGCGCGCTGATCGCGGCGCTGGAGGGTGTGAACACCATGGACGAGGCTGAGGCCATGCGCGGCAAAGTGATCCGGATCGACCGCGAAGAGGCGCGTCTGGAACCCGGCGCCTATTTCCTGCAGGATATCATCGGCCTGCCGGCAGTGGAAGAAGAGTCGGGAAAGAATCTGGGCATCGTGGAGGATATCCTGCAGCTTCCCGGGGGCGACGTGCTGGTCATCCGCGGGGAAAGGGAGATCCTGGTGCCGCGGGTGCCGGAATTCATCCGCCGGGTAGATACCGAGAACGGTACGGTGACCGTTCATCTGATCGAGGGATTGTAATGCGGATCGACATCATGACCCTGTTCCCCGATACCGTGGGAGATATGCTTTCGGAAAGCATCATCGGACGCGGACAGGAGAGAGGCTACGTGCGGATCGAATGCCACCAGATACGGGATTATACCACCAACCGACAGAATCAGGTGGACGACTATCCCTATGGAGGCGGCAGGGGATGCGTCATGCAGGCCCAGCCCCTGTACGACTGCTGGAAGCACATCTGCGACGAGGCAGGCCAACGCGTGCACACGATCTATCTGTCCCCCTGCGGTACGGTGTTCGATCAGGCGGCCGCCCGCCGCCTGCAGAGAGAATACGACCGCCTGATCCTGGTCTGCGGCCACTATGAGGGCGTGGATCAGCGCTTTATCGACGAGTGCGTGGACGAAGAGATATCCCTTGGGGACTTCGTGCTGACGGGCGGAGAGATCGCAGCCATCGCCGTGGCGGACGCCGTATGCCGGCTGGTGCCCGGAGTACTGCCGGATCCGGAATGCTTCGAAGAGGAGAGCCACTGGGCGGGGCTTCTGGAATATCCTCAGTACAGCCGCCCTGAGGTGTGGAACGGAAGACACGTTCCCCCCGTTCTGCTTTCCGGGCACCATGTGAACATCGCCCGATGGAGGAGAAAGCAGTCGATCCTCCGTACCAGACTGCGGCGGCCGGACATGTATGAAAAACTGAACTTCACCGACCGGCAGGACCGGAAGATCCTTGCAGAGATCGAGCAGGAACTGAAGGAAAAGGATCAGGAACAGTAAAAACAGCTTCCTTTTACGGAGAGATCCGTGAAAAGGAAGCTGTTTTGTTTTGCTGTACGGGAGGAAGTGCCCGAGTTTCAGCGACGGCCTCCGCCGCCTCCGCCGTGACCGCCGCCTCCGAATCCGCTGCCGGAATGACTGCTGAAGCCTCCGGAATGACCTCCGAAGCCACCGGAAGAATGACCTCCGAAGCCGCCGGAAGAATGGCCTCCGAAACCGGAGTGGCTGCCGTACTGGTGGCTGCCGTGATTCCACCCGCTGTAGTATCCGCCGCTCATGGGGGGACGGGGGGGCCTGGGGTCGTGCCAATGAAGGTGCGGGCCCCAGAACAGGTACCACCAGTGGTAGGGGCGGATGCCGTAACCCATGGCGCCGCAGTAGCGCCGATATCTGAGGCGGTCCGCCCGACGGATAATCAGGTAGATGATGAGAACGACTATCAGAAAGAAGATGATGGCGCTCATTCTGTTTCCGGAGGAATAGACCGTCTGATCATTCTCATAAGGCACATATCCTCCGTCGTCATAATCGTACCCTCCGCCCTGCTGGGAGGAAGGATCCAGGACTTCTTCGGAAACACTGTAAAAGGACGCGTAAACGCCGACCAGTTCCGAGACCATATTGTCGACCGCAGTTTCATAGTCGCCGGAATCAAAGGGACCCCAGAATACCGAGTCGAACATCTCATTGACCTTCGATGAGGACAGGAGACTGTCCAGTCCGGATCCGTATGTGAGCCAGGCCTTGTTTTCGTTCGGGCAGAGAAGAAGCAGCGTGCCGTTGTTGTGTTCGCGGCTGCCCACGCCCCACTCGTTGAACAGGGTCATGGCGTATTCGTCACTGTACAGACCGTCGAGATAATCCACGGAAACTACCACCATCTGGGAGCCGCTGCAGTAGTACTCCAGCTCTCCGTTGATGGAGATAATCCTGTTTTCCAGGGCGTCCGAAAGGACCTCCGCGCAGTCTGCCACATAGAAGCTGTCGCTCTTGTCTACCAGGGCAAAGGACGGTACGGCGAAGATGAACAGAAGCAGGGCAGTCAGCAGGACTGCCGTAGAACGTTTTTTCATGGCATTCACTCAGAAATAGTCCGGCACGGCGACTCCCGCGATCCGGTACAGTATGCTGACGGGGAAAAGCCCCAGAACGTTGGAACGGAAATCGCTGACCAGCTCGTTGTAGCCGCTTGTCTCGATCAGGCGCGCCGTGTTGGACATGACGCCCGCGTAGTCCTTCAGCGCGCTGATCCGGTCGGGATCCGTCAGAACCGCCTCCAGCCCGGGAATGAGGGCGTCGCAGGCGGCCGCCAGAGCGGCGTTGGCCTCAGAGCGGGCGGAAATGGAACCGGCCGAAAGCAGAGCCTCTCTGGCTTCCCGGACGGCGTCTGCCTTTTCCGTCAGATCTCCGTAAGGACCCGACAGGGAAATGAGCCCGAGAGCCGCGTTGCTCCTTGCCTCCAGCTGAGCAGAAACGGAGGGAAGGGTATATCCGGCCGTCTCCGAGCGAACGCCGGATTCGAACTGATCCAGGATATCGGCCGCACGCCGGCCAACGCTGCGCCGGACGCCGATCACCAGAGCCAGCACGCACAGGACGACGGTGATGACGGCCGCCGTGCTCCGCTTACTGAATACAGACATGGCGATGGGTTACCGACGAAGATCCAAAAGCTTCTGCTTCAGCTCGCCCTCAATGCGGCCCAGTTCGGCCTCCGCGGCGTGACGTTTGGCGGACCCGTCGCGCTGGATCTGCTGAACTTCCTCCAGCGTTTCGATCAGCATGCGGTTGGTCTCCGCCAGCGTTTCGATATCCACCACGCCCCGCTCGGATTCCTTGGCGACTTCGACGCTGCCGGTCTTCAGCATTTCTGCGTTCTTCTTCAGAAGCTCGTTGGTCATCTCGGTGACTTCATGCTGGGCCTGCATGGCCTGCTGGGAGTGATACAGCCCAAGGGCAAGGACCATCTGGCTCTTCCACAGGGGAATGGTGTTTACGATGCTGGTCTGGATCTTTTCCACCAGCAGCGTGTCGTTGTTCTGGATCAGACGGATCTGCGGGGCCATCTGAACGGACACCATGCGGGTCAGTTCCAGATCGTACAGCTTCTTTTCAAAGCGATTGATCATGTTGGCAAAGTCGCTGGCGGCCTGAGCATCCTCCGGCAGACCGGATTCCTCCGCCTTCTTCTGCAGGGCGGGCAGCGTCACGGTGCGGCATTCGTCCAGCTTCGTCTTGCCGGCCAGAATGTACATGGTCAGCTCCTTGAAATAGCCCTGATTCGTGTCATACATCTTGTCGAGCATGGCCGTATCCTTCATCAGGATGACCTGATGCTTCTCCAGCATTTCGGAGATCTTGTCCACGTTGACCTCGGCCTTGGCGTAGTCGGCCTTCAGCGTTTCGATCTTATGCTGGGCTTTCTTCCGGAGCCCGAACAGCCCCTTCTTCTGCTTTTCATCGAAATTGAAGCCCTTCAGCTCCACGACAAGGTCGGAGAGCATGTCCCCAACTTCACCGAGGTCCTTCGTACGCACGGCGTTCAGAGCGGTGTCGGAAAAATCTGAGATGTGCTTCTGGCTGGCGGCGCCGTAGGTGAGCACGGTGTTGGTGTCAGTGATGTCGATCTGCTTGGAGAACGCTTCCACCTGCTTGCGCTCTTCCTCCGTCAGGCTGCTCATCTGAGAATCGATGCTCTCCTTGATGGCGGCGTTATCTTCTTCCAGAGTGGGAGCTGCGGCCGCGGCGGCGGCAGCGGGAGCTTCTGAGGCCGCAAGAGCGTCTTCAAAGGAGGGAAAACCTTCGGGAGACAGGGTCAGTTCGGGGACGAAATCAGTTTTTTCAGACATGGCAAACATCCTTTCTTGTGAGTGGTCTCATATGATATGTGATATGGAATGCAGATCGTCGGCGGGTGATGACGCGGGTTCAGGCGGTGCCGGGCGTGCCGGGGAAGGACTGCTCAAACCCGTCGGAGGCAAGGCCTTCCTTTTTCAGCATGTTCTCGAGGACGGTGATATCCGTCTCAATATCGAGGGCCTGGTTGGCAAACAGAGCGTCCAGCTGTTTTTCATAGGCGGCCACCGTAGTGTCCAGGATCGCGGAGATCCGCTCCCGGGTGGCGGCGATGTTTTCACCATTGACGCCGATGCCGCTCATGCGGTCGTACTCGTGCAGCATCTTGACCGTTGTGGGAAGAAAGTAATCTGAGAAACGGCGAATCGTCCGGTAGTCCGCCGGATCGTCAATAAGATCCTGAAAGATCTGACCGGTCAGTTCGATGAGCCGTTCTGTTTTCTGCCGGATGTCGGGGTCCGTGATCCTGGACTGCAGGGCCTGCATTTCGGCGACGGCGGTACGGCCTTCGGCGAGCAGTGCGTCGTGTTCCGGGATGCCCGTGGGAGAGGGTTCCGGCTCATCGGGTACTTCCACTTCCGTCTGAACGGTTTTTCCCGGGAATACGCGGCTGAGCAGGAGATAGACGGGGATCGAAAGAACGGCAAGAAGAACAAAATGCAGAGGCCTGTACATGGGGAATATCAGAGCGTACAGGAGCCAGAAAACGCCGATCCCGTAGATCGGCCAGCAGGACCGCAGCTTCTTTTCCTTTATGATCTTCAATGGGCACCGCCTCCCGTTTGATAACCTTTTTATATTTTAGTACCGTGCCTGGCGCGTGTCAAGAAACGGAGGGAATGCGGAAGAGAGGCGCCGCGGCGTTCCCGCACGGAATTCCACGGGTCAGCGTCTTGCCAAAAAGGATCGAATACACTATGATACAGTCAGATCATCAAAGAAAGAGGAGAAAAGGATGACGAAAATAGCCCCGTCCATCCTGTCGGCGGATTTTACCCGTCTCGGACAGGAGATACGGACCATAGAAACAGCCGACTACCTGCATTTTGACGTGATGGACGGTGTGTTCGTTCCCAACATCTCCATCGGCATCCCGGTGCTTGAATCCGTCCGGAAGATCACGGAAATGACGCTTGACGTCCATCTGATGATCGAAAGACCACACCGCTTTGCGGAACGCTTTGCCGACGCGGGGGCGGATCTCGTGGTTTTTCATCTGGAAGCCGATGAGGCGGCGGACGTACGGAAAGCCATCGACGCCGTACACGGCAGAGGAAAGCGCGTCGGGCTGGCAATAAAACCTGCGACGTCCGCGGAAAAGCTCCTCCCGTATCTTGGCCGCATTGATCTTGCCCTGGTCATGACGGTGGAACCGGGGTTCGGCGGCCAGCGCTTCATGGAAGGCATGCTGCCGAAGGTCGAGCGGCTGCGGAAGGCCATCGACGCGGAGGGCCTGCAATGTGAGATCGAAGTCGACGGTGGAGTAAACCCGGAAACCGCCCGCCTGTGTCGTACGGCCGGCGCCGACGTACTGGTCGCGGGGAGCGACGTTTTCCGCGCGGCGGACCGCGCCGCCAGGATCGCGCAGCTGAGAGGAGAACTGTCATGAATCTGTTCCCGCAGACCCTGGAGACGCTGATCGAAAAATTCGCGTCGCTTCCCGGCATTGGGAGAAAAACGGCTCAGCGGCTTGCGTTCTTCGTGCTGTCCCGGCCGGAGGAAGAAGCGGAAGCCTTTGCCGACGCCATCGTACAGGCGAAAAGAAACATCTTTCCCTGCCGGGTGTGCCATAATCTGACGGATTCCGAGCTGTGCCCGATCTGCAGCAATCCGGCAAGAGATACGCATACCATCTGCGTCGTCTCCGATCCGAAGGACGTGGTGGCGCTGGAGCGAGGGAGAGAATACAACGGGCTGTATCATGTGCTGCATGGCGTCATATCTCCCATGAACCACGTGTCTCCGGACGATCTGACCATCCGGGAGCTGGTGGCGAGAGTGGCGGAGGGGGAGATCCGCGAAGTCATCATGGCGACAAATCCGGATACGGAGGGTGAGACGACGGCACGGTACATCTCCCGTCTTCTGAAGCCGTTTGAAGTTAAAATCACCAGACTCGCCTACGGAGTGCCGGTCGGGGCAAATCTTGAATTCGCGGACGATGCGACGCTGAGCCGCGCCATGGAGGGGCGGACGGATTTCTGAGAAAACGGAAAATTCGCGAAAAGTGCGAAAAATGCTTGCATTTCAACGATAGACATGGTATGGTATGCAAGGTAGTAACAGGAATTTGCGGAGTGGGGAAATCCCCACTCCTTTTCTGTGCATAAAAGCCCGCGCTCACCCGCGGGCGGGAAGGAACGGAACATGAGCAGACTTACCGATCAGGTATGGGAGCTGGCACAGCCCATCGCGGAGCAGAACGGGTGCAGCATCTGGGACGTCGAATACGTCAAGGAGGCGGGCGTCTGGTATCTGAGGGTGTACATCGACCGCGAGGGAGGAGTCGGCATCGACCAGTGCGAAGCGATCAGCCGGGCGCTGGATCCCATTCTCGACGAAAAGGACCTGATAGATGGCGCCTACACCTTTGAAGTTTCCTCCGCGGGTGCGGAGCGGTCGCTGAAACGGCCGTCGGATTTTGCCGCTTTCATGGGAAGCACGGTGGAAGTACGGCTGTACAGAAGCCGGGACGGAAGGAAGGAATTCATCGGGAAACTGACGGATTACCGGGACGGCGCCGTAAGCATCGAGATCAACGGAAAAACTGAGACGTTCGCGCCTTCGGAAACGGCTAACGTGCGTCTGCGTGTAACATTTTAAGAATAGGGGATCGACAATGAACGCAGCATTTTTTGAAGCCATCGCAGATATCGAGAAGGAAAAGGGCATTCCGCAGAGTTACATGCTGGAAAAGATCGAGCAGGCACTGCTTGCCGCACTGAGGAAGGATCATCCGGACGCCGCGGATAACGCCCGCGTGGAACTGGATCCCGAGAAGAAGGAGATCAGCATGTACATCATGAAGACGGTGTGCGAGCAGGTAGAGGATCCCGAAACTCAGATCCTTCTGGACGACGCAAAGAAAATGTCCGCCCGATACGAACTGGGGGATACGGTCAACATTCCCGTTGACACGCAGAAATTCGGGCGCATTGCGGCGCAGGCTGCCAAGCAGGTCATCATTCAGGGGATCCGTGAAGCGGAGCGGGGCATCGTCTTCGACGTCTTCACCTCCAAGGAAAGAGAGATCATGACCGGAGTCGTCCACAGAGTGGAGCCCAACGGAAACGCCTACGTCCGCATCAGCTCCGGATCGGAGACGACGGATGCCAGCCTGACGGCTAACGAGCGGATCGCCGGAGAGGAGATCCACGAAGGAGACCGCATCAAGGTATACGTCGTGGAGGTCCGACGCTCTTCACGCGGTCCTCAGGTGCTGATTTCCCGCACCCATCCCGGTCTTGTGAAGCGCCTGTTCGAGATGGAGGTTCCCGAGATCTTCGACGGCACCGTAGAGATCAAGAGCATCGCCAGAGAAGCGGGAAGCCGTACGAAGATCGCGGTCTGGGCCAACGATCCGGACGTGGACCCCATCGGAGCCTGCGTCGGCCCCCGCGGAGGCCGCGTAGCGGCCATTGTGGACGAGCTTCACGGAGAAAAGATCGACATCGCCCGGTACAGTGAGGACCCGGCGGAATTCATCGCCTCCGCCCTGTCGCCCAGCGATGTGATCAGCGTAACGCTTCTGGACGATGAAAAAAGCTGCCGGGTGATCGTTCCCGACAACCAGCTGTCACTGGCCATCGGCAAGGAAGGGCAGAACGTGCGTCTTGCGGCCAGACTGACCGGATATAAGATCGACATCAAGCCCGAAAGCCAGGCCAATCAGGCTTCGGAACAAGAGGATAACTGAGAAAGGCAGGCGGCCCCATGCAGAAGAAAATACCGATGCGGCAGTGCCTGGGCTGCCGTGAAATGAAGCCGAAAAGAGAACTGATCCGCGTGGTGCGGTCCCCCGAGGGGGCGGTATCGCTGGACTTCAAGGGAAAGATGCCCGGACGCGGCGCCTATGTGTGCCCCAACGCCGATTGCCTGAAAAAAGCGACGAAATCCAAAGCACTGGAACGGGCTCTGAACACCGGGATCCCTGAGGAACTGTATCTGGATCTTCAGGGCAGAATGGAGTAAGCCTATGGACAAATGTCTGCATCTGCTTGGGCTTGCCAGAAAGGCAGGCGCTCTTGAAATCGGTGAGGAATGCGTCAGCGCCGGCGTCGAACGCGTCCGGGTGAGATGCATCCTGTCCGCTTCGGACGCTTCGGAGGGATCCGTAAAAAGGGCAGCCTTCATGGCACGGGAGGCGTCCGTGCCGCATCTGGTACTTCCCTACGGGAAAATGGAGCTGAGTCAGGCCGTCGGGAGGGGATCTCCGGGAATGCTGGCGTTCACCGATACGGGACTTGCCGCGGCTTTTACATCGGAACTGGCAAAGACGGATCCGGGATTTGCCCCGGCTGCCGAACGGATGGCACTGAAAAGGAAGCGTGCCGAGGAGCGGAAAAGCTCAAGGAAAGCCGCGGGCTGTCACGGGAAACGCACCAACGGGAAAGAGAGGGAATGAGATATGAGCATTATGTTTAAATACCGCATCCATGAGGTGGCGAAGGACTTTGGAGTTCCGACGAAGACCATCTCCGAGATCGTTGCAAAATACTTCGAGGCGCCGAAGAACCACATGCAGGCGCTTGAAGAAGAACAGCTCGACGTGATCTTCGAATACATGACCGTAAACAACCAGATCGACAGTCTGGAAGAGGTGTTTGTGGTCCCGCAGACAGAGAAAAAAGAGGAACCCGCTCCGGAAACGAAACCGGCCGAAGCGGAGAAGAAAGGCGAGAAGAGCGAGCCCAGGACGGAGGAGAAGAGCACTCCCGCGCCGAAGGAAAAGGCGGTTCAGTCTCAGCAGCCTCAGGCGCCCAAAAAGAAGGAGGAGAAGCCCTTCCAGCCGAGAAAAGTGCCGGAGAAAAGGGTCATCAATACTTCCGGCGCCACGATCAATCTTTCCAAATACGACGAGAGGCTGGATAATTTCGTCCCGGATCGCGCGGAGAACATGAACCGGGGCAAGCAGAAGATCGGCAAGAAGAATCAGAACCGGAACCAGAATCAGAACAGCGGAGCCAAGCGCCGTCAGGAAGAACGCGAGCGCATGCAGAAGCTCCAGCTGGAGATCGCCAAGAAGGCTCCGGTCAAGGTGATGATCCCGGATGAGATCGCCGTCAGCGAACTTGCGTCCCGGATGAAGAAGACCGGTGTAGAGGTCGTCAAGCAGCTCATCAAGCTCGGCGTCATGGCGTCTCTGAGCGACGTCATCGATTACGATACCGCCGCACTGGTAGCCATGGAACTCGGCTGCAAGGTGGAGCGGGAAGTGATCGTGACCATCGAGGAGAAACTGATCGACGATCATGAGGACGCACCGGAGGATCTCATTCCGCGCGCACCGGTGGTTGTCGTCATGGGTCACGTGGACCACGGCAAGACGTCGCTGCTCGACCGCATCCGCCAGGCCAATGTCGCCGCCGGAGAGGCGGGCGGCATCACCCAGCATATCGGCGCGTACCGCGTACAGATCAACGGCAGCCCCATTACGTTTCTCGATACCCCCGGCCACGAGGCCTTTACCGCCATGCGCGCCCGCGGCGCCATGGTGACGGACATCGCCATTCTGATCGTGGCGGCCGACGACGGCATCATGCCGCAGACGGTGGAATCCATCAATCACGCCAAAGCGGCAGGGATCCCGATGATCGTAGCCATCAACAAGATGGATGTGCCGGGAGCGAATCCCGAAAAGATCAAGCAGCAGCTGACCGAATATGAGATGGTCCCCGAGGAATGGGGCGGTGAGACGATCGTATGTCCGATCTCGGCAAAAACGGGACAGGGCGTGGATAATCTCCTGGAGATGGTGGCCCTTACCGCGGAAATGCAGGAACTGAAGGCGAATCCGAACCGTTCCGCCAGAGGTACCGTCATCGAGGCCAGACTGGACAAGGGCCGCGGTCCCATCATGACGGTGCTCGTTCAGAACGGGACGCTGCGCCAGGGCGACGTGATCATCGCCGGCACGTCTGTAGGACGCGTCCGGGTCATGACCAACGATAAGGGTGAACGCGTGACCGAAGCCGGACCTTCCGTTCCGGTGGAGATCACCGGCATGTCCGAGGTGCCGGATGCGGGCGACATATTCAACGCCGTAGCCGATGAGCGCATGGCGAGAGAACTGGTAGAGCAGCGGAAGGCGGAGAAGAAGAACGCCTCGTCTTCTCAGAAGAAGGTCTCGCTGGAGGATCTGTTCTCCCGCATCAAGGAGGGTGAGCTGAAGAACCTGAACATCATCGTAAAAGCGGACGTTCAGGGATCCGCGGAAGCGGTGCGCTCCTCTCTCGAGAAGCTGAGCAACGAAGAAGTGCGCGTCCGCGTCATTCATTCCGCCGTCGGCGCCATCAACGAATCTGACGTCATGCTGGCAGCGACCAGCGGCGCCATCATCGTGGGCTTCAACGTGCGGCCGGACGCCGCCGCCAGAGACAACGCTTCCAGGAACGATGTGGATATCCGCATGTACCGCGTGATCTACGACTGCATCAATGAGATCGAAGCCGCTATGAAGGGAATGCTGGCGCCGAAATTCAGGGAATCCGTGATCGGACATGCCGAGGTCCGGCAGACGTACAAGGTATCCCATGTGGGTACGATCTGCGGCTGCTACGTACAGGATGGAAAGATCGTTCGCAACTGCCAGGTGCGCGTCGTGCGCGACGGCATCGTGGTGCACGAGGGCGACCTCGCTTCGCTGCGCCGGTTCAAGGACGACGTAAAGGAAGTTGCCAGCGGCTATGAATGCGGCCTGTCCATTGAGAAATTCAACGACATTAAGGAAGGCGACGTTATCGAAGCCTTCGTGATGGAGCAGATCAAGGACTGATTGACATGGCATCGAATAAGATTCAGAGGATAAATGAAGATATTCAGCGGGTCCTGGCCGACCGTCTCCGGTCGGTCAAGGATCCCCGGGTGCAGCAGGGAATGATCAGCGTGGTGTCCGTCGATACCAGCGGAGATCTGAGATGGTGCAAGGTGTGCCTGAGCGTTTACGGACTTTCCGACGAGAAGGAATTTCGGAAAGGGATACGTTCTGCGTCCGGCTGGCTGCGCAGAGAGGTGGGCAACGCCCTGTCTCTGCGGTATACGCCCGAATTTGTATTCATTCTGGACGACTCCATTGCCCACGGCGCCCATATCAGCCGAATGCTGGCGGAACTGGAAGAGAAGGAGGACGGGGATGGAGCTTCTGACAGTTGAACAAACAGCCGCCTTTCTCAGGAAGAACGACGGATATCTGGTCCTTACCCACGTGAGACCCGATGGAGATGCCCACGGGTCCGCCGCCGCATTGGTCCGGATCCTTCGTGCGCTGGGAAAGACGGCTTATGTTCTATATAACCCGGAAACGACGGAGAAATTCCTGCCCGTAGTCCGCGAGCTTTGGGCCCCCGACGGCTGGAGTCCGAAAACGGTAGTGTCTGTCGACCTGGCGTCCGAGGGACTGTTTCCGTCCAACGCGGCCTGCCACGCCGGGAACGTGGCGCTGGGCATCGACCATCATCCCAGCAATACGGGATACGCGGCGCGGACCTGCCTGAACGGACAGAGAGCCTCCTGCGGAGAGATCATCTGTGAGATCGCCCGCACGCTCGGTATCGAGCCGGACGTTCCCATGGCAGAGGCGATCTATATCGCCGTTTCCACGGATACCGGGTGCTTTTCCTACGCGAATGCGACGGCAAACGCGTTTTCGACTGCGGCAGCAATGGCTGCGGCCGGCGCCGATATCGCAGAGTGGAACCGGATCCTGTTCCGTACGAGATCGCGACGGAGGATCGCACTGGAAGGAATGATCTACTCCGGAGCCGAATTCTATCACGACGGCAAGGTGGCGGTCATTACGGTAACCAGGCGCATGATGGAGGAAAGCGGCTGTACGGAGAATGACATGGACGACGTTGCCGCTATCCCGGGCGGCATCGAAGGAGTGGCCTGCGGGATCACACTGAGGGAGATGACGTCCCCGACGGACTGCAAGGTGTCCGTGCGCACGACTCAGGACGTAAACGCCAGCGAACTGTGCGGTGTGCTGGGCGGAGGAGGTCACGCCATGGCCGCCGGAGCGTCTCCCCGGGGGATGACGACCGACGAAATGAAGCGGGTACTGCTGAAGGAACTGGAACGGATGCTGAAAGGCGCTGATGAAACGTGAACGGTCTCCTGATCGTGGATAAACCGGCCGGATGGACCTCGCATGACGTAGTGGGGAAGCTCCGGCGTGCGCTCGGGGAGCGCCGCGTCGGGCACGGCGGAACGCTGGATCCCATGGCCACGGGCGTTCTGCCCGTATTTGTCGGACGAGCCACGCGGGCTGTCCCTTTTTGCGAGAACGATCAGAAGGAATACGTGGCCCGGTTCCGTCCCGGCATCGTCACGGATACGCAGGACGTTACCGGCACCGTCCTGGCCCGAAGCACACGTCTGCCCGATAGACGGGAGATCCTGGACGTTCTGCCGGAGTTTACCGGCGATATCCTTCAGATTCCGCCCATGTATTCCGCGGTCAAGGTTCAGGGAAAAAAGCTGTACGAACTGGCCAGAAAAGGGATGGAAGTGGAACGGAAGCCCCGCAGGATCACGATCTACAGCCTGGAGGCGGAGGGCTGGGATGGCACTGACGCCATTCTGAGAGTGAAATGTTCCAAGGGGACCTATATTCGAACCCTGTGCCACGACATCGGCCGGAAGCTGGGGTGCGGCGGCTGCCTGGCAGAACTGCGCCGAACAGCCGCGGGCCGCTTTACGCTGGATGACTGCCTGCCGTTGGAGCAGATCCTTGCTGCTGCGGAGCAGGGGAGGGCGGAGGAACTTCTGCTTCCGGTGGACCGGCTGTTTGACTGCCCTTCCGTTACTGTGGCGGATACGGACAGGAGACGCTGCCTGAACGGCAATCCGTTTTCCTGCCCGGAGCTGAAGGATGGATACTACCGCGTGTATGACGGGGAAGGCAGTTTCCTGCTCCTGGGGAACTGCGTATCCGGCGTGATGAATACGGTAAAGAGTTTTTTTGAAACGGGTGAACGAGCTTGAACGGTGATCATATCATTGCGCTGGGTTTTTTTGATGGCGTGCATCTCGGTCATGCGGCCCTGCTGAAGCGTACCGCCGAGACAGGCCGGGAAAAAGGGCTGATCCCCGCTGCGCTTTCTTTTGACGAGCATCCCCTGAGCCGGGTCAGCGGACGCAGAGTCCCTCTGCTTACCGTGCCTGCCGACCGGTCGGCGCTCATCCGGGAACTGTTCGGCATTGAAGAGAGCATCGTGCTCCGTTTCAACGACGATATGATGCGGATGCCATGGGAACGGTTTCTGGATTCCCTGATCGAGGAGTATCACGCGGCTCATATCGTATGTGGGTACGATTATTCCTGCGGATATCTTGGCCAGGGCACGGCCCAACGGCTGTCAGCCAGATGCCGCGAACTCGGCGTCGGATGCGACGTGATCGAACCGGTCACCGTTGACGGCGTGCGTGTAAGTTCTTCTCTGATCCGGGAACTGATCGCGGACGGCCATATGGAAAAGGCCATGCGCTTTTACGGGCACCCTCATGTGATGTCCGGTGTCGTGAGGACGGGAAAGAAGCTTGGCCGCACGATCGACGCTCCGACGATCAATCTTCGCTTTGACCGGGATCTGATCATTCCAAAGCACGGCGTTTACGCCAGTGTAGTTACTCTCCCGGACGGAACAAGACGGGCCGGTGTTACAAATGTAGGTGTGCGTCCAACAGTAGAGGAAACGACGTCAGTGAACGCGGAGACCTATATTCTTGATTATTCGGGCGATCTTTACGGGAAAAACGTACGACTTGAGTTTTTCCGCTTTCTCCGGCCGGAGATGCGCTTTTCCGGCATTGACGAGCTGAAGCGGCGCATTCATGCAGATGCAGACGCCGTGCGGGAGTTCTTTGAGGAAAGCAGAGGATTCCTGTCCGGTGGCATTGATGCATAAGGAGGACTACGTTGAATTATCTTGAGAAAGGCATCGATACGACCAGAAGCTGGTTCCGGGAAGCCGGCCTGCTTGGAGATGTGGTCGAATTTCTTATTGCCATCGTGATCGCCTTCATTGTCGTCGTCATCATTCTTAAAGTGGAGAAAAGGATATTCTCCAGGCATGTGAAAGCGGGCAACAGGATCCAGGTGCGGTTCTGGGAGAAGGTATTTCGCATAGCCATTGTCGTCATTGCCATATTCTGGGTCATTACCAGTTCAGAACTCACGGGGTCCTTCGGAAAGATCGCCTTTCAGGGGACCGCCATTATCGGCGCCATTATCGGTTTTGCCGCACAGCCGGTCATTTCCGACCTGATATGCGGGTTCATGCTCAGCGCCAGCAGACCCTTTGACATCGGAGACCGCCTGGAGCTTGACGGGGGGATTTCCGGCATCGTAAAGGACATAACGGTTCGCCACGTGGTGATCCGCGGGATCGATAAAACGGATGTGATCATTCCCAACAGTCGGCTCAACGGGATGTCCATTACGAACATGACGCGGCACAAAGCGATACGGTCGATGCGTTTTACGTTCCCGGTCGCTTACGGGAGCGACGTTGAAAGAGCCATGTCGGTCATCCGCAAGGCAGTGGGGGACAGCCCTTATACTGTTCCGGGATACGAAGGACCGGACGGTACGAGGGACTACGGACCCGTCTACTTTATGGCCTATGAAGCGAGCAGCCTGTCCATGGTCACGACCGCCTACTTCCATCCGGGCACAAGAGGAGAGATCGTGAGAAGCGACGTGAACGTGCGCGTCCATCACGCACTCAGAGACGCGGGCATAGAAATACCGTACAGCTACATGAACGTAGTGATCCGCGGTCCCGGAGAGAAGACGGAAGAATAAGGCGTAAGAAAAGAGAACCTCAGTGCGCTCTCCGTAAAGATGGCGCTTTGAGACAGTTATCCCTCAATGAAGCAGATAATAACAGGCGTGACCGACCTGGTCACGCCTGTTTTATTTCCTGCGGATATGCGGGCAGGACCCGATGGCTGCTATTGATAGATCTTCAAGATCGAACCTTCGTTCCAGAGGCCCTCCGTATTCTCTGCAATATGAGAGTGATACCGACCGGAAGCAGAGAGATCCATATGAAATCAAGGGGGATTCATCAAACGCTGGTTGTAAGCCGGTTTCATGGATTTCGTTGAAAACCGGAAGGAGGTGCATCCATTCGATGCGCCATCCTTCCGGTCCGCACTTTTTATGGCCTGAGCAGCGCCCCGCTGGACAGATCAGCCAGAGCCTGCTGCTTTAACAGCACATGCTGTTTTTTCCCCGTGGCGTTATAGGGAAGAGTGTCCGTCAGACGGTAATAACGCGGACACTTGTACTGAGACAGATCCGGTGTTTCCACACAGAATCGATGCACGTCCTTTACGGTGAGTGAAGGATCCGAGGGAATGACGTAAGCCGCGACAGCTTCTCCCCGGGAGGCGTCCGGTACGCCCGTCACCATGCAGTCGGCCACGCCGGGGCATCCGGATATGACTTCTTCCAGCTGCGCGGGATAAATATTCTCTCCCATGCAGATGATCATGTCATCCTTGCGCCCGCGCACTGTGATATAGGAGCCTTCATCCCAAACGCCGATATCCTTCGTATAGAACCAGCCCTTGTAGTACTTTTCTTCCGTCTGTTCCGGATTCCGGAAATAGCACATGGCAGATTTGGCCCAGGCGGAGATGATGATCTCGCCTTCCGTGACACCATCCTGAGGTACGACGTCCTCCGGTTCCGCCTTTCTGTCTTCATACACACGGACGACGCGGATCTCGTCATCCGTACAGGACCTGCCGGCAGAGCCGGAAAAGCGGGGCAGATCGGCCGGTCGGAGAAAACTGTTCCAGAAGGTCTCCGTCGTTCCGTATCCGTTGAATATGTTTGGCGTCAGTACTCTCTGATACCGCATGCACGCCTCCTTTTCCAACGGACTGCCCATGGTGACGATACCGCGCAGTCCGGAGAGATCCGCCGGATGCTTTTCCTGCCGGTCGGCAAGCTTTGACAGGGCGGAAGGAACTCCGATGAGGAAGGTGACGCCGTATTTCTCCACATAGGAAAAGCAGTGCCCGGCACTGAACATGCGCATGATGACAACGCATCCCCCGCAGTACAGCGTCGGCGTAGGGCCTCCGGAATGAAGGCCGCCTCTGTGGAACCAGGGGGTAAGGTTCATGGTCACGTCATAGGGCGAGAGAGGGAAGTGCATGATGCAGTCGTGCGCGGAAAGCACCTCGTTCGCCTGGGTGACCGGAACGCCCTTCGGCGTGCCGGTCGTACCGGACGTACAGAATCGGGTGGACTCGTCGTACATGCCGGGGGGAACAGGGACCGAAGGTTCCGTCGAAGGGTGCTCTCTGATAAAATCCTCATAAAGAACGTGCCCTTCCGGGAGCTCAGCCGAGCCGCCACCCGCTTTGACCGCTATCACGCACGAAGGACGGTGGGAGGCAATGGTCAGGGCCTCCCAGGCCATTTTTCTCACGTCGTAATCGTAAACATAGACAGAGGGACGGTCCCTGTCCAGCAGGCGGGCGGTCTCACCGGAGGAGAGATTGCAGTTGATCGGGCTGTTGACCGCGCACAGCTTCTGAGGGGCGATGTAAAAAAACACAAACTGCGGAACGTTGTACAGCTGGTACAGCACGCAGTTCCCGCGGGAAACACCGTGCGATGCCAGCGCGTTGGCAAGGCGGTTGACTTCTGCGTTCAGCTCACTGTAGGTCCAGCAGGTGTCACTGATCGGATCGATAAGAGCCGGGCGCTGGCCGAAACGGTGCACATTCCTCATGAATCCGCCGATCCACGTGAAATTGGATTCGAACGTGCGGCGGAAAACATCCGCGTCGTACGTGTAGTCCATTCTTGTATCACTCCTTGTGCTTTCCAATGATGACGCAGGAATTCTGCCCGCCAAACCCCATGGAGTCGGACATGGCGTAATCGATGGCATGGGAAAAACAGACATCAGGAACCAGAGTCACGGGGCAGGCCGTATCCTGCCTGGAGCATCCCGTATTCGGGGGAAGGATCCCCCGGCTGACAGCCAGAACGCAGAAGATCAGTTCAACGAGCCCGCCGGCGCCCATCATATGTCCGGTGGCGCCTTTGGTAGAACTAACGTAAAGGGAAGAATCACCGAAAACGTCCGCGATCGCCCGGCATTCGGCGACATCCCCCTGCACGGTGGCGGTTCCATGAGCGTTGAGGTAACCGATCTGGGAGGGGACCAGGCCCGCGTCCTGCAGGGCCAGACGCATGCAGGCGGCGATGCCGCGGCCTTCCGGATCCGGAGAGACCGGATTGTAGGCATCCGTGTTGTTGGCACATCCGGCAAGATCGGCTAGGATCGTCGCCCCTCTGTTCCGGGCGTGCTCCGCCGTTTCAAGGACGACGGAACCTCCGCCGGAGCCAAGCACAAAGCCGCTTCGGCTTGCATCAAAGGGGAGACTCTCTCCCGCTTTTGACAGGGCGCCTGCTCTGACCAGACTCTGGATGAGCGTTGGGCAGACCGCTTCTTCTCCGGCCATTACGATCATGGCGTCCGCCATGCCGGAACGAAGAAACAGAGCGGCAAGTGTTGCGGCGTCGCCTCCGGAACTGCAGGCGGTGGATACCGTCATACTGGGGCCGGTGATCCCGTACTGTATGCCGAGCTGTGCGGCCGTAATGTTGGCCATGGCTTTTGTAAGAAACTTCGGTCCGGCAGACTTCCCGTCGGAGACGAGAGACGTCGCTGTGGAACCGATGACGTTGATCCCGCTGAGGGCGGATGCCATGACGATGCCGACGCGATCACCGAAGGTGGTCAGACCGCTCTGCCGGATCGCTTCCTGTGCTGCGACCCACGCGTACTGCATGTATGGTTCAAGGTCCAGAGAGAGCTTGGTGGACATGTAGTCTTTTGGATGAAAGTCCCGGATCTCACCCGCACGCCGGACAGGGAGGGAGGATACGTCAATGGAGGTTATCGGAGCGATGCCGCACCGTCCCTCGACGAGCGCATCCCACGTGACGTCCGCGCCGACACCGAGAGGGGTGACGGCTCCGACGCCTGTAACGACGATATCCGAAAGCACGCTCATTCACCCGCTTTCCGGAAGGCAAGACATGCGTTATGACCTCCAAAGCCAAGGGAGCAGGAGAGGCCGGCTTCATAGTCGCCTTTGCGAGCCTTCAGCGGAATGTAATCCAGGTCGCATTCAGGATCGGGCTCCGTCAGCCCTATGGTCGGAGGAGCGATCCCGTTTTTGAGTACGAGCGCGGTAATGATGGCTTCCACAGCGCCGGCGGCACCGAGCATGTGCCCCGTCATGGACTTGGTGGAGCTGATGGCGATCCTGCGGGCAAGCTCTTCTCCGAACGCCTTTTTTATGGCAAGCGTTTCACAGCGGTCGTTGAGCAGAGTGCCGGTTCCATGGGCATTGAAATAGATGCGGTCGGTCTCATCCCCGGCTTCCCGCCAGGCGTCAGCGATGGCACGGGCGCCGCCTGCGGCCTCCGGATCCGGAGCGGTCATATGATAGGCGTCACATGTGGAGCCATATCCGGTCAGTTCCGCGTAGATCGCGGCGCCACGGCTGACCGCATGCTCGTATTCCTCCAGAATCAGGATCCCGGCGCCCTCACCCATGACAAAGCCGGCGCGCCGCGCGTCGAAGGGGAGAGAGGCCGTCCGCGGATCGTCCGTAAAATTCAGAGCCTTCATGGAAGAGAAGCCCGCAGCGGCAAGTTCGTTAACAGTGGCTTCACTGCCGCCGGCGATCATGGCGTCACAGTATCCGTGGCGGATCAGCCGCATAGCTTCGCCTATGGCGTTGCTGCCGGAGGCACAGGCGGTCACGGCGGGTATCGCGGGACCCTTGCAGCCGAATCGCATGGCGGCCATTCCGGACGCCATGTTGGCGATCATCATGGGAATGAAGAAGGGAGAGACGCGCCGCGGGCCCTTTTCCAGCAGTTTCCGGTGTTCGGTCATGAACGTGGCGATGCCGCCGATGCCCGTGCCGATGTATACGCCGAACCGTTCGGGGGCCACCGTTCCGGCAATCCCGCTGTCCTCCATGGCCTGACATGCGGCGGCGATGGCAAACTGCGTATAAATGTCGCTGTGCATCACGTCGCCCTTGTCCATCCATTGGGAGGGATCAAAATCCTTCACTTCCGCGGCGACCTTGACCTTGAAGCTTTCCGTATCGAATTTTGTAATCGGAGCGATCCCGCAGGTGCCGCTGAGCAGCGCCTGCCAGAGCTTTTCCACGGTGTTCCCCAGAGGCGTAACCGCCCCCACGCCGGTGATGGCAACTCTTCTCATCTGTTTATCCGTCCTTATCGTCATTATTTGAAAACAGTTCTTCCAGAATGCGGTGATATTTCGGAGCCCGACGTTTCAGACCTGCCGGGTGTCCGGTGCGTGTGTCAAGGAAACAGTGACTGCTGCGGCATTCGGCCAGAAGTTCTCCGGTTTCCTCTCTCAGGATACGATAGGCAAGCTCCATGCGAACACCGTTGTAACGCACGGGGCAGATCTCGATCCGGACGGCGTCATCAAAACGCGCAGATTTCCGATATTCGCACGATACCGCCGTCACTGGGATCTGAATGCCTTCCGCCTCCATAGAGCGCAGGGAAACGCCGGCTTCATTCAACGCGTGAATACGGGCCTCCTCCATCCAGCGCACATAATTCGAATGGTGAACGATGCCCATCTGATCGGTCTCATAGTATCGAACGCGCATGCGATAGTCCGCAAGGGGAGGCATCAGTCACGCCTCCTTCCCATGGCGCGGAATCTCTCGTAACGCCGGTGCGTCAGCTCGGTGGCAGAAAGGGTTCGAAGGCTGACGAATTCATCGTACAGGGCGTCCGTTAGGCGGCCGTAGAAGTCCGGACTGCCTAGTCCGTCCTCCGGAACGACCGATTCAACGATCCCGTTCTTCAGACAGCAGCTGGCGGTCAGCTGCAGCTGTTCCGCTGCCTGCGGTGCCCGGGAGGCATCCTTCCAGAGGATGCTGGCGCATCCTTCCGGGGAAATGACCGAGTACACGGCGTTCTCCATCATCCAGACGCGGTCCGCTACGCCGAGAGCCAGAGCACCTCCGCTGCCGCCCTCGCCGATGAGAACGGAAATCACAGGCGTTTTCAGCGCCATCATTTCCATCAGGTTCTCCGCGATCGCCTGTCCCTGGCCGCGCTCTTCCGCTCCGATGCCGCAGTAAGCCCCGGAAGTATCGACATAGCACAGCACGGGCCGGTGGAATTTTTCGGCCTGTTTCATCAGCCGAAGCGCTTTCCGGTAGCCTTCCGGGTTGGGAGCACCGAAATTCCGTGCGATACGTTCCTTGGCGGTGTGCCCCTTATCGATGGCGATCACAGTCACCGGGAGATCTTTCAGGTATCCTACGCCGCCGAGGATCGCGGGATCGTCGCGGAATCTGCGGTCACCGTGCAATTCAAAAAAACCGGAGATCGTGTTCCGGACGTAATCGGCGCCGGTGGGCCGCTGTCCGCTTCTTGCCGTTTTCACGGTTTCGTATGCGCCGAGGATCATTTGGCATCGCTCCCTTCATGCATTCCGAGCAGGGAGATGAGTACGTTTTTCTGTTCGGGTCTGGCCACAATGGCGTCGGCAAATCCATGCTGCAGAAGAAACTCTGAGGTCTGAAAACCTTTCGGCAGCGGCCGGAGGGTAGTCTGCTCGATCACCCTGGCACCGGCAAAGCCGACGGTGGCCCCAGGTTCAGCGAGAATGATGTCTGCCTCCATGGCAAAGCTGGCGGTCACGCCGCCGGTGGTTGGATTCGTGAGCAGGGCGACGTAAAGAAGGCCCGCGTCGCTGTGCCTTCGTACCGCACCGCTCGTCTTGGCCATCTGCATCAGGGAGAACAGACCCTCCTGCATACGTGCCCCTCCGGATACGGTGAAGCCTATCACCGGAAGTGCGTTTTCCAGCGCGTACTCGAAAAGCTTCGTTATGCGCTCTCCCACGGCGGTGCCCATGCTGCCCATCATGAAGTTGGGCTCCATGACGAACAGGCAGCATCTGTGACCGCCTATGGTCGCCGTCCCGCAGACTACGGCTTCCGACTCCTGACTTCTGGATCTGGCGGAGGACAGTTTTTCGGAATAGCCGGGGAAGGAGATGGGATCGTCGGAAGCCGTTTCCGTAAAAAGCTCGGTAAATGAGTCCGGGTCCGTAATGAGACCGATGCGGGTACGGGCCCTGATCCGGAAGTGATAACCGCAGGTGCAGGTGTAGCTGTTTTCACGAAGTATGCTCACCGGCGTGTCCATATGACAGTTTGGACAGGTCTTCAGCGGATCATCCGGGGCGGCTGCCGGTGCAGCGCTGCGGCCGCCCGTCTCCAGTTCATTTTTCGGCTGGAAAAGAAAGTTCAGAAATGCCATGCCGTCTCCTATTCTAAGAATGACGTGTCGTACCGGCCGCTCATGAAGCGCCGGTCGGATATGATCTGCAGCTGCTGTTCAATATTTGTGGGAATTCCATCGACGACAAGCTCGCAGATGGCCGCCTTCATCTTTCTCACCGCCTCTTCCCGTGTGCCGGAATAGACAATGAGCTTTCCGAGGAGAGAGTCGTAATAGGGGGATACGACTACATCCTGTACGAGATAAGTATCGAATCTTACGAACAGTCCGCCCGGAACATGAAGCATGTTCAGACGACCGGGGGACAGAGCGTTGATCCTGCACTCGATCGCCGCACCGGCAAGATGGACGTCCTCCTGCGTAAATGGAATGGAGATCCCGGCGGCGATACGGATCTGCCACTTGACGAGATCGATCCCCGTCAGCATTTCGGTGACGCAGTGTTCCACCTGAAGACGGACGTTCATCTCCATAAACCAGAAATTACCGGCCTGGTCCATAAGGAACTCCAGAGTACCTGCTCCCGTATAATGAAGCCGACGTACGGCTTCGGCGCATTCTTCCATAAGACGGTGCCTCTGCGCGGCGTTTACCGCCGGAGAGGGCGATTCCTCCACCAGCTTCTGATGCCGTCGCTGAATGGAACAGTCCCTTTCACCGAGACATACAACATTGCCCTGCTCGTCCGCGAGTATCTGTACTTCGATGTGCCGGGCAGGCCATACGTATTTTTCAAGGTAAACGCCACCGTCGTGAAAGGCTGTTTCCGCCTCGGCGACCGCGAGAGGATACTGGGCCAGAAGTTCAACGGAATCCCTGATCAGACGGATGCCGCGCCCGCCGCCGCCGGAACGCGCTTTGAGCATGACGGGATAGCCGATACGGTCGGCTTCCGCTGCCGCCTGTTCGGGGCCGGTCAGAACGTCGGTACCGGGGATCGTCTTGAGACGTGTCCCGGAGATCTCCCGCTTCATCAGCGTCTTGTCACTGATCTGCCGCATGACATCAGGATCAGGTCCGATGAACACGAGCCCGTGGTCACGGCAAAGCGCCGCAAAGTCGGCGCTTTCGGAAAGGAAACCGTAACCGGGATGAACGGCCTGCGCGCCGGACAGGGTCGCGGCGCTGACGATCCGTTCACCGTTGAGATAGCTTTCCGAAGCCTGCGCCGGGCCGATGCAGTAACTCTCGTCCGCGAGAGCGGTATGGAGGGAATCCCTGTCCGCCTCAGAGTATACGGCAACAGTGGCGATGCCCATTTCCTTACACGCGCGGATGATGCGCACGGCGATCTCTCCGCGGTTTGCAATCAGAATTTTCGAAAACATGACTTACCCCGTAATAGCGAAAGAAAATTCGGCCTTTACACAGAGCCGGTCTCCCACGTAGCCGGCGCCTTCCGCAAAATAGAAGGGGGGCTTTGCGCGGGTGATCCGGCAGCGTGTTTCAAAGGTATCGCCGGGACGGACGGGAGACCGGAAACGGACGTTGTTCATGCCCGTGTACATGGGCGTCCGGCCCTGTTCCATGCGTTCCGCAAGCAGAATGCACACGGACTGTGCAAGGATCTCACACAGGATCACTCCCGGAACAACAGGATTACCGGGGAAATGGCCCTGAAGGAACCATTCATCCCCGGTAATTTTCAGCGTACCCCGGGCTTCATCTCCATCGCGGTCCACACTGTCCAGAAGCAGCATCGCATCCCGATGGGGGAGGATGCTTTTCAGTTCTTCTCTGTTCATGAACTCACCTCTTCAGACGGAACAGAGGGGTCCCGTATTCAACGACCTGGCCGTTTTTTACGCAGATTTCCGCTACGACGCCGTCCTCTTCCGCCGTGATCTCGTTCATCAGCTTCATGGCTTCGATGATACCAAGCGTGTCGCCCGCGCGCACGCGAGCGCCCCTGTCGACGAAGGAATCCGCGTTTTCCGCCGGCGCGGCGTAAAAAACGCCGACCATGGGAGACGTGACGGTGTAAAGATCCGTGCCGTTCATTTCCTCTTCTGCGGGGGAGACGACGCCTGCCGGCGCTGCAGCCGCAGAGGGGGCGGACACCTGGGTAACGGTGAGCGGGGACGTGAGATTCCGTTCAAGCCGGATCGTCACGTTGTCTTCCCGGATCTCAAGACCGGTCAGATCCATCTCCTGCATGATGCGGGCGTAATTTCTGATGTCGTTGTCGACCATAATGATGCACCTGCCTTATATGGCGATTCCGCCGTCGATCCTGAGCACCTCTCCGGTGATGTAATCGGAATTCAGAAGGAACCAGACGGCGTCGGCGATCTCTTCAGGGGCGGCAAAGCGTCCGAGGGGGATCGCTGAAACAAGCTGTTGTTTTTTTGAGTCGAATTCTGCGGTCATGTCCGTCTCAACGAATCCGGGGGCTACGGCGTTGCAGGTGATCCCTCTGGCGGCAAGCTCCTTCGCCGCGGTCTTCGTGAGAGCGATGATCCCGGCTTTGGACGCGGAGTAATTGGCCTGCCCGGGATTGCCCATGATCCCGGAAACGGAAGATACATTGACGATCCTGCCAAATTTTCCGCGCATCATCAAACCGGAAAAATGACGCATCATGTTGAACGTGCCTTTCAGATTGGTACCGATCACTGCATCAAAGTCCGACTCCTTCATGACGGGAAGAAGTCCGTCCCGGGTGATCCCCGCATTATTTACAAGACAATGCACGGCGCCGAAATCTTTCTTCACTTCCGCGCATAGTTCTTTTGCTGCCTGGAAATCCGAAACGTCGCATCGATAGGCCTGCGCTTCCACGCCGAAAGAATTCCGGCATTCGTCGCGAAGCGCTTCCGCCTTGTCCTGACTGCCGGCGTAGATGATGGCAACGTTGAGGCCTTCCGCCGCCAGCTTCCGCACCACCGCGGCCCCGATGCCGCGGCTGCCGCCGGTGACCACTGCGGTTTTCCCCTTCAGCATGACAGGACCTCCCTGCAGATGGATTCGATATCCGCAGCTGACGCCGCGCAGAACGTGCGGACGGAAGAATCCGTCTTCTGGATCAGCCCGCACAGCGTTTTGCCTGGGCCGAGCTCAATGAACGTATCGGCACCGGCGGCGATCATTCTGCGGACCGTTTTTTCCCAGAGGACCGGATGGCAGATCTGTGCCGAAAGCGTATCCTTGGGGGAGTCTCCATACGGCTCCGCAGTGAGATTGGCGTATAGTGGGATCCGGAATGGCCGGAAGGCAACCTGACGGAGTTCCGCCTCGAAGCTGCGGGACGCACGTTCCATGAACGGAGAGTGAAAGCCTCCGCGGACTTTCAGAGGAACAGCCCGTCCGCCGGCGGCTTTGACCGCGGCGGAAAAAGCAGTCATGGCGTCCGTACTTCCGGAAACGGAGATCTGGCTGGGACAGTTGAAGTTGACGGGATACACCCCGTGCTCCTGGCACAGAGAGGTAACGGTCGCCTCATCGAGCTTCAGTACGGCGGCCATGGAGGAGGGGAGAGCTTCCGCGTCTTCCTGCATGAGGCGTCCCCGAAGGCAGACCAGACGGAATGCATCGCTGAGATCCAATGCGCCGCAGAATGCTATGGCGGCTACCTCGCCCAGAGAAAAGCCGGCGGCCATGTCCGCGCGAACACCCTGCGCCGTTAAAACGGCGGCTGCGGCCGACTCAACGGCAAACAGGCATGGCTGAGTGTTTACGGTTTCCGCCAGAAGAGAATCGGGCCCGTTAAAACATTGCCCGGAAGTGCCTGGCCGAAGGCTGTCGGCAAGAGAAAAAACCTCGCGAGCTTCGGGAAACGCATCATACAGTTCCCGGCCCATACCGGCCTTCTGGGCGCCCTGACCGGAGAATACGAAAGCTATCTTACCCAAGAAGAAGCCCCCTTCAGTATCGGCTCGGCGGATTCCATGACGTCTCGGACAATGTCAGCCGCAGGTTCGATCTTACTTACCATGGCGGCGATCTGACCGCTGAGGAAACAGCCGTTTTCGGCATCGCCTTCCTGTACTGCCAGACGAAGCGCGCCGGTACCGAGCTTTTCCAGCTCCTCATCCGGCATGCTGCTGTATTCGCATTTTGCGTAATTCCTGGCGAATTTCGTGCGCAGGCTTCGAACGGGGTGACCCAGCCGCTTGCCGGTGACCATGGTGGCAAGATCATTCGCCTTGAGGATTTTTTCCTTGTAGACCGGATGAATCGAGCATTCCTCGGCACTGAGGAAGCGGGTCCCGATCTGAACGCCGCAGGCTCCGAGCATGAAGGCGGCGGCAACACCGCGCCCGTCGGCAATTCCGCCCGCCGCGATCACGGGAAGGTCGGTGGCGTCGCAGACAAGAGGAACCAGAACCATAGTGGTCAGCTCGCCTACATGCCCGCCGCTCTCACCGCCCTCGGCGATAACGGCCGAAGCGCCGACCCTCGTCATCAGCTTTGCCATCCCAACGGAGGCGACCACGGGGATGACCTTGCTTCCGGCAGAAAGCCAGCTGTCCATGTACTTGGACGGATTGCCGGCACCGGTCGTAATGACGGCTACCTTTTCTTCCGCTGCGACGCGGGCTACGTCGTCGGCAAAGGGACTCATGAGCATGATGTTCAGGCCAAAGGGCTTATTGGTAAGGGAGCGTGCGATGCGGATCTGATCGCGCACATAATCGGCCGGCGCATTTCCGGCGGCTACGATCCCAAGCGCACCGGCTTCTGAGACTGCGGCGGCCAGACGGCCGTCCGCAATCCAGGCCATCCCCCCCTGGAACAGAGGGTACCGGATCCCTAGGAGATCACATAAGGGTGACTGAATCATAGCCGGAAATCAGCCTTTGATCTTGCTGTCGACAAAATCGACGAACTCGCCTACCGTGGCGACTTTCTCTTCCAGTTCGATCTCCACGCCCAGGTCATCCTCCAGCTCCATGAGAAGCTCTACCGTGTCCAAAGAATCGATGCCAACTTCTTCAAAGGTGGTGTCACGGGTAATGTTTTCCAGCGGAGTGTCTGTCCTGTCAGCGATCAGTGCGGCGATCTTTTCAAAAGTCATGATAAAATCCTCCCAATGTGTATTGTGTCACGTTATAGTTCATCGTGACCGGCAGGTCCTTACAACTAATCTGCTGGATTAGTTTATCAAATTGATAATATTAAGTCAAGTGTGACGACGCATCAGTTTGTAAAGATCATCAGATTATTTGAAATATTGAAAAAAAGAACAGCGCATGCCGATATACGGCATGCGCTGCTGATGACAGAGCGTTCAGAAGGTCATTCTGCCTCTTCCTGTTCCTTTTGGATTTCGGGGATGGCGGAATAGATCGGAGCGACGTCCTTTCCGTGGAAGGTACGGTCCACGTAGTTTTTGGTTGCCCGGAATACCAGCGGCGACAGGGCAAGAACGCCGATCAGGTTGGGGATCATCATGAGCCCGTTGAACGTATCGGAAATATCCCACGCCAGCTGTGCCTTCATAACGGAACCGGCGATCACGATGGCGATGAAAATGATCCGATAGGGGAGAACGGATTTCTCACCGAGCAGGTAACGGATGGCGGTGGTTCCGTAATGAGTCCATCCGAGAACGGTGGAATAGGCAAACAGCAGAATGGCAATGGCTACAAAGCCGGAACCGAACACGCCGAAGACCTGGGAGAACGAATACGCCATGAGAGAACTGGAACCGACGGCTTCTCCGACGGGGGTGAGCATTCCGGTGGCAAGATCGACGGCGTCGGAACCCAGCAGGACCAGAGCGGTAATGGTGCACACGATGATGGTGTCCGCGAACACTTCGAAAATGCCCCACATGCCTTGACGGACAGGTTCCTTCACGTTGGAACTGGAGTGAACCATGACGGAGGAGCCAAGACCGGCTTCATTGGAGAACACGCCGCGCTTGAAGCCCATTTTCATGGCTTGGGCAATGCCGGCGCCGACCGCACCGCCGACCCCGGCGCGAAGAGTGAACGCACCTTTGAAAATGGAGACGAAAATGGCGGGAATGGATGTGATGTGGATGCAGATGATCACCAGAGCGCCAACAAGATAGAGAATGACCATGAAGGGAACGAGCTTTTCCGTGACGGTGGCGATGCGCTTGAGACCGCCGATGATGACGGCGCCGACGGCGACGGCCAGAACGATGCCGGTGATCCACACGGGTACGCCGAAGGCGGTGTTGACGTTAGCTACCATAGAGTTGACCTGGCTCATGTTGCCTATGCCGAAGGAAGCAAGCACACAGAAAATGGAGAACAGAACGGCCAGAACGGCGCCGAGCGTTCTGCAGTGTTTTTTTCCGCCGAGACCGTCCTTCAGGTAATACATGGCGCCGCCGTGCCATTCGCCATCTTTGCCCTTGCGGCGGTAAAGGATGCCAAGTACGTTCTCGGAGAAGTTGGTCATCATTCCGAAGAAGGCGATGATCCACATCCAGAACACAGCGCCGGGACCGCCGGTGGCGATGGCCCCGGCTACGCCGACGATGTTGCCGGTGCCTACCGTTGCCGCGAGGGCCGTACACAGAGACTGGAACTGGCTGATGGTCTTGTTTCCCGTATGAGCGGTGACGTGGCGCTCCCTGAAGATGGCACCCAGGGTGTTTTTGAACCAGTGCCCGATGCGGCCGATCTGGAAAAACCTGGTCAGAATGGTCATGATCACGCCGGTAATGCCCAGCAGGATCAGAGCAGGCCAGCCCCAGACGACGCCGTTAACGGCGTCATTGATCTTAGTGATGGTTTCTACGAACATATTTCTCCTCTTTCCTTCCTCTCTGCCGTGCTGCTGTCACGGAAAAAAAGGCGGAGAGCGCACCCGTGCAGCTCTCCGTACAAAAAGACGCAGTCAAGACTCTGTCCTTTTGCCTGAGAGATTCGGTACGGTAACGTCCCTTGCCCCTTCGGCCTCCGATCCAACGGATGTCTCCAGAGTGCGATCAGACAGCGGTCTCAGTCAGACACAGGACTGCCTCTGCTGCCTTCTTCTCGCACCTGCCGCAGTCACGCGACAGATTTATTATAAATATGAACGCACTATAACAGAAGTAAAATTGAAATGCAAGTGAAAAGTAAGAAAAATTCAAAAAAGATGCGGTTTATCCCTCCGGATCCCGTTCCAGCTGAAGGAGAACGGGACGGACTCCGTCAGGACAGGCGACAAGGTGACGATCAAAGCCATAGACCTTTCCCCCGGAGGCGTACTCCGCGGCAAAGGAGAAGATCGCCCTCCACGCGGCAGGGCAGAAGCCTTCCGGCATGTCGACGCCATAGGGCCCGCCGGTTAGAAAAACGTCCCCTTCCTTCATAGACTGACAGCAGCCGGTCTCATACGGCGGATACTGTGCCGCCAGATCGGGATAGTACTCGGTCCTTATAACCGTGATCCTGCATCGCCCCATACGTTGTCACAACCTTCCTCGTTTGCCCCAGGGAACGGAAGCCCGGATGAGCACGGCCGTTCCTGCCTTTCCTTATTCTGTGTTCTGGTTATTTTACTACGCTTACGGGTGTTTGAAAAGATGGAATGCCCTGATGACAGGAAATTACGGCGTGTGATATAATTACATCCAATGAGGAGTGATGCATGTGAATGAAAGGAATCATACGACTGCGACGGAGCAGCCGTCTCTTTCACCGGAGGAACAGAAGCTTGCGTCCGCACCGATATCGAAGCTGATCGTCGCCTACGCGGTCCCCGGGATCATCTCCATGGTGGTCATGTCCATCTACAATATCGTCGATCAGATATTCATCGGCAACGGGGTCGGGTATCTCGGAAACGGAGCGACCAACGTCGTCTATCCCATCATGATGGCGGCCATGGCGCTGACGATCCTTTTCGCGAACGGCGGAGGGGCTCTGTTCAGCCTCCGACTGGGAGAAAAGCAGTACGAGCAGGCGCGGAAGTGCGTGGGCGGGTCTGTGGTAATGGTAGTGGGCGTTGTGGCGATCCTGTCCGTATGCGCCGCTCTCTGGCTGGAGCCCATCTGCCGGCTGTTCGGGTGTACGGATGAAATCCTGCCCTATGCGCTTCAATACGGCCGATGGATTATCCCCGGGCTGGTGCCGGTCTGCGTAGTCATGGTCCTGAATTCCTTCATCCGTGCGGACGGAAGCCCGCGGGTCGCCATGGTCACCATGCTGTCCGGTGCAGTGCTGAATACCATACTGGATCCCATTTTCATTTTCGTTTTTCACTGGGGAGTATCCGGGGCGGGATTCGCGACGACGCTCAGCGAGATACTCGGCTTCTTCATTGCCATTTCCTATATCCCCAGGTTCAAGACGATCCGACTGACACCGCGGGACTTTATTCCCGATTTTCGCGTGATACGCAGGATATGCGCACTCGGAATGTCCAGTTTCGTGTCTCAGGCGGCCATGCTGTTTCTTATGGGACTTATGAACCGCTCTTACGTAAAATACGGGGCGCTGTCAAAATACGGGGCCTCCATCCCGCTGACAGCCATGGGAATCACGGCAAAGTGCAGCCAGATCGTCATGGCTTTCGCCAATGGGACGACCAGCGGCGCCCAGCCGATCATCGGCTACAATTACGGGGCGGGGAATATCCGGCGTGTCAAGCAGACCTATCTGACCGCCGCCGCGGTTACCGTCGTGTTCATGCTGATCGGAACGGCCGTATTCGAAATGTTTACCCAGCCGATCATCAACCTGTTCGGATCGGAATCGGATCTGTATAATGAGTTCGCCGTGCACTGCCTGCGGGTATTCATGCTGGTCCTTGTTTTCGGAGGCATCCAGATGGGGATCATGAATTTCTTCCAGGCCATCGGACGGCCGCTCAATTCACTGATCATTTCCAGTCTGCGTCAGATCGTGCTGCTTCTTCCGGCGATCCTGATCCTGCCGAGATTCTTCGGCCTGGAAGGAGTTGTGTGGGCAAGTCCGGCGGCGGACTTTACGGCTTTTCTCATCTCCGCGTCCTTCATGATCGTCCAGTGGAGAAAACTGGGAGACGGAGAAATGCGCAAAGAGCCGGCGCCGGCGGAATAAATGCATGAAACGAATCGTAAGGAAGCTGATTGCCGCCATTGCCGTTGTGCTTGCGATGGGGGCGTGCCTGCCTGCCGTACATGCGGCGGGGATTCCTGCGCTTATCGTAACCTGTGACAGTACGAATGCGGAAGCCGGGGATGCCGTTGTATTCACAGTCACGCTGACAGGCGGGGAAAACTCCCACATCGACGGTATCGGGTTTCACGTTCAGGTGACAGACGGACTGGAGGTGGACTCGTCCACGGTAGAATGCGCGTCAAAGTTTTATATGAGCAGCTACCGCAGGTCTTCCGGACTCTTTACCGCCGCCGCGGCGAGAAACGGGATCGGGGTCGACGACGACACGTGGAAGGTGCTGACGGTGACATGCACCGTAACGGAAGACGCTTCCGGGGAGCAGAGACTGTTCATATCGAAAACGATCAACGGCGTGCAGGATCCCAAGTGGAGCCTGTTCTGGCTGGACGAGTCAAATAACGTCCGGGAACTGGAATGTGATCTTTCCGGGGCTGTCGCTTCGATAACGATAAACGGATCCCAGACATCGAAAGAACCGGACAAGGAGAAAAACCTTACGGACGAGGACGACCGTGATGGGGCGGCGGTCTCCGACCCGGGGGAATTAGGTCGAGAGGAAGAGGAAGAGCAGAGGGCAGGAGATACGCGGGAAACGTCGGACGCCGGAGGACGGGATTCGTCCGGATCTTCTTCGGCATCAGACATAAGCCCGGATGACAATGATCAAAACGGTTCCGGCGCAGAGGATTCGGGAAGCACCACGGGCGGAGACAGAAACGAAAACGACTCTTCGGCCGGACAGGTTCCGTTATCCGAAGATAAAGCGGTTTCCCCGGACGGGACTGCCGGTGGGGAGACAGCCCCGACAGAGGAGAGCGTGAACGGCGTTCCGGTTACGAACAGTGCAGCAGACGCCGTGCAGAGGGCGGAACAGAACGAGGAGAAGAATGACAACGGCAAAGACGGCGGCAGCGTCGGGCCGTCATACGACAGCCTCGAACTGCCTGAGGAAGGGAACGGCAGAAAAAACCTGCGGATCGCCGCAGGCACAGCGGCGGTACTTGTCATTGCCGTTATCGTCGCAACGATCCTGAAAGTCAGAAAACGATAGATCCGCGGCTTTTCGCGCATGCCCGGAATTCTGAATATCATGGCCTTCCGACACAGAAAAGACAACTTCCGGGGCTGAATCGAACCGATTCAGCCCCGGAAGTATTTGCATGCAGGGAAATATGACGTTCCAGGTCCGCACGCAGGGAATTCAAGCGGTCCGCTCGGTCACGCTTCGCGGCTTTCCGCTCGGACGCTGTCAAAGGTACTGCGCATGGACGGGGAGGGAGACCCGGCGGCCAACGATACGACCACGTTTACGATAAGAGCGATGACGAACGCCGGAAGAAGTTCATAGATCGCAAGCACTCCGCCGACGGGCGCGATGAGGAATTTCCAGATGAACACCATGGCTGCGCCTGCGATCATGCCGCAGATGGCACCGGAACGGGTGCTCCGCTTCCAGAAAAGCGCGAGCAGCATTACGGGTCCGAAAGCCGCACCGAACCCTGCCCAGGCAAAGGAAACAACGCGGAAAACGCTGCTGTTTGGATTCCACGCGAGAAGGACGCCGATTACGGCGACTGCCACGACCGTGAGACGGGCGATCAGCATGGAGGTTTTCGGACTGACGCGCAGACCGAAGAAGTCATGCAGCATGTCTTCGGACATGCTGCTGGCAGCAGCTAGAAGCTGAGAGTCCGCGGTCGACATGGTGGCGGCCAGGATGCCCGCCATGATCACACCGGCGACAATGGCAAAGAAGACGCCGTTTTTGCTCATGAGATCCGCCATGCGGATGATGATCGTTTCAGATTCGGAACTGCCCTGAAGGAAGGGGATCCTGCCGGAAACGGAGACACTGTAGCCGATGATGCCGATGAACACCGCGATGGCCATGGAAATGACGACCCAGACGGAGGCAATGCGGCGGGAAAGGCGGATTTCCGAAGGGTTCCGGATCGCCATGAACCGCAGCAGAATATGAGGCATTCCAAAATAGCCCAGTCCCCACGCCAGTGTGGACGCAATGGGGAAGGCCCCGAAAACGCCGGCCGATCCTGTGGCCGGGTCATATCCCTGCGTCAGACTTAGATAACCGGGAAGCGCCTTCGCATTGGCCCAAACGGCGGACAGACCGCCCGCCTGGCTGATCCCGAACAGAATGATCAGAATGAGAGCTGCCGTCATGACGATGGACTGAATCAGGTCGGTGGTGGAAACGGCGAGGAAACCCCCGAGTACCGTATAACCGATAATGACGACCGCACCGATGATCATTGAAATGTGATAATCCCAACCAAAAAGACTGTTGAACAGCGTACCGACGGCCTTGAAGCCTGAAGCGGTATACGGAACGAAGAAGACGAGAATGATCAGAGCGGCAATGAAGGACAGAACATGTTTTTTGTCCTCATACCGGTTTGCGAAAAATTCCGGAACCGTTCTGGCCCCGACCGAGTTGGAGTAGACGCGAAGCCGTTTGGCAACGAAAAGAAAATTCAGATAGGTACCGACGGCGAGACCGATAACCGTCCAGCCAACTTCCGCAACGCCGCACAGATAGGCAAGGCCCGGGAGCCCCATCAGAAGGTAAGAACTCATGTCGGAGGCTTCCGCACTCATGGCGGTGACCAGCGGATGAAGACGCCTGCCGCCAAGGTAGAATTCGGCGGTCCCGGATCCGGCACCCTTCCGGCTGTATACGACGCCGATGACGATGGTAACCAGCAGATATACGACGATGGCCGCAAGGATCCATATGTTGCTGCTGCTCATTGTTCGATTCCTCTTTTCCTGTTGTAAATAGTAAGCTTTGCGATTTTTGAATTTTACTTCACACAGCACAGGAAGACAATACATAATTTCAATTAAAGATGAAATATTTTCACATAACGGTTGCTGTGCTCAAAGTTTCATGATATATTCACATTCAGAGGTGAAATAATGAGCCTGAAAAAGTATGAAGCGGCGGAAGCGGCTTACCGCCTCGGCAGTCTGAAGAAGGCGGCTGAGGAATTGGGATACACACAATCCGGGGTCAGCCACATGATCTCCGGTCTGGAGGATGAACTGGGCATCACGCTCCTGGCCAGAAAGAAGGGCGGCGTCTCTCTCACTCAGGAGGGGGAGACGATCATGCCGATGATCAGGGACATGCTCGAAAAGCATCGAGGGATAATTCAGGCAGCGGCAGACCTGTCCCGGGGCGGCGTTGTCAAGATCGGAGCTTTTACAAGCGTGGCCGTAAACTGGCTGCCTGGGATCATACGTCTCTACAGGGAGCGGCATCCGGAGTACCGCATCCACCTGATGAACGGAGATTACAACGATGTCAACCTGTGGCTGCGGGACGGAGAGATCGACCTTGGATTCATTGCTCTTCCCGGACCGGAGGGCTGCCGATGCGTTCCCCTGGCGGAAGATCCGCTGTCCGTCATCCTTCCTTTGGGGCACCCGCTCTGCAGTCAGGATCCGGTGCCAATCGAAGAAGTTGCGAAAGAACCGCTCATCAGTCTGCTTCAGACCTCAGCGCAGGACGTTCACCGGGCACTGGACCGAGCGGGCGTCCGACCGGAGATCCGTTATACGACAAAGGACGACTACGCGATCATAGCGATGGTGAGAGAGGGACTTGGAGTCAGTATCATGCCGGAACTGCTTCTGAAGGGACAGATGACGGGAGTGGCGGTGAGACGGCTGTCACCGCCGGCGTTTCGGACCATTGCTCTGGCTGTCCCGGGGGAAAAGGAGATGGCCCCTGCCGGACGGTGCTTTGAGCAATGCGTAACAGAGTGGATCAAAGAACACGGATTGTGAAAAAGCTTCTCTGCTTCATGAAACAGTTGACCGTAAAGGGCAGTTATACTATAATAACTAAATTAGCGCTGTGAGCGCATGATTATTATGAGATCAGGAGAGAAACAGCAGCATGAGTGAATGCAGTCATGAATGTTCATCCTGCGGGGAGAACTGTTCCAGCCGTACGGCTCCGCAGATAGAGACGGCAAATTCGCGGTCAAAGATCGGCAGAGTGATCGCCGTGGTCAGCGGAAAAGGCGGCGTCGGCAAATCGCTGGTGACGTCGCTGCTTGCCGTCAATGCCCGCAGAGTGGGGAGGCGGGCCGCCATTCTGGATGCAGACGTGACGGGACCTTCCATTCCGGCCGCCTTTGGGATCATGGATAAAGCCGTCAGTGACGGGGAGAGCATCCTGCCGTGTGTGACGGCAACGGGCATACCGGTGATGTCGGTGAATCTGCTGCTCGATAACGCGACGGACCCCGTGGTCTGGCGCGGGCCCGTGATCGCCGGTGTAGTGAAACAGTTCTGGACGGATGTTGCCTGGGGAGACGTAGACTGCCTGTTCATCGACATGCCGCCCGGAACGGGAGACGTGCCGCTGACAGTGTTCCAGTCCCTGCCTGTGGACGGGATCGTCATCGTTACCAGCCCGCAGGATCTGGTCTCCATGATCGTTGAAAAAGCGGTGAACATGGCGGAGATGATGAAAATACCCGTTCTGGGAATCATAGAGAACATGTCTTATTTCCAGTGCCCTTCCTGCGGAGAAAAGCATGAGATCTTCGGCCGCAGCCGGCTGGAGGAAGTAGCGGCACGGCATGGCATTGCTAAGACGGCAAGGATACCCATGGCTCCTGAACTGGCGTCGCTCTGCGACGAGGGCAGGATCGAAGACTACGACGGAGACTGGCTGAATGCTTTCAGCAGTCTGATCGATTAAATAAACCGGCAGGGGACGGTTAAACAAACGGATAACTGATACAGATACAGACAGGATGTGATCGCATGCATTATGCTGCAATTCTTGGATTTGGAACCGTAGGTTCGGGCGTCGCGGAGGCCCTTATGATCAACGCGGACACCATGAACCGGAAAACGGACGGAATCACGCTGAAATACATCGTGGACGTGAGAGATTTTCCGGACAGCCCGTTTGCCGGGCTGCTGACGAAGGATTTCAGCGTCGTTGAAAATGATCCGGACGTCGATATGGTCGTTGAGACCATCGGCGGGGTCGGCATCGCCGCCGAGTTCACCAGACGTGCGCTGCGTGCAGGCAAAAGCGTAATCACATCGAACAAGGAACTTGTCGCAAAGCACGGGTGTGAGCTCATGGCTCTGGCGGAGGAACACGGTGCAAATTATCTGTTCGAGGCCAGCGTCGGCGGTGGAATCCCCATGCTGCGGACCGTGGTTTACAATCTTGGGGCTGAGAAGATCACGGAATTCTTCGGCATTCTGAACGGCACGACCAACTACATTCTGACGCAGATGTTCCGGAACGGCATGTCGTTTTCGGCAGCACTTGCCCGTGCCAGAGAACTGGGCTACAGTGAGGCCGATCCTACAGCCGATATCGACGGGATCGACGCGTGTCGGAAGGTAGCCATTCTCTGTTCTCTCATTACGGGACGGCAGACGCCGGTGGACACGATCTCCGTAGAGGGGATCAGCGGCGTTTCCGTCGAAGACGTTGAGTTTGCCGCATCCATGGGATGTACGATCCGGCTGCTCGGCCACGCCTATTTCGGTGGGGACGGAAAGGTGCGTGCCTGTGTTGCGCCGCACCTGATCCCGTCGAAAGTCCTTCTGAGCGGAGTAGAGGACGTGATGAACGGTCTTCACATCCGGTCGGAAGCGGCCGGAGACGTAATGCTTTACGGCGCGGGAGCGGGAAAACTGCCTACGGCAAGCGCCATCGTCTCCGATATGTTCTGTCTTGCGGGGAACCGCAGAGACGGAGCGGCCTTTTCCTGGGGGCCGCCTTCGGAAGAACGCTGCGGAAATATTTCCGATCTTCCGTTCTCGTGGTATGTAAGAGTCAGCCCGGCTGACGGCTGGGAGGAGAAGCAGAGCGGACTTCATCTGTTTGCACAGAAAGACGGGAAGCTGGCATACTATACGGATGAGATGACGGAAGAAGCGCTTCTTTCCCGCTTCGCGGGGCAGGTGATTCTGTCCAGATTCCGCATCATCCGATGAAAGAGCCGGACGGAGACAAAAAAGAAATGCTGGATAGAAATCTTCTTGAAGAACAGTTGTGTGAACTTCCGCTGTACGAATATCATTTCATCGATGTCCGTCAGCTCACGTTCACGCAGAGAATACGGGACATCTGCCGCACGGAATGCCCGATGTATGGAAAAAGCTGGGCCTGTCCTCCGGGAACGGGGACGGTCGAGGAGTGCAGGCAGAGATGCATGGCCTATGATAAAGCTCTGCTGATCGCCACGGTAACGGAAGTGAGAGATATCGCGGACATTCAGGAGACGCTGGATACCCGCGCGGATCATGAGGAAGTTACCCGGCAGGCTGCGGATCTGGTGAAATCGCAGACCGGAAATGTCTTTGTGCTGTCGTCGGAGGCGTGCGCTGAATGCGAATCGTGCGCCTATCCCAACGAGCCATGCCGATTCCCGGAACGCATGAATCCCTGCATCGAAAGTCATGGCATCCTGCTTACGGATACGCTGGAACAGCTCGGCATCGAGTTCCAGTACGGCGGCAATGTCGTGACCTGGTTTTCACTGATTTTCTATAATGAATGAGGAATGAAATGAACGGATTCGGCAGTGATTTTCTGAATCTTATCGACGATGAGGGCAACGAATATGAGCTCGAACGTCTGTACGACTTTGAATATGAGGGAGAGGAATATGCCGTGTTCATCCCCGCCGGAGAACTTGCGGAAAAGGATCAGGACATGATCCTTTTCCATGTGGTCTATGAGGATGGCGAGGAGCAGTTTGAAGACATCGACGAAGCCGTTTATGACCGTGTATATGAGAAGTTCGTCGATACTCTGTTTGAAGCTGAATAATAATGTCAGGCCCGACGGTTGCAAACCGTCGGGCCTGATGGTATAATGCAGTTGCCTCGTTATAGCTGCGGCAGTCATATTTAAACTGACACCTATTATATGGGATTCCCAATCTCTTTTTGCCGATTGCAGGCCTCCCGGTTTTCCGGACGTTGGAAGCAGTAGAAGCAAAAAGGAAGAAACCCACCTGCTCATACTGCGCAGGGTATAAATCGGCTGCCGCGTGTGCGGGGCTTTCTCCTGCCCTTTTTACGGCGGGAGGCCCAGCGGAAGAGTTGCTCTTCCGACGGCGATCCGGCTTAATATCGATTCTGGAGATGGATGGAACCATGAGCACTTCTAAAGGCAGCAGATCTGCGGATACGGGCGTGAAAACACCGAACCGACGGGAAACGGCAAGGCAGCAGGAAGCTGCGAAACGCAAAAAGACAAGGGCCATCGGCATTGCCGTGGTGGCCGTCGTCATCGTTCTCCTCGGGTGCGCGCTTTTTGTGAATTCGAAGGCCATCCGAAGGATGGGCACAGCATACCAGGTAGACGATATGCGCTTTTCTCCTGCGGAATTCACGTTCCATTATTATAATAACTATTACGACTATGTAGAGTATGTGTACACGGACGCCTATGAATACGCCAATGTTCTTCTGCCCGACACCACCCAGTCGCTGGACGTTCAGATGTATGATGAAACTACGACCTGGAAGCAGCATTTCCAGGAGTACTGCGAAGAGTGTCTGACGCGCGACGTAGCGCTTTATAAGGAAGGAATGGAAAGCGGATTTGAAATGACCGCCGACCAGATGCAGAAGTATCAGGATGAGGTCGAAGGGATAGAATCATCCGCCACCGCCCTGGGATACAGCAATGTGAACAAGTATCTGGCGCGCTTCTATGGTCCGGCGTGTACGTATGATATTCTGAAGGAACAGCTGAAATTCCTCTATTACGCCGACAGCTATGAGGAATACTTCAAGGAGAATCTGGCTTTTTCCGACGAGGAAGTCCGCGCCAAGTATGAAGAAAAGAAGGATTCCTACGACTCGTTCACCTTCCGGTATTACATCGTATACGCGGATAAAACAGATGAAACTCAGTACGACAGCGAGGAAGAACGCGCGGCCGCAGAGGAAAAAGCCCTGAAGGAAGCGCATGCGAAAGCGGAAACAGCCGCTGCGGGAATCCATTCCGAACAGGACATGATCGACGCCGCAAGAGCTGATAATGCGGAGACCTATGCCGAGGACGATTCTACCCGCCGGGAATATGACGGACAGCTTTTAGGAAGCACCTACGGGCCCTGGCTCCGTGATCCGGAAAGAAAGCCGCTGGATGTGGGCCTGTTTGACGTAACGGTAGGAACCTATGTTGTCATGTTTTTGGACAGAACCGACAATGGATATCCCACGAGAAACGCGCGGACCATTGTCGTGAATCCTGCTGTGGTCGACAGCGCGGACTATGCCGCGGACGAGAGCGGAGCTTACGACAATGCCGTTGCAGCGGCGAAAGAAGATGCCCGCAAGGAGGCTGAGGATCTTCTGAACCGATTCAGAGACGATCCGACGGAAGAGAACTTCGCACAGCTGGCCACGGAGAACAGCGACGGAACCAATGCCGCCGAAGGAGGGCTTCTCAGCCAGGCGGGGAAGTCCACGCTGACGGGCGAACCCGGACAATGGCTGTTTGACGAGGCAAGAAAACCGGGAGACGTGGAGATGATGTGGTCTGAAAACGCCGGTGCGTACTACATTGTCTACTATGTCGGAGAGGACATGCCGTACAACATGTACCTTGCAGACAAGCAGCTGAAAACAGACGCTATGAACGCCTGGGAGGAGCAGCTGACGGACGGCATTACCGCGAAGAAAACCTGGATGTACGCACTGTCCTGACCGAAGATCGGAAGATGGGGAAGCCGGTTCGCCGGCTTCCTTTTTCTGATGCCGGAGTGACGCGACGGAGAACGAGCGGGGATTGTTTACAGAATATATAAACAATTGTTGACATTATGTGATAAAATAAATAAACCTTTGCATGGCAGGTGAGGTCTTTGTCGAAAAGAAACATGCGAATAGCGAAAGAGGTCGCTGAGGCGGGCGCCCATACCGTAGGAACCGTCGTTTCTCTGGCTCTGAAGATTGCAGGCACCGTACTTCTCGTCGGACTGACAACGCTGCTGGTATTCGCCTGTATTTTCTGCATTTACTGCAAGACGAATTATTCTACAGGGCTGGATGTTGAGTATGATGAGTTTTCTCTCGCCCTGTCGAGCGTCATCTATACTGAAAACCGGCAGACCGGAGCGCTGGAGGAACTGATCACGCTTACCGGCAGCGAGTACCGCAGCTGGGTCGACTACGATGACATCCCGGACTGCGTCGAAAAAGCTGTCGTCTCCATTGAAGATCAGCGGTTTTACAAGCACAGGGGTGTCGACTGGTACCGAACGAGCGGAGCGTTTGTCAACATGTTCCTCAGCATGAGCAACACGTTCGGCGGTTCTACGATCACGCAGCAGCTGATCAAGAACATCAAACATGAGGACGACGTGACGGTTTCCCGGAAATTCCTTGAGATTTTCCGGGCGTTGGAATATGAAAAGCATCATACCAAGGAAGAAATCATCGAGCTTTATCTGAACGTCATCTTTTTCGGCCACGGATGTTATGGGATCGGAGCGGCGTCCCGCTATTATTTTGGCAAGGAAGTCAGCGAACTGACGCTTGCGGAAGCGGCCTGCATTGTCGGGATCACCAACAACCCGTCCATGTACAGCCCGTTCATAGACCGTGAAAACAACAAGAAACGGCAGGAACTGATCCTCGGCAAGATGCTGGAGCTGGAATACATCTCTCAGGCGGAGTATACCGCCGCCGTAAATCAGGAGCTTGTCTTTGACGCCAGCGAAGACGTCATGAACGATACCGTGTATACCTGGTTTGAGGAAGCGCTTCGGGACGATCTCATCAAGGATCTTGCCGAAATGAAAAACGTATCGGAAGGTACGGCGGAGCTTCTCCTCCTGACGGGCGGTTACAAGATCGTAGCGACGGTGGATCCGAAGATCCAGGCGATCATCGATTCCGTTTACGGAGATCCGAGCAATATCTCCGGTGTGTCGGGATCCAGCCAGCAGGCACAGTCCGCCATTGTGGTTGAGGATCCTTACACGGGTGATATCGTCGGGATGAGCGGAGGCATCGGAGAAAAGACGGGAAACCTGTGGTGGAATCGGGCTACCAGCAGCAGAAGACAGCCGGGATCCTCCTTCAAGCCCATCGCGGCTTACGGTCCGGCCATCGAATACGCGGTCGTCACGCCGAATACGAAGATCGAAGACGGGGCTGACGTCAAACTCAACGGTACGTCCTGGATGACCCTGAACTTCGATTACTCCTACATGGGGGTAATCACCATCGAGACGGCGCTGAAGTACTCCATCAATACCGTTGCCGCTCAGCTGGTCGATAAGCTTACTCCGGCCGTCAGCTTTGAGTTTGTCCGAAGCAAGGCGGGCATTTCCACGCTGACCATAGAGGACATGGATTACGCGCCGATGTCGATCGGGGCACTGAGCTATGGCGTAACGGTCCGAGACATGACGTCCGCTTATACGATGTTTGTCAATAACGGTATACGCTCCAAGGGGCGTACCTATAAGTACATCTACGATAATAATGACAAACTGATCTATGAAAATACAACGGAGCAGGTCCAGGCGATCAGTGAAAAGACGGCATACTGGATGACCTACATGATGAAGCAGTCCGCATCGTATGGCACGGGCGGAGTTTCCGATCTGGTCAATATGCCCGTCGCAGGAAAAACCGGTACCACGCAGGACAGATTCGACCGCTGGTTCGTCGGATATACGCCGTACTATGTGGCAGCCTGCTGGGTCGGGTATGATAACCCTGCCAGGATATCCTATAATGGAAACCCGGCCGCCACGATGTGGAAGAAAGTCATGGCACAGATCCACGACGGTCTGGAGTACCGTTCCTTCAACGTTCCGGATGATACGTATCTTACACCGATTCCGGGCGTGATCCCGATCACGATCTGGATCCGCGGTGAGGATGAATCCGGTAATGTTCTCTATGAGGAGCAGACGTACGGAGGAAAGTCTACGGTAGAAGGCAGAGAGATCCAGGTCACGGCCAAGACAATACCCGATTATGAACTGATAGGCTCGTCGTATACCATCACTCACAAGGTGGTGTATAACGGAAGCAGCAAGGACGTGATCGTCTTCAAATACCGTTCCACGCTCCCGCCCCCGGTCGAGCCGGAAGAGGGAGAAGAAGACGACTCCGGCGGGTTGTTCGATTGGAACGACATATTCGGATGATCAAATGTGATGAACATATAACAGGAAGAGGCAGCCGGACGTTCCGGCTGCCTCTTTCCGAAAGGATGTGGACGTAAAGTGCCGTACGACATGACGGACAAACTGAAAATTGCCGTAGGCTCCCGCGCGCTTTTCCAGCTGGAAAAGGAGAACGGTATTTTTGAAAGGGAAGGCGTTGCCGCGTATGAGCGTTATCAGCGGGAACATGAAGCCGATCCGCTGCTGCCCGGTGCCGGATTCCGCCTGATAAGAGCACTGCTGCAGCTGAACGAGACGCCGGATTCCGTACAGCCGGTGGAGATACTGATCGCATCTCGAAACAGTGCCGATACAGGCAGTCGGGTGTTCCGATCGCTGGAGAAATACGGCCTGGACATTACGAGAGGATTGTTCACTTCGGGCGCCGGGCTGGCGCCCTATCTGAAGGCTTTTGATATCGACCTGTTCCTTACCGCAAATCCTGCGGATGCTCAGGCAGCCATAGACTGCGGGATACCGGCGGCCACGATCGTCACCGGTCACGCCGATCGATATGACGCGGAAGAGGAGCTTCGTGAGATACGGATCGCTTTTGACGGCGATGCGGTACTGTTCTCCGACGAGGCGGAGGCGGTGTTCAAGGCGGACGGGCTGGAAGCCTTTTCTGCACGCGAGAAGGCTCTTGCGGATCAACCGCTCCCCGAGGGACCTTTTGCCAAATTTCTGAGAGCCCTCAACCGTATTCAGAAAGATGGGAGCGGTCCGATATCGATTCGGACTGCGCTCGTGACCAGCCGCAACGCACCTGCCCATCAGCGTGTGATATCTACGCTGAGAGCGTGGAACGTACGCATCGACGAAGTTTTCTTTCTCGGAGGTCTGCCGAAAACAGAGATCCTTCGCGCTTTTGGAGCGCACATCTTTTTTGACGACCAGAAGATCTATACGGAAGCGGCGGCGAATGCCGTGCCGTCAGCCAAGGTGCCATACGGACCGGGAAGCGCGCTCCGCCGAAAGGATGAAGCGGAAAGGAATTGACTTTCAGGGTGAAAGCCATATAATGAGTGCTGTCAGAAACCCGCGGAACGGCAGACAAGCGGCGGGAAATAAACAGAGCTGGAGATGATGGAAGATGACGTATCCCATGACCATAGCGGGAGTAGATCGGGAGCTGCCGCTGTGCAGACTGTCGGACGACCTCATGATCGGTGCGTTCGTTATTTTCGGGGACGTTGAGCTTACGATCGCGTGCGCACGCGCCCTGTTGGAAAAGGCACCGGAGTTCGACTATATGGTCGCTCCGGAAGCAAAGGCGATCCCGCTGATTTATGAGATGGCAAGACAGAGCGGAAGAAACGAGTATTTTCTTGTAAGAAAAAAGAAAAAGGCGTACATGGACGGCGTGTTCGAAGTAGATGTGAATTCCATTACCACCGAGGGTACTCAGAAGCTTTATATGGATGGAGCAGACGCCAGAAAGATGAAGGGAAAAAGGATCCTGATCATCGACGACGTGATTTCCACCGGAGAGAGTCTGAGGGCTGTGGAAACTCTCGTGGAAAAGGCGGAGGGCGTCGTCGTGGGGCGGATGGCCATCCTTGCCGAGGGGGACGCCCGCGGCAGAGATGACATCATCTTCCTTGAACCGCTCCCGCTGTTCGACGGAAACGGTACTCCGAGGAAATAACGGCAGAGATAATGAATCGCCGGCAGCAAAATGCTGCCGGCGATCTGTGTGCGGGATGTCATTCGGTGAAGTGCACGTGGCTGTTGATGTGCTCCGAACAGAAGCAGTGATAACCCGTACAGAGAGAACAGTAGCGGAATTCAAGCTCCGGATGCTCGGTGTCCGTCCGGCCGCAGACGCTGCACTTGTGGCGGTACTCCGCATGCCCTGAGTTTCCGGGGCGGGGGCGGACGGAGCGCGACGCCTTCCGAAAGGAAATGACATTGGATACCTGCCCGGCCCGGGTCCTGCGCAGCAGAGCAATCAGGTCGGATCCGCAGAAAACGAAAAAGCTGAGAACGGAAACGACGGGTAACAGCAGAACGAGCCAGTTTCCCTGAACTGCCTGACGGATCGCGGGGAAGAAGATGAGCACGGCGTCGGCAACAGCCAGCCATTTTACCTTGATGGGGATGAAGAAAAAGAGAAGAACACGCTGTTCCGGAAACAGTACGGCAAAAGCGAAGAACATGGACATATTCAGGTAATAAGGATAGAGGAACAGCGTATTTCCGAAAATCAGGTAGACGGCCATACCGAGAACGAGGTGCATCGCCACACCAAGCAGATAGAACATGGTAAATCTTCCGGGGCCCCATATGCTTTCCAGCGTGCTTCCTATGAAGTAGTAGAAATACAGAGAGATGAAGAGCCAGATCGCTCCCCCTGAGGGAAGCGCGATCACGACCCAGGAGAACAGGCGCCACACCTCACCGCGGAAGATCCTGGAAGGATCGAAGAGAAGCAGAGACAGGAAAGTGCCGGATCGATCCATCAGTGATATGATATAAACGGCAGCTGTCGCGATGGAGAGCCACAGCATCAGTTTCGGAATGCCGAAGCGTGGGTGGCGGTAACAGAACTTCTCCACCTGTTTTCGCAGACGATTCAAAGAAAGATACCTCCAGAAACGATTTTGCACATTATAACATGATTTCGGGCGACCTACGAGTCGTTAACAGAAATTTTTCTGGAACGGAAAGAAAAAACAGCTTGCATTCTTCTTTCATATGTGATAACATCATTCAGCGTTTGCCTCATTTGCAGGAACAAACGATGTATTTTGGGACGGTCCTATGCCGCGTCGCCTGTGCGGTACGAACGTTCGTCTTGAAAGAAGGATTTTGAAATGGATCTTGTAAAAGTGCTCAGCGAGCAGTACATGAAGCCGGAGCTCCCCGAGATGAACGTGGGCGACACCGTCAGGGTCACGGTTCGTGTAAAGGAAGGAAACCGTGAAAGAACGCAGGCTTTTGAAGGCGTCCTGATCGCCAAGAAGCACGGCGGAATCAATGAGACGATCACCGTCCGCCGGATTTCGTACAATGTCGGATGTGAAAAGGTCTTCCCCGTACATTCTCCCACCATCGTTTCTGTGGAGACGGTGCGCCGCGGCAAGGTGAGAAGGGCAAAGCTCTATTACCTCAGAGGCCGTGTCGGCAAGAAGGCAAAGGTAAAGGAAAGAATCTGATCAAAGCAAGGGCATCTGGTCGTCAGATGCCCTTTGTTTTTGATTATGGCTTTTTTTTCATGAAGAAGTTGTGTATAATCATTTTTAAACGTCCGATTTACGAGTCAGAGAGGTGATCGGCATGCTCAGCGAGGACAATGAAAGGGAGACCCGGCCGGAGCAGGGATGCGAAGAGGAGACGGAACCGGGAGCACTGCCCGTTCCAGACCCGGACGAAAAGGGAACACGGCGTTCAGAGGACTCTTTTTCGCCTTACGACATGCTGCAAAGCATCTGTGCCGCCGTAGTTTTCGGTATCCTGATCTTCATCTTCATATTTCATGTGACGACGGTTCGAGGGAGCAGCATGAACGATACGCTCCTTGGGGGGGACCGACTGTTTACCTCCAACCTGTTTTACACGCCGGAACAGGGAGACGTTGTCATTTTTCGCACGCCCTATTACGAGGAACCGCTGATCAAGAGAGTGATCGCGACCGGAGGACAGACCGTAGATATCGATTTCCTTACAGGCGACGTCTTTGTGGACGGGGCGCTGATTGAGGAGGATTACATCAAAGAGCCTACCAGGATATCCAATGGTTTTGCCGGGCCGCTGAAGGTCCCGGAGGGAATGCTGTTCGTCATGGGCGACAACAGGAACAACAGCAACGACAGCCGGCTTCCGGCCATAGGATGCGTTGACGTTCGGGCAGTACAGGGGAAAGCTTATTTTATCCTGGTGCCGGGGAAAGACATTCTCGGAAACCGTGACTGGAGCAGACTGGGCTCCATATACAGGTGAGTGTACCATGAAGGAAGAACTGAACATACAGTGGTTCCCCGGCCATATGACCAAGGCCAGACGGATGATGGCCGAAAATGTGAAGCTGGTGGACGCAGTCTGTGAGATCGCCGACGCCCGCATTCCCGTTTCGAGCAGGAATCCGGATCTTGACGACATTTGCGGAGCGAGACCGCGGCTTCTCATCCTGAATCGCATCGATCAGGCGGATCCGGAGCTGACGGAGGAGTGGCTGCGTTTTTTCAGACAGAGGCACGTTGCCGTGCTGCCGACAGACTGCAGGACCGGAAAAGGCACCAGAGGGTTTTCCACAGCGGTGAAACAGGTGCTTGAGGACAGGATACGATCGCTTGAGGAAAAGGGACAGACGGGGCGCTGTCTGCGTGTAATGATCGTGGGGATACCCAACGTAGGAAAATCCAGTTTCATCAACCGCGTGGCCAACCGAAAAGCCGCGCAGACGTCCGACCGACCGGGAGTGACGAGAGGTAAGCAGTGGATCCGAGTAAACGACGGGCTGGAGCTTCTCGATACGCCGGGCGTTCTGTGGCCGAGATTCGAAAACAGAATCGTCGGTGAGCATCTTGCCTATACGGGAGCCATCAGAGATCAGATCCTTGACGGCGTTTCCCTTGCAGGGAACCTGCTGCTTCTTCTCCGAGACCGATACCCGGACAGAGTAAGGGAACGGTATCGCATTGATCCGGGGGATTCGGATTCCGGTTTTGAGCTTCTGGAAAAGGCGGGAAGGAAACGGGGATGTCTGGTCAGCGGCGGGCAGGTAGATCTTGAGCGTATTGCAGCCGTGGTACTGGACGAATTCCGCGGAGGAAAGCTGGGTCTGATCACGCTGGAGACGCCCTGCGATATGGCGGAGGACGGAAGCCATGAAGGATAAGATCGATCTGACGGCCATGGAGAAACGCCTTCACCGGGAAGGGTACCGGCTGATCTGCGGCGTGGATGAAGCAGGCAGGGGCCCGTTGGCCGGGCCGGTATATGCCGCCGCGGTCATTCTTCCCGAGACCGCGGAGATTGCAGGGCTGAACGACTCCAAAAAGCTGTCTGAGAAAAAGAGAGACGAGCTGTTTGACGTCATTCGGGAAAAGGCGCTGGATTTCGGGATCGCTTCGGCATCACCGGAAGAGATCGACGAAGTGAATATCCTTAACGCCGTATACATGGCCATGAATCGGGCGGTCCGACAGCTTCGGACGATCCCGGAGCTTCTGCTGATCGACGGAAACAGGAACGAGGGGATCGAAGGCCCAAGCCGCTGCGTCGTAAGGGGAGACGCGACCTGCGCGTGCATTGCGGCCGCGTCCATCCTGGCCAAGGTCAGCCGTGACCGTTTTATGATTGAAATGGCGAAAAGGTACCCTCAGTATGGATTCGAACGTCACAAAGGATACGGAACGGCGTTTCATTATGAAAAACTGAGAGAGTACGGCCCCTGTGAAATACACAGGGCGAGCTTTCTGAAAAAAATGCACTGAAATGAATGAAAGAAAAGCACTCGGAGACTATGGAGAAACGCTGGCGGCCAAAGAATACCGGCGCGGAGGGTACAGGATACTTGACCGCGGCTATCGTTCAAGATTCGGAGAGATCGATCTGATAGCAGAAAACAGAGAATACGTCGTATTCGCGGAGGTGAAGCTGCGCAGAAACGACCGGTTCTCGACAGCTGCGGAGGCGGTCGATGCCGGTAAGCGGCAGAGGATCCGTCGTACGGCGGCGATCTGGCTGTCCGGTCGGGATTCAGATAAGCAGCCGCGCTTCGATGTGGTGGAGATCTACACCGAGCGTTCGCGTAAGGCCGGGGCTCCGGAGATCCATATCATTGAAAACGCATTCTGAAGGAGAGGTTTCCATGAGATTTCACAGCACCAGAAACGCACAACTCGATCTGACATCGGCACAGGCCATTACACGCGGACTTGCTCAGGATGGGGGACTCTTCGTTCCGGAAGCGTTTCCGAGCCTGACGGCCCGACGGATTGAGGAACTATGTTCCATGGATTATCCGAGCCGGGCGGCGGTGGTCATGGGGATGTTCCTGGAAGATTTTTCCGCTCAGGAACTGGAAGAATTTACGGCAAGAGCCTACGGAGCACAGTTCGATGATCCCGCTGTCGCTCCCGTGCGCCTGATCGATCGCAATACTGCCGTTTTAGAGCTGTGGCATGGGCCGACGAGCGCCTTCAAGGATATGGCGCTTCAGATGCTTCCGCTGCTGCTGACGGCATCCATGAAGAAAACGGGGGAGCAGCGCAGGGTCTGTATTCTGACCGCAACTTCCGGAGACACCGGAAAGGCCGCACTGGAAGGGTTCCGCAACGTTCCGGGAACGAAAATCATGGTATTCTATCCGAAGAACGGCGTTTCCGACGTTCAGGCGCTTCAGATGACGAGCCAAGAAGGGGACAACGTCGGCGTGTCTGCCGTGACCGGCAACTTCGACGATGCCCAGTCCGGGGTTAAGGCGATTTTCTCCGACGCGGCGTTTCGTGAAGAGCTGGACGCCAGGGGATGGTTCCTTTCCTCCGCAAATTCCATTAACCTGGGAAGGCTTCTGCCGCAGGTGGTGTACTATGTTTCGGCATACTGCGACATGGTCACCGCCGGCATGATAGGTATGGGAGCTCCCGTGAACTTCTGCGTTCCTACCGGCAATTTTGGAAATATCCTCGCTGGATTCTATGCCAAGCAGATGGGGCTTCCCATCGGAAAACTGATCTGTGCGTCCAACGCCAACGACGTGCTTACGGATTTTATCCGCACCGGAACGTACGACAGAAACCGGCCGTTCTTTACCACCATTTCGCCGTCGATGGATATCCTGGTATCCAGCAATCTCGAGAGAATGCTGTTCCATCTGTCCGACGGGGACGACAGCTTTGTTCGAAGCTGCATGGACGGTCTGACCGCGACAGGAAGATATACTGTGCCTGAGCACCTCATGCTTCGCATGAGAGAAACGTTTGCCTGCGGGTGCTGCGGAGAAGAGGACACGAAAGAACAGATCGCGAAAATATTCCGGGATCACGGATGCCTGATTGACACGCATACGGCCGTTGCCTATCACGTTCTTGAAGAGTATCGCACGTCTACCTGTGATATGACGCCGTCTGCCGTGGTTTCGACTGCCAGTCCGTACAAGTTCTGCGGCGCGGTACTGGAGGCGATCGGCGGCGAAGCCAGGGGATCCGGCGTGGAACTCATCGACAGGCTGGCCGAAAGGTCCGGGGCAATGGTCCCCGCGCCGCTGGCGGCGCTGAAGGGGAAGCGTCCTCGCTTCACACAGTGCATTGAAAAGCAGGAGATGCTGGAAGCCGTCCGCCGGTTTATTGGCTGAGGCGGGAAGGTACAGGGACATAGCGTGGCACTGTATGTAATTGGCGATCTGCACCTGTCTCTGGGAGTGGAGAAGCCGATGGACGTTTTCGGCGGCCGCTGGCAGGATTACATGGATAAACTGGACCGGGGACTTTCCGTACTCCGTGAGGATGATACCATTGTTCTGTGCGGCGACACCTCCTGGGGAATGACGTTGGAAGAGGCCCTCCCAGATCTGCAGTATCTCGAGCATTTTCCGGGCAGGAAGATCCTGATCAAGGGCAACCATGATTACTGGTGGACGACAGCAGCGAAAATGATCGCTTTCTTTGATCGCCACGACCTGACCAGTCTGCGCATCCTTCACAACAACTGCTGGTTTTACGGAGAAACCGGACTGTGCGGCAGCCGGGGGTGGTTCTATGAGGAAGGCGTTCACGGAGGAGAGCATGACAGAAAGATCATGAATCGTGAAGTGCAGCGGTTGGAGACTTCGCTGCGTGCCGCGAACTGTGCGGAGAAAAAGCTTGTTTTTCTGCACTACCCTCCAAGGTTCCATCGGTTTGTCTGTCATGACATCATCCGCGTCATGCGCGCTTATGGAGTGACGGACTGCTATTACGGGCACATCCACGGCGCCGGACATGCGCTGGCTTTCACAGGCCGGGAGGATGGGATCCGGTATCATATGATCTCCTCAGATCATCTGGGGTTCGTTCCGGCTCTGATTGAATGCGACGCACCGGTACCGCCGGGTGGGAATGGATAAATATGTGTTGATTTTTACATGGCGGTCTGATAAAATACATAGGCATTTGTGAATTCAAAGATTCATACAGTATATGGGAGGACTCAAAGTGAACGTTAAGAGCTGCGAAAAGAAGGAAAAGAGCACCTGCGGTCTTGTTGTGGAGATAACTCCGGAGGAATTCGATGCCGCCATCGAGCAGGTATACCGGCAGAACAGGAGCAAGATCTCCGTTCCCGGATTCCGGAAAGGCAAAGCTCCTCGCAAAATCGTTGAAAATATGTACGGCAAGGGCGTGTTTTATGAAGACGCGCTTGAGAATATGCTTCCCGCTGTCGTCGCTTTCGCCAACAAGGAGAGCGACCTGAAGACGGTGGGCAACCCCGTTGTGGACGACGTTGATATCGCTGACGATAAAACCGTAACGGTCACCTATACCATAGGCGTGTATCCCGAGATCACCATCGGTGAGTACAAGGGTATCCACGCGGTCAGACCGGTCGTGGAAGTTACGGAGAGCGACATTGACACCGAAGTGGAAAAGGAACGCTACAAGAACGCCCGCATGGAGACGATCACGGATCGTCCGGTCATCGGCGGCGATACGGTCAACCTCGATTATCGCGGAACGATCGACGGCGTCGCCTTTGAGGGCGGCACGGCAGAAAACTACGAGCTCAAGATCGGTTCGAATTCCTTCATTCCCGGATTTGAGGAAAAAATGCAGGGCATGTTCACCGGTGAGGAGCGTGACCTTGATCTCACCTTCCCGGCTGATTACCATGCTGCTGAGCTTGCCGGCAAGGATGTCGTGTTCCACGTGAAGGTAAACGAGATCAAGAGCCAGGTGCTGCCGGAGGTTGACGATGAGTTCGTCAAGGATGTTTCCGAGTTCGATACCGTCGCTGAGTACAGGGAGAGCCTGAAGAAGGACCTGACGATGAACCGGGAAGCCAGCGCACAGACCACGTTTGAGAATAATGTGATGGACAAGCTGGTGGAATCCGTGGAAGGGGAGATCCCCGACGCGCTCATCGATCAGTACATCGACAACCAGATCAGCAGCATGAGCAGCAGCCTGGGGCAGTACGGCATGACCATAGAGCAGTATCTGCAGATGATGGGCGCCACTATGGATGGGTTCCGGGCGAACATGAGGCCCAATGCGGAGAAGAACGCCAAGAGCATGCTGGCGCTGGAAAAGATCGTGGCAATGGAGAACTTTGAACTCACTCCTGAAGAGATCGAGGAAGGATATAAGGAACTTGCCGAGAATTACGGCCTGGAACTTGAGGACGTGAAGAAGCAGATCACTGAGGAGATGGTCTCTGAGGATCTGAAGATGAGAAAGGCGAACCGGCTTGTCATGGATTCCGCCGTGGCTGAGGAGCCGGCCCCCGAAGAGGAAAAGAATGTGGAGCCGGCGGCCGAGGAGACTCCCGAGAAGCCCGAGGAATGACCGTAACGTTGTGAAACGTTGTAGCGGCGTATAAGTGATCCCGCTGTTTGATATAATATCCGTATTATAAAAGGCATGCCGGGAAAAAACGGCATGCCTTTGTTCAATTGAAAGGAGTTTTGAAAATGAGTCTTATCCCGTATGTAGTAGAACAGACCTCCCGAGGCGAACGGTCCTATGATATTTTTTCGCGCCTGCTTAACGATCGCATCGTTTTTCTGGGTGAAGAGGTGACGGACGTTTCAGCCAACATCGTAGTGGCCCAGCTCTTGTTCCTGGAAGCACAGGATCCTGAGAAGGACATTCAGTTTTACATCAACAGCCCCGGCGGCTCCGTGACGGCGGGAATGGCCATATATGATACGATGCAGTATATCAAGCCGGATGTTTCTACCATCTGCATCGGCATGGCCGCCAGCATGGGCGCATTTCTGCTCTCCTCCGGAGCCAAGGGAAAAAGATATGCGCTCCCGAATTCCGAGATCATGATCCACCAGCCCTCCGGAGGCTTCCGTGGACAGGCAACGGATATCAGCATTCACGCCAAAAATATCCTGCGGGTCAAAGAGAATCTGAACCGTATACTCGCGGAGAACAGCGGACAGCCGCTGGACGTTGTCACTGCCGCCTGCGAGAGAGACAATTTCATGTCTGCTCAGGAAGCGCTGGATTTCGGCCTGATCGACAAAGTGATCACCAGACGCTGACCGGTTTTCGATTCAAAGGAGACAGCCATGGCAAAGACCGATGATAAACAGATCCGCTGCAGTTTCTGCGGAAAGAGGCAGAACGAGGTCTCCCGCCTGATTGCCGGACAGGGAGCCTACATCTGTGATGAATGCGTGGAACTGTGTTCTGGCATTATCGATTCAAGCCGCTCGGAAATGAGCCACGAGGATCACGTTCACAGTGCCATGATGCAGGGAGAGCTTCCCAAGCCCATGCAGATCAAGGCGGTACTGGATGACTACGTCATCGGACAGGAGCAGGCAAAGATCGCTCTTTCCGTTGCCGTTTACAATCACTATAAAAGGATTTATGGGAACTCAAATTCAGATGTTGAGATCCAGAAGAGCAATATTCTGATGATGGGACCCACCGGATGCGGTAAAACTCTCATGGCGCAGACGCTGGCACATATCCTTCAGGTCCCCTTCGCCATTGCGGACGCCACGACCCTCACGGAAGCCGGTTATGTAGGAGAAGACGTAGAGAACATTCTTCTCCGCCTTCTGCAGGCAGCCGACTTTGATGTGGAACTTGCGGAACGGGGTATCATTTACATCGATGAGATCGACAAGATCACGAGAAAAAGTGAAAACACGTCCATTACCCGCGACGTCTCGGGAGAAGGCGTACAGCAGGCGCTCCTGAAGATCGTCGAGGGAACGCTTGCCAACGTTCCCCCGCAGGGAGGCAGAAAACATCCGCACCAGGAGTTCATTACGGTCAATACCCAGAATATTCTGTTCATCTGCGGCGGCGCCTTCGATGGGATCGAGAAGATCGTGGAAAACCGGATGGACAGGAAGACCATCGGCTTCGGTGCCGACATACAGACAAGCAGGGAGAGGGACGTTTCCGAGCTTTACCGGAACGTACAGGCCCGGGACGTCGTCAGGTACGGACTGATCCCGGAACTCGTCGGCAGACTTCCCGTTATCACTCCGCTGGACGAGATGAAGAGGGACGATCTGGTGAGGATCCTTACACAGCCCAGAAATGCACTCGTCAGACAGTATCAGGCGCTGTTTGGTCTTGACAACGTGGAACTTGAGTTCACTCAGGACGCGTTGGAAGCGGTTGCGGACAAGGCTATCGATATGAAGATCGGTGCCCGTGGACTGCGCAGCGTAATGGAAGGTCTCCTGACGAAGATCATGTTCGAGATCCCTTCGGACTCCCGAATCGAAAAGGTCACTCTGAACAGAGACTGCGTCGAAGGAAACGCAGAACCTGTGTTCACGAGACGGCCGAAACCCGCCATTAGTCCGGAAGTGATCAATGCCGAATAAGTCAAGCAGGGCAAGGCTCGTCTTTGCCCTGCTGCTCTTACAACTAACAAGAAAGGTTCAAACGGCAGAATCATGATAAAGATAGAATATGAAAACAAAACGAATCTGGAGATGCCGATGCTGGCGCTGAGAGGCCTTTCCGTCTTTCCGGACATGAGTCTGAATTTTGACGTTGAGCGGATCATTTCCCTTAACGCACTGAACGCCGCCATGGAACGGAACCGGCAGATTTTTCTTCTCACGCAGAAGGATATCATGGCGGACATGCCGACAAAGAAGGAACTGTACACGGTAGGTACGGTATGTCATCTGCGCCAGCTGCTGAGGATCCCGGGAGGCGGAGTGAAGGTGCTGGTAGAAGGGATGACAAGAGCAAAGCTTGTCTCCTTTACCTCGGATGAGGGATACTTTTCCGCGCAGATCGTCACGGTAAAAGACCGGCAGTCCAGAAACACTTCCGTCGATACGGAGGCAATGATCCGCAAGGCGTTTCAGCTGTTCAGCGAGTATGCGCGGTTGACCGGGACCGTGGCCAAGGAAACGGTACTTGCCGTATTCGACGAGAGACGCCCTGGGTTTCTTGCGGATTATATCGCACAGAATACCTCGATACGTGTGGAGTGCAAGCAGCAGGTGCTTGAAACTCTTTCACCTCTGAAGCGACTTGAATATGTCTGCGAGGTGATGTCTGAGGAAGTGGAGATAGCGCGCGTAGAAAAGGATATCGATCAGAAACTGCTCGCCCGCATGGGGGAACAGCAAAGGACGAACATCCTGCGGGAACAGCTGGGCATCATCCGATCCGAACTGGGGATGGACGCTCAGGAGGACGCGGAGTTTGACGAGTACAGGGAAAGGATCCGCGGCCTGTCTCTGCCTGAAGAAGTTGAAACGAAGCTCCTCAAGGAAGTAGACAAACTGGAAAAGCAGCCTTACGGATCTGCGGAAACCTCCGTGCTGCGCAATTATCTGGACGCGTGCCTGGAGCTGCCGTGGAATGTGACCACAGGCAACGAAATCAGTGTCGAAAAAGCTCGGAAGATACTGGAACGGGATCATTACGGACTGGAGAAGGTCAAGACCAGGATCCTGGAGTATCTTGCCGTTCGGCAGTATTCTCCAAAGGCGAGAGGATCTATTCTGTGCTTTGTCGGGCCTCCGGGCACGGGCAAAACCTCGGTTGCCATCAGCATCGCGGAGGCGCTCGGAAGAAAGCTTGCTCGCGTGGCCCTGGGAGGGGTGCATGATGAGGCGGAGATCCGCGGTCACAGGAAAACCTATGTGGGTGCCATGCCCGGCCGCATCATGGCTGCCATCACACAGTGCGGGTCATCCAATCCGCTGATGCTTCTGGATGAGATCGACAAGCTGGGAAGCGATTATCGAGGGGATCCCTCCGCGGCATTGCTGGAGGCATTGGATCCGGAACAGAACGCCCGGTTCCGGGACCATTTTCTTGAGATCCCCTTTGACCTGTCCGACGTTCTGTTCATTACAACGGCAAATGACGCCTCGCGGATCCCACGCCCGCTTCTGGATCGCATGGAGGTGATCGAACTTCCCAGTTATACAGATTTGGAGAAACTGCAGATCGCGAAGAGGCATCTGATTCCAAAGCAGAGATCGCGTCATGGCCTGGATGGGAGAAAGCTTCGGTTCACGGATGAGGCGGTGGCGGGCATTATCGCCGGTTATACCCGTGAGTCCGGCGTGCGCCTTCTGGAAAGAGAAATTGCCTCCGTATGCAGAAAAACGGTGGCTGGTCTGGTGGCCGGGGAGTTCCGGAGCCTGACGGTCCGGCCGGACATGCTGCAGGATCTGCTGGGACCGAAAAAGATAACGGATGACGCTGCAGTCCGGCGGGACGAGGTAGGACTTGTAAACGGACTTGCCTGGACTAGTGTCGGAGGGGAACTTCTGCAGGTAGAGGTGAACGCATTTCCGGGAAGCGGTGTGATCGAAACGACCGGGAACCTCGGCCAGGTCATGAAGGAATCGGCCAAGGCGGCGGTTTCCTACATTCGAAGCAGAGCGACGGCTCTTGGGCTGGATCCTGATTTTTATAAGAATACGGACATCCATATCCATTTCCCGGAGGGAGCCGTACCGAAAGACGGACCGTCGGCGGGAATCACCATGACGATGGCGGTCATATCCGCGCTTACGGCAACTCCCGTACGGCACGATCTGGCCATGACGGGGGAGATTACCCTCAGGGGACGCGTGCTGGCAATCGGAGGACTTCGAGAGAAGACCATGGCAGCCCTGCGGCATGGGATCACGACGGTGATCATACCGGCGGACAACGTGAAAGATCTTGATGAGATCGATCCGTTCGTGCGGGAGAAGATGCATTTTGTCCCGGCGACGTATGCCGAAGACGTTATTGAACTGGTGATGCCGTCTCTGGCGGAAAGAAAACCCGCAGGTAAGCATAAAAAGAGAGCCGGAGCCGAATCGAGTGAGACCCGATCCTCCGTGAGACAGTAAAGAACGGACAAATGAACTATCATAACGTCAGCTTTGTGAAATCCGTTACGGACAGAAAAGGATTTATCCGGGACGGAAGACCTCAGATCGTTTTTTCAGGAAAATCCAACGTGGGGAAATCGTCCGTCATCAACTGCCTGCTGAGAAGAAAGAACTTTGCACGAGTCGGAGGAACTCCAGGAAAAACGGTTCACATCAACTATTTTGCCGTAGACGGATCAGTCTATTTCGTGGATCTTCCTGGATACGGCTATGCGGCAGTGTCGAAAGCGGAGCGGGACCGGTGGGGGCGTCTTCTGGAGGACTACTTCTCTGAAAGCGGACTCATTACCGCCGGAGTGATGATCGTCGACTGCAGGCATGCCCCGACGGCGGATGACGTCACGATGGCTGCGTGGTTTCGAACGGCGGGATGTCCGATGATCGTTGCAGCCAACAAATGCGACAAGGTGAAGCGAACGGATATGGAGGGAAACCTCCTCAAGATCCGAGCGACGCTCGATCTGGGCGAACACGTTCCGATCCTCCCGTTTTCCGCGGAAAAGGGGACGGGACGGGACATGTTGGTTTCATGGATAGAGACGCTGACTTCGGAGGCTGAAGGATGAGCGCATTTCTGAAACAGCTGGACTTTTCCGTTATCACCGACGCACTGCTGAACGTGATCCCGGCCGTCATCTGCATCACCCTGCATGAACTGAGTCACGGAGTCGCTGCGCTCAGACTTGGGGATCCCACGGCCAAAAATGCGGGCAGATTGACGCTGAATCCACTGAAGCATATCGACCTGTTCGGACTGATCTGTCTGGCCGTATTCGGATTTGGGTGGGCAAAGCCGGTACCTGTCGACATGCGCAACTTCAAAAACCCGCGGCGGGGCATGGGGCTGACCGCGCTGGCCGGTCCGGCGGCGAATATGGCCGTGGCAGTCGTTTTCCTTGCCCTTTGGGGATTTTTCACACCTGCGCTGTATGGCAGCAAGGCGGGAACCGTGGTGCTCGGGATCCTGCGGTCCACCGCGGTTCTCAGCATTGGACTGGCGATTTTCAACGTACTCCCCATACCCCCGCTCGACGGATCGAAGGTCGCTTTTTCCATAGTCTCCGAACGTCTGTACCGCAAGCTGATGAGATACGAACGCTATGGAATGATCCTTCTCATCCTGCTGCTGGCTGCCGGAGTTCTCTCAGCACCGATGAACCGCGGCGTGACGTTCATCTGGGACCGGCTTGTCGTTGTCGCGGAAACTACATTTGAATGGGGAAAGGCCGTATGGCTGAACACGTGACGGTTCGGAGGGAACTATGTCGGATCCGGTATTTCATCTGAGCGGAGTTGTACGCTCCCGTGGGGAGACGGAGGATTTTGAGGGGCCACTTTCGCTGATCCTTCAGCTTCTGTCCAAAAACAGAATAGAGATCAGAGACATCAGCGTCTCGCTGATTCTGGATCAGTATCTGGATTATCTTCGTCAGATGGAGCGGATGGATCTTGAGGTGGCAAGTGAATTTGTCGCCATGGCTTCGCATCTTGCCTATATCAAGTCGCGTATGCTCATCGCCCCGGAGGGGGAAGAGATCAGCGAACTGGAGGAACTGATCCAGGGGCTGGAGAGGCTGCGTCGGAAGGACGACTATGAAAAGATACGGGCCGTTACCGAACGGCTGGGGAGGATGTACACTAAGGGAGCCGGATTCATCACAAAGCCTCCCGAACCGCTGTCAGACAACCGGGAGTACCGATATCGTCATGAACCGGCACAGCTCCTGGAGGCAATGAAGGAGCTCCTATCAAGGGAGGATCGGATGGCCGGCGCGGAACGCACATTGGCGGGACGGGTCCCGCAGAGAGTTCTGTTTCCCGTGGAACGGAAGGCGGAGGAGATCCTGGAAAAGCTGCGTATGTACGGAACGATCTCCCTGTCCGGCCTGTTTTACAGCTGTGAAAGCCGATCAGAGATGGTTGCGGTATTCATCTCCGTGCTTGAGATGTGCAAGACCGGCGTCATTCTGCTCAGCGGCGGAGACGACGATGTGGCGATCAGTGTGACAGGTGCGGATGCGGCGGTCAGTTTCAGCGGATATGAGGACGGTGACTGAAATGGAATTGCATGAGATCGAAAGCAGCATCGAGGCGATACTGTTCGCATCCGGGGAACCGGTCCATGTGGAACGGATCGCCGCCGTACTCGGGCTGGACGCAGATACGGTGATCGAAACCGCCGACCGTATGGCGGATCGATTCAGTTTTGAGAGGCGGGGCGTACGACTGCTGAAGCTGGACCGTCGGCTGCAGATGTGCTCCGCTCCGGAATACGCGGATACGGTGCGGCTTGCACTGGAAAAAAGAAAGCCGCCGCAGCTTACTCAACCGGCGCTGGAAGTGTTGGCCATAGCGGCGTATTTTCAGCCGGTTACAAGGACCTATATCGAACAGGTCAGGGGCGTGGACAGCAGTTATACCGTCAGCATGCTGCAGGAGAGGGGACTGATCGAGGAATGCGGAAGGCTGAGCGTCCCCGGTCGGCCAGCTCTGTTCCGAACGACGGACTCATTTCTTCGCACATTCGGACTGTCGTCCCTTGAAGAGCTTCCCCCGCTGCCTGAAACGGAGCAGGAAAATGAGGACGGACAGTTGACGCTGATGCAGGCAATATCTGCTCTTCAGACAGAGAAGGAGAACGGGGGAGAGGATGCCGATTGACTGCCCTCATCGTGACAGGAGTGATCCTGCTTCTTTTGCTGGCCGTTGCACTGATCCCTTTGGGGGCGACGGCGGAATACTCTTCGGACGGACTGATGCTTGAAGCCCTGGCGGGGCCGGTCAGGATCCGACTCGTGCCAAAATCACAGAAGATACCGAAAAAGAAGAAGAAGAAACCGGCAAAGAAGGAAAAGCGGAAAACAGAGAAGAAAAGGAAGAAGAAGGCGGACGGGGACGGCGCGAAAGCAAAGAAGGGCGGCATGCCCGGCAAGATCCTTCAGGTCCTGCCAACGGTATTCCAGACGCTGGGGCGGTTCCTGCGGTCGCTGACCATACGCGAACTGACCGTATATTATACGGTCGGCGGCGAGGATCCTTCCCGGACGGCGGTGCAGTATGGGGCGATGTACGGTGTACTGCAGATGCTGGAGCCTTTTGTGTCCCGGATGAGGATCATAAAACGCGATATCCGTTTTTCCTGTGATTTTACATGTGAGAAGGACGATGTTTACGTAAAGGCGACTGCCGTCATTCATGTATGGCAGTTGATATACCTGGTGCTGAAACTTGACTTCAGAGCAATATTCAGACTTCTGAGATGAAAGGTCGGATAATAATGGAAAGAAAACCCGTCAATGATTTTATCGATTCTGCCATGCAGAAAGTAAAGGAACTGATCGACGCCAACACCATCATCGGGCAGCCGATCCATACGGAGGATGGGATTACGCTGATCCCGATATCACACGTCAGCTTCGGATTTGCGGGCGGAGGATCCGATTTCCAGACAAAGCATGGAGGCAGCGGAAAGGCGGATCCTTTCGGCGGCGCCACCGGAGCGGGAGTTAAGATCCATCCGGTCGCTATGCTGGTGATCAATCACGGGAGCGTTCGAATCATGAACATCGCGCCTCCTCCGGGGGACACGATCGACAAGATCGTGGACATGGTCCCGGACGTCATGGACCGTGTGGAGAATCTGATCAACAGAAAGCGTGAAGGCAAGGTTCCGGAGACTGTCGAGGTCGACGAGAGCTGGATCGAACCGGTCGAATGAGTCGATTCCGCGCCTTGTACAGCTCCGGACTGTAACGAGAGGATCCTGTTATGAGATGCAGAATACAGAAGATCCTGTCATCCCGGGGCGTCGCCTCCCGGCGGACAGCGGAAAAGTGGATAGCCGAGGGACGAGTGACGGTAAATGGGGAATGTGCTTCGCTGGGATCCAGCGCAGATCCTGAGAACGATGTGATCTGCATAGACGGCGTCGCATTGCCTTGTGAGGAGAAGCGCGTGGTGATCGCCTTGAACAAGCCCAGGGGATATATCACTACCATGCATGATGAAAAGGGAAGAAAGACCGTGGCCGAACTCGTATCCGCCTGCGGATATCATGTGTTTCCCATAGGAAGGCTCGACATGGAGTCGGACGGTCTTCTGCTCCTTACGAACGACGGTGACCTTGCCAACCGACTGTGCCATCCCTCGGGTGAGAAACGCAAGACCTACCGTGTCAGGGTTCAGGGGTTTTCTGAAGCACTGGCAGAACGGCTTGCCCAGCCGATGACGATCGATGGGTATGCGCTGCGTCCTGTCGAGGTCAGAAAGATCGGGACGAACGGAGATGAGACGGTGCTCGAATTTGTTCTGACCGAAGGGCGCAACCGACAGATCCGCAAAATGTGCGACTGCTGCGGACTTCGAGTACTCAGCCTGACACGGGTGCAGTATGCGGGCATCGCTCTCGGCCGGCTGCCGAAAGGGGCCTGGAGGATCCTGACCGAGGAAGAACTGGCGGAACTCTCAAGCGGGCCGTGCAAAAATGAATGATACTGTTTTTTCTCTTGCAAAAGAGGAACGGTTCCATTAATATTGGGATCATCCGATGCAATCTGCATCCGAACCCGGAGGAATTATGGAAAAGGACATTCTTTCTTTGATCGAAAAGGAGAGCGCGGGGTTCTCCAAAAGCCAGCGAAAGATTGCTGCTTTCATCACACAGAACTATGATAAGGCAGCGTTCATGACGGCTGCGAGGCTGGGCAGCACAGTCGGAGTTAGTGAATCTACGGTCGTGCGCTTTGCGGCGGAGCTCGGTTACGACGGGTATCCGGAAATGCGCAAGGCGCTGCAGGATATGGTACGAAACTGCCTGACCTCTGTCCAGAGGATCGAGGCGGCCAGGGGACTTCTCGAGAATCAGGACATTCTCTCCGCAGTTCTCAATTCGGATATCGATCAGATCCGGATTACCATGGAAGAAACGAACCGAGATGATTTCAACAGCGCCGTAGACGCCATCGTGCGTGCCGATCACGTATACATCTTCGGGCTTCGCTCGTCCGCCGCCATCGCCGGCTTCATGGGGTTTTATTTTAATTTTCTGTTTGAAAACGTTCGGGTCGTTAATGAAAACTCCGTCAGCGAAGTATTCGAGCAGATCCTGAGAATAGGGAAAAACGATGTGATGATCGCATTGAGTTTTCCCCGCTATTCAAAAAGAACAATCAAAGCAATGCGATATGCCAGAGACAGGCAGGCGACCGTGATCGGCATTACGGATAATGAGAACTCGCCCATCGCTGAGATCGCCGATATTCCTCTGTGCGCAAGAAGCGACATGGTTTCTTTTGTCGATTCGCTTGTGGGGCCGCTCAGCCTCGTCAATGCGCTGATCGTTGCGGTCAGCACAAAGGCCAAGGGAAGTGAGCTTGAAACGGATTTCAACCGGCTGGAAGCCATATGGGCAGAATATGACGTATATGAAAAGAGCGACATATGACGTGATCGTTGTGGGCGGAGGCGCGGCAGGAATGCTGGCCTCCGCCATTGCGGCGGAGAGGGGGCTTCGAACGCTGGTCGTGGAACGGAACGATCGATGCGGGAAAAAGCTCAGGATCACAGGAAAGGGGAGGTGCAACGTAACGAACGACACCTCACCGGCGGATGTGATCGCGCATATCCCCACGGGTGGGAAATTCCTTTATGGAGCGATGTTCGCCTTTCCGCCCGAAAAGGTCATGGATGAATTCCGCTCCATGGGCGTGGATTTGAAGACTGAGCGCGGGAACCGGGTGTTTCCCGTATCCGACCGGGCGGAGGACGTGGTCGCTGCGCTGAGACGCAGAATGGACAGAGCGGGGGTAACCGTTGTAAGAGCAACGGCGAGACAGATCCTGACGGAAGGCGGTGCATGCCGCGGCATTGCTACGGACAGAGGAGATTTTCATGCGCCATCTGTAGTGATGTGCACCGGAGGGGCCTCATATCCCGGTACGGGATCGGATGGATCGGGATATGAGATGGCACGAATGGCGGGACATACCGTGTGCCGCATCCGACCGTCACTCGTTCCCCTGTGCGTACAGGGCACGGACTGCCAGGAGATGCAGGGGCTGTCCCTTCGCAACGTCAGGCTGACCGCCGTAACACCGGACGGACGGACGATCTACCAGGAACAGGGGGAGATGCTGTTCACGCACTTCGGCGTCTCCGGACCGCTGGTCCTTTCGGCCAGCGCGCATATGAAGGACAGTTCCGCAGGCTGCGTGCTTCACATCGATCTGAAACCGGCCCTGGATGAACAGAAGATGGAAGCCAGGATCCTGCGCGATTTTTCCGATCAGCCGAACCGGGACATCGCAAACGTTCTGAGCGGTCTGGTCCCCAGGAAGATGATCCCCGTGATCCTGCGCAGGCTCGGCGTTCCCGGAGAAAGGAAGATCCACGACATTACCAGGCAGACACGGAAGGGGCTGGCCGCGCTTCTGAAAGATCTGACTATGAACGTGACGGGGCCAAGGCCGATCAGTGAGGCAATCGTCACCTCCGGCGGAGTTGACACCGGGGAGGTGGATCCGCGTTCGATGCAGAGCAGGATCATACGCGGATTGTACTTTGCCGGAGAGATTCTGAACTGTGACGGCTATACCGGGGGTTTCAATCTCCAGATCGCATGGGCAACGGCCCGCGCAGCTGGCGTACACGCCGGAAACACCGCACAAGACAGTTGTGAAAAGAGGAACGACAATGAATAAGAGCATCGCCATAGACGGACCTTCCGGGGCGGGAAAAAGTACGCTTTCGAGGATGATAGCAAAAAGATACGGGCTGATCTACGTTGACACAGGAGCCATGTACCGCACGGTCGGTCTTTATGTACTTCGAAACGGAACGGATTCTCACGACAGGGGCGGCGTTGTTTCGCTGCTTCCGGACATTCATATCGGCATGCGTTATGACAGCGCAGGGGTGCAGAGAATGCTGCTCAACGGAGAGGATGTTTCCGAAGAAATCCGTCTTCCCGCCGTTTCTCTGTACGCCTCAGACGTATCCGCTATGCCGGAAGTAAGAAGCTTTCTGCTCCAGATGCAGCGGAAGCTCGCGGAAGAAAACAGCGTGATCATGGACGGCAGGGACATAGGCACGGTGGTCCTTCCCCACGCCGGCCTGAAGATATTCCTGTCGGCATCGCCGGAGGATCGGGCGCGACGGAGGTATGAGGAGCTTCGTCTCAAAGGAGTGGAGACCACACCTGAGGACGTTTTTCGGGACATCAGCTATCGTGACGCGAACGATTCTTCCCGTGCGGCAGCTCCTCTGCGCGCGGCGGAAGGAGCCGTGATCCTGGATACGACCGGAAATACGCTTGAGGAGAGCTTTGAAACCATCTCCAGCCTCGTGCAGGAGTATCTGAACGGTGGGGATGAGTAATGCAGGTCACCGTAGCAGACAGCGCCGGATTCTGCTTTGGCGTGACTCGGGCGGTAGATATGTGCAGACAGGTGCTCCAGACCTACGGGCAGTGCCGCACGCTGGGACCCATCATTCACAACGCCCATGTAGTACGGACCCTGGAGCAGGAGGGGGCCGTTCCGGTCATGGCCGCTGAGGAACTGAAGCCGGGGGACGTAGTTCTGATCCGCTCCCACGGTGTTCCTTTGCAGGAGCTTAAGGAGCTGGAAGGCATTGGATGCACTGTCGTCGACGCCACATGCCCCTTTGTCCGACGCATCCATCAGATCGTGAATGAGGAAAGCGGAAAGGGAAATCCCATCATCATCGTAGGGGAGAGAGATCATCCGGAAGTACTTGGGATCTCCAGCCGATGCGCTGTGTTCCGCGTGGTCAGCACGCCGGAGGAACTGGAAAAAGTGATGGAGGAACCGGAGTTTTGTTCCTCCGAATCGCCGGTCATGGTATCACAGACGACCGGCGATGCACGGAACTATAAAAAATGTTCCGAAATTATGAAAAAGTTATGTACAAATGCGAGAATATTTGATACAATATGCTTAACTACGTCCATGTGCCAAAAAGAGGCTGCAGACTTATCTTCCCGTTCGGATGCCATGGTTGTCATCGGCGGCCGCGGCAGTGCCAACACACAGCGTCTGGCTGAGATCTGCGAGAGATACTGCTCCAGGGTCGTCAGGGTAGAGTGCGCCGAAGAACTGGATTTAAGTCTGTTTTCGTCTGGAGACCGCATTGGCGTAACGGCTGGGGCGTCCACCCCGTCGTGGATAATTAAGGAGGTCAATCAGAAGATGAGTGAAGAAACCAGAGACATGATTCCGGAAGAGGCTGCAGAGGCTGTCGTTGAGGAGACGCCTGTTACGGAGGAGCCTGTTGCAGCTGAAGAACCCGTTGCTGTGGAAGAGCCTGCCGCAGATGCAGCTTCCGCCGCGGAGGAGCCCGCCGCAGGGCCGGCCGATGAGACCGAATCCTTTGAAGAGATGGTCGAAAAGTCCATCAAGACTCTGAGAAACGGGGAGAAGGTCACCGGGATCGTTGCCGCCATCACAAATACGGAGGTTTCGGTTGACCTTGGATGCAAGCACGCGGGCTATATTCCCGTCAGCGAACTGTCTGCGGATCCCAACGCCAAGCCGGAGGAACTGGTAAAGGTCGGGGATGAGATCGAAGCCTATGTGATGCGTGTGAACGATATGGAAGGTACCGTCATGCTCTCCAAGAAGCGTCTGGACATGGCCAAGAACTGGGATATGGTCGAACAGTTCCGTGCTGATCGGGAGACGGTTGAGGGCATCGTGACGGAAGAGAACAAGGGCGGCGTCGTGGTGTCCGTCAAAGGTCTGCGCGTTTTCGTGCCCGCATCCCAGACCGGCATCCCGAAGGATCAGCCCATGACGGAACTGCTCAAGCAGAAAGTAAAGCTTCGTATTACCGAGGTGAATCAGGCGCGCCGCCGCATTGTCGGCTCCATCCGTGCCGTCGCCTATGAGGAGCGGAAGGCCAAAGCGGAAGCCATCTGGAACGAGATCGAAGTCGGCAAGAAGTATACCGGCACCGTGAAGTCCATGACGAGTTACGGCGCCTTTGTGGATATCGGCGGAATCGACGGCATGGTGCACGTCTCTGAGATCAGCTGGTCGCGCATCAAGCAGCCCAGCGACGTGCTGTCGATCGGCGATGAGATTGAAGTTTATGTTATCGCTTTTGACAAGGAGAAGAGAAAGATTTCTCTCGGCTACAAGACGGAAGCCGACAATCCGTGGAACAAGTTTACTTCCACGATCGCCGTTGGTGACGCCGTCAAGGTAAAGATCGTAAAGCTCATGCCTTTCGGCGCTTTTGCGGAGATCATTCCCGGTGTCGATGGCTTGATCCACATCTCTCAGATCGCCGACCACAGGATCGCTACGCCCGGAGAGGTCCTGTCCGAAGGACAGGAAGTTATGGTGAAGGTCACGGAGATCAACGAGGAAAAGCATAAGGTCTCCCTGAGCATTCGCGCTCTTCTCAACGGGCCCATCCCCTATGGTTATGAGATGGAGCCCGATGAGCCTGATGAGGCGGAACAAGCTCCGGCTGAAGAGACGGCGGAACCGACCGAAGAGTAAAGAACACATGAATCACTGCCGGGCAGCCGGCAGTGATTTTTTTCAGATTATCGCAGGCAGGGTGATGCATCTATGATCAAAGGAGCGGCCGGCGCGGTCGGCGCCGCAATCAAGCTGATCGATCGAAAGACCATGTACGTGTCCGCCGTAATTGTTGCCGCAGGATCGTCAACAAGAATGAACGGTGTGGATAAGCTGTTCGCTCCGTTGAAAAACGAGCCGTTGCTGGTCGCTGCGCTGAGAGCTTTTCAGGACAGCAAGACGATAAGGGAAATCGTGCTGGTCATGCGGGAGGACGCATTGGAACAGGGAAAGAGTCTGTGCCAGATGCACGGGTTCGATAAGGTGACGGCTGTGGTCGCCGGCGGAAAAACAAGAGCGGAATCTTCCGGCGCCGGGCTGGCCAGCGTGTCGAAACGTACGAACGTCGTGGTCATTCATGATGGGGACCGCCCGTTCGTCGATCAGGATTTGATCTACCGGACGGTGAGCGCGGCGGCGCGCTGGGGGGCGGCGACAGCAGCCATTCCCGTTACCTCCACCGTAAAGAGGGGCTCTGACGGGGCGGTCACTGAGACAGTTCCCCGGGAAGGACTGTATGAGATTCAGACGCCGCAGGCTTTTCAGTTTCAGCTGCTGAAGGCGGCGAGAAAAAAAGCCTTATCGGGTACCGCAGAGGCGACGGACGACTGCATGATGGTGGAAGCCATGGGAGTCCGGCCCGTATTGGTCGACGGAAGCCGATTCAACCTGAAGATCACGGTTCCGGAGGATCTGATTCTGGCGGAAGCAATTGCGGACATATGGAGGAGATGACGCCATGAGGATCGGACATGGATACGACGTGCACCGTATGGTGCCCGGAAGAAAATGCATCCTCTGCGGCGTGGAGATTCCCTATGAGTATGGACCGGACGCCCACTCCGACGGGGATGTCGCTCTGCATGCCCTGATGGACGCCGTTCTTGGCGCGGCGGGGCTTGGCGATATCGGAAGATGGTTTCCAGATAACGACGACCGGTGGAAAGGGGCTGACAGCGCGGAACTGCTGAGAGAAGTCTGCCGCATGACAGGGGACCGGTACGTTGTAGGAAACTGCGATATTACCATCGTTGCGCAGAAGCCGAAGATCGGCCCTTATGTCGAGGAAATGCGCCGCGAAATTGCCGTCATCCTCGGTATTCCGGGTGACGCCGTGAACGTGAAGGCAACGACGGAGGAAGGACTCGGTTTTACCGGGCGCCGCGAGGGAATCGCCGCCCATGCCGTGGTCCTTCTGGAAGACAGAACGTGACGGTCCTTTACGGAAAGGAAGCGAAAGAATGAGATTTCAGGCAGAAATGGACTATACAGTGAAAGACATTCGGCAGTACTGGAAGGTACACCAGCTGTACCGGGGAAAGGTCCTGTACTATGTTTCCTGGCTCCTGATCGCCGTCGTTCTGGTGCTTGTGATCACTCTTGGCGCCATGATGCTCTTACGCCGGATCTTCAGCGGCGATCTTGCGCTGTATTATCTTATCATGCTGATTGTATTGGCTGCTTATTTCGTGGTGCGCGAGGTACGCATCCGTATGGTCAGAAGATCCCTCACCGCACAGGGGGTCGTGAGACTTACGGCGGACGACCAGGGGCTGCACGCCCGGGCGGATACGCTGTCCAGCGATTATTCCTATCAGGCTTTTCAGGATATTGTGCGGTATAAGGAAGCGTACTATCTGTATATCGACAAAAGAAAGGCGATGATCGTTCCGGATCATTGCTTCACGGAGGGGAACGCGGACGCGTTCGGCCCGTTTCTTGAACAGAAGACGGGGATAAGTCTCCGAAATATCGGAGCGTAGAGGATGAGACGGACCAAGATCGCAGGCGTTTTCGGCATGCGCGCATCCGCCGTGAATGGCAGGACGGGTTTTGTTTGTTCTGAACAGCAAACAGATGCAGACCAGGCGGGAACGAAGAGGAGGAGATCGGACAAATGCAGCAGAATGACCGCATGACCATGATGGCGGAAGCTCCCGTCCATCAGGTTCTGGTCAGAATGAGCCTGCCGATGATGATTTCATTCTTCATCCAGGCCATGTACAACATCGTTGACTCCATGTTCGTGGCCCGCATCTCGGAGCATGCTCTTACGGCCGTTTCCCTTGCCTTCCCCATGCAGATGATCGTCGTGGCTGTCTCCGTCGGAATGACGACCGGCGTTTCCGCCGTGTGGGCCAGATATATGGGAATGGGGAGACAGGACAAGGCGTCGGCAGCCATACGGACTATGACGGCCCTCTGCTTTCTGGTATCTGTGGTTTTCGTACTGCTCGGCATATTCGTTACAGCGCCGCTGTATCGTTTTCAGACCGACGTAAGAGAGATCGCCGAGATGGGAACGGCGTACCTGACCATTAACTGGGTGGCCGCCTTCGGAGGGATCTTCGGAAAATACTATGAAAGACTGCTGGTGTCTTCGGGCAGGTCGATCCTCTCGATGATCTCCATGGCGTCCGGCGCTGTCTTCAATCTCATTTTTGATCCGCTGCTCATTTTCGGGATCGGCCCGTTCCCGGCTCTCGGCGTTGCCGGTGCGGCATATGCGACGGTCGGGGGCCAGATACTTGCGGGGATCGTTGGAATCATTCTCAACTGGAAGCATAACGGACCCGTGCGTCGCGACATGCTGCGCATTGGATTCCATCCGGACGCGGCGATTGACATTTTTCGCGTCGGTGCGCCTACCATGCTGACCATGGGGCTGTCTTCCCTGACAAACTTTACCATAAATCGGATCCTGGGGGCGTATTCAACTACAGCGATCGCCGTTCAGGGCGTATGGATGAAACTGCAGAATTTCTGTTACATGCCGGCTTTCGGGCTTAACAACGGAATGATCCCGATCCTGTCTTACAACTATGGCCATGGACGACCGGACAGAGTGAAGAAGACCATGGATCTGGCCATAGGAGGATGTGCCGTGCTCATGACGGTGCTTCTTATCGTGTTTGAACTGATTCCAGGGGCGATCCTGACGATGTTCAACGCCGGAGAACATATGAGACAGCTTGGGATTTCCTGCCTTCGCGCCTGCGTGATCGCGCTCCCGTTCGGCGCTGTTTCCATGATGCTGTCGACCAGCATGCAGGCGCTGGATCACAGCCGCTATGCGCTGATCATCAATCTGCTTCGGCAGTGCATTCTGATGATCGTATGTTACTCCATTCTGTCTGCGCTGACCCACAGCGCAAGGCATATCTGGTTTGCCGTTCCGGCAACGGAGATCATCACATTTACTGTCAGTCTGATTCTGAACCGTAGGTTCAGAAAAACGATCGTTGCCCTCCCAAAAGGAACAGAATAGATAAAAATAGTTACAAAAGGTTGCAAACCTCCGCGAAATGTGTTACAATTTAAAAACAGAGCGGACATGTCAGGACAAAGGATCCTGTTTTCCGCCCGGAGTGAACACATATCCGGAGGCAACCGATATGAAAAAACTGTTCCGAATTCTTACGCTTGTGCTGGTGCTGCTCCTCATTTCCGGGGTCATGCCGTGCGCGGCGTATGCGGAAGAAGCGGAGAATGATGATTATCCGCAGGAGCTGAAGGAACCTGCGAAGGATGCTCTTGTCGACCCCTGGCGCTTTTACAACAGAGAGTGTACGTCGTTTGTTGCATGGCGTCTGAACAAGCGCAACGGTGTGGCATTTGATAATGGTTACGGCGGCGTAATATGGGGAAATGCGGCGAACTGGAGCGAAGCGGCACAGCACGTTGGGCTCGCGGTGGACGATCGGCCCGCCGTGGGAGCCGTCGCCTTCTGGCAGGGAGGCTATGCCGGCCATGTGGCGTGGGTCGTTTCGTGCGACGACGGGAGCATATGGGTCGAGGAATACAACAGAAATTCCGACGGAGCGTACCATCTGAGGTGCGTGGATGAGGATCTCCCGGACGGATATATCCATATCCGTGACCTTGAGGAAGAACCCGCTGCGAAGGCAGTCGTATTTACCGTCACATCCGTCTGCAGCCGTTTAATGGTGCAGTGAATACGGGGCATTGACTACAGCCCTCTCCGCTGTTGCGGAGAGGGCTGTTCCTGTTTCGGAAGCAGAATCCTTGTGCGAACGAAAAAAGGAGGAAAACAGAGCGCCGGGAAGTGCCATGGTGTTGCAATTGACCTTCCGATCCGGTATAATAAAATGAATTTATGTGCAATTACGCGGGGAGGTGATCGTCCTGGCTTTTCTTGATTCCGTCAATGAATTTCTGCGGGTAGCAGGGAATCTGATATCCGCCATGACCATCGCGGATTTCATCGATATCGCCATCGTCGCGTTCATTATCTACAAGGTGCTGTCCTTCGCACGGAGGACCAGCGCCGGCGCGCTGATCTGGGGTATCGTGCTGGTACTGGTAGTACTGGGAATATCTCAGATCGCAAAGCTGACGGTGATCAGCTATCTTCTCGGACGCGCGGTGGAACTGGGCGTCATCGCCATCATCGTGCTGTTCCAGCCGGAAATCCGTGGATTTCTTACCAGCGCCGGAAGCTCCGTCAGCGGCGTGTTCGCGCGAAGTTACAAGCAGGCGACCGAAATTGCCGTTTCCGCAACGGTCGAAGCCTGTGAGGATATGAGTCGAACAAAGACGGGGGCTCTGATCGTATTTGAGCGCAACGTGCACCTTGAAGAATACATCAAATCCGGAACAAAGCTGGATTCAGCGGCCTCCGCGGAGCTCCTGCTTCAGATCTTCTATCCAAACACTCCGCTCCACGACGGCGCCGTCATTATATCCGACGGTCGTGTCGTCGCCGCGGGGTGCATGCTGCCCATGTCGTCCAGCAACAATCTGAGCCGTGAACTGGGGATGCGCCATAGGGCGGGCATCGGCCTTTCCGAGCGGTCGGACGCCGTTGTAGCCATTGTATCGGAAGAGAGCGGCGGAATATCTGTCGCCATCAATGGAATGCTGAAGAGAAATCTTGACCCGGAAACCTTCGAAATGCTGCTGAAAAAGGAACTTGTTCCGGAGAAGGACGGATTCATGGCACGCATCCGTAATGTGCTGAGGAGGAACAATGCATAAGGATAAAACGAACGTTGCCTTCGGTACACGGCTTCTGTTCATCATTCTCTCCCTTCTCATTTCTTTTTTCCTGTGGTATACGATATCCATCAATGAGAAGCAGGAGCGAACGGTGGATGTTTCCGGGATCGAGATACGCTATACCGGAGAGGATGTCCTGGAGGAGAACGATCTGGTGGTTACAAACCGGAGCGTTGACAAACTGAACCTCAAGCTGTCAGGCAAGCAGCTTACTGTGGCAAAACTGAACAAAGATGACATCACAGTCACCGTGGACATGTCAAAGATCCGTACGGCGGGCACTCATTTTCTGGAATATGCCATCGATTACGGAGAAGGGACAAAAGCGGCTGACGTGAAACTGGTCAGCGCCTCGGTTAATTATGCTACCGTCACCGTGAAAAAAATGGTAAAGACCGAAATACCGGTCCGCGGGATGTTCGACGGTCAGATCGCGGAGGGCTACATGGGCGGAAGCATTGAATTTACGCCCGGGACCATAGAGATCTCCGGTCCGGAGGACGAGATCGCTGGAATATCCTATGCCTGGGTGACGCTGGGGGGGGACAGTATTACGCAGACGCTTTCCTCCACGCAGCCATTTGTCCTGATGGACGAGGCCAACAACGAAGTGACGGCGGAGAACATCAAGACCTCCGTCGATCAGATCACCGTAGTGCAGGAAGTGCTCATGGTCAAAGAAGTACCGCTGATGGTCAACCTGATCAACGGAGCGGGAGCCGATGAGACCAATACCGTTGTGGAGATCACCCCATCCGCGCTGACGCTTTCCGGAGATCCGTCGATCATTGAATCTCTGAACAAGATTGTGCTGGGAACTGTGGATCTGACGTCTTTTCAGACAACGTATTCAGAGACCAGGACCATCGTGCTGCCGGATAATGTTTCCAACAAGACGGGCATCACCACCGCGGATGTGAGCGTGCGCGTGGTAGGACTCGACGTGACCAAGCTGTCCGTATCCAATATTGAAGTTATCAATCAGCCCGCGGGCTTTGATATCGAACTGATCACGCAGACCGTGGATATCACGCTCAGAGGACGTTCGGATGAGATATCGGAAGTGCAGGCGGAAAACGTGCGGATCGTTGCCGACCTGTCGTCCATCAAGGCTGCCGGAGTGTTTGATGTGGACGCCAGCATATACATCGACGGCTTCCAGCATATCGGAGAGATCGGGAGATATAAGATCAACGTACGAAGCGGGAAAAGCTGATGTTCGGGTACATTCGACCGGTGTTTACACGCATGCAGGGGGAAGAGCAGGAAGACTTCCGCTCCTGCTACTGCGGTCTGTGCCGGTGTATGGGACAGCGGTTCGGTCAGATCTCCCGGCTGCTTCTGAATTATGATTTCGTGTTTCTGGCCATGCTGCTGTGGAAGGGAAAAGAGAAGCCGGAGCGCGAAATGAAGCGCTGCCCCTATGTATGTTTTCGCAGAAAGTGTTCCTGCCGAGGCAATGCGGACATGGAGCGTGCCGCCGCACTGAGCGTGATCCTGTCATGGTGGAAGTTCAAAGACTCCGTCCGGGACGAGAAGGCGCTGAAAAAGGCTGCGGGGGCGATCGCCATGATGGTCATGCGCCGCGCTTATCGCCGCGCCGCGAAGGCTTATCCCGAATTTGACGAGGCGGTGGAACGAGGCATTGCGGAGCTCAGCGCCCTTGAAAAGAAGAACTGCGAGTCCATCGACGAAACGGCCGACTGTTTTGCACGCATCCTTTGTTCTGCGGCCGAAGCAGAGACGGGAGACCGCAGGCGGGTGCTGGAACAGCTCCTGTACCATGTGGGCCGGTGGATCTATCTGGCCGACGCCCGGGACGATCTGCAGAGGGACGAACACGGAGGAGCCTACAATCCGCTGCTGTTCAGGTTTACCCGGGAACAGAGAACGGACGGGACCATGGACGAGCGCCTGCGCGCCACCATGCTCCATTCAAGAAATCTTGCCGGCGCCGCCTTCGAACTGATGGAAGAGAATGCCTGGAGCGGCTCCATTCGGAATATTCTGTATTTTGGGCTCCCTTCGGTGGCCAGAGCGATATTTGACGGCGAGTGGAAGAACAGAAAAGAAAAACTGAGGAAAGATGAGGCATAGCCCTATGAGCGATCCCTATCAGGTTTTGGGCATTTCAAGAAATGCCACGGAAGAAGAGATCAAACGCGCATACAGAGACCTCGCAAGGAAGTATCATCCGGACAATTATCAGGACAATCCCCTGGCGGATCTTGCTCAGGAGAAGATGAAGGAGATCAACGAGGCCTATGATTTCCTCATGAAGAAAAACGGACAGGCGTCCGGGAGCTACGGATATCAGACCGGAGGCGGGCAGGCCTATCAGAACGCATCCTCTGCCTTTGTCAATGTGAGGAACGCGATCAACGCCAACAATCTGCAGCTGGCGGAACAGCTTCTGGCCGGAGCGGGCGTGAGGAACGCCGAGTGGAATTTCCTGATGGCCGTGGTGGCTTCCCGAAAGGGATGGATGGACGAGGCCTACCGTTACGCTCAGAATGCGGTGAACATGGAACCCGGCAATATGGAGTATTCCAGTTTCTATAATCAGCTCATGCAGAGCGGGCAGCAGTACAATCCGGTGGCGTATCAGAATCAGAAAAGCGACTGCGACAGCTGTGATATCTGTTCTGCCCTCTGCATTGCCAACATGTGCTGCAACGGATGCAGATGAACAGACGCAGGACCGCCCGCGGGGCGGCCGTAGGTGGGATCATGGCGGCTTTGGCCCTGGCTGTACTTTATGCAGGCTCGGTGTTCCCGGCATGGGCACTGGCACTTTCTGCCGTTGCCGGATTGTTCCCGGCGGCAGCTTATCTGGCTGAAGGAACGGTGACCGGCCTGATCAGCTACGCTGCTGCTGCCGCGGCGGGACTTCTTCTGGTGCCGGACAAAGGCTGCGCGTTTCTTTTTTCCGTGTTTTTCGGTTACTACGCGGTGGTCAAGCTGACGGTGGAAAAGCGCCTGGGTTCCGTTCCGGCCTGGGGGGTCAAACTTCTTGTGTTCAATGGAGCATTGACCGCCGCAGTATTTCTGTTTCCCGCTGTCGTTACCGTATCCGTCATACGGTCTCTTTCCGGATCACGGTTCTATCTGGCGGTATACCTGCTGTTCAACGTTGTTTTCATCCTTTTTGACATCGGCTATTCCAGACTGATTTCCTATGGCAGGAAAAGGATCCTGCCGCGGTTAAAGTGAGAGGTGTTCCAATGATTAGAAGCATGACCGGTTACGGCTGCGCAGCGGGAGAGAGCGAAGGTCTTTCGCTTACGATCGAGGTGCGCAGCGTCAACAACCGCTATCTGGACTGCAATATACGCATTCCCAGAGTGTATACGTCCATGGAGGACGCGCTGAAGGAAGTCGTCGGCAGGCATGTATCCCGAGGCAAAGTTGACGTATACGTGACCATAGATTCCTCCGGGGCAGAAGATCTGACCGTTGAGGTGAACCGTACGGTAACGGACGCCTATGTCGAAGCGATGCGGTCGCTGTCCGAGACTTATGGGATTCCGCTGTCTCTCTCCGCTCTGGATCTGGCCAGATTTCAGGACGTGCTGACCGTCAGAAAGAAGGAGACGGACACGGACAGCCTGTCTGCGGAGCTGTGCCGGATCATGGACGAGGCCATGAAAAGCTATGATGGCATGCGCCTTGCGGAGGGTGGAAAACTGCGGGAGGACATTCTGCTGAGGCTGGCTGAGATCGAACGGCTTACAGATCTGGCGGAAGCACGATCGCCGGAGACTGTGAAGGCCTATCGCGAAAAGCTGCTGGCCCGGATGCGGGAAGTACTGGAAAGCACAGACATCGAGGAGAGCCGCATCCTCACCGAAGCGGCCATCTTTGCGGACCGTGTAGCTGTGAATGAAGAGATCGTACGTCTGAGAAGCCATATCCAGCAGATGCGCGGCATGCTGGACGGCGACGGACCTACGGGACGAAAAATGGACTTCCTTGTTCAGGAGATGAATCGGGAAGCCAATACCCTGGGCTCCAAGGGGAACGACGGAGAGATCGCACGGATCGTGATCGACATCAAGGCTGAGATCGAGAAAATCCGGGAACAGATCCAGAACATCGAGTGACGGAGGGCAGCCTATGACTCTGATCAATATTGGTTTTGGCAATCTGATCTCCGCGGAAAGGGTCGTGTCGGTTGTCAGTCCCGAGTCCGCGCCGATCCGTCGGATCATCTCAGACGCCCGCGACGCGGGAAGGCTGATCGATGCGACTTTCGGAAGAAGGACAAGGGCCGTACTGGTTACAGACTGCGGATATGTTGTCCTTTCGGCGCTGCAGCCCGAAACGGTCGCCGGACGAATGACCGGAAGGGCCGTTGGAACGGAAGGGGATAGAAACGCGAATGAGACCTGAAAAGCTGATCATTTTCTCGGCACCGTCCGGGACAGGAAAGGGAACTGTGATCCGGCGCATCATGGAACTGACGGATAACGTCAGAGTGTCCGTTTCCGCCACTACCCGGGCGCCTCGTGAAGGCGAAACGGATGGGGTGGAGTATCATTTCATCTCACGGGAAGAATTCGAAGAGATGATCGAAAAAGGCGCGTTTCTCGAGTACGCCGAATATTCCGGAAACTATTACGGAACGCCTCTGGCGCCGCTGGAGGAACAGACGGACGCCGGAAATTTTGTCATTCTCGAAATAGAGGTACAGGGTTTTCTGCAGGTGAAGGAAAAGATCCCAGAGGCTCTTGCTGTGTTTCTGAAACCCCCTTCTCTCAGGGAATTGGAGCGCAGGCTCCGGGGAAGAGGAACCGACAGTGAAGAGTCCATCCGTCGCCGCCTGAAGACGGCAAAAAAGGAACTTCCCATGGCTGAACGTTACGACTGTGTCGTGGTAAACGACGAGGTCGACCGTGCGGCAGGAGAGATCATAGACATTATCAGAAGGAAAAGAGGAATGAGTGAATTATGATGCTGTATCCGTCTCTGTCAAAAATGCTGGAAAAGGTCCCCAGCCGGTACATGCTTGTCAACGTTCTGGCCTATCGCGCCAGAGAGATCTCCGCCGCGGCGGAGGAAGCCGGAGAACCCCTGCCGGAAAAGGCGGTTTCCATCGCCATCGACGAACTGGCGTCCGGCAAATTGAAGACCCACACTGTATGACGGGAAACGGGCAGGAAGCGAATCATTCGCTTCCTGCCCTCCGATGTGGAGGTGAGCAGCGGGTGTTGTGTGCGCAGATCGCCGTATCGGAGCTGCCCTACAGCGCCGATAAGCCTTATGAATACTCTGTACCGGAGTCCCTGAAGCAGACGGTTGTTCCCGGACTGCGGGTGCTCGTTCCGTTTGGAAGAGGCAACCGAACAAGAGAAGGCGTCGTGCTTTCCGTCGATGAAAGGGGACCCGCCTCCCGGCGGAAGCCGGTGGCGTCCGCGCTTGAGACACATCCGATCATTACGGAGGAACAGATAAAGCTCGCGGTGTGGATGAGAGAGAGGTTTTTCTGTACGGCGTACGAAGCGTTCCGCGCGATGCTTCCCGCCGGGCTTTGGTTTAAGGGAAGTGAGCGGCAGGTACGCGATAAGACCGTTCTGTTCAGCATGCTGGCCGTGACCGGGGAGGAAGCGTGGGAAGCAGCACAGAGAAAAAGGCAGACGGCTCCCAAACAGGCCGCTTTGCTGGAGGTGCTTGCCCAGGTGGGAGAGGCCTCGGTGCCCGATCTGCTGACGTATTCCGGCGCGGGAAGAGAGTCTCTACGCGCTTTGGAAAAGCAGGAGCTTGTCATCGTCCGGCCGCGGGAGGTGCTCCGACGGCCGACGGTACGCACAACGGAATACAGTCCCATTTCACTGAACCAGGAACAGGAAGTCGTATTTCAAAGCCTCCTGGAGCAGATGACGGGAGCGGAGGCCTCCGCGGCCCTCCTGTATGGAGTCACCGGGAGCGGGAAGACCAGCATTTACATTTTCCTGATCCGTGAGATTCTGCGGAGAGGACGGTCGGCAATCGTCCTGGTTCCTGAGATCGCCCTGACGCCGCAGCTCGTTGGAATATTTACCTCACAGTTCGGGGATCAGGTCGCGCTTCTGCACAGCAGTCTTTCAGCCGGAGAGAGATATGACGAATGGAAGCGTGTGAGAAGCGGAAATGCCCGCGTGGTCGTGGGAACCCGTTCGGCCGTTTTTGCTCCGGTGCACGAACTGGGCCTTATCATAATGGATGAGGAACACGAGACCTCCTACAAATCCGAATCCAGTCCCAGATACCATGCGCGTGATGTGGCGAAGTATCGCTGCGCCAAAGCCGGGGCGATGCTGCTTCTGGGTTCAGCCACGCCGGACGTCGGTACGATGTATCACGCAGTGAACGGGGATTATTCATTTTACGAGCTCCGGAAGAGATTCAACGGAAAGCCGCTGCCCGCCGTAATCATGGCCGACATGAGAGCGGAGCTGCAGAAAGGGAACCGCGGAGATCTCAGCGGCGTGCTGCTCGAGGAAATGCGTCAGAATGTGAAAGAATCCAAACAGACGATACTCTTCCTTAATCGCCGCGGCGCCTACTCCAGCGTCGTCTGCCCTGAGTGCGGGTTTACTTATGAATGTCCCCGATGCAGCGTCTCTCTGACCTATCATACGGCCAACCGCCGGATGATGTGCCACTACTGTGGATATTCCCGCGAGGGAGAAAGAGTCTGTCCTGAGTGCGGACAGGAACTGAAATATCTCGGTTCCGGCACGCAGAAGATCGAAGAACAGGTGCGCGAGGCATTTCCGGATCGTGACGTTGTTCGGATGGATGCGGATACCGTCTCCCTGTCCCATTCTCATGAAAAACTGCTGGACAGGTTCCGGGACGAGAAAGTACCGTTCCTTCTGGGGACTCAGATGGTGGCCAAAGGTCTGGATTTTGAGGACGTTACCCTTGTGGGAGTCCTGAACGCCGACGCGGGCCTGTATGCGTCGGATTACCGCGCGCGTGAGAGAACGTTTTCACTGATTTCACAGGTCATCGGCCGGGCCGGAAGAGGAGACGCATCCGGAAGGGCTGTTATACAGACATTCACTCCGGAAAACGACGTGATCCGGTCCGCCGCCCATCAGGATTACGACGGCTTTTACGGCAGGGAGATCGAGATCCGTCGCGCATTGAAACTGCCGCCGTTCCGCACGCTGTATACCATAACCTGCTCCGGCGCGGACGAGACCGCCGTGCTGCGGACGGCCGCTATGGCGGCGGCGATGATGAGAGATAGCATAAAGGACCCTGAGGCGGACGTGCTGGGTCCGGCGGCGGCACCCGTGACGAGAATGAACGGAAGATATCGATATAAGGTCACCGTATGTTGCGGAGATACCAGAGATAATCGAAGAACCATCGGCTATGTGGTGCGTACGCTGCCCTCCGACCGGAGGACCAGGGGCGTACTGATCTATGCGGACTCAGAGTGCTGATTCGGAAGGAGACGAGAGCAATGGCATTGAGAAACATACTGAAGACAGGGGAGCCCCGACTGAGAAAGACCAGCAGGAGGGTGACCGAATTCAACGATCGGCTGCATCAGCTGCTGGACGATATGAAAGAAACTCTTCTGGACGCGGGAGGGGTCGGACTGGCCGGCCCACAGGTGGGAGTGCTCCGGGATGTGATCCTGGTCATGGATACGAATCGGGAAGATCTGACGGAAGAAGAGCAGATCATCGAACTGATCAATCCGCAGATCGTTGAGAAAGCCGGGGAGCAGACGGGGCCCGAGGGCTGCCTCAGCGTGCCGGGAGAATATGGCATTGTGACCCGACCGGAAACCGTGACGGTGAAGGCACAGGACAGATATGGCAGGGAATTTACCGTTTCCGGATACGGTCTTACCGCCAGATGCTTCTGTCATGAGATCGATCATCTGAGCGGCATCCTGTTCACGGATCTGGCCGAGAGAATGATGACGCCGGAGGAGCTTGCCAGTGGGGAAGAATGACGTAGTGTTCATGGGCACGCCGGATTTTGCCGCGGCGTCTCTGCAGGCACTGTATGACGCCGGATATTCCGTGTCCGCTGTTTTTACGCAGCCGGATCGGCCGAAAGACCGCGGGCACCGTCTTCAGGCCTGCCCCGTAAAGCTTCTCGCGGAAGCCAACGGCACGCCGGTGTATCAGCCCGCCACGTTTGCGGAACCGGAGACGGTCGAGAGTCTCAGAGAACTGGCGCCTTCCGTGATCGCTGTCGTAGCATACGGCAGGCTGCTGCCCCCGGAGGTGCTCCGCCTGCCGGAATCGGGCTGCATCAATATCCATGGCTCCCTGCTTCCCAGATACCGAGGCGCCGCTCCCATCCAGTGGACGATCCTTAACGGAGACGCCACGGCCGGCGTGTCCGCCATGTACATGTCCGAAAGGCTTGATGCGGGAGACGTGATCGACAGCATCGCCGTGGACGTGCTTCCGGAAGAAACCGCGGGCGAACTGTTTGAGCGCCTCGCACCGGTGGGGGGACAGCTCCTGGTACGTACGCTGCGGAGCGTGATGGACGGCACCGCTGTCCGTACGCCGCAGAAGGAGACAGAGGCCTCCTATGCACCGCCTCTGACGAAAGCGATGTCGCCGATCGACTGGAATCAGCCGGTGGAGCACATCCTGTGCCGGATCCGCGGCCTTCATCCCTGGCCCTGCGCCACCGCGGAATGGAACGGGGTCCGTTATAAGATCCATAAGGCAGCGGCCGGGAGCGGCCGAAGTGCCGTTCCGGGGACCGTTCTTCAGGCAGACGGCGACGGTATGGCCGTTGCGGCCGCGGACGGAGTGATATCCGTCCTCGAAATACAGGCACCCGGTGGAAAGCGGATGCGCGCCTCAGATTATTTCAGAGGACATGCGCTATGAGCGTGAATGTTCGCGCCGCCGTAGGTAAAGCGCTTATAAGGGCGGAGAAGGAACCGGAGAAAGCCGTGCGGATCCTTGACGGCGTGCTTGATCCAATCCGCGATCCCAGAGATCGGGCTTTTGCAGCCCGTCTGTTTTACACGGTGCTTCAGAATGAAAAGTGGCTCGACTGGCAGCTGCAGAGACGCTGCCGTACGCCTCTGAAAGAGCTGCAGCCTGCGGTGCGGAACATTCTGCGGGTGTGCGCGGCTCAGCTTCTTTATTTTGATCGGATCCCCGCGTATTCAGCAGTGAACGAGGCTGTGGCCGAGTGCCGAAAGCAGGCGCCAAGAGCCGCCGGCCTCGTCAACGCGGTATGTCGACGGATCGCAGACGAGGGCGAGGCCGATGCACCGGAGGGGACGTCGGCGGAACGGCTCGCGGTCAGGTACAGCCATCCGCTGTGGTTCACAGAGAGGATGCTTCAGGTATTCGGAAATACCGAAGAGTGCGGTGCCTATCTTGCGGGCAACAATGCTGTGCCGCCCATCGCCATACGGATGAATACGCTGAAAAACGGCTGCGAAGAGGCGTTTGCCGCCGCGGGACTGACCGTTCGGGATGAGACAGGAGCGTTCTGTATTCCAGCGATGACGGAAGAGGCCGGGCATCTGCTGAAGGATGGCTGGGGATATGTTCAGGATGCCGCCTCCGCTCTGGCTGTGACGGCTGGCGGACCGGAGCCCGGCATGACAGTAGCTGACGTCTGCGCCGCACCGGGAGGAAAAAGCTTCACATGCGCCATGATGATGAAGAACGACGGCGTCATTCATTCCTTTGATATCTCTTCAAAAAAGACGGAACTCATGCGCCGTCAGGCGGAAAAGCTCGGATGTACCTGCATGCGTACCGCGGCGGCGGACAGCCGTCTGCCGCTTCCCCTGGATGAACGGTCCGCGGATCTGGTGATCGCCGATGTGCCCTGCAGCGGTTTCGGTGTGATCCGGAAGAAACCGGAGATCCGGTTCAAGACGCAGGAGTCCATAGCGGGGCTGCCTGCCATCGGAACGGCCATACTGGAGAATGTGTCCCGGTATGTGAAACCAGGTGGGATCCTGCTGTTTACCACTTGTACGGTACTGCCGGAAGAGAACGAGAACGTTGCGGATCGCTTCCTCACCGGACATCCGGAATTCTCTGTCGAGGCGTTTCAGATAGGACAAAAACGGATTCAGGGCGGAATGGTCACGTTGTACCCTCACAGGGACGGAACAGACGGCTTTTTTATCTGCAGAATGAGACGGACCGGATGACGGTCGGAGATGCTGCCAATGAAAACGGATATCAAATCCCTTACTCTTGATGAGATCGTCGGGTTGATGGAACAGTGGGAACAACCCAGGTTCCGAGGCGCCCAGATATACGCCTGGATTCATGCGGGATGCCGCAGCTTCAGTGAAATGACGAACCTTCCGGCTTCGCTTCGCGGCAGACTTGAGGAGGAGTGCGCGCTTACCTGCCCGTCGATCCTGCGCCGGCAGGTTTCGCAGAAGGATGGCACGGTAAAATACCTGTGGGAGCTCGGCGATGGCAACACCGTGGAGAGTGTCGTCATGAAATACAGGTACGGTCATTCCATCTGCCTGTCCACTCAGGTGGGCTGCCGCATGGGATGCCGCTTCTGCGCCTCGACGCTGGGCGGACTTGTCCGGTGCCTGGAGCCTTCCGAGATGCTCGATCAGATACTGTTTGCCCAGAAAGATCTGGGGATCCGCATTTCCAATGTCGTGCTCATGGGGATCGGAGAGCCGCTGGATAATTTCGATTCCGTCCTTCGGTTCCTCCGCCTTGCCAACAGTCCGGAGGGACTGAATATCGGAATGCGTCATATCTCCCTGTCCACCTGCGGACTGGTCGAAAAAGTTGACAAACTGGCGGAATATAATTTACAATTAACTTTATCGGTATCGCTTCACGCCCCTGACGATGACACGCGGGATCTCATAATGCCCGTGAACAGGAAGTACGGCGTGGATGAGGTGCTGAGGGCGTGCGCCCGATACTTTGAAAAGACCGGCCGCCGCATTTCGTATGAGTATGCCATGATCCGCGGGGTCAACGATACGGATCGTCATGCGCGGATGCTGGCGGAAAAGCTGAAGGGTACCGGTGCTCACGTGAATCTCATCCGTCTGAATTATGTGGAGGAACGGGGGCTGGAGCCCAGCACACCGCGGCAGATCGAAAGATTTACCCGTATCCTGACCGACAGCGGGATCACGGTGACCGTTCGCAGGCGACTGGGCAGCGATATTGACGCCTCGTGCGGCCAGCTGCGAAGAAAGACGGAAAGCAACTGATCGGAGATCGACATGGAATTTTACGGACTGACAGACAGAGGTATCGTCCGGAAGCAGAATCAGGACACGTTCGCATGTCAGGAACTGAGGATCATGGATGGCGCGCTCCTTATCGTCTGTGACGGGATGGGCGGCGCCCGGGGAGGAAATATCGCCAGCAAGATGACCTGCGACACCTTCTGCGGGACTTTTCTGGAAAGCATCGATCCATTTGACGACATGCAGGCGCTGGCCGGTCATATGAAGCTGGCGCTGGAAAAGGCGAATGAGAGCGTCTATGCCAGAAGCGGGCAGGATCCGGAGTGCAGCGGCATGGGGACGACCCTTGTTGCGGCGGCTGTGACTCCGCAGGGAGCGGCGGTCCTGAATATCGGGGACAGCCGCGCGTATCACATTTCCCGCACGGCGGGCATCCGGCAGATCACCAGGGACCATTCCGTTGTGGCGGATATGGTCGAACGCGGAGAGATCCGGCCGGAGGATGCGAGGACGAATCCCAACCGGAATCTGATCACCCGCGCCGTCGGAACGGCGGAGACTGTTCCCGGAGATTTCTTCTTTGTCCCCCTGAAGGAGGGCGACATGATGCTGCTGTGTTCGGACGGGCTGACCAATCTGCTGGAGGATGACGAGCTCGCCGCCGTTATCCTGCAGCAGACAGAACTCGAGGCAGGCTGTGAAGCGCTGGTCAGACAGGCACTGCTCAAAGGAGCGCCAGACAACGTGACTGCCGTTCTGCTGAGGATGTGATCCCGGAGGTGTATGATTGTGGATAACCATGATAAATACATAGGCAAGATACTGGATAACCGGTACGAGATCTTTGAAAAGATCGGTACGGGGGGCATGGCCGTTGTTTACAAGGCCAAGGATCACAGGCTGAACCGGTTCGTCGCGGTCAAGATCATGAAGGAAGAACTGGCTGAAGACGAGGAATTCAGAAGGCGGTTCCGTGCCGAGTCTCAGGCGGTTGCCATGCTTTCTCATCCGAATATCGTTAGCGTGTACGATGTGAGCCGTACCGGCAATATCGAATACATCGTCATGGAGCTGATCGAGGGGATCACGCTCAAGCAGTACATCAACCGAAAGGGACTGCTGACCTGGAAAGAAACGCTGCATTTCACGACGCAGATCGTGAAGGCGCTCAGTCACGCGCATTCCCGCGGCATTGTGCACAGAGACATCAAGCCGCACAACATCATGATCCTGAAGGACGGCACCGTGAAGGTGACGGACTTCGGCATTGCCCGTCTCGTATCCAGCCAGAATACCATGACGCAGGAAGCCATAGGGTCCGTTCATTACATCTCGCCGGAACAGGCCAAAGGGGCCCAGGTCGATGCGAGAAGCGATCTGTACTCTACGGGTGTCGTCATGTACGAAATGCTGACGAGCCGGCTTCCGTTTGTCGGGGATTCTCCTGTGGCGGTGGCCATTCAGCATATCAGCGCTGTGCCTCTCATGCCGAGGGAGATCAATCCGGATATTCCGCTCGGCATGGAAGAGATCTGCATGCACGCCATGGAGGCCAATTTGGACAGAAGATACTCCTCCGCGGAGGAGATGCTTTCCGATCTCGAGGAATTCCGCAAGAATCCCGCGGTCGTGTTCGGTTACGGCGCCATGGGAATGGTCGGCGGTTCCGGAGACGGCGTTGCCGACGAAACGGAAAAGATTCCGACGCCTCTGCCGATGAAAAGAGAGCCGTCGGCGCCCATAAAGACTCCCGCTCACAAGGCGGCGGAAATGACGGCGACAGAGTATCGCCGGAACCGAAGGCAGGCCGGCCGAACCGGAGTCATGGTAGGCGTCGTGATCGTGCTGGTGTTTGCCGTTCTGCTGTTTCTGTTCATGTGGAGGTTCTTCCTGAAGGATATCTTCAATCCGACGACGGAAATGATGGAGATCCCGGAATTCGTCGGCAAACAGTACACGGCCGTACAGAACGATCCGGAATATAAGGATGTGTTCGAGTTTGACGTTGAGTATGTCGTAGACGACAGCGCTGCCGTCGGGCAGATCGTCGAACAGTCGCCGAAATCCGGAGTGCAGCGCGCGGTAACGGAAAACGGGGTCAGAGTGTCACTGAAGGTGGCCAGCGAAGAGGAAGCGGAGGAACTGATGCCGGATCTTTCCAATCTGGATTACCGGGAAGCTGACAATCTTATCAAAAAGCTGAACAGCTACGTTACGGTGAATACCAGAGGCGAATACAGCGATGAGGTGGAAGAGAATCTGGTCATCTCCCAGATACCTGAAAAAAACGAGCCGATCTACGACGGCACTACGATCTACATCACCTACAGCCTTGGGCCGGAGCAGAAGATGACCGCGGTCCCCGAAGTGACCGGGATATCCATGACGTCTGCGATCAAGCGGCTGCAGTCCAGAAATCTGCTGTATAAGGTCACCTATGAGGACAGCGATCAGCCGGTGGACCAGGTCCTGTATCAGAGCTACGAAGCCGGAACGGAGGTCCCGGAGTTTACCGAGATCCTGCTGTCGTGCTCCAACGGAGAACTGATCCGGAATCCGGATACGGTCTCTCCGCCCGAGCCGGAACCGGAGCCTGCGCCGGCGGAAGGAGAGACCGAGGACGCCGGCAGTCCGTCGGAAGAGCCTCAGGGATGAACGGAACTTCACAAGGAAGGATCATAAAGGCTCTCAGCGGCTTTTACTACGTACATACCGAACAGGAGACGGTCGAGTGCAGAGCACGCGGCCGTCTGCGGCTGGATGGATCGGCGCCGCTGGTCGGGGATATCGTGAGCTTCAGCATGGAGAAGGGCAAGGGGACGATCCTTGAGATCCATTCCAGAAGCAGTGTGTTCGTACGGCCTCCGGTCGCCAATGTGGATGTGCTGATCGTTGTTGTCAGCGGGGTGATCCCCATCAGCGATCCTTTTGTGATCGACCGGATGTGCGCCATCGCAATCGACGCCGGATGCCAGCCGGTGATCTGCATCAACAAGTGCGATCAGGATCCCTGTGAGGAACTCCGCCGCATCTACAGCGCCGCCGGTTTTCCCGTGGTGCGGGTCAGCGCCGCGACGGGAGAAGGCATGGGGGAACTGGCAGCTCTTACGGCAGGCCGGATATGCGCCTTCGCGGGCAATTCCGGCGTGGGAAAGACGAGCCTGCTCAACCGCCTGGATGAGTCGCTGGAGCTGCCTACGGGAGAAGTGAGCAGCAAACTGGGAAGAGGCAGACACACGACCCGCCACGTGGAACTGTTTGCGCTGAAGAACGGTGCGTGGATCGCCGATACGCCGGGCTTTTCCAGCTTTGACGTGGAAGAGATGGAGCCGGTGCCGAAGGAACGGTTGCCATATGTTTTCCCTGAATTTGCTTCCTGTCTGGGGCAGTGTCGGTTTGATGACTGCAGTCATACGCGGGAGACGGGCTGTGCCGTCCGACGCGCCGTTGACGCGGGAGACATTTCACCGTCCAGGTATCGCAGCTATGTGGAAATGTACCGGCTGGTGAAAGACAGAAAGCCCTGGCAGAACAAAGAGTATGTAAAATACTCCGACAGAGAAAAAAACAGACGGTGAACCGCGCCGGGCATGGGCGGTTCACCGTTTTCTTTCGTTATGAATGCCGTGCAGAAGCAGGACGGCGCTATTCAGAGAAGGCCGGGGAAGTTCAGCTGCCGGAGCGCTTCATAGCATACGATGGCCGCCGAATTGGAGAGGTTGAGACTTCGGGCGTCCTCCCGCATGGGGATGCGGATGCAGCGGTCGCTGTACCGCGCTCTCAGCCAATCGGGAAGCCCTGCCGTTTCCTTTCCAAACAGAAGAAAGCAGCCGTCGCGGAACGCGGCCTCCGTGTATCTGCGTCCGCCCTTGGTAGTGGCAAGCCAGAGATCGCCGTCCCTGTTTCGGTCCAGAAAATCCTGAAGACAGTCGTAGACGACAAGATCGACCATCGGCCAGTAGTCCAGACCGGCCCGCTTGACGGCTTTTTCCGAGATGTCAAAGCCCAGTGGCTTCACCAGATGAAGTCGGGAGTGCGTTACCGCGCATGTCCTGGCGATATTTCCCGTGTTGGCGGGGATCTCGGGTTCTACGAGTACGATGTTCAGCATTGAATCAGGCCTCCCGGGGAAAGAAAAATCACATTTGCCTGAGCAAATGTGATTTTCTACTGGTGGACGATAACGGACTTGAACCGCTGACCCTCCGCACGTCAAGCGGATGCTCTAGCCAGCTGAGCTAATCGTCCGAGTCAGCCTATGTAATATACATCCGATTTTAAAGAATGTCAACAGTTATTTTGAAGAATAATGAAAGAAAACAGTTGACAATGCGTTGGTGTTCTGTTATATTACGGTAGCGTTCCAAAGACAGCAGGTGGCTTTGCTGTAAATCCTGCCGAGGAGCAAAACAGATTTGCTTTGCTGTCTCTGTGCTTTGGTGCAGGGGCATTTTTATTTGGGCGCGATCATTTGTTGGAGGTGAAAACATGCCAAACGCAAAAGTACTGTCTGAAAAGCAGGCGATCGTCGCCGGCCTTACCGAAAAGCTTCAGACGGCCGCTGCCGGCGTCCTGGTGGACTATTCCGGCATCAACGTGGCCGCCGATACGGAGCTGCGCCGTAAGCTGCGTGAGAACAACGTGGATTACTCCGTCGTGAAGAATACACTTCTTCGCTTTGCCATCGACAACGCCGGTCTGAGCGAGCTGGATCAGCTGCTCAGCGGAACAACGTCTCTTGCCGTCAGCAAGGATGACGTCGTGGCGCCTGCCAAGGTGATCAAGGAGTTTGCCGACAAGCTGGAAGGCTGCTTTGAGATCAAGGGTGGATTCATGGACGGTCGGGTGCTTTCTCTGGATGAGATCAATTCTCTTGCCAGCATTCCCGCGTTGCCGGTCCTGCAGGCGCAGGTCCTGGGCACCATGCTTGCTCCCATTTCCAGTCTGGCCTGCGTGATCAAGGCCATCGCCGAAAAGCTCGGCGGCCCGGTGGAAGAACCCGCTGCGGAATGATCACAGACTATTACTAAAATTTACTAATCAGGAGGAAACCATAATGGCTAGCGAAAAGATTGCTGCTTTGATCGAAGAAGTGAAAGCCCTCACCGTTATCGAGCTGTCCGAGCTCGTACACGCCCTGGAGGAAGAGTTCGGAGTTTCTGCCGCCGCCATGGCTGCTCCGGCTGCCGGCGGTGCTGCTGCTGCTCCCGTTGAGGAGAAGACGGAGTTTGACGTTGTCATGACCAGCTTCGGTGCTGAGAAGATCAAGGTCATCAAGGAAGTGCGCGGCATTACCGGTCTGGGTCTGGCGGAAGCCAAGGCTCTGGTCGAGGGCGTGCCCGCGAAGATCAAGGAAGGCGTGACGAAGGAAGAGGCTGAGGCTCTGAAGGAGCAGCTCACTGCCGTTGGCGCTGAGATCGAGATCAAATAAGAAAACCTGCTGTGAAAACAGACCGGGGAGATCTCCCCGGTCTGTTTTTTGCGTATCAAGGATGCACTCCGCCAGACGGATACGGTTCAAAAATAGAGAAAGGGAATGCTGGATCCGCAGCAGCCCTTATCCTCAAACCGGAAAGGATAGATCTCGTCTTTTCCGGACAGGCTTTTTCCGGCGGGGATCACATATTCCTGTCCGCCGGTGGCACAGTACCCCATGTACACGTCGTTCAGTACGCGCGCGGCGTTGCTGTCCGGCGTAAGGCAATGATCGTAATACCAACGGAGAAACTCCGCTTCATTGACGTAAGTGACCATGCGTCGTCACCTCTGTTTCATCGGAACATATTCCTGTTCGGGGGTGAGGGCGTAATAGGCGGGACGGATGATCTTGTTGTCACTGAACACTTCCTCCACGCGGTGGCTGCACCATCCGGTGATGCGTGAAATGGCGAACAGCGGCGTATACAGAATATCCGGAATGCCAAGCATCTTGTACACAAGACCGGAATACATGTCCACATTGGCGCACATGACCTTGTCTGAGCCGGTGACCTCATGAAAGATGCCCGGAGTGAGCTTCTCCACCCGCTGGAACAGATCGTACTCTCTCGCCATGCCTTTGCTTTCGGCCAGTTTTCCCGCGAGTTCCTTCAGCAGGACAGCCCGGGGATCGGAAAGCGTGTAGATGGCATGCCCCATGCCGTAAATGAGTCCGTCGCGTGTGGCCGCCTTCTTTTCGAGGATCCTGCGCAGATAGGAGGAAAGCTCCGTTTCATCCTCCCAGTTTTCCACCTCTTCCTCGATGTACTGGAACATTTCCATGACCTTGCGGTTGGCGCCGCCGTGGCGCGGACCCTTCAGGGAGCCGATCGCCGCGGCGATGGAAGAGTAGATGTCCGTTCCTGAACTGGACAGCACACGGCACGCGAAGGCAGAGTTGTTGCCGCCGCCGTGCTCGGCGTGGATGACGAGGCACAGATCCAGGATCCGGGCTTCTTCCTCCGTATAGCTGCTGTCCGGACGGATCGCATGCAGAAAATTCTCCGCGGTAGACAGTTCCGGTACGGGGTTGTGGATGACCAGACTGTCGTTATCGTAGTAGTGCCGGCGCGCCGCCAGCGCGTAGGCGGCTACGACGGGCATGCGTGCGATGAGGGATATCGCCTTGCAAAGCTCCTTGGCAAGATCGCCCGGCACGGGATCGGGATTCGGATCGTAGCTGTACAGGGCGAGCACGCTGCGGGCCATCTTGTTCATGATGTCCTTGCTCGGTGCGGAAAGGATCATGTCCTTTACGAAACCGTCGGGCAGAGGCCGCTGCGCGGCGAGTATCTGACGGAACCCGGCAAGTGCCTCGGCCGTCGGAAGCTCTCCGAACAGCAGCAGATACGCCGTTTCCTCAAAGCCGGGGCGGTTTTCGGCAAGAAAACCGTGGACAAGATCCGTCAGACGGTATCCGCGGTAGTACAGCTCACCGGGGATCGGACGCTTGACGCCGTCGACCTTTTCATATCCGACGACGTTGCCGATGTTGGTCAGACCGGCGATCACGCCCGTGCCGTCGCGGTTGCGAAGACCTCGTTTTACGTCGTATTTTGCGTAGGTCGCCTTGGATATTCTGTTGTGCTTCTGAAGAGAAGCCGTCCGCTCCTGAATGAAGTAGAGAGCAGACGGAAGCTCGATCGTTGACATGTTTTTCAGATTCCTTTTTTAGAATTTGTGAATCACTCTATTACAATTGCTTCAAAAAGTCAACGATAATCGCGTGAAATGATCGAATTATATTGTAAAAATGAAAGTTCGCATGGAAAAAGAACCGAAAACTTCTCCGATGTTCGCCCGCAGCCATATTTCCTTCAGGGCTGACGCAATTTTACCTCTTTCTATCTGTGACAATATGTGATAAAATCCTATAGTTACAAATGATTCACTGGTTTCAGTGTTCTATGATTGGAGGAACTCCGCTATGACTAACAGGATATTCACTTCCGAATCCGTGACTGAAGGGCATCCCGATAAGGTCTGCGATCAGGTATCCGACGCCATTCTCGATGCCATGATCGCGCAGGATCCCATGGCGCGCGTGGCGTGCGAGACCTGCACTACGACCGGCATGGTGATGGTGATGGGAGAGATCACGGCGAACGCCGTCGTCGACTATCAGCAGGTCGTGCGCGATACGGTGAACGGCATCGGATATGACGATCCCTCCGCCGGTTTTGACGGCAACAGCATTTCCGTCCTGACGGCCATCCATGCTCAGAGCCCGGATATCGCCATGGGTGTAAACAACGCTTATGACGACGCGGACGAGACCGGCGCCGGCGATCAGGGGATGATGTTTGGATTTGCCTGTGATGAGACGCCGGAGCTGATGCCCGCTCCGATCTCTTTTGCCCACGCGCTGGCCCGCCGGCTGACTGAGGCGAGAAAGCGCGGGGAACTGGATTTTCTCCGCCCGGACGGCAAAAGCCAGGTCACGGTGGAATATGATGAGAACGGCAGGATCCTCAGCGTTCCGGCGATCGTCGTATCTACCCAGCACAGCCCGGACGTTTCCATAGAGGCACTGCGGGAGGCGGTTATGGAGACGATCATCCGGCCGGTGATCCCGGAGAAACTGATCACAAAGGAAACAAAATTCTTTGTCAATCCGACCGGAAGATTCGTCATAGGCGGTCCGGTGGGCGATTCCGGCCTGACGGGGCGGAAGATCATCGTGGATACCTACGGCGGATACGCCAGCCACGGCGGCGGAGCCTTCTCCGGCAAGG
>JAFWRM010000003.1 GCA_017519975.1 Oscillospiraceae bacterium | reverse complement strand
GCAAGCTCTCCTCAAGCTCGTCGTACGTTTTGGCCGGTTCGTGCCACGCTTCGTAATAGTCCGGCCGCCCGCTCTGCGAGGCAGGCGCTCCGTCCTTTTCGGATACGGACCTCAGCACTTCAGATATGTTCTGTTCCCCGTATGGTCTTTGTTCTGACGGCACTGTGATCCCCCCTTTTTCTGCTTTCTGCATCATAACGGGCGAATGTGAAAAATAAATGAATAAGAAGCAAAAAATATGAAACACGCCTCTTTTCGTTATGTTATACAATTTCTCATCCTTGTTTTTGTCTGTTTTTCAGCCTTTCGCATAAATCACATTCGTATTATAATGGAACTGTCAAAGATCCGGGCATGGCCCGGCAGTTTAAGGAGGAATCACCTATGTCTGAACGCACGCCCAAACAGATGTACCTGGATATGGCCAGAGGGATCCAGCCGGACCGGCTGCTGCAGTACTGCTACTTTCCAAATCCCTACGCCAGATTCCCGATGACGTGCATGAATACGAACACCAGCGTTCTGGCCCATACGCCGACGGAAAACGGCGAGCTGATCGACATCTGGGGCGTACCGTACGTGACCACCCGCGAAACCGGCTACAGTCCCCTGCCCAAGCCCGGCGTCTTCATCCTGAAGGACATCGCCGACTGGCGGGACGTGATCAAGGCGCCCGATCTGACCGGCGTGGACTGGAAAGCGACGGCGGAAAAGGATCTGGCCGGGCTCGCCGCCATGGGCGTGGACCGGGAGAAGACCGCCGTCGGTCTGATGACTCACCTCGGCTATTTCCAGCAGATCATGTCCTTCATGGGTTTTGAGGAAGGCCTGTGCGCCATGGTGGAGGATCCGGAAGAGATGAAGGCCCTGGTGGACTACATGTCCGCCTTCTACTGCGACGTGATGGAACACATCATCGATCTGTACAAGCCCGATTTTCTCCAGCTTACCGACGATCTGGCCACGTGGAAGGCTCCGTTCATGTCTCTGGAGCAGTACCGCACGATCTTCCGTCCCGCCTATGAGGATCTGATCCGTTTTGCCAAAGAACGGAACATTCCCGTCGCGATGCACTGCTGCGGCAACTGCACCATGTTCATCGACGACTGGCTGGAGATGGGCGTCACCTACTGGGATCCCGCACAGCTGAGCAACGACCTCGTGGCCATCCAGAAAAAATACGGCGACCGCCTGGTCGTCTGCGGCGGATTCGACATGACCGGCGAACTCAGCGACGTCAACATCACCGAGGAAAAGTACAAGAGTATCGTCCGCGAGACCATCGACCGCTATACGAAATACGGCATGTACGTTTTCGACGGCTGGCTGTTCTGCGATCCCGAGGACAAGATCCTCAACTCCCACAACCGGTGGACCACCGAGGTGTGCGAAGACTACGGCCTGGACGCCTATCAGCGGAACCGCTGAACCTTTCTTCACCTGACGCGTGGAACCCCCTGCCCGGATCGGGCAGGGGGTTCCTTTTCCTCCGGCGGAAGCGGCGAGGCCGTTTTTGCCGGAGCCTTTATTTCTGCAGATTCTCCTTGATCCTGTCGATCACGCTGAAGAAGACGGCCAGATCCTTCTCATCCAGACCCTGCTTCATCAGCTGCTCGTTGCTCGCGATCCGCTCCCTCACCTCATCCGAGATGTGGATGGCGCGGGGCGTCAGCACGATGCGCTTTTTCCTCCGGTCGGAGGGCACCGGCTCCCTGACGATCAGCTCATCCCGCTCCATGCGCTTGAGCACGTTGGTCGCCGTAGCCCCCGTCACGTGGAACACGCGTTCGATGTCGCTCTGAAAAACGTCCCTCTCCCCGTTTTCGCGGACGTATCCGATCACCCAGTTCTGCATCGGCGTCAGCCCCTGGCTGCTGGGCACCGTGGACGGGCCTTTCCGACGCATCAGATGGCTTACGCACGCGATCTCAAAGCCGATCCTGCAATCGGAGCCCTGGTTTTCCCGCGGTTTCGCCATATCCGTCACTCCAGTTCGAACGCACCGGTATACAGCCGGTAATACTGACCCCGCTTGGCGATCAGCTGCTCATGGTTGCCGCGCTCGATGATGTGCCCCGCGTCGATGACCATGATCACGTCCGCGTTCTGGACGGTGGACAGCCGGTGCGCGATGACGAACACGGTACGGCCGTACATGAGCCCGTCCATTCCCTTCTGGACGATGGACTCCGTCCGGGTGTCGATGCTGGAAGTTGCCTCGTCCATGATCAGAACCGGCGGATCGGCTACCGCCGCGCGGGCGATGGCGATCAGCTGACGCTGCCCCTGGGACAGGCCGGAGCCATCCCCGGCCAGCACCGTCTGATACCCCTGAGGCAGCACGCGGATGAAGCTGTCCGCGTTGGCGAGCTTTGCCGCCGCGATGCATTCCTCGTCCGTGGCGTCCTGACGGCCGTAACGGATGTTCTCCATGACGGTGCCGGTGAACAGGTTCACGTCCTGCAGAATGACGCCCAGCGAACGCCGCAGATCACTTTTGCAGATGTCTGTGATATCGATGCCGTCATAGGTGATCGATCCGCCCTGAATGTCGTAGAAGCGGTTCAGCAGGTTGGTGATGGTGGTCTTTCCCGCGCCCGTGTGACCTACGAACGCCACCTTCTGACCGGGCTCCGCGTAGATGTCGATATCATACAGGACCTGCTTATCCGGCACATAGCCGAAATCTACATGGTTCAGCCGGATGTCTCCCGTCAGCCGTCGGTATTCGAAGGTGCCGTCCTCCTGCGGGATCTTCCACGCCCAGATGTCGGTCAGTTCCGGCGTCTCCAGCAGTTTCTCGCCCGTCATGTCGTACTTGGCGCGCACGAGGGTGATGGTGCCGCCATCCTGTTCCGGCTCTTCATCCATCAGCCGGAAGATGCGCTCGGCGCCGGCCAGCGCCATGACGATTGCGCTGACCTGCTGGCCGATCATGTCGATGGGTCGGTTGAAGTTCCGGCTCAGCTGCAGGAAGGAAACGATGGCGCCGATGGTGATGCCTCCGACCCCGCCGATGGCCATGGCCCCGCCCACGATAGCAAGGACCGCGTACTGCACATAGCCCATGTTCATGACCACGGGCATGACCATACTGGAAATGAAGAAGGCCTTTCGTGCCGATTCCCGCAGGGCGTTGTTCTTCGCGTCGAAGGTCTCGATGGTCTTTTCTTCCCGATTGAACACCTTGATGACCTTCTGCCCGTTGATCATCTCTTCCACATAGCCGTTCAGATCACCCAGCTGCGCCTGCTGTGAAACGAAGTAGCGTCCGCTGAGACCGCCCACCTTCGTGGATATGAACAGGTTCAGCGCGGTAAAGCACAGCGTCACCAGGGTCAGCCAGATGCTGACGGATATCATGGATACGAGCAGCACCACGACCGATACCACGGAGTTCATCAGCTGCGGGATCGTCTGGGCGATCATCTGACGCATGGTGTCCGTATCGTTGGTGTAGCGGCTCATGATGTCGCCGTGGGCGTTCACGTCGAAGTACCGGATGGGAAGCTGCTCCATCTTGTCGAACATCTGGTCGCGCACCTTTTTCAGGATGCCCTGCCCGACTGGGATCATCAGGCGGTTGTACAGGAAGGTGCTGACCACGCCGGCAAGGAACACAGCCGCCAGCAGCAGGATGGACCGGATCATTCCGGCCATCAGTTCACTGGTGTAATGCTCCACCATGGGGGTCACGTAATCGTCGATCAGCGTTTTCAGGAAAAGGGAGCTTCTCGCCGCCGCGTATGCGCTTACGATGATGCACAGCAGCACCAGCAGCAGCCGGAACTTATACTGCATCAGATACCCGATGATGCGTTTCAGCGTCTTGCCGGCGTCCTTGGACTTCGGCATAGCCGCGCTCATTCCTCTTGGCACAGGAGGCATTACTGTTCTCCCCCTTTCTGCTGGGAATAATACACTTCGCGGTAAATGGCGTTGGTGGCCATCAGCTCATCGTGGGTGCCCACGCCGTTGATGTGGCCTTCGTCGATCACGACGATCATGTCGCAGTCCTGCACGGAGGAGATGCGCTGGGCGATGATCAGTTTGGTGGTCTCCGGGATATATTCCCGGAAGCCGGCGCGGATGGCCGCCTCGGTCGCGGTGTCCACGGCGCTGGTGGAGTCGTCCAGGATCAGGATCTTCGGCCTCTTCACCAGCGCGCGGGCGATGCACAGGCGCTGCTTCTGGCCGCCGGAAACGTTGGTGCCTCCCCGGGTGATCACCGTATCGTATCCCTCCGGCATGGCGGATACGAATTCATCCGCCTGTGCCAGGCGGCAGGCCTCGCGCAGTTCTTCATCCGTGGCGTTCTCGTTGCCCCAGCGCAGGTTCTCGCTGACGGTGCCGGAAAACAGCTCGTTTTTCTGCAGCACCATCGCCACGGCATCGCGCAGGACCGTGAGGTCGTAGTCTCTCACATCCACGCCGCCCACCAGCACGCGCCCGCTGCCGACGTCGTACAGTCTCGGGATCATCTGCACCAGAGTGGACTTGGAGGATCCGGTGCCCCCCAGAATGCCCACCGTATAGCCCGACGGGATGCGGAGGTTCACATCCGTCAGAACGTTCTTCGTCTCATCTCCGGAGTAGCTGAAGTTCACATGCTCGAAAACGATGCTTCCGTCCGCCACTTCCATGACGGGATCCTCAGGATCCTGGATGGCGCTTTCCTCTTCCAGCAGTTCGATGGCGCGGGCGCCGGATGCCTGGGCGATGGAGATGACGACCATGACCATGCCCAGCATCATCAGTCCGGCCAGAATCATGCCCGCGTAGGCGACGATGCTGGTGAGCTGCCCGGTGGACATGGTGCCCGAAATGATGAATTTCGCGCCGAACCAGCAGATCAGGATCTGGCAGGTGTACATGACCAGCTGCATGATCGGCATGTTGAAGCTCATGAGGCGTTCCGCCTTCATGAACAGCCGGTAGATCAGTTCCGACGCCTTTCCGAACTTTTCCCGTTCATGGTCTTCCTTGACGTAGGACTTGACCACCCGTATGCCCGCCAGATTCTCCTGCACCACTTCGTTCAGCCCGTCATAGGCCTTAAAGACCCGTTCGAACATGGGGAACGCCGTGCGGAAAATGATAAAGATGGCGGCGCCAAGGACCGGTACGGCACAGAGATAGATGAGCGCCAGCTTCGCATTCACGGAAAATGCGAACACCATCGCCACGATCATCATCAGCGGGGCGCGGGTGGCGATGCGCAGACTCATGACAAACGCCTGCATGATGTTGTTCACGTCCGTGGTCATGCGGGTGATGATGCTGGACGTGGAAAACTTATCGATGTTGGCGAAGGAGTATTCCTGCACCTTGTGGAACATGGCCGCCCGGATGTTGCGGGCAAAACCGGAAGCCGCGTTCGTGCTGAATCGGGCGGCGGTCACGCCGGCCGCGATCGACAGGACAGCCAGCCCGATCAGCAGCAGTCCCATCCTGAGGGTATAACCGGAGTTGCCGACGGATACGCCCCTGTCGATGATGTGTGACATCAGGTACGGGATCAGCACCTCAAACACACACTCCAGGCACACGAACACCGGCGTGAGGAGCGCGTATTTCTTGAACTCCCCGACATATCTTGCCAGTTTGACTATCATGTGATTCCTTCCTCTTGCTTCCTTCTCAATTTCGTTAGACAACTAACATTGTTCCCATTATAGAACCATCACGGACAATGTCAAGAGCACCCGCAAAGATTGGTGAACATCTACAAAAATGCCCGGACTCCCGCAGGATATTTCTCCGCGGAGAATCTTTTCTTCTTCCGGCTGTTTCAACTATTCCCTTTTCTCGAAAAACAGAGTATAATCCCTGTAACTGCCGCGCCTTTTTCGGCCTTGTTTTATGAGTCATTCTTCCCCGGCGAACTGGGGATCTGAGGTGCTATCTGTCATGAAACCATTCAGCAAGCAGTGGCTGGCGGAACGTCTCCGCGATCCGGAGACGGGACGCTATCGCTATCTCTGGCTTCTTCTGTTCTATCCCTTATATCTGATCAGCTTTTTCATTCTCGAGGGCATGACGCTGCCGTACCACTATCTGGAGTGGGGGATCGACCGCGTGATCCCGTTCTGTGAGTACTTCGTGCTTCCCTACGTTCTTTGGCACGGGACCATCGGACTTCTCAGTCTGTACCTGCTGTTCTTCGATATTCCGGAGCTGAAAAGGCTGCTCCGCTATTTCATTTTTACGTATGTCATCACTTTTACCGTCTACGTCGTCTGGCCGACGGCGCTGGATCTGCGCCCCACGGAATTCCCCCGGGACAACGTGTTCACATGGGTGACCCGCCACGTGATCTACGCGGCGGATCCCAGCACAAACGTGTGCCCCTCCATGCACATTCTCGGAACGTTTGGCCTGTGGTTTGCTTCCGGGCGCACAAAGCGCTTTTCCGGTCCTCTCGCACGGGTCCTGTGGGGCATTCTGTGTCTCTCCATCTGCCTGTCCACCGTACTTCTCAAACAGCATTCCGTCATCGACGTGCTCGCCGCGCTGCCTCTCACGGCACTCGGCTGGGTCTTCGCCTACAGCGGTCTCGTTTTTCGAAGAAAGGATCCTCGCTGACGCCTCCGTCCGGAACACGCCCCGCTTAATCGCGGCCATTGCTTTTGCGATGGCCGCTTTTTTCTTGCCAGGTCAAATAAATTGCGAAATAATCATTGACAAGTTAGCCGGGAGCAACTATTATGTTCATCAGTTAGTTAATGCTAATTATCAATAATCCTAAGGAGTCTGCAAATGATGCCATTGAGTTTGGCCGACAGAGGCATCCCTCAGACGGTAAAACGCGTCGGCGGGACAAAGGAAGTCCGACAGCACCTGGAGAATCTCGGCTTTACCGCCGGGAGCGAAGTGTGCGTGATCAACGCGCTGGGCGGCAATGTGATCGTCAGCGTAAAGGAATCGCGCATCGCCATCAGCGAAGAACTGGCCAGAAAGATCATGGTCTGATCAGGAAGGAGGAATCGGAATGAAAACATTGAGAGACGCTGCGATCGGAGAGACCGTAAAGGTGGTAAAGCTGCACGGCGAGGGCGCCGTCAAGCGCCGCATCATGGACATGGGCATCACCCGTGGGGTGGAGATCTTCGTGCGCAAGGTCGCGCCACTCGGCGACCCCATTGAGGTCAACGTGCGCGGCTACGAGCTTTCCCTGCGGAAAGCGGACGCCCAGATGATCCAGGTCGAGTGACCTGTCCGGGACGGATGCGTCCCGTTCATTTTTCAGCGTAAGTTAGCTTCAGCTAATAATTGAAGACATGCTGAGCCAAAAAGAAAGGAAGAGAGCATATGGAACTGCGCATTGCCCTGGCGGGCAATCCCAACAGCGGTAAGACAACGCTGTTCAACGCGCTGACCGGGTCCAACCAGTTCGTCGGAAACTGGCCGGGCGTCACGGTGGAGAAGAAAGAGGGAAAACTGAAAAAGCACGACGGCGTGATCATTACCGACCTGCCGGGCATCTATTCCCTCTCCCCCTACACGCTGGAGGAGGTCGTGGCCCGCAATTATCTGATCAATCAGCGACCGGACGCCATCCTAAACATCATCGACGGCACAAACCTGGAACGCAACCTGTATCTCACCACGCAGCTGACGGAGCTGGGGATCCCCGTCGTTCTGGCCATCAACATGATGGACATCGTGAAGAAGAACGGAGATAAGATCAACGTAGCGGAGCTGGCCCGTCATCTGGGGTGCAAGGCCGTGGAGATCTCCGCTCTGAAGGGCGACGGCGTCATGGAAGCTGCGGAGGCCGCCATCGAGGCGGCAAAAAACGGGAAGACCGTTCCCCAGCACACGTTCTCCGGCCCCGTGGAACACGCCATCGCCCATATCGAGGAGGCCGTGGTGCACGACATGCCGGAGGAGCAGCAGCGCTGGTACGCCATCAAGGTGTTCGAACGGGACGATAAGGTCCTGGAGCAGCTGAAGCTCTCCCCGGATAAGATGACGCACATCGAAGCAGACATCAAGGCCGCCGAGGAGGAGCTGGATGACGACGCCGAGAGCATCATCACCAACGAGCGTTACGTCTACATCGCCGATGTGATCAAGTCCTGCTATAAAAAGAAGCGCGGAGACAAGCTGACGCGCTCGGACAAGATCGACAAGATCGTGACCAACCGCTGGCTCGGTCTGCCCATCTTTGCCGTCGTCATGTTCCTGGTGTACTGGATCGCCATGGTAGCTGTGGGCGCTCCCGCTACCGACTGGGCCAATGACGGACTGTTCGGTGACGGATGGCATCTGTTCGGCATCGGTTCCGGAGCCTATGAGGAGAAAGCCGGAGCGTATGACGACGCGCTCAACGCGGTCAGCGCCTATTATGACATCAACCCGGAAGCGGAAGACTTCAACGCCGGCACGGCCCTTGCCGAGATGCAGGCCGTTACCTCCTCCGAAGCCAGCCGTGTGATCACCGTGGAAGATGAAGAAACGCTGGAGCCCATCGAGCTGACCGTCTACTTCGACACGCTTCCCGGTATGTCCGATGAGGAGATGGAGGAGGCCGGAGTCGTCGGCACTACCTACAGGGAAGCCATCGGCTTCTTCCAGGAAAAGGGCTTCGAAGCTCCGGATCCCGCCGAGGACGGCGTCTGGGTGCCGGGCATTCCGGTGCTCGTGGAGAATCTTCTGGACAAGGCCGGCGCCGCGGACTGGCTGAAGGGCCTGATCCTCGACGGCATCGTGGCCGGTGTCGGAGCCGTTCTGGGCTTCGTTCCCCAGATGCTGGTGCTGTTCCTGATGCTGGCCTTCCTGGAGGCCTGCGGCTACATGGCCCGCATCGCCTTCGTTCTGGACCGCATCTTCCGCAAATTCGGTCTTTCCGGCAAGTCCTTCATTCCCATGCTCATCGGCGTGGGCTGCGGCGTACCGGGCGTCATGGCCAGCCGTACGATAGAAAACGAGCGTGACCGCCGCATGACGATCATGACCACCACCTTCATCCCCTGCGGCGCCAAGGTGCCTTTCATCGCCATGATCGCCGGCGCGATCTTCAGCGGTTCCGCGTGGGTAGCCACCTCTGCCTACTTCATCGGCATGGCCGCCATCGTCATCTCCGGCATCATGCTGAAAAAGACGAAGATGTTCGCTGGAGAGCCCGCCCCCTTCGTCATGGAGCTTCCGGCTTATCACTGGCCGACCCTTGGCAACGTGCTGCGCTCCATGTGGGAACGCGGCTGGTCCTTCATCAAGAAGGCCGGCACCATCATCCTGCTTTCCACCATCGTGGTGTGGTTCACCTCTTACTTTGGCTTCACCTCCGACGGGTTCCGCATGCTGGCTGAGGATGAACTGGACATGTCCATTCTGGCGAAGATCGGCGGCGCCATCGCCTGGATCTTCGCACCCCTCGGCTGGGGCAACTGGCAGGCGGCCGTGGCCTCCGTCACGGGACTGGTGGCCAAGGAGAACATCGTGGGCACCATGGGCATCCTGTACGGCGGCGGCGACGCCACCGTATGGCAGACGCTGGGCTCCGCCTTCACCGGTATCACGGGCTACTCCTTCCTGGTGTTCAACCTTCTCTGTGCGCCCTGCTTTGCCGCCATCGGCGCCATCCGCCGCGAGATGAACAACGCCAAATGGACCTGGTTCGCCATTCTGTATCAGTGCGGCTTTGCCTATGTTATTGCCCTGATGATCAACCAGTTCGGCGGCCTGTTCACAGGAAAGGTCAGCGTGATCGGCCTGATCTTCGCGGTTGCCTTCCTTGTTCTGATGGTATACATGCTGTTCTTCAAAAAATACTCCGAAGCTACCCGTCTGGAAGAGAAGATCCGTACCTGACGGTAAGCATGGAAGGGAGCTGATCTCATGTTCACGTGGATCGCGGCAAACGTCGGCACCATACTGATCACCCTTGTACTGGCAGGCGTCGTCGCCGCCGTCGTCACGGTCCTGATCCGTGACAGGAAAAAAGGCCGGTCGTCCTGCGGCGGCAACTGCGGTCACTGCCCGATGAACTGCTCTCACTGCAAACGCTGAAACACAGAAAACGCCCGGCAGACGTAACGTCTGCCGGGCGTTTTTTCGCCTTCATTCACTCAAATTCGCAGTTCATGCGGAATCCCGTACTGCAGCTCAGGCAGATCTGGTACTGACCCGCGGGGAGCCTCAGGCGTATACTCTCCTCACTGAACTTTGCCTGACTCACCTCGTACACCGGCGCACCGTCCTCGTTGACGATCCGGAAGGTCATCGGCTCCGCGGATTCCATCTCCAGATCGAAATAGTAACTGTCCGGATAGCGAATCTCGAAACTCATCTGTCGCTCGTCCTCAAACGGCTGGTCTATCGAAGCCGCCTGCGGGGAGGTCGTGAAATGCGGACGCATCGAGAAAAGCGTAACGCCCGCCGCCGCACCGAGGATGATCACCGCAAAGAAGATCGCCAGAAATGTGCTGCTCCCCCGCCGGCTGCGGCTTGCGCTTTCACTCCGCATGATGGCGCATCCCCGCAGCAGGACCACACACTCTATCGCGAAGACCAGAACATAGAGCAGCGTCGGAAGATTCGGTCGGGAGATCATGCGTACAGCATAGAACACGGCGAAGAGGGCGAGGATGATTCCGATGCCCAGGGCCAGACGCGCCCAGCAGCCGTTCATCTCCTTCATGGATTCACGGTCCGTGAAGATCTCGTACGCTTCCTCCGGGAGAGCTGGATCGTAAAGCTTGCGGAAATAGTGCCACCCGTTGAAGGTGGAGTTGACGTATTCCCATCCCTGCTCCTGGAACGTCTCGATATACCGCCCCATGTCCTCGATCCTCCGGTAGTCCAGCTGATACCGGTACCGGACGCCCGGCTCCTTCACGAACCTGGTAGAGAAGCAGCCTCCCTTGATCAGCTGCCACCCCTTCTCCGAAGCCTCGTTCAGATCCTCGATCTCTTTCTCATAATTCCAGGCCGCGTACGCCTTAAAAGAAGTTTTGTATTCCCTTGCCATTCTTACACCTCCTCCGCGTTTTCCAGCATCCGACGCAGACGGGCGATCTCCGTCCGCAGGGCTTCCCTGCCCGCGTCGGTCAGCTGATACAGCCTCCGCCGTTCCAGACCGGGCTCATCGGACATGATCTCCCGGATCCATCCTTTTTTCATCATGTTGCCGGTGGCTCCGTACATCGTGCCGGACCCGATCGTCACGTCTCCGCCGGACAGCTGCTCCGTCATCTGCATGATGCCGTAACCGTGATTGGCGCCTTTCGCCAGGCACAGCAGGATGTAATAGTAGCTTTCCGACATCGGTTCGCTTCGTTTCAATTATGTCGCCTCCCGTTATGTCGCTTGACGACTGTATCGTACCACGACATATGTCGCCTGTCAACATATTTTTTGCAGAAATACGCAAAAAATACGCCCGCCCGGGTTCCCGGGCAGGCGGTCGATGCATCTGTTTGGATTCAAAGGCTCACGATCCACGTCCACAGGCAGATCGCCGGCAGACTCAGCAGCGTAGAAAAGGCGACCAGCTTGGCGGCAAATTCCGGATCCCGGTCGTATTTCGCGGCCAGCATGCTGGTGGTGGCGCCCGCGGGCATGGCGGAGAGCACCACGCTGTCGCCCCGCACGAGCTCGCTCACGGGCGGGAATCGGAGCGCGAGGAAGATGACCAGCGGGATCACGACCAGCCGGTTCACTGTGAACCAGAGGATCGTGCGGTCGAACATCGTCTTCAGATCCGCGTCCGCCAGGATCATCCCGACCACCATCATGGACATGGCCGTATTGCAGCGCCCCAGCGTCTTCAGCGGCGTGAGGATCACATTGGGCACCTTCACCCGCGTCAGCAGAAGAACGATGCCGATGAGGCAGGCAATCACGCAGGGGTGTGTCAGAACGCTTTTCGCCAGCCCCTTCCCGGACGTCTTGTCCGAATAGATGGATAGTCCCGCCGACCACATCATGATGCGCTGTGGGATCATGTAGATGCTGGCCAGCATCAGGCCCTGCGCGCCGTAGATGCCCTCCGCGACCGGATTGCCCAGAAAGCCCGAATTGGGGCAGATGGTGGCGTACTCCAGATTCTTGCGTCTGTCCTCCGGCTGTTTTCGGTAGACCAGCTTCCCGAAGATCACGCAGAACGCCTGGATGAGGATGGAGATGACCAGGATGATCACGCAGTCCCGGACCAGTTCCTTCGAAAACTCCACAAGAAAGCTTGTGACGATGTTGGCGGGCAGGATCAGATACAGGACCAGATTGGTGATCTCCCCCTTGCCGGCGGCGGAGACGATCTTCCACTTCCGCATGCAGAAGCCCACGGCGATCATGACAAAAATGGTGACCTGAAGAACGATCAGTTCCTTCACGGAATTACCTCCTGACTGCACCGATGGAGAACCCATCCGATCTGCGCATCATCTTAGCACAGGCCGTTTTCACCGTCAATCAAACACGGTAAGGATCGCCCGCCATACGCAGCAGGAGAAAATATGCCACAAGGAAAAACCCGCAATCCCTCATGGATTGCGGGCCTCCTGTCTTGGTGCCGGTGGCCGGACTCGAACCGGCACGCTGTCGCCAGCGGTGGATTTTGAGTCCACTACGTCTACCAATTCCATCACACCGGCATGGCAACAGCGATTATACTATGCGCTTCCCGCTTTTTCAAGCGTTATTTCCGCTCGCGGAGGATCCCTTCCACCTGCTGCAGCTGCTCCAGCGTGTTCACGCCGATGATCTGGCTTCCAAGCTCCCGCTTGCACAGGGCGATCTTTTCCCCGTCCGCCCGGAGGATGGCGGGAACGTCCGTCAGATAGTATTCCCCCTGCGCGTTGTCGTTGCGGATGCGCTTCAGCGCAGCGAACAGCTTTTCGCAGTCGAACACGTATACGCCGCTGTTGAGCTCCGTGATCTTCTTCTGTTCTTCGGTGCAGTCCTTTTCCTCCACCATGCAGACAAACTCTCCGCTTTCATCCCGCACGATGCGCCCGTAGGGCAGATACTCGTCCGCGGTGCCGGTGAGGATGACGCAGGCAGCGCCGCTTTCTTCATAAGTTTCCGCCATGGCGCGGTACGTCTCCCCGGTGATCAGCGGCATGTCTCCGCAGCAGACCAGGACGGGTCCGGAAAAGCCGGCCAGCGCCTGCTCCGCGCTCATCACCGCGTGCCCGGTGCCCAATTGTTCGGTCTGCACCGCGAAGGGGTACTCCGGAAAACCCTTCTCCACCTCTTCCTTTTTGTATCCCACGACGATCACGGTATTCTCCCGGGGAATGAAATCCAACCCCCGCAGCACGTAATGCAGCAGCGGCTTTCCGTCCGCCAGCCGCATCACCTTGGGAAGGTCGCATCCCTCGGTGCGCAGCCGGGTCCCCTTGCCCGCCGCCAGAACGACGGCGCTCATCTTCGTGTTCATCTCAGTTCTCCTTTCCAACCGCCGTGAAGCAGTGCCACTCTTCGCTTTTATGATGCTCCGTAATGCAGAGGCCCGCCCGCTCCAGCGCGCGGACCACCTCGTTCTGCCGCCCCTCGATGATCCCGGAGCAGATGAAAACGCCCCCGGGCGCCAGCCAGCCCGGTACGTGCGGTGCCAGCGCGATGATCACGTCGGCCACGATGTTGGCCAGCACCAGGTCGTACGACCCGGCCAGCCGCCGGCGCACGCCCTCGTCGCCGATCACGTCCCCGGCGATGACCGTCAGGCGTTCTTCGTAGATGCCGTTCAGCGCCGCGTTGGCCATGACGACGCCGGGCGCCTTTTCGTCGATATCCACCCCCGCGGCCGTCTCCGCCCCCAGCAGCAGGGCGGCGATCCCCAGGATGCCGCTGCCGCAGCCCAGATCCAGCACCCGCCGCGGCTTCAGCCGCTGCAGCTGTTCCAGACACATGCGGGTGGTGGGATGGGACCCTGTGCCGAAGATCAGCCCCGGATCCATGCGCAGGGGCACGCGCCCCTCCTCCGGGACCTCCAGCCACTCGGGAACCACGATCAGCCGTTCCCCGACGCGGATGGGCTGGTAATACTGCTTCCAGTTGTTCTCCCAGTCCTCATCGCGCACCGTCGTCACGGAGTAATCCCCCGGTACCCGGCGGCGGATGGTCTCCAGTTCCTTCCGTCCCGCGTCGCTGTTTTCCAGATAAAAGCGCACGGCGCACACTCCGGCCAGCTGCCGGAGCTCATCGTCGTCCACATAATCCCAGTATTTCCGGTTCTTCTCCAGAAAATCCCGAACGGAGTCCTCGTCCAGGATCACCAGCCCCGAAACGCCGGCCTCCTCCAGGTCGGTGCAGACCGCGTCCAGGCGGTCCGGCCGTGAGGCCAGCGTGATCTCCAACCAGTCCATGCTCTGTTCCGTCCTTCCCGTCAGTATCGGCTCATGCGCTGCGCTCTGGCGCGCATCTTAATGCCGGATACGATGCCGATGGCGATGAAATTCGTGAGGATGGAGGATCCTCCGTAGCTGAAGAAGGGCAGCGTCAGTCCGATGACGGGCGTCAGTCCGAGGCACATGCCGATGTTCTCCACCATCTGGGCGATGAACATGGCGCCGATGCCGCTGCACACCAGCATGCCCAGGGGATAATTGCAGTGTCGGGCGACCCAGAAGCACCGGATGATCAGAACCAGCAGCAGCACGATGACCAGCGCGCAGCCGATGAAGCCGAGCTCCTCCCCGATGGCGGAAAAAATGAAATCCGTATGCTGCTGCGGCACGCTGCCTGCCTGGGTCATCTTCCCCTGCCCGAGTCCCTGCCCGGCAAGGCCTCCGGAGGATATGGCCAGCGTGCTCTGGTTGGCCTGCCACCGGACCCCCAGCCCCGTAGGGTCCACGGAGGCATCGTAGGGGGCGAGGATGCGGTTCTTCTGCCCGGCGTCCAGAAAACGGTTCCACACGAAGGGTATGGCCGCCGCGAGCATCGCGGCGCCGCCCAGGAACCACCACAGGCTCAGTCCGCCCGTAAACAGCATGACGGTGAAAATGAAAAAGTATACCAGCGCGCTGCCCAAGTCCGCGGAGACGACGACGATGAGGCCGAAAATCGTGCCGAACACCAGCAGAAGCGCCAGAACAGACAGCGGGCGGTTCAGCCCGCGCCTGTCGTACAGGGTGATCATCAGCTTGGCCAGCACGATGATGAACAGAAACTTGACCACCTCCGCCGGCTGGATGCCGATGGGGCCGAACCTCAGCCATGCCCGGTTGCCGGAGTTGCCGGCTACGCCCCACCGCAGCAGTGAGGCGATGAACAGCACGCTGACGATGTAAAGGATCACGCTCTTATCCGCAAAAATATCCACGTCCACGATGGAAAACAGCACGAACATGCCGATCCCCAGCACCATGGCCGCGGTCTGAATGACGATATACTGGCCGGAGTCCGTCACGCTGTGGATCATCACGATGCCGAACACCGTGCACACGACGGCGACGGACAGCAGCAGCATATCCGATTTTTTTATGTAAACCACTACCGCTTTCCAGAATTTACTCACGGGAAACTCCTCGCATTCATAGTGCGGCCATTATATCATCCGCCGGATGGTTAGTAAATAAAAAGTTGGCCGACGGAGCGCCTGCCGCTTTCCATTTCCCGCCGGGGGTGCTATACTGAAGAAAAAACCGCGAGGTACGCTATGACCATTTTCTCCCGCTGTGAGGCGGATACCCGTGAGGCCGGAGCCGCGCTCGGAAAGCGCTGCCGCCCGGGCACGGTGATCGCCCTTTCCGGCGACCTGGGGGCCGGAAAAACGGCCTTCGTCCGCGGGCTGGCGGAAGCCCTGGGCTGCCGGGGCCGCGTGACCAGCCCCACCTTCACCATCGTAAACGAATACCCGGGAGAGCTTCCCCTTTTCCATTTTGACATGTACCGACTGTCCGGGTCGGACGACCTGTTTGAGATCGGATGGGAGGACTATCTGGAGCGCGGCGGCGTGTGCGCCGTGGAATGGAGCGAGCTGGTGCCGGACGCCTTTCCTCCGGATACCGTGCGCGTAGCCATCGTCAAGACGGGCGGCGACACGCGTGAGATCACCGTTACGTTTCCCGGAGGTGAGGACAGTTGAAGATCCTGGCTCTGGAATCCTCCGCAAAGGCAGCTTCCGTCGCCCTTTGCGACGGGGAGAAGCTCATCGCCCAGTACCGGCAGGCCAGCGGGCTGACGCACAGCCGCACGCTGCTGGCCATGACGGAGGATCTGCTGAAAAATACGGAGACGGCCGTCGAACAGATCGACGCCTTCGCCGTCGCCGGCGGCCCCGGTTCCTTCACCGGCATCCGCATCGGCATGGCGGCGGCCAAGGGCCTTGCCTGGGGTTCCGAAAAGCCCCTGTGCAGCGTTTCCACGCTGGAGGCCATGGCGTGGCACTGCTCAGACGACCGTGTCACCGTGTGCCCCGTGATGGACGCCCGGCGCAGTCAGGTGTACAACGCCCTGTTCACCTTCGGTCCGGACGGACCCGTGAGGCTGACGGAGGACCGCGCGATCTCGCTGGAGGAGCTGGTCGCCGACGCCGGCCGATACGAGGCGCCCTTCTGGTTCGTGGGTGACGGCGCCGCTCTGTGCGCCGCCCGCTTCACCGAGGAGGGGCTCCCCTTCATCATGGCTCCCGAGCCGCTGCGGCTGCCCAGCGCCTGGGGCGTTGCCGCCGCCGCGCGGAAAGGCCCCTTCCTGGATCCTGCGGACGCGGAGCCGAATTATCTGCGCCTGTCCCAGGCGGAGAGAGAACGGCTGGCCAGACTGGCCGCCGAAGAACGATAACACAAACCGACAGCTCAAACTGATATTCTATGCAGGAGGTACCCATCATGTCTCAGGTCCACATCTACGACCATCCCCTCATCCAGCACAAGCTCAGCATCATCCGGGACAAGAACACCAGCGTGAAGGAGTTCCGGGAGCTTGTATCCGAGATCGCCAGCCTCATGTGCTACGAAGCCACCCGTGACCTGCAGACGGAGGTCATCGACGTGGAAACGCCGATCGGTCCGGCCAAAGCCCGCCATCTGTCCGGCAAGAAGCTGGCGGTGGTGCCCATTCTGCGTGCCGGCCTCGGCATGGTGGACGGCATTCTCAAGCTCGTCCCCTCCGCCAAGGTGGGGCACATCGGCCTGTTCCGGGATCCGAAAACGCTGGAGCCCGTGAAGTATTACTGCAAGATGCCCAACGACATCGCCAACCGTGACGTGCTCGTGCTCGATCCGATGCTGGCCACCGGCGGAAGCGCCAGCGCGGCCATCACCTTCATCAAGGAGTACGGCTGCAGACACATCAAGCTGCTGAACCTGATCGGCGCTCCGGAGGGCATCGCCCGCATGCAGCAGGATCACCCGGACGTGGACATTTACATCGCCGCCGTCGACGAAAAGCTCAACGATCACGGCTACATCGTCCCCGGTCTGGGCGACGCGGGCGACCGCATTTTCGGCACAAAATAAACCGGTTTTTCCGTCATGCATGGCGCGGCTGTTCAGCCGCGCCATTTTATGTTTTTCTCTTTCTCTTTGTGAAAAATGACAGAAAACGGGTGCAATTCTCCAAAACGGGTGTATAATTATGAACAGAGTGTTCTGCCCGGCACATTCTGCGCCGGGCGGACAAGGGAGAAAGGAGAAGCGCATATGAAACTTCCGCACATGCGCGGTGTTCGCGTCCCTCACAGGAAGAACACCGCCGGGAGCCGCGCGGTATGGATGAAGAACGTCAAAACCGTCACCATTCCGCTCTCCATGCACATCGGCGCGCCGGATACGCCGCTGGTCAAGGTGGGAGATACCGTTCAGGTCGGTGAGAAGATCGCCGAAGGAGGCTACATGTCCTCCCCCATCTACGCCTCCGTTTCCGGCACGGTGAAGAAGATCGACACCGCTCTCATGAGCAACGGGTACTACATCCAGAACGTCACCATCGAGTCGGACGGCAAGCTGACCCCGTGGGAAGGGCTGAAGCCCCCCGTCATCAACGACTACGCCGATTTCATCGCCGCCGTACGGGACAGCGGCGTGGTCGGGCTCGGCGGCGCCGGGTTCCCCACGGCCGTCAAGCTGAACGTAAAGGATCTGAACCAGATCGAGGAGTTCGTGATCAACGGCGCGGAGTGCGAGCCCTACATCACCAGCGACACGATCACCATGACCTACCGCACCGGGTATGTGGAAAAAGGACTCGAGATCCTCAAGAAATACATGAACGCCCGGAAGATCATCATCGGGATCGAGGACAACAAGCCGGAAGCCATCCGGGCCATGCACGCCATCACGGACTCCGACCCCGTCTGTTCCGTCGCGGTGCTGAGATCCAGCTATCCTCAGGGGGCTGAGAAGGTGCTGATCTACAACACCACGGGCAAGATCGTTCCGGAGGGCAAGCTCCCGCTGGACGTAGGCGTGGTGGTCATGAACGTCACGTCTCTTGCCGTTCTGGCAGAGTACATCGAAACGGGCATGCCGCTGGTGAACAAATGCGTCACGGTGGACGGCCCTGCCGTCGCCTCCCCCCGCAACGTGATCGCTCCCATCGGGACCCCGCTGCAGGACGTTTTCGACTTTGCCGGCGGATTCGTCGAGGCCCCCGCGAAGGTCGTCTACGGCGGTCCCATGATGGGCATCGCCGTCCCCAATCTGCAGCAGCCCATCCTGAAAAGCACCAACGCCATTCTCGCCTTCAACCGCAAGGAGGGTGAGATGGCAAAGGAGACGCCGTGCATCCGATGCGGGCGTTGCGTGAACACCTGCCCCATGCGTCTGAATCCCCCGATGATCGCCAAGGCCATGCGGGACAAGAACTACGAGGGTCTGGCGGAGCTGAAGGTGAACCTGTGCATGGAGTGCGGCGCCTGCGTATTCGTGTGCCCGGCCAAGCGAAACATGATCCAGCGCCACAAGCTGGCCAAGAGCGAGCTGCGCACCTGGCAGCAGAAGCAGGCGGAGCAGAAAAAGCGTGAGGAAGAATCCCGGGCGAAGGAGGGTGAATCGAATGGGTGAAAAGCTGATCCTTTCCGTATCCCCCCATCTGACCGGATGGCGCACCACGCAGAACATCATGCTGGACGTTATCATCGCGCTGTGCCCGGCGGCGATCGCCTCCGTGATCATTTTCGGTCTGCGCGCACTGGCGGTGTACGCCGCCACGATCCTTTCCGCGCTGATCTTTGAGTTCCTGTTCGACAGGATCATGAAAAAGGAAAACACGATCAGGGATTTTTCCGCGGTGATCACCGGCATGCTTCTGGCCATGAATCTCCCCGTGACCATTCCGCTGTGGCAGGCCGTGGTCGGGACATTTTTCGCCATCGTCGTCGTGAAATGTCTGTTCGGCGGCATCGGCAAGAACTTTGCCAACCCCGCCATCGCCGGCCGCATCGTCATGCTGCTGGCCTTTGCCTCTTCCATGAGCGCCGTCCCGGCCTTCCGGGGCAGCGTGGACGCGATCAGTTCCGCCACGCCGCTGGCAATCCTGGGGAACGGTGAAGGGGCCTCGCTCTCCCTTGTGCGGCTGCTGATCGGCACCCATTCGGGCGCCCTCGGTGAGACCTGCGCCGCGGCTCTGCTGCTGGGCGGGATCTATCTGCTGGTGCGGGGCGTGATCTCCTGGCATACCCCCGTCGTGTTCATCGGCGTCGTCTACGTCGGTTCCCTGATCGTCACGGGCAGTCCCTACGCCGCCCTTCAGTACATTCTGTCCGGCGGTCTTATCCTCGGTGCCGTTTTCATGGCCACGGATTACGTGACCACTCCCACCAGCAAATGGGGCCAGATCGTGTTCGGTCTGGGGTGCGGGCTACTCACCCTGCTGATCCGTTTCTGGGGCAGCTACCCGGAAGGCGTTTCCTTCTCCATTCTGCTAATGAACATCCTCACCCCCTACATCGACAAATGGACCCGCAGAAAACCGTTCGGAGGTGTTGCCGCGTGAAAAAAGAATACGTAAGATGCGTGGCGGTTCTCACCTGCATCTGTCTGGTGGTCGCGGTCCTGCTGGCCGTCACCAACTCCTTTACCTCGCCGGTCATCGCCGCAAACAAGGAGGCGGCCGTGCAGGCGTCGCTGCAGGAAGTGATCCCCGGCGGTTCCTTCGAGCCGGTCGACCTTCCGGAAGGCTCGCCGGAGACCGTCACGGCTTTCTACCGTGAGACCTCGGGCAAGGGGTACGTAGCGGTCCTGTCCACCGTCAGCCAGTACTCCAACGGAGACATGGGCATAACCGCCGCCATCGACAGCGCGGGGGCCGTCTCCGCCATCGCCATCACGAGTTACTTCGAGAGCAAGGATTTCGGCAGAACGACCTACCCGCAGAACTACTACGGCGTAACGAAGGATACGGTGGGCGGCGTGGACGCGTTCGCCGGCGCCACCTATTCCTCCACGGCCTTCCGGAACGCCCTGGCCGACGCTCTGGCTGTATACGAGACTGTGAAAGGAGGCGACTGACCGATGAAACGCTCGAGCATTCTGCTCAAAGGCCTTCTGCGGGAAAACCCGGTGTTCGTACTGGTGCTGGGCACCTGCCCCACCCTGGCCACCTCCACCTCCGTGATCTCCGCTCTGGCCATGGGCATAGCGGCGACCGCCGTGCTCATCTGTTCCAACATCGCCATCTCTGCCCTGCGGAATCTGATCCCCGACAAGGTGCGCATTCCCTGCTACATCGTCGTGATCGCCGGATTCGTCACCATCGTTCAGCTTCTGATGGAGGCCTATCTTCCGTCACTGTATGAGATGCTGGGCGTATACCTCGCGCTGATCGTTGTCAACTGCATCATCCTCGGCCGGGCGGAAGCCTACGCCAACAGTCACACGGTCGGCGAATCGGCGCTGGACGGTCTGGGCATGGGCCTCGGCTTCCTGCTGGCGCTGCTGTGCATGGCCACCATCCGCGAGGTGTTCGGCAATGGTTCCTGGGCGGGCATTTCCATTCCCTTCCTGAAGGATCATACGGTGCCCATCCTCACGCAGTCCCCGGGCGGATTTCTGGTATTCGGCGTGATGATCGCACTGGTCATCGCGATCACAAACGGGAAAGCCCCGGTGAAGAAATCCTTCTCCTGTGAGGGCTGTCCCTCGGCGGCCGCCTGCGGAAAGCTGTCGCCCGCCGCCTGCGAGATGAACGGAAAGGAGGCGGCCGGACATGACTAAGCTTCTTGCCATCCTTTTCGCTTCCGTTCTCGTGAACAATTACACGCTGGTCAAATTTCTTGGCATCTGTCCGTTCCTCGGCGTATCCAAGAAGGTGGATCAGGCGGCCGGCATGGGCGTTGCCGTCATCTTCGTCATGCTGGTGGCCACCGCGGCCACGTGGCCGATCCAGACCTTCCTGCTGGACCCTTACGGGCTGGGATACCTGCAGACCATCGTCTTCATCCTGGTGATTGCCGCTCTGGTACAGTTCGTGGAGATCGTGCTGAAACGCTATCTGCCCGCGCTGCATCAGTCCCTGGGCATCTACCTGCCGCTGATCACCACCAACTGCGCCGTGCTCGGCGTCACCATCAACAACATTACCGATGGGTACGACTTCCTGACCAGCATGGTCAGCTCGCTGGGCTGCGGTCTGGGCTTTCTGCTGGCCATGGTCCTGTTTGCCGGAGTCCGAAGCCGCGTGGAGGAGGCCATCCCGCCCAAGCCCTTCAGCGGCATTCCCATCACTCTGATCTCCGCTTCCATCGTCGCTCTGGCGTTCTATGGCTTTTCCGGGATCATCACCAACATTTTCGGTTGAGGAGGTGCGTAGACTGTGACGATCCTTACCGCAACGCTCCTTGTCGGCGCCATCGGCCTCATCTGTGCGCTTCTCCTTGTCGTGGCTTCCCATTACATGGCTGTAAAGGTGAATGAGACGGAGGTGGCCGTAAGAGCGTGCCTGCCAGGCGCCAACTGCGGTGCCTGCGGCTACTCCGGGTGCGACGGCTACGCCGCCGCTCTGGCCGCCGACCCGACGCTGCCGGCCAATCTGTGCCGCCCCGGCGGGGCGGAAGCCACGGAAAAGATCTCCGCCGTTCTCGGCGTAGAAGCGAAATCCGCGGAGCCCTATGTGGCCTTCGTACGCTGCGGCGGAGACTGCGATGCCCGCGGCAGCATCAGCAACTATGAAGGCGTGCGCTCCTGTTCGGCCGCAAAGCTGCTGTTCGGCGGTGCTTCCGCCTGTACGTTCGGATGCCTCGGCTACGGAAGCTGCACGGAGGCATGTCCCGCCGACGCGATCTGCATCGAAAACGGCATCGCGCACGTCGATCCGCGCCGCTGTGTGGGGTGCGGTCTGTGCGCCAAAGCCTGTCCCAACGGCGTTATCACCCTGCTTCCCGCCAGAAAACAGGCTGCGGTCAGCTGCATGAGCCAGCTGAAGGGGCCCAAAGTCCGGGCCGCCTGCTCCACCGGCTGCATCGCCTGCACCAAATGCGCAAAAGGCTGTGCTTCTCAGGCCATTACGATCGAGAACAATCTGGCCCGGGTGGATCCGGCCGCCTGCAGTGCCTGCGGTGAATGCGTGTCCGGCTGTCCCACCGGAGCCATACGAATGCTTTTCTGATCGGCGGCCGCTTGCCCGTACGACCGGGAATTGCAAAGGAAAACACGAACGGACAGCCGTTTCCGGGATACTGGAAACGGCTGTCCGCATTCTGTGGGTTTACATGTTTCTGACGGTCTATCGGCCAGCGGCGATGGTCCTCTCCAGTGCCTGACAGAGGCGCACGAAAGCCGCTTCGTCCTGCTCCGAAAACCGAGCGGGCTCCGGGCTGTCGATATCCAGCACTCCGATTACGCGGCCGCTGCCATGCAGCGGGATCACGAGTTCCGACCGGGACGCCGCGTCGCAGGCGATATGACCCGGAAAGCGGTGAACGTCGTCGACCCTCTGCGGCCGATCCTCCGCGGCGGCCGTCCCGCATACGCCCTTCCCCAGAGGGATCTCGATGCAGGCCGGCTTCCCCTGAAACGGGCCGAGCACAAGCACATCGTTTTCCATCAGGTAGAATCCCGCCCAGTTGATCCTGTCCATCTCCTGGAAGATCAGCGCTGAGACATTGGCAAGGTTGGCCACGGTGTGGGGGCAGCCTTCGGTCAGTGCCGCCGCCTGTGCGATAAGCAGTTCATGATCCACGTTTCTCACCTCACAAGGATGATCTGGGTGCATACGGCGTAGGGGTCGCTCATGGCGCACAGATCCGCCTGCTCCGAGGCGGCCGTTATGCCGCCCGCAGCCAGCTGATAGCTTCCGTTTTTCACGGCGGCGATCAGTTCGCTGCCTTCGCCCGACGTCAGTTCGCACCCCACCCCCAGCCAGGCACATACCGCACGGATCACGTCCGCGTCGATGCCCCGGGGAGTTCCATCCCTGTCCGCAAAGCTGTAGGGCGGAAAATCCTGGCACACGATCGCGGTAATGGTCCGGTCCGCCGTCTCGGGCAACTGCACCTCATACACATACTCGGGGTCCTGATAGTGCCCCTTTATGATCGTCTCCAGCGTTCCGTCCTGTTGCAGCGATGCCAGCGCAGCGTTGACTTTTTTCAGCAGTTCCGGATTCTCGACGGCGGCCGCCAGCCGGAAATAGGATTCCGCCAGGGGCTGCTTCACCTGACGCATCCACAGGCGGCCGTGCTTCACCGCCTTTATCTGACGGGCGTCCGTCAGAATACATTCCACGCTGCCGGCTTTCAGCGCCGCTGCCAGCTCGTCCGCGGATTCATATGTTTTCACCGTACCGTGCAGCGCTGCGTAGCGCTCCGAAGAGGAGCCCTTCAGGACGCCCATGCGGCTGCCTTCCGCCGCTTCCGGCGTACGGATGCCGCTGCAGCCGGCACAGAGCAGAATCGCCAGCACCGTAACGATCATGATCAGCTTCTTTTTCACATTCATCGCCCCATGGGAAAGTTAGGCTGTAATTATACTTGATGCCGCTCCATCCTGCAACAGGGTTTTCCGCAAAAACCGGAAGGAACTCCGCCCCGCGCCGGTGCCCCTCCCCGTTGACAGAGTCCTGCGGCTTTTTCTATAATGATCCCATCCCTGAAGGAAAGGATGACGTACGTGAAGCTCTTTTCCGCCATACTGGATCTGCTGTTCCCTCCGCGCTGCTGCTTCTGCGGTCGACTGCTGTGGGAGAAGGACGGCGACGGCAGATACGCCTGCCGCGCCTGTGAAGAGGAGCTTCCTTATGCCGGGAAAGACGATGGGCTGACGCTTGGAAACTGCTTCGTATGGTGCCGCTCCCCTTTCCTGTATCGAGGAATCGTGCGCTCGGCTGTGCTCCGGCTGAAATTCGGTCGGGCGGAAGCGCTGGCGGGACCCATGGGGCACTACGTCGCCGCCTGCCTGAAGCAATACGGAAAAACGGATTTCAGCGTCGTCACCTGGGCGCCTCTGAGCAGGAAGCGCCGGGCCAGGCGCGGTTTTGACCAGGCGGAGGCCATCGCCCGCCGCACGGCGGCGGAGCTCGGTCTTCCCGTGGAAGGCCTGCTGGTAAAGCAGAAGGACACACCTGCCCAGTCCACCACACGCAGCCGAAGCGATCGTGCCGCAAACGTCCGCGGCGCGTACCGCATCCGTCAGAAGGGCGCAGCGGCTCAACGGACCGTGCTTCTGATCGACGACGTGGTAACTACCGGAGCCACGCTGTCCGAATGCGCGGAAACGCTGCTGAGGGACGGTGCGGAGCTGGTATACGCCGCCACCTTTGCCAGAACAGAGGCTACCTGACGAAAGGAGGAGGGCTGCGACCTTGTACGGAGAGGCTTTCAGCAGGATCTATGACGAATACGGATGGAACGTGTACGCGGAGGTGTTTGCGGGCCGCCTTCTGCGCTGGCTGCGGGAGGATCGCGTCCCCGTATCGGCAGCCGTGGATCTTGGCTGCGGAACGGGCGTTCTGTGCCACGCGCTGGCGGAGGCCGGGATCCGGATCACCGGAGTCGATCTCTCCCCCTCCATGATCGCCCAGGCGCAGGCAGGGGGCGGTGCCGTGTCCTACACCGTCGGCGACATGGTCGCCTTCCGTCCGGCGGACCCCTGCGATCTGGTCACCTGCACCGGTGACGCACTGAATCACCTGGATTCTCTGGATCAGGTCCGACGGCTGTTTGCCGGTATTTTCAGCTATCTGGCCCCCGGCGGCTGGCTGGTCTTCGATCTTCTGGACGCCCGGGAAGCCGAAGAAGCGGACTTCATCGAACTGTTCCGGGATGATCATCGGTGCGGAACGTTTACCATCGCTCCGGGCGAAGCCGGGAGCGTCACTCTGACCGTGACCGTATCCGAAAACGGACGTATCCTGTTTACGGAGACGATCCGTGAAACGGTATACTCCCCCGACGACGTGTGCGATCTTCTGCGGGAGACCGGCTTTACCGATATCCATGCAGCGCACCGGCTGTCCGAGAACGATCCCGCCGAGGCGGTGACCTGGTTCGTGCGTGCTCGGAAACCGGCTTCAGACCACCTGTAAAAACGGTACGGGCCGCGCGGTACGCTTTGTACCGCGCGGCCCGCGCCGCACGCATCCGGAGTTTATCTCTTCTTGGGGAAAAGCTCCGGCTTTTCTCTTTTCAGTTCGCATCTGACCCGGGAAAGGTGGTAATACGATACCCCCAGGATAGAAGCCAGATCCTCAAGCCCCGCCTGCTCCATCAGCTGCGGTGCCGTCCGGACCAGCCACTCCAGAAGATCCTTCAGATTGTTGTGATATCGGCTCTTGGCGTACTGGAAATCCACAAACCACAGGCGATACAGATTCAGCTGGTGGATGATGCCCCGGGTGATCGCCGGATCTTCCTCCATCAGTTCCCTCAGCTTCTGGATGGAAATCTTCAGCGCGGAGCCTTTTTTTACCGCGACGATCTCCCCCCTGGACTTTCTCTGTTCATAAAGATCGAAATCAAGCGGGATCACGCTGTCTCTGGGCGTACAGTGCAGCGTATTGACGACGGAAATGCCTTCTTCCGGGCAGTACACCTGTTTCAGAGCGCCAGTCTGCAGCAGAAAGACGTCTGTCACAGGATCCCCAACACACAGAAGCCGATCGCCTTTTCTGAATTCGACCAGCGTACTGTTCGCCTCCAGCTTTTTCACCACTCGGTCCGAACTGCTCTTCCAGTCTGAAACCCAAACGCCAGGATATTCCGATATCATGCTACCAATCGTCCCCTTCCCATATCGGTTTTTTATATTGATGATCAGCCGCAGCAGGACGGCTGTCCGATTCCTTTCCTCAATTATTACCATTATAATCTATTGTTTTACAGTTTGCATTGCGGTTTCAGCAAAGGAAGAAAAATTCCCGGCAATTTCTCAACAAAACCCGGCTCCTTTCAGACCCTTTTTTCAGACGGAACCAGGCAGTCGTAGCGTACAGTCTTCCCCTTCAGCGACCACGCCGGGCGTAGTCCTGCCAGCGGCAGCCCCTTCAGCGGCCGCTTGACCACGATCCGGCCGGGGCGGGCGTTCCACGCCGCCCGCAGCAGCTCTTCTTCCTGCTCACAGGGGCCTGCCAGCAGATGCAGCAGCTGGAACTTCTTTCCCGTCAGTCCGCTTTTTTTCTTTGCCGGAAACATGGGGTCCAGATAGATGACCGCAGGCGTCTCCTCCATCCGCGCCAGTGCGGGCAGACTGTCTTCCCTGCGCAGGGTCATGCGCGACGCCGCCCCGGCGAGAGCCGGCTCCTGTTCCGCTCTTTCCAGTGCATCGCCAAGCAAGGCCGCGATGATGGGATTTCTCTCAAACAGGATCACCCGGTAGCCCGCCGCGGCCAGCAGCAGGGCGTCCTGGCCGAAGCCGGCAGCTGCGTCCACCGCCAGCGGAGGTTCTCCCTGCCGGCTTCTTCCTGCGGCACGTACCAGCAGCTCCGAGGCGAGACGGTCCTCCCGCAGACGGGGCACCATGGCCGTCAGATCCGCCGTCACAGTCATCGCTCCATCCGTCAGCGCAAGTCCGTTTTCGGCCAGCACGAGCCATACGCTCTCCCCTTCCGTGCATGCCTGTTCAAAAACCAGCTCGAGCCCCAGCTCCTCCGCCAGCTTCTCCGCCCGTGAGGTGTCCGCCGTTTTCGGCGTCAGCAGCAGGCGGGGGCCGTCACGCGTCCCCGCCTTGGCTTCGACATCTCTGGAAATCATTTCTTCTCTCCATTCGCCGCCATGACCGTATCTTCGCAGTCATTTTCAAAGGCCGCCCGGTAAAGCCGTACCGCCCTGGCCTGCTCGGCTGCCGCGCGAAGCGCCGCACCCCAGATCCTGTCTGCCGCGTCTCCTTCCGCATCGGCCGGCGCCGTCTGCATGGCCGCCTCCTCCGCGGTCTTTTCAAACACCCTGCAAAAATCACCGTACACCTGTTCCGGAGCGTGTGCCTCCATCTGCCGCTCCGTTACGGCCCGGATGGCAGAGATGGGCAGCGCCGGCTTCAGTGCGCAGATCATCAGCAGGCAGGCCAGATGCTGTCGCCCGTACCGCTTTTTGATCGGAGCTGGGAGTACCCCCTGCTTGACGTAATTGTTCACCATGGAGGCGGTGAGGCCCCGCTCCTCATATCCGGGAAATCCGTGAAGGCTGCGGTCTACCAGCAGGAGCACCTGATCCATATAAAGATCGATATCCGGCAGCTGCTCCCACGACGGCAGACGGAACACCTCTTCCTGTCGTGCATCAGTTTTTCTGCTCTCCATCGTATCACCTCGTTTTTACTTACAGTATCATGCGCACAAGAAAAAAGCAATCCTGTTGTCCGAAATCTCTTGACATAATTCCTGTTACACGTTAATATGATTTTAAATACTATATCTCATTCATTTTCAGCGAGGTGGCTCGATATGAAGACGATCGTTTACGGTGATTCCATTCTGCGCGGAGTGCTTCTGGAGAACGGCCGATATGTGGTGAACCATGAGATGGAAAGCAGCATCAGCCGGTCATGCGGTCTTACGATCCTCAACCGCTCCCGCTTTGGCTGCACCATCCGGAAGGCCATGGATCGCATCCGCCTGGACAGCGCCGATCGCGCCGTGGGGACGGAATACGCCGTATTGGAGTTCGGCGGCAACGACTGCGATTACAACTGGTCTGAAATAGCCGCCCGTCCGGAAGAGGAGCACCTGTGCCGGACGCCGCCCTCCGATTTCGATGAGCGTTACCGAGAGGCCCTGCGTCTGATCCGCTCCGGAGAAAGGATCCCCGTCGCCGTAACGCTTCCCCCTGTCCACTCGGAACGGTATCTGCGTCACATCTGCCGGGACGGTCTGTCACGAAGCAGCATTCTGCGCTGGCTGGGAGATGTGGACGCCATCTCCCGCTGGCAGGCCTTCTACTCGGAGATGATTCGAAAGGCGGCGAAGGAGGAACAGGTTTTTCTGCTTGACCTGCGTTCCGCCTTCCTTCACAGCGGCCGTCGCCTGGAGGAGCTGCTGTGCGCGGACGGCATCCACCCTTCCCGGCTGGGGCAGGCGCTGATCGCCGACGCCGTACGCGGATGTCTTGCCTGAACTCTGTCCACCGGGATCTTTGCAATCATAACCACGGGCACAGCCCGTGGTTTGCTCTACGCCTATAAGGCGATAATACTGGCCTGGCCTGAAAGGCCGGTGAATAGGTTTGCCAGTCGCAATTCATTCACCGGCCGCCCCTCTTTCGAGGGGCTTCTTTAT
>JAFWRM010000041.1 GCA_017519975.1 Oscillospiraceae bacterium | reverse complement strand
GGCCAGAGCTGAGGCCATGGCCAAAAGGTATGACTGTCCCTTTGTGGATAACGAGATGCCTTACGGCAGAGTGTCGCAGGGGCATCCAGTGATCGTGGACTATTTCTATCACGAGGAGATCCGCGGCTCGGAGAACACGGGAACACGCAGAAAATGATCTACTCCGAAAAAAACAATCACGTGATAATAGACGGCTGTAAATCTCGGCAAAAAACGAGACGCACGGCCCGACAAATAGTTTACATAATATCAGACACCTTCTGGTAGTAAAACCCTCGTCTGGACACCGTTTGGTGCAGCACAGACAAAGATCCCATCGGCATCTGCCGATGGGATCTTTTTTTGTTTCTGTTTCCGCCTCCTCTCCTCCCCTCCCCACCCCGTTTTTCGCTGAAAGTGGGGGAAGGATACCCGAAAAACCGGTGTCTGTGGGTTACAAAAGGTGAAAAGGGTTGACTTATCCGTAACAATGTGTTACAATCCGGTTACATTTCCCTTTTTGGAGGAACTTTTATGAAGACAATCAAACGGGCGATCTGCCTTGTGACGGTCCTGCTTCTTCTGGCCGCCCTGCCCGTGCTTTCCGCCGGCGCCGCCGGCGTGATCGCCGAGGGTGCCGCCGAAGTCAGCGCCTCTGCCCTGAATCTGCGATCTGACGCCGGATCCGATGCGACCATCCTCACCACCATCCCCAGGGGTGCTACGGTCGTTGTTCTGCAGAGGGAGACCAATTCCTGGTATCGCGTGCATTACAGCGGGACCACCGGCTACGTGTACGCCGACTATCTGAAAAACTTCTCCTCTTCCGCCACTCTGAGCCTGTCGGGCACCGTAAACGAGAGCGACGTGCGCATCCGCGACAAAGCCACTACCGACGGGGCCATTCTGGGCACCGCCTCCAAAGGCGCGTCCGTTTCCGTAACGGGGATCGAAAACGGCTGGTACAGGATCTCCGCCGAGCGGCGCACGGGATACATGCGGTCGGATTACATCACGCTCTCCGGCAGCGGGAGCTCCTCTCCCTCCGGCGGCAGCTCCTCCAGCAGCGGCGGTTCTTCGTCCGGCAAAGCGGGAACGGTGACGGGCAGTTACGTAAATTTCCGCACCGGACCTTCCACCTCCTCATCCGTGATCCGCGTTCTGAGCAAGGGCACCTCCGTCACGGTGCTGGAGGAGAGTTCCGGATGGTGCTGGATCATCCACAGCGGTACGACCGGCTACATGAGCAGCCAGTACGTTTCCACCGCTTCTTCCTCGGGCGGCAGTTCCTCGGGAAGCTCCGCCGCATCGGAGACCGCAATGGATGAGACGGGCCAGGTCACGGGCAGCTACGTTAATTTCCGCACCGGTCCCTCCACTTCCTACCGTGTGATCGCCACCCTGCCCCGCAATACCGAAGTCAAGGTCGTCGCCAAAGCGGGCAGCTGGTACAAGATCACCTTCAACGGCGCCACGGGATACATGGTCTCGGATTACGTGAAGATCGTGGATAAGAACTCCGCGCTGTCTTCCTCCGGTTCGGGAAAGGCCTCCGACTGCGCCGCGGGCAGCGTAGCCCTGTATTCCGCTTCCGATCTGAAGCGGATGGGTACGTTCCGCTGGAACGGTTACCGCTGGACGTGGTATTCTGAAAAGGTCCTGCCCGGCGGCGGACTGCGGATCCCCGGCCGGCACGTGGATGAAAACGGCTACGTATGCGATGAAAACGGCTATATCGTCATCGCCTCTCACACGCTTTCCAAGGGCACGGTCGTTGCCACGCCGCTCGGCAAGGACGGCAAGGTCTACGATTACTGTGCCACCGCCGGCACGCTGGACGTGTACGTCAGCTGGTAACGCCGTATTCAAACACGAACTGCAGAGCCCCGGCTACAGGAGCCGGGGCTCTTTTTCTGGCTTTTTTTCCCCGTCTGTGATATACTCCCCCACGGATGCCGCGGAAGGCATCTTTCATCATTTTCCATCGGAGGCGCCTTTCCATGCACGATGAACTCACGAAGAAAGACATAGACATGATGCAGCGGGAGCTGGACGAACTGCAGACCCGGATCCTTCCCGCCGCCATCGAGGAAGTTAAGCGGACCCGGGCCTTCGGCGATCTGAGCGAGAACTACGAATACAAGGCGGCCAAGCAGGCCCAGAACCACGCCAGAAGCCGCATACGCTATCTGCAGGGCATGATCAACACGGCCCGCGTGATCGACGACGGCTCCCTGGCGGACGAGGCCGGGCTGTTCGACGAGATCACGCTGTATATCCCGGAGGACGAGGAAGAGCAGATCATCCGGATCGTTACCACCGTCCGGTGCGATCCTTCCAGGGGCTTCATCAGCAAGGAATCTCCCGTCGGGAAAGCCGTTCTTGGCCGCCGGATGGGAGACACGGTACGGATCGAGGTCAGCGAGGACTACAGCTACGAGGTCGTCATCCGGTCCATCGTCAAGAAGGCGGACGACGGAACGGCGGAGCTGATGCGATACTGAAAAGAAAACGGGGACCGGCGCGGATGCTGCCGGTCCCCGTTTTTTCAGTTGTTGATCCCGTGATGCGCCGTGGGGCTGGATGGCGTCAGCGGCAGGAAGGTATACCCGTTGCTGAGCCCCCAGGTGATGATCTCGTCCACCGCGTCCACGCTGAACCCCTTGATGTCGTGCTGCAGAACGATGGAAACGTTGTGGGAGCTGATGCCGTCGATCACATTCTTTACCACCTGTTCCGTACTGGTGGTCTCTCCCGCGTCGCCGCTCAGTACGTTCCAGTCGAAATACTGATATCCCATGGCGGTGACGGCGTCCACCAACCGGGTCATGATGCCCGGATTGAAGCTGCTGACGGTATTGCTGCTCCCTCCCGGGAAACGCATCAGCGTGGTGTCCACCCCCGAAGCGTTTCTTATGATCCCGCGCATCTTCTCCAGATCGGCAAAGAAGGCTTCCTCACTGGCATAGATCGTGGAATAGTCGTGGGTCGCGGAATGGATGCCCACGCTGTGCCCTTCTCTCGCCTCCCGGGCGATCAGCGAATCGTACCCTGTGTTCACGCAGAAGAACGTGGCCTTCACATTGTGCTCCGCCAGAACGTCCAGCAGCTGAGCGGTATAGGGGCCGGGCCCATCGTCAAAGGTCAGATAGACGACCTTGCTCCCCGGGTCCACCCGGTCGGGCTGGCGGATCGGCTGCACGATGACGGTACGCGTCGCGCTCACCTCGTTGTGATAGCTGTCCTCCACCGTATAGGTGAGCACGTACTCCCCCTTGTGATACCGTTCCACGCTGCCGCTGACCCGGACGGCGTCCGTCAGATCCCCGTCCACGTTGTCCTCCGCCGTCCAGCCGGGATCCTCAAACAGCGTTCCCGCCGTGATCGTGACCGTCTCGTCCCCGAGCAGCGTCAGCACCGGGGGAACGGGATCGTCATAGTGGATCTTCCGCTCGGCGGAGGCCGTGTTTCCCGCGGCGTCGGTCACGGAATAGAAAACCTTTCCGTTCTCCTCCCTGGCCTGAACGCGGTCGGTCACGTCCCCGTCGGCGATATCGTGAGCGGAATAGCCCTCCTCTTCATAGGGCTGCCCGGGCAGCGTATAACTCCCCTCGATCCATTTCAGGCGGATCTCCGGCGGCGTGGTATCCTGAACGGTCACCGTCCGCACCGCCGTACCGGTGTGCTCACGCCCATGGGCGCCGCCGACGGCGGTATACGTTACGGTATAGGTGCCGGGGACGGCGGTATCCACGGTGCTCACCGCCTTCACCTCCGGGGTCCTCCGTTCCCGGAACAGCCACCGGCCGCCGTATATCGCCGCGGCTCCGGCATCGGCATACGCGCCCCCGCATTCCACGGTCACCGTTTCATCACCCGTCAGGGTGACGGTCACGCCCCATCCGTTCCAGTACAGGTTGAACAGGACCCCCGCTCCGATGGCAAGGATCAGTACGGCCGCCAGGATCAGAAGGGCGATCTTTCCGCCTTTTCCCTTTTTCTTTGCCTTTTCGTCCATGGGTACGCCTCCCGCGTTCCGTTCGTCCCTTCTCCCGCGCCCCACGCCGACGCAAGACGGGAGGCGCTGAGAAGCGCCTCCCGTTTTTTCTTCCGTTTTTGACCGTCTGTCAGCCGCGGAACAGATTCAGCAGGCCGCTCAGAAGGCCGCCGCTCTGCTGCTGCTGCTGGGGCTGCTGCATGCCGCCGCCCAGCAGGCTGCCCAGCAGGCCGGTAGCGTTGGAGGATCCGGCGCCGCCCAGCAGGCCGCTCATCAGGCCGCCGATGCCGGAGCTGGTCATCGCGGGGGCCGTCTGCTGCTGCTGCTGACCGAGCAGGCTCATCAGCAGAGGGGCCACCAGGGCCATGATCAGAGCCGTCTTGCCCGAACCGAGGCCGGCTCTCTCAGAAACTTCCTGCGTCGCCGCTTCCGTGTTCGCGCCAAGCAGGTGCCCGACGATCTTGCCGCCGTCGTCCACGTCCACGTTGGAGAAGAAGGACGCCATGTCCTCCGTATCCACCTTCGCGTGCTGACCCAGCGCGCCAAGGAAGCTCTCCGCCGTTTCGGCGCCGTTGGCCTGTTCCTGAATTCCGTCCAGCATGGACGGGAGCGCGGACGCAAGAACGCTTTTGACCTCGCTCTCGGAAACATCTGCCGCCTTGCTCATGCCTTCGATGCTGGCGCTGCTGAGCAGGGTCTCCATCAATGCATTGATATCCATTGTTTTAACTCCTTTCTGATTAAACCGGGTTTCTGATGATATTATATTCTGTCGCAAACGCGCTTGTCAACGAAACCGTTCCGCGCTTTTTCAGGGAATGGGAGCCGTCCAGTATTCCTGGCAGTAGATGTCCGTGAACCGGTAGGTGGCCAGGGCCGCGTCCGCGTCGATCGTGACGTTGCTGATCTCCGCATCGGAGCGGTACTCCCACGGGTCACCCAGATAGTAGGAGTTCTGATACTCGCCGCCGTAGGTGTAATAGTCGCACAGGAAGTCGATCTTGTCGCCGTCCTGAAGCGCTTCCACCGCCTTGCCGATGGTCTGAGTCTCGCTTTCATCGTAGGTATATACGGCGCCGGCAAAGTATCCGTAGGGATGCTCGTTATCGAACGTCAGCAGAAGATCCGCCCGTTCGCCGTTGATCATCACGGGCACGCGGCCGGTGATGGTGTAGTTCTCGCCGTCGTCCACCGTGCCGGTGTGGTAGTAGGCAACGGGCTGCCCGTCGATGGCCAGCCAGGTGCCGTCGTACTCGCCCTTCAGCTGCCCGTCATCGGTGAAATCATACACGTTGTCCAGCCCCAGATCGATGAACCCCTCACCGTCGTCCAGGAACACGTTGAGCTCCACGTCGTTGACCAGGCTCCACTGCTCCTCGCTGAGCGTCAGTGCGTACGTATCGCCGGAGGGGAGCCATACCAGGCTTCCCGCGTCCAGATGATTCTCGCTGATGTAGTCCGCCATCGTGTCCGCGTCCAGAGAGCGCCCGAAGAATCCGGAGCCGCCCATGAGGCCGGACAGCATTTCGCTGAGCATGTCCGAACTGACGGCGCTTCCGGAGGAGGATCCGGACATTCCCGTCATGCCGCCCAGCAGACTGCCAAGCGGCGATCCGACGCTTCCCGTTCCATAGGAAGAAGCGGCGCTCTGACCGGCGTATCCCATGCTCGCAAACTGCTGGATCACGCGCGAATACTCGCTGTCGATGCCGATGGCGTTGTAGGTGGAGATCGCCGTATTGACCTGACTGGTCCTCTGGTACGGGAAGTAGATGGAAAGCCCGTAGGCGTCCGTGATGGAGGAGGAGGTCCTGTTGTACTTGACCGCACTGAGCAGTGTTTCTGCCAGCTGCTTGCCTTCATTCGTCCCCAGATTGTACGCCAGATGGACCAGATCCACCTGATCGATTCTGCTGGACGCGGCAAACTCCCGGGTATTGCTTCTCGCTGTGGAGACCGTTTTATACGCATTGGTCTGCAGCAGCTGGGACGTGCCGGTGGAGAAATTTCTGAAAACGGAAGGCGCCGTTTTCTCCAGCTCCGCCAGATCCACCACCGACAGGGTGGTCTTCTGGCCGGGGCACTTCTGATTGCACACGGTGACGAAATCGTCCACGATGTTCTTCCCGATCTCCAGCGTCGGCATGGACGGGTTCGACGAGAGCTTCGTCAGCCAGTTCGTGTAATACCAGCCGACGCCGGGCTCCGTCTCCTCGGAGGCGATCAGATAGTCGGCGTAGTCCGTCAGCATCAGCGCGTTTTCCATGGTGGCCATGAGGCAGGCGTCAAAGCCGACAAAATCGAAAGTGACCCCTCCGGCGCTCAGCGCGTCGTTGATGCCCTTCAGGGACATGGAACCGGCCGAAGCGTATTTTTCGTCATAGCCGTAGCCGCTGAGGGAACCCCCGCCGTGATCCCAGAAGATCAGTTCGTTGCGGTTGGCCGGATAGTACTTGGCGCAGAACTGGATGAATTCCGCCAGCGTGCTGGGGCTCACCATGCTGGCCGTACCCGCGTTATCGACCAGACAGTTCAGCCGCCCGCCGCCCTCGATCTTGTATACCTGGTTGACGCTGCTGCTGACGATGTTGTTCTTCCACTGTCTGCAGCCGCCCGTATAGACGATGACGTTTACGTTGCTTGACAGCGTGGCGTTGGCCATCTCCGAGAGGTCCGCGGTTCCCATGCTGGAACGGGACTCCAGATCCGTACCGCACATGTACACCATGATGGTGACCGTATCCTGATTATTGCCCAGAATGCCGGTCCTCTTGGCCCGCGCGCCGGGAGCCACCTGACTGTTCAGAACGCCGAGATTGGCGGGATAGCTCCAACCGGTGGAGGTGTTCCCGTAGCCGCCGAACAGGCTGTTCAGATCCAGGCCGCCGCTGTAGGCACTGCTGCCGCCGCTCCCGGAACCGCCGCCGTTGTTGCTGTAACTGCCGCCGCTGTTTCCGGAATTGCCGCTGTACCCGTTGTTGGGAGTCGTATTGCTGCTGTAGCCGCCGGAGCTGCCGCCGCCGTTGTAGTTATAGCCGCTGCCGCCGGAGGGCGTAGTGTTGGCCGTATTGGACCCGATGCCGAACAGCGAACCGCCGCTGCCCAGGCAGGAGCCGCCCCCTCCGAGCAGAAGCACCAGCACGAGGATGATGATGATCAGCCGGCCGCGTCCTCCGAACAGGGAACGGGTGCCGCCCGAGCTGTACTCCCGCTGTTCCTCCGGGGTCTGCGCGTCGTCCCGCCGTCCCTGATAACCGTCGGCTTTTCCTACCGGTCCGGTATTCAGGCCGTCTCCCCTCTTGTAAACCTTCTTCCCTTCGCCGGTCACATTCTTTTCCCGGCCCCTCGGTCTGTTTGGTCTTTCTGCCATTTCCTGACCTCCTCACGAGACTGACAGGTACAAAAATACGGATTCATCATACCTTTTCATTTCACTAAAGTCAATTCGCAGATGAAAAAACAGGCGTTGACCGCGGGGCAGTCAGCGTCTGTTTTCCCCTTTCCGTCATTCGTTATCCGGGACGCCGTCGGCTTCCGAATCGTCCTTTTCGGTCGAAACTTCCTCCGGGATCTCTTTCCCGGCTTCCGCTTCCTCCGCCGCTTCCTCCACGACGTCACAGTACTCCCGGATCTCCTCCGGCAGTACTTTCTCCGCGCGTTCTCCGCAAGGGGTCGCTTCCGCTTCCGGGGCGACCTCCGTCCCATCCCGGTTTTGCCCCGCCGTCTCCTGGGCCGCGAGGAAATCCTGATACTCCTGCGTATATCTGGTATCGGGAGGCGTTACGGCGTCGGGATCGAACCCTTCCAGCGTCACGGGCAGGCCCCGCTCCGTTTCAGCGTCGGCGTCTTGCCTTTTTTTCTTCAGAAAATCAAACAGTCCCATATTCCTACCTCCTGTTCACCAAAACAACAGACAATATACGCAGCTGCACTTATATCTGATCTGTTTTCTTGATTGTACCTTATTCGTTGGAATGTAGCAATAACATTTTATCTCCCTGGACTCTTTCGGCTTTCGGAGGCAGAAAACTCCGATCGTATTACCGGCCGGAGTTTTCCAAATTATATAGTCAGGGTTCAAATGTCTGTTTAATCTCGTAATAATCTCCGTGTATCGCATCTTCACCTACGAAACAGTGATGAGAAAGACATATGCTGCCCTTGTCTTTGGAGATTATGGTATACATGTGTTGAGTGCCTTTAACAATATAGGGATCTTCTTCCCATAACACATACCCACTTTTTACAATTCCTGTGTAATAGCTTCCATTATACTTGAATTTAACAGATGTGCCGTCCCTTGGTGTGCCGCTGCTCAGGGTCAGCCTTGCCTCTGGAGCGCCAGATGATATATCTGCCAGTTTCGTACCGAGAACATCGTAAACATTAACCGATGTCAACGTATACTCTTTCGTGCATGCAGTCAGGGAAAACAGCAGGATAATCGAAAATGCAAACAGCAGTGTTTTCTTCAACAATCTTACTCCTTTTTCTCAGATCATACATTACAAAACTGATACCTATTTGTCATCTGTATTCCTATAATATACTCCCTATCACTTTGATTCTATATATATCATTACCATTTTTATCTCATTTCCATCAGATTATATAAAGTCAACGCCAACCCAGATACCGGCGCTATACGGTAACCCAAGTGGTACTACCTCATGACCTACAAATACAATTGCCCAATCTGTTATTTCGCTTTATTCCAGACTATTGCCTTTATGAATCCACGTAAATCTTTTAAAAAACGTTTTTGGCACTAAAAGATTTAGTAATCATAATCCCCAGCAATTATAACCTCGTTATCTTTATCTGGTTTCAATCCTGCAGAATACGTATAATAGCATGTAATATCTTGTATGTTTGTCCATGTACTGACATCACATTGCCCATATTCATTATCTCCTACTGCAACTACTGTACCGTCATTTTTCAAACCTAAGGAATGAAAATGGCCTGCGCAGATATGCTTGATACCTGTCCAGTTTGCAGTATTGCACTGTCCATTATCATTATATCCAACGGAAACAACCGTTCCATCTTCTTTCAAGCCCAGGGTATGGTATCCCCCTGCAGCTACTTCTTTAATACCTGTCCATTCAGAAACATCACATTGGCCGTAATCATTACTTCCAACTGCAACTACTGTTCCATCCGCCTTAAGTCCTACCGTTGTTAACCAATATGCATTGATTTGAATAATATCTGTCCAGTCGGAAACATTGCACTGACCATAATCATTGCTTCCAACTGCAACCACTGTACCATCGGACCTCAAACCAACTGTATGCTGATATCCAGCGGCAATGGCAATAATGTCCTTCCACTCGCCTACATCGCATTGGCCGCTAGAATTGACACCATCGGCTATCACAGTACCATCCTGTTTTAATGCAACAGAATGTTCATTTCCTGCTGCTACAGCCACTATATTCCTCCAGTCCCAAACCGTTCCAGTTCTAGACGCTCCCCATTTCCTTACAGTACCATCGCTAAATAAAGTCAATAGATGGTTTTCTCCACCAGCAATTGCTATTGCAACAACTTGTTTACCTGTTTCTTCTTCACTTTCTTCAGACTGTTCAACAGGGAAAGAAAAATCATCACTTTTTAGCCTGTCTTCTAGCTCTTCTATTTCTGTGGCAAAAACTACAGCTTCATCAAGATAGTCTTGAATCAACTTAATTGTGGCTGAAGCAGTACTCTTAATCGTTGGAACATTTTTATCACTATTCGTTGCTCCCATATCATAAAGCAAAGCGACAACCGTTAATTGATTATGCATTATTTCACTGGCTAAATCTGCAAGGATGGGATCACCTTCTCTGATTATGCTCACATCAATCCCATCGAAGGCCTTTTCCATTCGCTTTAAAAATGAATCAGCAAATGCTCTTTTGCCAGCTCCGTTAACATTTCCAGCATACTTTGAGACGAAAGCTAAATCATCTGTTACAGATTCTTGAAAAGCAGTAATCATCTTCTGTGCTTCTACGGATGCCTTTGACAGTTTCTCATATAACTCTACATCTGCTTGATGCTGAGCTTCCTTCTCTTCTCTTTCTTTTGCCGCCTTCTCTTCTTCTTCAATTCTAGCTTGCTCCGCCGCTTCTTCTGCCACAAGATTATTATATTTGTCGCGAGCGTTCACCAAATCGATTCTATTCTCTACAGATGACTTTTCCTTCTCCGATAGTACTGCGAACATCTTTTCAGCTTTCTCTATCGTTTCACCGCTCTCAAGCGATACCACCCCAATGCTATCTATCATTTCTTCAACGTCTATAACTAATTGGCTTTTTCCGCATGCTGAAAGGGATACTACCATAATCAAGGCAATCATTAGTGTAATGGCTTTTTTCATAGGTGAATTATACTTTCAAGTGCAACAGTAAACGAAAAAAAGAGAAGTTCATACGAACCTCGTGTAGAATGAAGTTACCACACACCAAACCACAGGAGGAGGAACGTATGAACTACAAACATCTTAGCATAGACGAGCGGAG
>JAFWRM010000040.1 GCA_017519975.1 Oscillospiraceae bacterium | reverse complement strand
GCCTTTTGAGAGCAGGCTTTTCAAGGCGTGCTCTGGTCGGTATCTCGACAGTTTTCCACAGGTCAGGAATTCTGTCGTTTTTTTGTGTCATTCGGGCAAGAAAAAGGAGCTGCGCTAAAAATACATTTTGCGACAGCTCCTCCCTGTTATGGAACGACGGACACCGTTTCCGTACCGAAACGGCGGAAAAGTGAAATGTGTTCTTCCGAGAACCGTTCTCCGGGCATGACCGGGGGAACGGCAGGAGGACAGGCGGCGGAGATGCCGGCACATATGCATCCGACGGCGTCATCGATCCGTACGGTCTTCCGCGGCCCGAGAAGCGCTTCACGCAGCGTCAGGACAGAAGTCGCGCGTGGTACCGGAGGAAGCGGCGGAGCGGGCGGAACGTCTCGGCCCAGAGCGTTCAGAAGGGTGGAATGGTCTTCCGGGGAGTTCGCCGGAGAGACCATGAGGACCACATGATCCGGGTCGGCGTACTCGGATACCACGCCGCTGTCCCGAAGACGCCGGGCGACCGCGGGACCGTCCGTCTGGAGAGTGATCCGCAGCGGATCGGAGGGACAGACGGGCCAGCCCTCCTGCGCCATAGAGGCCTTCGTCCCTTCCGTCCGGTCCCGTGCCTGCCGCAGCTGTTCCGGCAGATCGGAGGCCAGCGCGGCGTTGACCAGATCCAGAGAAGTCAGGATCAGGTACGAAGGGCTGCTGCTGCCGAACAGGGAGAGGGCGGAAGAAACGTCGCCGATCATGTCAGCCGGACAGCGCCGGGACAGATGGAGATACGCTCCGCCCGTCAGAACGGGCAGCGTCTTGTGGGCGGAATCACAGCAGATATCTGCTCCAAGATCCATGGGATGCCGCGGATCCGTAAGGAAATGCAGGTAGGCGCCGTGGGCGTTGTCCACCGCCAGACGCGTTCCCCGCCGATGGCAGACCTCGGCCAGAGCGGATACGTCCTGCATGGCGCCGAGATAATCCGGACTTGTGACCCAGACGGCGGCGGGGGGCGTGGAAAGATCCGACAGTGCCCGGTCCAGCGCATCCGGGGAGAGCAGGCAGCTGAGGGCGGAATCGCCGACGGCCGGGTACAGCCAGGTCACTTCCGCGTCCAGCAGCGCGGCGGCGGATACGAAGCTCCGGTGCACGTTGCGGGCTGCGAGGATCGTCCGGCTCGCGCCGCACGGACGGTGATCCAGGAGAAGACGCACCATGGCGCGTACGCACAGGGACGAACCTTCCGCGGAATAAAAGGTGGCCGCCGTCCCGAACAGGGAGGCCGCGACGCGCTGACTTTCCGCGATGATCCCCTCCGGGGCGTACAGGTCGTCCGCTCCGGTCACCTCGGTCAGGTCCAGAGGCTCCGGGCCAAGCAGAGGCGTGCCCTTGTGCCCCGGCACGTGAAAGCGTGAGGGTGAGGAGCGGGCGTAGGAGGAGACAAAATCATAGATCGGTGTGGAAACCATGGGCAGTTCCTTTCCCGGCGGGAGGCATATGTCAGCCGTCGATCTCGGTGGAGGGTTCGCCGAAAGCGCGGGCGACGTTCATCATCACGGCGCACTCGATCCGTTTCCGAAACAGGTCGCACCCCGGAGGATAGATTCCCTGAATGGAGCCGGAGGCGTGCATGGAGTTGGCCGCGCAGCCGCCGGAGCAGAAGAATCTCGCCCAGCAGTCCCGGCATTCCGGACGGGAATAGGCGTTGCAGGCGCGGAATTCCTCGCGGAGGGAACGGTTGGTCACGCCCTCAAAAACGCTGCCCAGGCGGTAGCGCTCGTCCCCGACGAACTGGTGGCATGGGTACAGATCGCCCCAGGGCGTGACCGCCATGTATTCCGTGCCGCTGCCGCAGCCGGACACCCGCTTGTAAATGCACGGCCCTTCGGACAGATCCAGCATGTAATGGTAGAAGGTGATGGGATGCCCGTCCCGCTCTCTGCGCAGCATGTCAAAAGCGAGTTTTTCATATTCCTTCTTCACGATCTCGATGTCCTCCGGCGTAAGGGCAGAGGGAGAGTCGGGCGAACAGACCACGGGTTCCATGCTCAGCTCCGTGAAGCCGAGATCGGCCATGTGAAAAACGTCTTCTGTAAAATCCGGGTTAAAGTGGGTGAAGGTACCCCGCATGTAGTAGCTCCTGTCGCCGCGCGCCCGTACCAGCTTCTGGAAAAGGGGAACGATGCGCTCGTAGCTCCCGCGGCCGGAGTGATCCACCCGAAAGCGGTCGTGGACCTCCTTTCTGCCGTCCAGGGACAGGACGACGTTGTCCATCTCCCGGTTGCAGAAATCGATCACGTCGTCGTCGATCAGCATGCCGTTGGTGGTCAGGGTGAAACGGAAATGCTTTCCGGCGTCGCCCTCGATGCTGCGCGCATAGGCGACGAGCCGCTTCACCACCGGAAAGTTCAGCAGCGGTTCGCCCCCGAAGAAGTCCACTTCCAGGTTGCGGCGGGATCCGGAATTCGCCACAAGAAAATCCAGCGCCTGGCGACCCACGTCATAGCTCATCAGCGCACGGTCACCGTGGAATTCTCCCTGTGAGGCGAAGCAGTAGCTGCAGGTCAGATTGCAGGAGTGGGCCACATGCAGGCACAGGGCCTTGATCACGTCGCCGCCGCGCTCCTTCAGCGTGCCGGCGATCGGTTCGAAGATGTCCGGCGTGAACAGGCGACCCTGCCGCTTCAGTTCCTCAATGTCTTCCAGGCACTCGTCCAGTTCCTGCTCCGTCACATCCGGGCGTCCGGCATAGCGGGCTGACAGGATCCGCTTTATCTCCTGGGGCGGCGCGGACTCGTACAGCGCAATGGCGTCGTATGCCACGTCATCCACCGCGTGCACGGAACCGCTGCACACGTCCAGAACAATATTGTATCCGCCCAGTTTATACTGATGGATCATGGAAAATACCCCCTGACGCCAGAAATGCCGTCCGGAAGCTCCAGACGGCATTTTTGGACTGAATGGTTGTTATCGGTTGGCTTTGTTCTCACACTTCTGGTTGGCCACGCCGCAACTGGTCTTGCAGGCGGACTGGCAGGAGGTCTGGCACTCGCCGCAGCCGCCCTTGGCGGCGGTGGCGCACAGAGAACGGGTCTCAAGGGTCTTGATTCTTTTCATTTCTGCTATCATCCTTTGGAAAGATTCTTCATAAGTACTGAAAATAGTATCATAGCCTCCGCCGCAAGTCAAGGAAAAACCGGATTCTGTTCATTTGTTCAGATTTGTCCATACCTTTCCGTCAAAACCGCTCCAGTGCAGCGTTCTTACGGAGATCGCCCGTACTGCGCCGCGGTTTTTCTTGACAAGACGGCGGGATGCCCGTAAAATAAAGCAGTTATATGAAAATCGCGGATGAGGACAGTATTTTTCCCGGATGCTGCAGAGAGGGGCCGGACGGTGCAAGACCCCGCGGAAGGGAAGGAGAGACCACCTCGGAGAGGCCCTTAATCGGGCACGGAGACACCGTTACCGTCAGAATGAGAGGCCGCCGGATCCCCGGCGGCAATTTGGGTGGAACCGCGAGCAATCGTCCCAATTCGCCGGCAGCGGCGGATCGGGGCTTTTTTGTTATTCCGAAGAAACCTGAAAGGAGTTCAGTCATGGATAAGGAACTGTATCTGAGCGTGTACCGTCATTCCCTGGCGCACATCCTCGCCAAGGCGGTGATCGAACTGTACGGCAGCGAGGTCCAGTACGCCATCGGGCCGCAGATCAAGGACGGCGGCTATTACGATTTCGTGCTGCCCGGAGGCCGCGCCTTCGCGGAGGGAGAGCTGCAGACCATCGAGGATAAGATGCGTGAGATCATCAAGCGGCGGGAGACCTGGACGCGCCGGGAAGTCGGCCGGCAGGAGGCACTGGAGATGTTCGCCGGGCAGAAGTTCAAGACCGAGCTGATCGAGGAGCTACCGGAGGACGAGATCATCACCGTTTATGACACGGGGGACGACTACGTGGATCTGTGCCGCGGCCCCCACGTGGATAATTCGCAGGAACTGATGAACGCCGCGTTCAAGGTGTACGCCGCGTCCATGGCCTACTGGCGGGGAGATGAGAAGAAGGACCGGCTGCAGCGCGTGTATTTCTACGCTTTCCCCAGCCGGGACGAGCTCAAGCAGCATCTCCGCATGATCGAAGAGGCCAGGGAGCGCGACCACAAGAAGATCGGCGCTCAGCTGGATCTGTTCATGTTCGACGAAACGGCGCCCGGCATGCCCTACTGGCTGCCCCGCGGCTGGATCCTGTATCAGACACTGCTGAAATACAGCAGAGAGCTTCAGGCTGCCCACGGGTACACGGAGATATCCGCTCCCCTGATCAACAACAAGAAGCTCTGGCTCATCAGCGGCCACTGGGCCCACTATCTGAACAACATGTTCATCGTGCCCGGCGTGGCGGGCTATCTGCAGGCCGACGTGAACATCGAGAACGTGGCGAGGGAGCTTGGAGGAGACGACGGGGAAGCCCTCAGCGTAAAGCTGGAAAAGGGCACGGTCGTCTACAATCGTGAAGACATGGAGACCATGGCCGCCAAGCCCATGAACTGTCCCAACGCCATGACCACCTACAAGCGCACGCGGCACTCCTATAAGGAACTGCCCATCCGCTACAGCGAATACGACGTGCTGCACCGCAAGGAAAAGTCCGGTCAGATGAACGGGCTGTTCCGGGTGCAGGAGTTCCGGCAGGACGACGACCACACCTTTGTGATGGAATCTCAGATCAAGGATGAGATCGCGGACATCATCGCCATCGCCGACGAGATCTACGGCACCTTCGGCGTCACCTATCGGGCGGAGCTGTCTACCCGCCCGGACGATTTCATGGGGGATATCGAGGTCTGGAACCGGGCGGAGGCCGGCCTGCGGGAGATCCTGGATGAAAAATACGGACCCGACGGGTATGAAGTGAACGAGGGTGACGGTGCCTTCTACGGGCCGAAGATCGACCTGCAGATCAAGGATGCTCTGGGGCGCGAATGGCAGTGCGGCACCATCCAGCTGGACTTCCAGCTGCCCCACAACTTCGGCCTGACCTACATTACCCCCGAAGGGACGGAAGCCATGCCCGTCGTCATCCATCGGGCCATTTACGGCTCTTTGGAGCGGTTCATCGGAATCATCATTGAGAACTTCAAGGGCGAATTCCCCTTCTGGCTGAATCCCTATCAGGTGGCCGTCGTGCCCATCCGCGTGGAGCATAACGAATACGCCCGGAAGGTCGAGGAGGTCCTGACCGCCGCGGGCATCCGCGTGGAGACGGACTACGCCGACAAGAACATGAAGACGAAGATCAAGGAGTTCAAGCAGAGGAAGGATCCCTACATCCTTGTTCTCGGCGACCGGGAGGCGGCGGAAAACACCGTATCCGTCAACATCCGCGGCGCCGGGAAGCAGATCCAGGGCGTTCCTCTGGATCGGTTCGTCGAGATCTGCCGGAAGCTCAATGAGAGCCGCTGCCTGGATCTGGATGTCACAATGGAATAACGGAAGAAAAACGGCGGGGGCCGGGAAGACAAACTCTTCCCGGCCCCTTTTTCCTTCTTCCGGCTGTCCGGCCGGAAGAAGCGGTCATTTCAGCCTCTCAAGATAGTCGTTGAGTTCGCTGTTTTTCACGTCGGTAATGAACATGTGGCCCGGCGCGTGAGTGATGACGATGGGCGGCTTCGCGTTTTCCACCGCGGCCTGCGGAGTCACGCCGCAGGGCCAGAAGACCGGGATCTCTCCTTCGTAAATATCCACGGGGTCTCCGTAATCCGGCTTCATCACGTCCGCGATGCCGATGACTGCCGGATCCCCCATGTGGACGGGAGCGCCGTGCACGTTGGGCATGGCAGCGGTGATCTGACGGGCGATCTCCGCTTTCTCCGGAGTCATCGGGCGCATGCTGACCACCATGGGCCCCTCAAAGGGACCGGCTTTTACCGTGGCGATGTTGGTCTTGTACATGGGAACGTTGCGGCCCATGGTGATGTGCCGGACCTCAACGCCGGCGGCGATCAGCGCTTCCTCAAATGAGAAGCTGCAGCCGATCAGAAAGCCCACGTACCCATCCTTCCAGTAAGCGGAGGCGTCAGTGATCTCTTTGGTGAACACGCCGTTCTCATAGATGCGGTAGCGGGGGATGTCCGTAGTGATGTCTCCGCCCTCGCCCATGGCATGGGTTGCCGGCGTTCCCTTTACGATCTCCAGCACGGGGCAGGGGAAGGGGTTCCGTTCGGCGTAGAGCTGAAAGTCAGCGGCGTATTCCGGCGGAAGGATCACCAGGTTCGCCTGTGCGTAGCCGGCGCACATGCCGGCGGTGGGAAAATCGATGACGCCCTGACGGATCACGGCGCGCACTTCGGCGGGGGTCCTGTGGATGTAAGGGGTGATATCGAATGCCATAATGGATGCCTCCTGTCGTATGATGGTTGGTGTCATATGCCGGCCCGCCGGACAAGGCGGACGGTGTTGCAAAGGACGACGGGCCCATCGGGTTCCGCCGTTACGGAGAGGATCCCGCCGGGCTCCCTGAGCCGCAGCTCGACCGCGGACCGGCGCCGGGCGGCGAGAAGTGCACCGAAGGCGGCGGTGCCGCTGGCGCAGGAATTCTCCCGGAACAGGGTGCCCACGGCGGGGACGTAGACCAGCGGCGTCAGCCGCGTAAAGTCCGGATCCGTGAGCATGACGCCCATGGCGTCGGCGTTCAGCGCCTCACACCATCCGCGGATCACGGATCCCGCGCGGTCGGTACCGAAGGATTCCGGCAGGAACGCGTGGCAGATCCCGGGCATGATCACAACAGGGACCGCCGGGAGATCCGCCCCCGGGAGAGAAATCTCCCGTATCTCCGTGACGGGCGGCATGACCACACTGCCTGAGAAAAGATCCTCCGACCGTCGCTTCACCGTGACCGATACCGGTTCGCCGGCTCCGGAAACGGCGATGCGCAGTTGGGCGGATCCGCCGACGGACAGGCCGCCCGTGAGAGCGGTCAGAGCGGCGGTGCAGAGAGAAGCGTTCCCGCAGAACTCGCCGCCTGCCATCTGCAGCCGGGCGTCGCAGCGGCCTGTCCCGGGCAGGACGAAGCCCGCCTGTTCACACGTGGGTTCTGCCTCCATGACGGCCTGCGCGACGGCGGTATCGCAGGCAGCAGCATCTGCCAGCGGTATCAGCGCGGTCACGTTCCCCGCGGGATCGAACAGCCAGTATTCCGTCATCGACGTACCTCACTGACCGTAGTTCTTCAGGAACTGGCGGGTACGCTCCTGAGAAGGAGTCCCGAGAACGAGCTCCGGCGGCCCCTGTTCCACAATTACGCCGCCGCTCATGAAGATCACGCGGTCGCTGACGGCTCTGGCGAACGGCATCTCGTGGGTGACGATCACCATGGTCATGTTCTCCTCCGCCAGCTCCCGGATGACCCGGAGCACCTCCCCGGTCAGCTCGGGATCCAGCGCGGAGGTCGGCTCGTCAAAGAACAGGATGTCCGGGCGCCCGGCCAGCGCCCGGGCGATGGCTACCCGCTGCTGCTGTCCGCCGGACAGCTGATAGGGGTAGGCGTGCTCCTTGCCCTCCAATCCCATCTTCCGCAGCAGGGCCATGGCGGTCTCCTCCGCCTCTGCCCTGTCCCGCTTCTGGACCGTGACCGGGGCGTCCGTAACGTTTTTCAGCACGTCGAAATGGGGGAACAGATTGAACTGCTGGAACACAAGGCCGAACAGGCCCTTCATCCGGCGGATCTCCGCCTTCCCGGCGTAAACGGCCCGGGTGACGCCTTCCGGCGTGGAAGCGGCAGTTTCTCCGTCGTACAGGATCTCGCCGCTGTCGATGGTCTCGAGGAACGTGGCGCAGCGCAGGAGCGTGCTCTTGCCGCTGCCGGAGGGCCCGATGATGCTGACGGCCTCTCCCTTGTCCACGCACAGGGAGATGTCTTCCAGGACCTTCAGGTCGCCGAAGGCCTTCTGAATGTGATTCATTTCCAGTACCATGGCGATCCTCCTACTTATAGTAACTGAAGGCCTTTTCCAACCGTTCCATGCCGAAGGTTACGACGTAATTGGCTATGAAATAGAAGACGCCGGCAATGACGAACGGCATGAAGCTGGTCTTTGCCGCGGAGATCTGCTTGGCGATGGAAAACAGTTCCGAGTAGGCCAGGGTAAAAGCGAGGGAGGTATCTTTCACGAGGGTGATCACCTCGTTGGTCACGGCGGGAAGGATGCGCTTGATCACCTGGGGGAGAATGATTTTCAGAAAGGTCTGGCTTCGGGTATAGCCCAGCACGTCGGCTGCCTCATACTGCCCCACGGGCATCGATTCAATGCCGGAGCGGTAGATCTCGCAGAAATAGGCGGCGTAGTTCAGAACGAAGCCGAGGATGATCGCGGGAAACCGCCAGCCCTTGATGGACCAGCCGAACAGATAGAACGGTCCGAAATACCATACCAGGAGCTGGAGCATCAGCGGCGTGCCGCGCATGATGTCGATGTATACCTTGATGATGCCTCTGACCACGGCAAGACGGGATTTGCGCACCAGCGCCACCAGCATGCCCAGGATCAGAGAACCGACCAGGGTGAGGATGAAGATGGCGGCGGAACGGCCCATGCCCGGAAGCATGCTGGCCAGCATCTGCTGAATCGTCATATAATCACGTCCCGTAAAAAACAGAAGGCTGTTGCGGGTCGCAGCAGCCTTCCGGCAGGATTGCTCACTTCAGGCAGAGAAAATCGTAGATCTCGGGATACTTCTGCCCGATGGCGTCGTAGGTGCCGTCGCCGACCAGAGCCAGCAGAGCGGCGTTGACCTTGTCGCACAGCTCCTGATCGGTCAGACGGAAGCCAATGCCGTACTGCTCTGAGCCCAGGGCCTCGTCCAGGAAATGATACCCGGATACGTTGGACATCAGATAATTGCCGGTGGTAACGTCGATCGCGATGGCGTCGATCGCGCCGGCCTGCAGGTCGTTGAACGCGATGGTGTAGGTCTCAAACACCTTCAGATCGGCAAAGCTGTCCGCCAGTTCGCCCTGCCCCTCCTCGTGATCCTGCAGCAGGTCGTAGGCGCTGGTGGCCGTCTGAACGCCGACGACCTTGCCCGCAAGATCCGCCAGCGTTTTGATGTCGCTGCCGTCGGCGACCATGATCATCTGCGTGTTGTCAGAGTAGGCAAGGGACCAGACGTAGTCGTCCTCACGCCCATTGATGGTGAATCCGGACCAGATGCAGTCGCAGGAGCCGGAGTTCAGTTCGGCGTCCTTGGCCTCCCAGTTCACGGGGACCGGTTCATAGGTCCATCCGTAGTAGTCGCATACGGCCTTGCACAGTTCCACGTCGAAACCGGTGTACTTGCCGTCGTCCCCAAGGTAGGTATAGGGCGGGTAATCCAGATCGAACCCGTGTTTGAAAACGAATGCGCCGTCGTCCGCCGGCGCGGGGACTTCCTCGTTTTTTGCGCTGCCGCAAGCGCACAGAGCGATGACCATGAGGGCTGCCAGCAGCAGGGCGAGTGCTTTTTTCATTTCCGTCTCCTCTTTTCATTGATGATGAAGGATATCGTGAATACCGGTAAAGTGTATCACAGACAGGAGAGACTGTAAAGAATAGGACTGAATGTTTTTTCACTAAATGAATAAAAATGCGCTTCTGGGCAAGGGACCGAAAGCGCGAATACCGGTCATGAGGCGGGAAAGCGGGGGGAAGGTGCCCGCTCCAGCCGTCGGATCCGGTGAATGAACATGCAGAGAAAAGCGAGACCGGCGGCGATCCATGAAGCGATGTAGATCCAGATGATGCACTCCATGGAACCGATCCGCGGCAGGATGAGAAAAATGCCGGCAACGCGCAGCGCACAGGTGCACAGGAGCGTGAGGATCATGGGGCGCACGGTGTCTCCCGTTCCGCAGCAGGAGCCGGACATGGCTTCGGCTACGGCGTAGAAGACGTAGAACGGGGCCATCATCCGCATGAAGCGGACGATCATCGGCGTCAGGGCGGCGTGATCCGGCGGGGCAAGGAACAGCTTTCCCAGCGGGCCGGGGATCAGGAACAGAAACAGACTGATCACCGCCACGGTGCCGACGGACAGCACGGTGCCGATCGCCGTGCCCCGGCGGATCCGGGCCGTCCTTCCGGCACCGAGATTCTGTGAAGTATAAGTGGACAGGGCGGGGGACATGCTGTCCGCCACCAGCCAGATCAGCATGTCCAGCTTTCCGCAGACGGCCCAGGCGGCGATCGCGTCCGTTCCCATGCGGTTGATGCTGGCGTGCACGATGGAGTTGGCCACGGGGAACAGGATGCTCTGCAGCGCCAGCGGCAGTCCGACCGTCAGCATGCGTTTCAGATGATCCCTGCGGAAGACGAGCCGGAACAGCGGCCCGTTGCTCGGGCAGGTGCGGACAAGAGCGCGCATGGCAAGCAGTACGCTGACGAGCTGCGCGAACACGGTGGCCGCTGCGGCGCCTCCGGCTCCGGTATGCAGCAGGCCCACCAGGATAAGATCCCCCGCAATGTTGATCACGCAGCACACGATGAGGATGTACAGGGGGCTCCGGGAGTTGCCGAAGGCCCGCAGGATCCCCGCCAGCATGTTGTACATCGTCATCGTCCACAGACCGCCGAAGTAAATGCGCACGTAGATCAGCGTCATGGGGCGGATCTCCTCCGGTACGGACATGATCTGCAGCAGTGCCGGAGCGGCAAGACAGCCGATCACGGAGAACAGAACGCCGAGGGTCAGGCCGACGGTAAAGGCGGTGCGCACGGCGAGGGACAGCTCGCCCTCGTCCTTCGAGCCGAACAGCCGTGAGATCACGATGGTGGCTCCCGCGGACAGGCCGGCCAGGAAATTCAGAGGGAACTTGAACATGGTGTAGACGGAGTCAATGGCCGCCAGCCCCTCCTTGCCGGCAAACCGACCGACGACGACCGCGTCCACGGCGGTATACAGCTGTTGGATCAGGCTGCCCGCCAGAATGGGGAGGATGAAGGTGAGCAGAACTTTCCAGATCGTGCCCTGGGTAAGATCGAGCGTTTTTTTCTGTGCCATGGTAAAGCCTTTCGTAAGGGGAGATGAAGAAAGTATACCACAATGTGAATAATTGAGCAAGTGTTCAATTAAAGAAACAGCGAAATTTCTCCGAGAAGCGAAAACTGTCCGGAAAAAGGTACAGAAAGAAGAATATACTGAATCAGAATGGGCAGAAACGGGCGAAAGTCCGGAGCCCGGAAAACCATCTGAAAAGGGGAGGGATCTTCATGATCTATGCGGTTCTGGTGCTGACGGCCCTGTGCGCCGTGCTTCTGACCGTGCTGCTTCTTGGGCAGAGGAAAAGAATCGGGGATGAGGTGTACGGTGCGGTGGCGAGGAGCATGAGCGAGCTCGGCGGCAGCGTCAAGGATATGACGGAAAGCGGGATGCTGGCGCTTGCGCAGGTCGGGCATACGTTGGAAAGCGGTCAGCGGAGGGCGGAGGAGCATCAGGCGGAAGGACTTCGCTCCTTCGAAGAACGCACCGGGATCCTGCTGAAGGGACAGACGGCGGTGGTAGAACGGCTGAGGGAAGGACTCACCGGTCAGATCGACCGCATGGATAAGGAACTGACGGAGGACCAGCGGATGCTGAACGAGACGGTCAGGGAACGGCTGGCGGTCATGCAGACGGCGCTGGAGCAGGGCGTGCGGACGCTGCGGGAGGAGACAGGGCGAAAGCTGGATGAGATCCGCGGCACCGTGGACGAAAAGCTTCAGACTACGCTGGAAAAACGCATCACGGAATCCTTCCGAACGGTCAGTGAGCAGCTGGAGCAGGTGTATCGCGGCCTTGGAGAAATGCAGACGCTGGCGGAGGACGTAGGCGGCCTGAAGAAAGTGCTGGCGGGCGTCAAGACACGCGGGATCCTGGGGGAGGTGCAGCTGGGCGCCATCCTGGAGGAGATCCTGACTCCGGAGCAGTACGACACCAACGTGGCGACCATCCCCGGAAGCGCGGAGCGGGTGGAGTACGCCGTGCGCCTGCCCGGCCGTGACGGTACCGTCTACCTTCCCATCGACGCCAAGTTCCCCGGAGAGCGCTACGCTCAGCTGGCGGAGGCCCGGGAGCAGGGGGATCGGACCGCGGAAGCTGAAGCCCGGAAAGCCCTGCTGAACGTGCTGAGGGCCGAAGCCAGAGACATTCACGAAAAATACGTCGAAGTCCCGTATACTACGGGCTTCGGGATCATGTTCCTGCCTTTTGAGGGGCTTTACGCGGAGGCCGTTAACAGCGGACTGATCGAAGAACTGCAGCGGGACTGGCGCATCAGTGTGGCGGGGCCCAGTACCATGGCCGCTCTGCTCAACAGTCTTCAGATGGGGTTTCGGACGCTGGCGATCCGGAAACGCTCCAGTGAGGTCTGGGAAGTGCTGGGAGCTGTGAAGACGGAGTTCGAGAAGTTCGGGGACGTGATGCTCAGCATGCAGCGCCACCTGAACCAGACCTCCAGCGATCTGGAGGATCTGATGGGACGGAGGACCCGCGCCATCACCAGAAAGCTCAGGAACGTGCAGCAGCTGGATGACGACCGTGCCTCTGAACTTCTGCCGGAGTGGGAAGAGGAGGGGCCGTAACGGGAAAGGAAAAAACCGGCTCTGCCCGTTAGGCAGAGCCGGTTTTCAGAGAGAAAAAAGAGAGAGGAGAGTATATTCGAAAAAAGAGGTATCGGTAAATCCTTTTTTCGATGATCATGGATTGAATGATCATGGTTGCATTATAGGGGTGAATTGTGTCGGAATTAGAGACAGTTTTTGAATGAATTGTAAACGTTTGCGCGAAAACCCCGCGGCGGGCCCGTTCCGAAGGGAGGGGCCCCGCCGCGGGGGTTCATTCTGTGCGTGAGAAGTTTCGGCCGTTCAGTCCAGTCCGAGAGTATCGATCCAGGCGGAGATCCTGTCCGGGGTGGCGCGGTTGAGAAGGGCGTAGGTGCGCAGGTCGGCGCCGGGAGCGTATTTTCTGAAATCTGCGTTCGCTTCCCCGGGAGAGCCGCCGCCGGAGGTGCAGAAGGGGATAACGGTCTTGCCCGTCAGGTCATAGCTTTTCAGGAAGGTGCGGATGATGGTAGGCGCCGTTTCACACCAGACGGGGAAGCCGACGAAGATCACGTCGTAGCTCATCACGTCCACGTCCATGGGGAGCATCTCCTGAAAGAATCCGGGGGTGTGCATCTCCACTACGCTGCGGCATTTGAAGTTCGGCCAGTACAGGTCGTCGGCCGTGTAGGGAACGGTGGGACGGATCTCACTGATGTCCGCTCCGGCAGCCGCGGCCACCTGCTGTGCCAGACGCGCGGTCTTTCCCCGTTCGGCGGAGAAATATACGACTAGTTTTCTGCTCATGGTTCAGTCTCCTTTATCTGAAATCAAAATATAACATGACGGATTTACGATTCGGCCCACGTGCCGTCGGTGAAGATGGCGGCGCGGGAACCGTCGCCCCGGACGCCGGTGATGGAAAGATCGTCGGATCCGACCATGAAGTCCACATGGATCACGGAATCGTTGACCCCCATGGCCTGGGCCTGCTCCGTGGTCATGGCGTCTCCGCCGGGAAGGACCTCCTTGAAGCCCATGCCAAGCGCGACGTGGCAGCACGCATTTTCATCGAACAGGGTGTTGTTGAACAGAAAGCCGCACCGGTTGACGGGGCTCTCTTTCGGCACCAGCGCCACCTCACCCAGCATGCAGGCCGTTTCGTCCATGGCGATCATCTGCTCCAGCAGTTCCTGCCCCTTTTCAGCCTTGCAGGAAACCGCTTTCCCATTTGCGAAGGTAACGGAGAAGCCGTCGATCAGCTGTCCGTTCCAGCTCAGAGGCTTGGTAGCCACCAGCGTGCCCTCGCACACGCCTGCCTTCGGAGAAGTGAACACCTCTTCCGTCGGCATGTTGGGTACGTACCACACGTTGTTTTCGCCGTTCACGGTGCCGGCGCCTTCCCAGCGCGCGCCGGGGATCAGGCCTACGGTGAAATCCGTGCCGTTGGCACTGCGGTACTCCAGAGAGACGAAGCCCTGGCGGTTGAGCCAGTCGGCGCGCCGGGTCATGTCGTCCGTGTGCTCCTTCCAGACGGCGACGGGGTCGTTGTCCGCCGTTACCCGTACGGTCGTAAGCACCGCGTCCCACAGCCGGTCCATGGCCTCATCTTCCGTCAGATCGGGGAAGCATTTCGACGCCCAGCGGGGAGAGGGCAGCGCGGCGATGACCCACTGATGGCGGCCGTCGATGGCGTTGCGGTAGGGCTTGACGATCTTTCCACGGGCACGGGATACGGCGCTGAGCTTTTCGGGTGAAATACCGGCCAGCGCGTCCGGGTCGTCAGACTCGATGTAGATGCGGCAGGGAAGATCCTCCGTCATCTGCTTCAGCTTGGCCTCCTCCCATGGGTACACGCGGCTCAGCTCATCGGTATCCGCCCAGACGTAGTTCAGGCGGGTCGCGCCGTCGCACGACCACTCCATGCGCACCCGGCTGGCACCGGCCCGGTAACAGGCCTCCGCCACCAGACAGGCAAAGGCGTGCTCTTCCACGGAGGCGTACAGCAGCACCTTCTGTCCGGGCTGTACATTGGCTCCGGTGCATACGATCAGTTCCGCGTATTTTTTCAACAGATCCTGTGATGGTCTCATATCATCCGATCCTCCTGTGTCAGTGATGGGGTCGTTTCATTCCGCCGTCAGAGGCAGCGGTTCTCCGTCCAGAGCAGCGGAGATCAGCCGGTCGTGCACATAGACCAGCTTCAGAGAAAAGAAGGGGCGGTCCTCCTCCAGCAGACGGAAAAACAGACGGTCGCCTTCCCAGAGGGGAAGACTGCCGACGGCGCCGCGGCCGATCCAGACCAGCTCGCCTTCATCGCAGTCCCGGAGTTTGCCGGAAAAGCCGGAGCCGGTGTAAAGAAAGCTGAGTTCGTCCATGTCGTCGATCACGAAGGTCAGCAGACCGCGCAGACGGAGGAGACCGCCCCGGAGGCCGGTCTCCTCCTCGATCTCCCGGCGGATGCAGTCCTCGGGGGATTCTCCGTGCTCCAGGTGGCCGCCCACGCCGATGTACTTATCCCTGTTGATGTCGTTTTCCTTTTTCGTGCGGTGGAGCATCAGATATCGGCCGTCGCGCTCCAGGTAGCACAGAGTGGTAACGGTACGTGCTTCCATCTTCGCAGTCCCCCTGTCAGCCTCAGCTCTGTTTCGCGTCCGCTTCCAGTACGGGCTTGATCAGGTTATACAGTTCCAGACCGCGCTTCTGCCCGAATTCCCGGATGATGGAACGGTACGTCATCTGCTTGATGTTCTTGTCCGAGTAGTGGCTGATGGTGACGGCCACGGCCTTCATGGTGGTGGCGTTATCCACCTGGTTTTCGCTCAGCACCTGCATCAGACGATTGTTCAGCCGGGTTTTCCGGTCCTGCTGGGCCGGGGCCGGTTTCACGGCCGGTCGGGCCGCGGGTTCCTGCTTTGTACGCTTGCCGGCGGGCTTTTTCTGGCGGTTTGTTTTTGCCGGTTTCGGAGCTTCCGCAGTTTCCGAGGCAGCCGGTTCCGGTCGGGCGTCGGCCGCGGCTGCGGCTTCGGCTTCGGGGGCCGGCTCAGGATCCGAAGCGGGAGACGGAGCTCCCCGCGTTTCCTCCGGCTCTGCCGCGGAGGGCGCCGGGACCTGCTCCGGGGCGGCCTCTGCCGCGGAGGGAAGAACGGCGGTACCTTCGTCGTTGCCTTCGATCGGCAAAGGGGACTCCGCTGCCGCGGGAGTTTCCACGACTGCGGGCGCCTGCGCCGGCTCCGACGCGGGAGCTTCCGCCGGGCGCGCAACAGGCGCGCGCCGGTTCCTGGTAACGCGTCTCGGGGAGGAAGAAGCGGGCACCGGAGGCTCCAGACCGTCCAGCGTGGTCTGACGCACGACCTCTATGCCGGCCTCAGCCTGCCAGAACAGGGGCGTGTTGGCAAAGTCCCGGTCCTTGCTGACGATCACGTAACGGCAGTCCGTTCCCTCCGTGCCGATGAGATAACCGAGGTAGCTGACCAGCTGCATGTCCAGCGACTGACGTCCGGGGTGGACCTTGTGAACGGTGAAGCTCGCTTTCAGGCCGCGGAGAAGATCCAGATTCAGCCGGTTGGCGTTCTGAGAATAGAAAAGATGGATGGCGCATCCCGCCGGACGGGATTCCATGCCCTGCAGACCGGCTTCATGCACGTTCTCATAGTCGATCAGATATATGGTCCTTTTCATACAGGCCTCCTGTGGAATGGATACGCCAAGTATACACGGGCGCCATGGAAAAAACAAGGCCCGCCGGTCCGCGTGCAGCGGGCCGGCGGGCGCGCGTGGCGTCAATGACGCGTGTGACGGGGATTCCTCAGTTGCCGTTGAACACGGGCTTTTCCTTGGCGCGGAAGGCCTTGACGGCATTGCGGAAATCGTTGGAATCCATCAGCGACATGCTCAGATCGTACTCCTTCAGGTAGGCGGCCTCGTCACCGGAATTGCGCTGGATGCGCAGCTGCTGCTTCAGGCCCCGGACGGCCAGAGGCGCCTTGGCGCACAGCTGGTCCACCAGAGCCCGGATCTCGGCGTCAAAGTCCTCCAGAGGAAAGACCTTGTTCACAAAGCCCCATTTCAGAGCCTCCTCCGGCTTCATCCGTTCGCAGAACAGGATCAGCTCCATGAAGCGGTGATAGGGGATGTGCTTGTGCAGGGTCATCGCGCCGCCGCAGCCCGGAACCAGACCGATGTTGAACTCGGGAAGCACGAATTTGGCGTTGTCAGCGCAGTATACCAGATCGCAGCACATGGCGAATTCGAATCCAGCCCCGGCGCAGGCTCCCTTGACGGCCGCCACGATGATCTTATCGCTGGCGTACAGAGCGTCACGGACCTCCTTGCCGATCTTCCACTGAACGATGCGGTCGTCCGTAGTGCGGATATCGTCCAGCATCTCCATGGACAGGCCGGCGGAGAAACTGCGGTCACCGTCGCCCTGCAGGACGATCACCCGGCAGGTCGGATCGTCCTGCACGGAGAGAACGGCGTCCAGGATCGTCTGCCGCATCTCCACGGTGAAGCTGTTCATGGCGTCCGGATTGCTGATGGTCAGATACAGAGCGCCGGGCTGATCCTCCGGGCGTTCCACCAGCACTTTTGCTTCAGACATGTAAAAAACCTCCTTATAATAGATGGGAAAACAGCATATTGAGAAAATGGGCCAGGAAAACCATGGCTCACGCGTTTTCCGCGGCGGCCTTCGCCTTGGACGTGATGCCCTTGGTCTTCCACCGGCCGGCCCGGTAGTAAATCAGCGTCGCGACGGCGATGCAGAACACGGCAAGGACCAGCGCCCAGAAACAGCTTCGGGGATCCCCGGCGGGATACTTCTCACTCCTCGTCAGGTAGGCGATCAGATAGGCGGCCGGGATGCGTACCACGGTCTGGGCGATCAGAGAGATCCACATGACGCCCATGGAGTCCCCGGCCCCGCGGATCACGCCGCCGAAGCTCTGCCCGACGGAAACGAGAAGATAGGTGGGGATCATCGCGATGATCATGCGGTAGCCCATGTCGATCAGCTCCCGTGTTGTGGTGAACAGGCCGATCATCCATTTGCCGAACAGGACCATCAGGATCACCATGACGACGGAGAGAGTGAAGGACATGAAGAACACGGTATACGTGCCCTTTTTTACCCGGTCCAGCCGGCCCGCACCGACGTTCTGTCCCGTGAAGGTGGAGGCGCTCATGTTGAAGGTGGTGCCGGGGATCATGGCGAAGCTGTCCACGCGGAGCATGGCGGTGATGGCGGCGGTGACCATGTAGCCCATGGTGTTGTTCAGCCGCTGGACCACGATGGTAGACAGCCACATGATGGCCTGAGCCACGCCGTTGGGAAGGCCCAGACGGCACACGGTCTTCAGCACGTCCTTTCGAACCAGAAGGCTGCGGATCGTCAGATGGAAGTAGCGGCGGCTCAGCAGGACCTTGGTCAGACAGGCGACGGCGGACAGCGTCTGGCCAATGATGGTGGCCAGAGCGGCACCGGCAATGCCCAGCTGCAGGCCGGAGACGAACCAGATGTCCAGCACGATGTTCAGAATGGTGGTCCCCAGCAGCACAAGGAGCGGGAACATGGATTCGCCCATGCCTCGCAGGATGCCGGCCATGATATTGTAAAAGCCGTTGCCGGCCAGAGCGGCCAGACAGATGAACAGATAGGTGCGGGCCATGTCGTAGCTTTCGGGCGGCGCCTTGGTAACGGTCAGGATCCAATCCAGGCCCAGAAGTCCGAACACGGTGAGCACAACGGATACGATGGCAATCATCGTGATGCTGTTGCCGATGCTCAGCTCCAGCCGGTCGTATTCGCCGGCTCCGAAATAGTGGGAGACCATGACCATCACGCCGGAACCGATGGCGATGAACAGGACGAGAAACAGATTGAGCGTAGGAGAGGCGACGCCGATGGCGCTCAGCGCGCGGTCTCCGACGTAACGCCCCACCACGATGCTGTCCACCGTGCTGTACAGCAGCTGCGCCACGTTTCCGATCAGCAGCGGGAAAGAGAATCTCAGCAGGCATTTCAACGGGGATCCGACGGTCATGTCCTGAGCTCCGAAAAGAGCCTTGAATCTACCGGACACAGGCATTCCTCCCTGTCAGAATTGATGGGTCGGCGGAGAAAAGGCCCGTTAATCCTCCCGGGCTCTGGCGGAGATGACGGCTTTGGATCTCCATTTTCCTCTGGCGTAAACGATCAGCGTAAGAATGGTCTGGATCAGCATGCAGATGTCCATGACCACAAAATTGGAGTACGGGTGGCCGTTGGGGAAAGCGGCGCTCACCGTCAGATGGACGGCGAGGATCGTCAGCGGAATGCGGACGAACACGTTGCCGACCATGGAGATCCACATGGGGGCGATGGCGTCCCCCGCGCCGCGCATGATGCCTCCGAACACTTCGGAGATCGAGATCATCAGATAGGCGGGGACCAGGATGCGGATGAAACGCATACCCATGTCGATGACTTCGTCCGTTTTCGTGAACAGGCCGAAGACATGACGCCCGACCAGAATAAGAACGACGACCATGACAGCGGCAAAGCAGAGGCCCAGCAGCAGGCTCTGCCGGGCGCCTTTCTTCACCCGGTCCGGGAGACCGGCGCCGGTGTTCTGGCCCGTAAAGGTACTGGCGGCGGCGCCGAAGGTCTGGCAGGGGATCACGGCGAAGCTGTCCACCTTCATGAGGGAGGTGAAGGTCGCTGCCACGAGAACGCCCATCCGGTTCATCAGTCCCTGCACTACGATGCCGGCCAGGAAGATCATCCCCTGCGTCAGACCGCTGGGGATGCCGAGACGACAGATGTTGCGCACGATGGGCTTCCGAAGGCGGAGATGAACGGGACGGAGGTGGATGACGTCCCGCTTGCGGAGGACCTTGAGCACCAGGATGACGGCACTCGCGGTCTTGGCGATGGTGGTGGCCCAGGCGGCCCCCGCCACGCCCATGCCCAGACCGGCGACGAACCATACGTCCAGCGCGGTGTTCAGCAGAGTGCAGAACAGCAGGATGAGCAGCGGGAATACGCTGTCCCCCATGCCGCGAAGAACGCCGGACATGATGTTGTAGAAGCCGTCGCCCGCCATTCCGATAAAGCAGATGATCAGATAGACCCGGGCCATCTCGTAGCTTTCCGCGGGGGTGCTGATTAGCCGGAGCGCCGGGGCGCTCAGCAGGATGCCGAACACCGTCAGGAAGACCGAGGCGCCGGCGATCAGAGTGATGCTGTTTCCGATGGAGTTTTCCAGCAGGCCGTATTCTCTGGCCCCGTAATACTGTGAAACCAGAATGCACACACCGGCACCGATGGACATGAACACCACGACAAAAAGGATGAGGATGGGGGAGGCCGATCCAAGCGCGGCCAGAGCAGCGTCGCCCACATAGTGTCCGATGACGATGCTGTCAACGGTGTTGTACAGCAGCTGCGCCACGTTGCCGATGAGCAGGGGGATGGCGAACATGATGATGCAGCGAAGCGTATTGCCTTTGGTCAGATCCTGTCCCTGGAACAGGCGGCGGAATGCTTGAAGCAAGAGTACCACTCCATATCTGAATCTTAGATGACGTTTGACAAATAATTATTATATCACAGGTGACGGGAAGAACGCAAACCGATCAGCGGCGCCGGCGGCGGGGCCGTGGGCCGCGGTACAGAAAGCTGCCGATGACCAGACCGCACACGCCGCCCAGAATGTGGGTCAGCTGTGAAACGTTGTCCTTCACGAACAGCCCGTCCACGATCTCTCCGCCCAGGTAGAGAACGACTACGAGCAGCATGGTCAGAGGGATGGAATCCGGCCCGTTTCCGGTCATGGAGAGGAGTACGATCAGCATGAACACGACGCCGGAGGCGCCCAGAAGCGCTGTTCCGGGGAACAGGATGAAATGGGCGATCCCAGTGACCAGCGCGGTGACGACGATGGAAAGGAGAATGGCCCGGCTCCCAAACCGTTCCTCCAGCGGAGGTCCCACCACCAGCATCAGCAGGATGTTGCCGATGTAATGGGACAGGCTGGCGTGTCCCAGCACGTGAAGAAAGAAGCGGGGATATGTCAGAAAGGACGTCAGAGAGGAGCGGTACACGCAGAACAGCCGCGAAGTGGAGACGCCTCCGGTGATCCGGTCCAGTCCCAGCACAGCAAGGCTCAGCAGGGCAAAGGTCAGAATGACGGGGGAATTGTAGCGAAGCCGTTTTTTCATGGAAGACCTCCTTCCGTCCACCCTGCCGGTGCGAGACTCGTACTGGCAGCGGTAGCAGAAACGGAAATGATATGGTAGTATGTCAACAGAAAAAGTATAGCCGATTCGGCCGTGGAATGCAAATCCCGCCGAGACGGTCTCCCCGGGCAGCGGGAACGGAGCGGACGGCAGACGAACTCCGAGAGAAACAACCTGCAGGTTGTTAACAGGCGGCCGTCTTTGCCTTTCCGATGTCTGCGCTCCGGTGGTATACTGAAAACAGAACGAAAGACGGAGGACCGCACTATGCCAAAGGTATTCGTAATCGACATTGCCCGCTGCAGCGGCTGCTACAACTGCCAGCTGGCCTGCAAGGATGAAAACTGCTTCAACGACTGGATGCCCTATTCCAGACCGCAGCCCGCCATCGGGCAGTTCTGGTGCAAGGTGCACGAGCATCCGGAGGGGACGATCCCCAAGGTGAAGATCCACTACGTATCCCAGCTGTGCGCGCACTGCGACGAGCCCGCGTGCCGGGAGGTCTGCCCGACCGGCGCCGTGAAGAAGCGGGAGGACGGACTGGTGCTCATCGATCCCGCCGTGTGCAGCGGGTGCGGCGCGTGCATGGACGCCTGCCCGTGGGACGCCATTTACAAGAACGAAGAACTTGGCATCTGCCAGAAATGTACCGGCTGCGCGCATCTGCTGGACAACGGCGCAAAGCTGCCCCGCTGCGTGGAGGCCTGCCCGACGGACGCCATGCGCTTCGGGGAGAAGGAGGAGTTCGCCGAGGAACTGAAGCATGCGTTCGTGCTCCACCCGGAGGGAGGCCCCAACGTTTACTACCTGAACATGCCGGGGCGGTTTCTGGCCGGCACGCTGTACGACGCGGAGGAGCAGGAGGTGCTGATCGGGGCACGGGTCACCTGCGTCGGAGAGGGGCTGGCGCTGGAGACGGTCACGGATGATTTCGGTGATTACTGGTTCCGGGATCTGCCGGACAACGGCCGCTTTACCGTGACGGCGGAGATGGAAGGCTACCGGCCGCTCACCTTTGCCGACGTAACGACGGACGTTAGCCGCAATCTTGGCGATACCCCCATGGAGAAGCTGTGACCGGCAGAGGACGGAACGAATGAGAGCATGCGACGGGAAAAAATATGCCGGAAGGATTCTGGCGGCTCTTCTGTGCGTGCTTGTGCTGACGGCAGTTCCGGCAGCGGCGCTGGGATCGGAGGCGGCTATGCCCCTTCCCGCGGAAGAACGGCCCGCGGCGCCGCTGAGAGAGACGGAGATCCTGCCGGATCCTGAAACGGCCTCCCCGAACGGAACGTCCGGGAACACGGAGACCGCGGCTTCCTGTACTCCGGAGGAGCAGCTTGCGCTTCTGACGGAGCTGTGCGGCCGGATCCGCACGGCTCTTCTGGCGGGCCGGAGCAGCGTGACCATATCGGATCTGGCCATTCCGGTCAGCGCGGCGCAGGTCCGGCACATCGGGTATTACTGTCCGTACCTTGACGGGACGAACATCAGCGCCCTGCTGTATTACCAGAGCAGCAGCTATTCCCGGATCGCTCTGACGAACGGACTGGGACAGGAGCAGACCGTCGCCTGGATCGATCGGATCGACGCAGGCCTGGCGGAGCTGGCGGCGGTTGCGGATCAGAGCCTTTCACCGGAGGAACGGGTCCTTCGGCTGCACGATTACATGTGCGCCCATTACCACTACGACACGGCGCTGGAGAAGTACTATCCGGCCATCCTGATGACGGAAGGACTTGGCGTGTGCCAGAGCTACGCCTACCTGTTCCAGTATGTGATGGTACAGCAGGGCGTGGAGTGCTATGCGGTGGAAAGCGACGGCATGAACCACGCCTGGAACATGGTGAAGCTGAATGGGCACTACTACCATCTCGACGTGACGTGGGACGATCCGGTGCAGGATAATTTCGGGCTGGCCGGTCACAGCTATTTTCTGCTGACGGATGCCACCGTCGGAGATGAAAACCACGAGCACTACGGCTGGGATCTGACGGAGCTTGTCTGTGACGATGCTTCCTTTGAAACGGCGTATATGACGGCGGCCGGCAGTCCGGTGGCTTTCCTCGGCAGCGACCGTTATTACTGCGGCGTCGTGAACGGAAAGCAAGGGCTATTCTGCATGCACGCGGACACGGGCTCGGTGGAACTGGCAGCTGAGATCGGATACTGGTACGTTTTCGAGTCGACATCGTCGTATTATCCGGGAAGAATATGGGCCGGACTGTACGAATATCGGGGGAGGCTGTACTTCAACACGTACCGGGAAGTGCTTGTCTATGATCCTTCGACCGGGAAGACGGAAGTGTTCTGTCAGCCGGATACGGCCGACGGGTACATCTACGGCATGCTGGGGGAGGGAGACCGGCTCATCTGGTCCTGCCAGCAGACGCCGTCCGTACCCTATGACAGCAAGGACCTGCGCAAGATCGAACTGCAGTTTCTGATGGGAGATGTGACCTGCGACGGCGCCGTGACGCTGGAGGACGTTGCCGTGCTGTTCCGGCATGTGACCGGCAGGACGCATCTGACGGCCGGCGCGCTCGCGGCGGCCGATATGGACGAGGACGGGAACGTGGCGCTGAACGACGTGGCGCTTCTGTACCGCAGATACGTGCAGGAATAGAAAAAGGACAGAATAAAACCGGGCCCGGCCTTCATAGGCCGGGCCCGGTTTCTGCTGTGGTCACATTCTGCCGAGATCCCGGGCCGTGTAGTACGCAGTGCGCGTTGCCTCATGGATGTTTTTCGGCATCACGCAGTCTCCGATCTGGTGAAATTCCGGGACGACGCCGCGGAGAGCATCCGCTTCCTCCCACAGCGGCCGCTGGCCGACGGCGTAGATCACGGTATCCGCCGGGAATACCGTTTCGCCTTCGGAGGCGGCGGGATAGAAAACACCCGTCCCGAAGCGGAAGCCGGGGTGGGGCTCGGCGCCGGTATAGCGGCACCGTACGCCGCCGTCCGTGATCTCGAGGGCCATGGTGGCGGGACTGACGGTGACGCCCAGCTTTTTCAGCTGGCCGGTCAGCGCGAGGCCGTGCAGCACGTTGCCGCCGTCGTTCAGATCCGGCATCATTTCCACAACGGTGACCCGACGGCCCAGGGAAGCCAGCCATACGGAAAGCTCCAGACCTACGAGCCCGCCGCCGAGGATCACGACACGGCCGCCTGCCTTTTCCGGTTCGCTATAGATCTCCTCCGCCCCGAATACCTCCGGGCGGTCGATGCCCGGGAGATCCGGACGTATCGGGCGGGCACCGAGGGCGCAGATGACGGCGTCCGGAGCGATCTGACGGATCAGATCGGGCGTGACGGGAGTGTTCAGCCGTACGTCGATGTTCCCGCGGCGGCCGATGAGCCGGGTCTGCAGGGCGATGTACTGAGCGAGTTTTTCCTTGAAGGGGACCTTCTCCTCGCACAGGAGAGCGCCGCCCAGACGTGGGCCTTTCTCACACAGAATTATGTCGTGCCCGTCGTCAGCGGCGGTGATGGCCGCCTGCATGCCGGCCATGCCTCCGCCGGCGATCAGCACGCGCTTCTTTGTCCGGACCGGAGGCGTGCTGTACATCTCATACTCGTGCCCGATCTCCGGGTTGATGGCGCAGGGGATCACCGCGGACTGCATGTGGGTGCTGAAGCAGTACAGGCAGCGCATGCACTTTCTTACCTCGTCGTCATGGCCGGTCTGCAGCTTGATGGGCAGATCCGGGTCGCAGATCAAGCCGCGTGCCATCTCTACCACGTCCGCTTTCCCGGAGGCGATGATCTCCTCAAGCAGCTCCGGTTCGCTCAGAGCGCCCACCGTGGCCACGGGGGAACGGCGGACGTGCTTTCGGATCTCCGCGGCGTACCTGACGTTGGCGCCGTCGGCAAGGAACATGCTCGGGTGCGTCACCGTGAACACCTCCGCCACTTCGTGGCTCCCGGTGGAAACGTGGATCAGGTCGGCGTGACCGTCCAGCTGCACGGCCTGGGCGATGCCCTCCTCGATATGATACCCGCCTTCATAGACCTCGTCCCCGACCATGCGCATCTCTACGGGAAAGCCGCTTCCGCATACCTGGTGGATACGATCGCAGATGGCGACGGCCAGACGGGCGCGGTTTTCGATGCTGCCGCCCCAGCGGTCCTTTCTGGTGTTGGCGCGGTCCATGAACTGTGTGATCAGCCACCCGTGGCCGCCGTGGACCGTCACCATGCCGAAGCCCAGCCGCTTGGCGTACAGCGCGGCCCGGGCGTGCTGCTCGATGACCTCCAGGATCTGTTCTTCCGTCATGGCGCGGATCTCGTCTCCGAAGGGGCTGACTCCGTCCATCGGCCCGTACAGGGGAGCGCCCAGCGAGGCGGAGTAGTATGAGCAGTTGCCGGCGTCCAGGATCTCTATGCTGGCTACGGCACCGTGGCGCGTGATGCTGTGCGCAATATCGGACAGCTTCTGGTTCTCATCGTCGTTCCAGAGGTTGATCTGAAGGCCTCTGGCCCTGCCGTTCTCGTTGGGGCAGGCGTCCCCGATGCAGACGCTGGCCGCGCCGCCGACGGCCTTGCGCTCATAGTAGGCGCAGCTGTAGCGCTCCGGCTCGATGGCGACGCCGGTGGGGGAATTGAAAATGCGGTTCCGGAAAAACTGACGGCCCAGAACGATGGGCTGGAACAGATGGGGATACCTGAATTCAGACATGGTTGTGCAGCCTCCTTTGTCGTATCAGCCGTCAGCCAACGGCGGCAGTCCGGGCAGATGGCCTTTTGAAAATTCGCAGCCGCAGTAATCCTGGCGGTACAGTCCGTACTCCTTGGACAGGATGGTGCTGCGCTTGAAGCCGTCCTTTTTCTTGAAGTCCGAGGGGAGCCAGAGCACACCGTAGCGCCGGCCCATCTCACGGCCGATGCGGTTGATGCGCTCCGCGTCCTTGTGAGGGCTGACGGTGAGAGTGGCAGCGTAATAATCGAAACCGCCGAGGGCGGCAAGGCGCGCCGCCTCTTCCAGCCGCAGTTCAAAGCAGCGGGTACACCGTGCTCCGCCCTCCGGTTCGCCTTCCAGTCCGGCCACCGCCTGCAGGAACGGCGCGTGGTCGTAGGGAGCGACCTGGAGGGAGACGGGATTGGGATAGGAAGCGCTTGCCAGCAGAAGACGGACCGCCTCCGTTCTGCGGGCGTACTCCTCCGCCGTGTCCATGTTCGGATTGTAGTAGAACAGGGTGATGCGGAAAAACCGGGTCAGATACTCCAGAACGTAACTGCTGCAGGGGCCGCAGCAGCTGTGCAGGAAGAGCGTGGGAACGTCGCCGGCCTGCTGACGCATCTCGATGATCTCGTCCAGCTGACGCTGATAATTCTCTTTCATGGGGTCGTCCTCCGTACGGAAAAGCCCGCCATGGAACTCATGGCGGGCTCGACATTCACAGATGCATCAGAACAGGGCCTTGATCTTGTCAGACGCGAGAGCGACGTCGGCGCTCAGGGTCATGGTGAAATTGACGCCCTCCTTCTCGGAGAAAGCCACACACCAGTTCACGAAATCCTCCGCTTCCGCGTCGTAGGTGCGGTCAACGATCTTGAACAGATTGTCGATGAAAATATGGGTGATGTCGTAGTTGCCGGCGTGCATGCCGCATACGAAGCCCTTCAGGGCGTCGTAATTCGTCAGACGGTAGTCGGAAGCGGCGACCAGCCGCACGGTATAGGGCAGATCATAGGTGAGCTGGGGCTTGCGTTCAATGCAGACCACGTTGCCCGGTTCGGCCTCAGCCGCTGCTTTGACCAGATCCACCAGCTGCTTGGTCTTGCCGGAGCCTTTCAGGCCCATGATAACTTTAACCATAGTAAATGCACTCCCTTATCGTTGGTTTTGCTGGGATCATTCTATCATACCGGCCCCCGTTCTGGCAATAGAGGGATCGGATAAACCGGAAGAGTTATGCCAGAAGGCGGGGAGTAAGCACAAATACGCCGGAGGGGGAATCCGGACCGACCTCCAGCTCGCAGGAATCGGGACGGAAGACCCGCTCCGCGGGGAACAGCGCCGTGAAATCCTCTGCGGGTCCGATCACGTCGAAGCCAAAGGAACGTCCGCGGAAATGCATGGGAACGATGACCCGCGGCTTCAGCTGATCGCATACCGCCCGGGCGTCCTCCGGACCGATGGTGAAGAACCCGCCCACGGGGATCATCAGCACGTCCGGGGTACCGATTGCGGCCGCCTGCTCCTCGCTCAGCCGATGGCCCAGATCCCCAAGATGAACGGCCCGCAGACCGGACGGCAGATCGAACACATGGATGCGGTTGGGGCCGCGCAGGGCGCCGCCGGCGTCGTCGTGCCAGCAGTCGACCGCCGTCACGGAAAACCGCCGGTCGCCGGTGCCGTTCAGGGTCACGGCCTGAACGTAATTATGGTCGTCATGGCCGTGACTGCAGAACACGTCGTCGGCCGTGACGGATAGTTCGCGAAGACCGGGGACATAACCCGGCGCGTAGGGGTCGCACACGACGGACCAGCCGTCTTCCTCAATCTGGAAGCAGGCGTGGCCGTGCCAGATCAGTTTCATGATTCGTTCCTCCCTGTCAGTTTCTTTTGGTCAGTTTAACCGGGGAATGGGGGCTTTCCTGCATCCACAGGATCAGCAGATCCACGCACTCGCCGTAGCTTTTCAGACCGGACGGCTGGGTGTTCACTTTCAGAAACGCGTCGTAGACGGTGTCGCTCACTTTGGATACGGCGCCCTCCATCTCCTTCCAGTAGCGGGAATTGTACTGCCAGTCCGCTTCCAGCTCGGGGCAGAAGCCGGACCGGATGTCGGCCCAGGCGTCCGGATCGGCCTTATACAGGGCGTTCGTCAGATGGATCAGGCCGCACAGGTATCCGGAATACTGAAACCGCGCGTCGCCGCTCTGCAGGCACGCGGCTATGCCAAGAAAATTGCACTCGGCCTCCAGATGCACGCCCCGCTGATGGGCGATCTCATGGGCGACGGTATCCGGGATGGACCAGGCGGGCTGGTGGGTGTTGATATAGGTTTCCCCGGAGAAGGGAAAGAAGATGCCGGTGAAGCCCATGCGGCTCATGATCCGGGAAAAGAACACGCCCTTTGGACGGGTCGTCTGCCCGGACAGACAGGGGAATTCCTCCGTCAGGGGGTCGTAAAGTCCCGGATACTCTGTCATGGCGTCGTTCAGGGAAAAGACCATGGTGCCGTCCTCTCCTCGGGGAACCAGAGGCGCGAGCCGGTTGGCCATCGAGAGAAAGAGCCGGGAAGCGCTTTCCAGCTCTTCCGGATAGGCGCCGGGAGCCTTCATCTCCGCCTGTTCCGCGAAGGAAGAGTCGTAGTAGCCGGCGTTCCACAGCCAGCAGTACCCGTTCCAGATGACGCCGGCGGCGCACATCAGTACGAGAAAGTATTTCAGTACGGTCAGCAGCCGCGGTCCGGGACCGAGGATCAGCCGTCGGATCAGCCGCACCAGGAACAGCACAACGGCCGCCAGCACCAGAACGATGTAGAATTCCATGAAGGAAAAGGGGACGGTGGAGAAGGCGCGCCCCATGGCGTCCAGCGCGGGACGGGAGAAATGCCGCTGAACGGAGACAAGAACCGAGGTACGGGCTGCCAGCACGTAAAACGCGGTGATCAGCGCGGAGGGCAGAAGGGCGGCCAGAATGTAACCGCCCAGACGGAGCTTCCTTTTTCCCGTTGGCATTCCGGCGCCTCCTTTCCTGGTCGACGGTACAGAAAGCCCCGTCTGCGGAGACAGACGGGGCGAAGACACAAATCAGTCCTTATCCTTGCCGGTGATCTTCTTGATCAGGCCGGACAGGCCGCCCTCCTGGTCTTCCGGAAAGAGCTTTGCCTTGATGCCGTCCACGATCTTCTTTATGGCTTCATCGGGAAGATCCACGCCCAGCGTGTCTTCCACGGCCTTGATGGGGTTTTCCTTGAATTTGCTCAGAAAGCTGTCGTCCGCCTTGGCCTTTTCGACCAGCTCTTCGATCTTGCCCTTGATGTCCAGGTTCGGAAGTTCCATGATCGATTACTCCTTTGCGTCGACGATGGCGGCGTCCACGGCGTTTTTCTTCACCGAGGCGATGCCGTTCTTGCAGCTGGCCATGGCCTTGTATCCTTCGCTGACGGCGATGATCTGGCCGTTGGTAGCCTTCAGGCGGAAGCGGAATTCGCCGCCTTTGTCCGTGTAGATCTCAAATTTGGGGTGCTTTTCCTTGGCGAACCCCTCCACGGTCTGGTCCTCCACTGCGGCAACGGGGGCGTTTCTGCGCACGCTTGCAATGCCCTTTTTGCAGGACGCTTCGGACTTGTACACTTCAGAGGTGGCGATCACTTCGCCGTTGTTGGCCTTTAAGTCGAACTTGATGCCCGTCTTCGTGTTGCGAATAACAAATTTGCCCATACGTATCTCTCCTTGCAGTGTGATTCAGATTACGGGAAACCGACCCGATTCAATATCTGAATTATAATCCAATCCCATGCCCTTTGCAATGAGGAAAAGTAAAAAAGCGGACGCGCGCGCAGGACGGGGAAAGCCGCAGGCGGGGAAAAGAATGCGTTGAAAACCGCGGCGGATTGTGGGAAAATAAACGTGCGGCGTCCGCCGCGACCAGGACGACACAGGAAAAGGGGAGGGATCACCGTGTCCGCAAAGTATCCGCACGTGTATGAACCGTTTGAGATCCGCGGCGTACTGTTCAAGAACCGCCTGCAGCAGGCGCCTCCGGGCTGTTTTTTTGCCGGGGATGAGCGCGGCTTTGTCACCCAGCGCTTTGTCGACACCTTCCGGCAGTACGCCAGAGGCGGCGTTGCCATATGCGAGGTGGGAAACTGCAGCATCGACATTACGGAGAGCAGCGACGAACCGGGGCAGCTGCGGCTGGATCATCCGGACTGCGTGCAGCCCCTGAAGCTGTTTTCGGAGATGTGCGAGGTGTACGGCGCCCACGGCTGCCTGGAGCTGACGCACAACGGGAAGGACACGGCGCCGGAGAACATCGGCCGTCCGGCCTTCAGCTGCAGCTCGTTCATTACAGCGGCGGAACGGAACCGCGCCCGGATGCTGGGAAGAGATCCGATCCCCACCGAGGAGATGACTGTGGAGCATATCCGGGAAACGGTGGAAAAATACGCCCGCGCGGCTGAATACTGCAAACAGGCCAGCATGGTGATGTGCAACATCCACGGTGCTCACGGCAATCTGATCGCCCAGTTCGCCAGCCCGTATTTCAACAAGAGGACGGACGAATACGGAGGCAGTCCGGAGAACCGCGCCCGCTTCGCGTGCGAGATCCTGGACGCGGTCCGGGCGAGAGTAGGGGAGAAGTTCGTCATCGAATACCGCATATCCGCCGATGAGATACACCCGGATCAGATGCATCTGGAGGATACCATTGAATTCATAAAGTACATCAAGGATAAGATCGACATCCTGCATGTTTCCGCCGGCATCCACGATCTGTGGGGAGAACGGCAGTACATGCGGTATCTGCTGAGCAACTATACCATGGACCGGATGCTGAACGTCGGATTCGCCGCCGCCATCAAGAAGGCGTATCCGGATCTGTTCGTCTCCGTGGTAGGCGCCATCAAGGATCCGGCCATGGCGGAGGAGATCATCGCCTCCGGGAAGGCGGACATGGTGGCCATGAACCGCGCGCTCCACGCCGATTATGACATGCCGAAGAAATACGCCGAGGGACGGGAATGGGAACACATGCCCTGTCTGCGCTGCCAGTGCTTCCGCATGGCCAGTCCGCACACGGCAAAGCTGTGTTCCGTAAATCCCATGTGGGGGCGCTTTGCCGATTACCCGGAGGGAAGGCTCCCGCCGGCGCCCGTGAAGAAGAAAGTCGCCGTCGTCGGCGGCGGGCCGGCCGGAGTGGAAGCGGTCAAGTGGCTGCTGCAGCGGGGGCATGAGGTCACGCTGTACGAAAAGTCCGGCAGGATCGGCGGCCATGTGAACGACGCCTGCGGCGCCCCCTTCAAGAACGACCTGAGGGATTATCTTGCCTACATGCAGGACTTTGCGGCGCACTGCGGCGCCCGGGTGCTTCTGAACACCGAGGCGACGCCGGAACTGCTGGAAAAGGAGAGGTACGACGCTGTGATCGTGGCCGTAGGCGCGGATCCGCTGTTTCCCCAGGTGCCCGGCTGGGATCGCCCGAACGTCTTCTGGGCGCCCGACGCGGAAAACGGGCGTGCGCCGTGCGGCCGGAGAGTCGTGATCATCGGCGGCGCCTCCGTCGGGACGGAGGCCTCCATCACGCTGGCGATGGAGGGGAAAAGCTGCACCGTGGTGGAGATGGCGGAACAGGTGGACCTGCTGAAGAACGGTTCCGCCGGAGATCTGGAACGGATGAGCGAGCAGTATGGGGTCGAACGGCTGCTGGGATGGAAGCTGGAGGAGATCCGGGAGGCCTCCGTTCTGATCCGTCATACGGCCACCGGTGAAACGCGGGAGATCCCGGCGGACACGGTACTGATGGCGGTCGGGATGCGGCCGAGAAGAAGGGAAGCCCTGCGCTTTTCCCACGTGTGTCCGGAAACGGCCGTGTCCGTCATCGGGGACGCCAGCCGGTCCGGGGACATACGGGACGCCGTGTTCCACGCTTTTGAAGCGGTGCGCTTCCTGTGAGCCCCCTCGAAAGGCAGGATATGATCACGGCTGCAAAAAAACTGCTTGACATCCCCAAAACGCGGTGCTAATATAAGCAAGCATTCCGCGGGCGCGAGTGGTGGAATTGGCAGACTCGCTAGATTCAGGTTCTAGTGCTCACTACGGGCGTGCGGGTTCAAGTCCCGCCTCGCGCACCATCAAAAAAACCTCTCTTGTCTACCAAGGCAAGAGAGGTTTTCTATGTAACCGGATCGAACTAATAATCCTTATCTGTTATACTTATAGTAAGCTAAACGCTCCCAAGAAAGGAGTGATCACCATAATCTTCCGCCGTTTTTCCTCTAATGAAGAAAGAAGAGCTTATGGCGGTTCGGCGTTTGTTGAACTACAGTTCTGTAATCTTCCTTCAGGGACGAGACTTAAAAAAATAGTCAGCATTCGAGCAATTAACCATTGGAAAGACGACTCGATATATATTCATGTTGATGATATGGATTTGTTCTATCAGAATTACAGCCATGTTTTCGACTGCGGAACATATAATAATTTGAAAACAGGTCTGGTAGATCTATGTGGAATCAATTATTACACACCGGAACAGATAGAGTTCTTGTTGGGAATGATACTCGATAAAAAGCCTTCGGATTATGAAGTCCTTGTAGATTGGCTGAACAGAGCAAAGGCTTTTAACGGCTTTTATGTTTTGGGAGTGTAATCGCTTTACTCCTCTCGCTGGTGTCTTTTAGGCGTTCTTTCTAAGCTTCGGTACCTTTTGGGCGTACTTACACATAAAAGGACTCCAATTTTGATACAAAGTTGGAGTCCTTTCTTTTTGCCCAAAAGTCCTTGAAATCAGGCACTTTCAGATTACAAAAGACTTTCTGGCCAATCCAGACAGGATGTTGCGTATTCATTTAGCAGATAGCCAGTAGTGAGATAGCCGGGGCCATAATTTGCTGCGCCTTAAACTTGCAGCTAACCTTATATAAGAATATTCACATATTGTTCACGCGATTATTAGCACTCTCGCATTGACAGTGCTAAAAACAGTGATATAATCATAATCGAACAGAGGAACGAAGATCGAATAGATGACCTCCATCCCCTTGCTCAGGTAACAAACAAAATGATTGCAGTATCGAAGGAGGCATGACTTATGTTACCGAGTATTTTTGGAGAGAGTTTGTTTGATGACTGGATGGGTTTCCCGTTCAGGGGTTTTGAATCCGATGTCGATCGCAAGCTGTATGGCAAACATGCGGCTCATGTGATGAAGACCGATTTGAAGGAACACGATGATGGCTATGAGTTGAAGGTGGACCTGCCGGGCTTCAAGAAGGATCAGATCGATTTGCAGCTGCAGAATGGCTACCTGACGATTACCGCTTCCAAGGGCCTCGAAGAAGAGGACAAGGATAAGAAGGGCAAGATCGTTCATCAGGAACGCTACGAAGGCTCCATGACCAGAAGCTTCTACATCGGTGAGAATGTTAAGGAAGAAGACGTACAGGCCAAGTTTGAGGATGGCGTCCTGACGCTTGACTTCCCGAAGGAGCAGCCGGTGGCGCTTCCGGAGCGCAAGACCATTCAGATCCAAGGCTAATCATTACTACTCCAGCGCCCTGCCAAACGCGGGGCGCTTTCTATTTCAGAGGAGGTCTTTGAAATGAAAGAGAATGTGATTCTGGCTAATTACAAAGTTGAAAGTGAAGCATACCAGGCACTGTCTGAACTGAAGCGTGAAACAACCAATGCCAATTATACGATATCGCAGGCTGTAATCGTTAAGAAGGAAAATGATAAGCTCACCATCATGGATGGTTTCATCAATGGTGCAATGGACGGCGATGACACGTGGAAAGGCAGCCTGATCGGCAGCCTGGTTGGTGTGCTGGGCGGCCCGCTTTGTGTTTTGCTGGGCGGAAGCATGGGCATGCTGATCGGCGGTGCAGTGGATGCCAACGACATGGCGGACAACGCCTCTTTGCTGGAAAAGGCCGGTGACAGCATCCTCAACGGCGAAACAGCGATCATTCTTCTTGCTCAGGAAGAATACGAAACGGCCCTGACCGCAAAGCTCAACAGCTTCGATGTGTCCATCACCCGGTTTGATGCTGCTGAGGTTGCTGCGGAAGTCGAGCATGCACGGGAGATTGAGAAGCAGATGGCAAAAGAGGCCCGGGAGAAGATGCGGGAGGAGAAGACCGAAGAGTTCAGGGAAACGGTCTCCAAGAAGAGTGAAGAACTGAAAAACTGGTTTTCGCATTTTGGGAAAAAAGAGTAATTCTGACACAGAAGATCGGCATTCCGTAAGACCCCAGAGTACAGTATAATCTTAGCTTCCAATATATCAGGGAGACGAATCATGTTTAATCATCACGATATAAAGCGGGACAGTTACATGCTGCATGGCCCCTTGGCGCATCACGGATACGATTGGTGGTGGCACTCCTTCACTGCCCAGGATGCTGAAACCGGAGAGGACAAGCCATTCTTTATTGAGTTTTATGTTTGCAACCCCGCACTGGCGGAGGAGGAGCCTGTCCTGGGACAACTTCCGGAGAACCGGGCTGCAGGGAAAAAGCCTTCCTACCTTATGGTAAAGGCAGGCACATGGGGTGAGGATGCCTGTCAGTTGCACCGCTTCTTCACCTGGAAAGACGTCTCTTTGCACCCGGACGCTCCATACCGGATCGAAGCAGCGGATTGTCTTGCCTGTGAAACCTCCCTGAAAGGCAGTGTAGACATTACGGCGGAGGATGCGGCCGCCCATCCGGAATGGATGTGTGATGCAGGGACAATGACCTGGGATCTGACAGTAGACAAACAGATCGCTTTTAACGTTGGATACGGGGCCAGCAAGCCCATGCGGGACGCGGAAGCCTTCGCCATGTACTGGCACGCTGAGGGGATGAAGAGCGCCTACAGTGGGACCATTACTTTCAACGGCAGGCAGTACACAGTTACGCCGGAACGCTGCTACGGCTACGCCGATAAGAACTGGGGCCGCGACTTTACCACCCCCTGGGTCTGGCTGTCCTCCAACTGCCTGACCAGCAAAAAGACCGGGAAACAGCTGTCGAACAGTGTATTCGACATTGGCGGTGGCCGGCCAAAGATTTACTTTGTCCCGTTGGATCGTCGGCTGTTGGGTGTATTCTACTATGAGGGCAAGGAATACGACTTTAATTTTTCAAAGCTTCACCTGATGGTGAAAACTGCATTCTCCTTTGAGGAGCACGATGAAGAAGTCGTCTGGCATGTGCGGCAGGAAAATATCCACGCCGCCATGGAAACAGAGGTGCACTGCCTGAAAAAGGATATGCTGCTGATCAACTATGAAGCACCGGACGGCAGCAGGCATCACAACCGCCTTTGGAATGGCGGTAATGGTTGGGGTACGGTAAAGTTGTATGACCGGATGGATGGACAGCTGATTCTGGCAGATGAAATAGAGGCCTCCCACATTGGCTGCGAGTATGGGGAATACGATCACGGCGAATCGTACTAAATCGAATTGATAGCTCATTTTGTCCTGCTCATCGGCTCTCCCGGTGGGCAGGATTATTATATGCACAGAACACTTCTTTCAGGCACAATTCGACATGTTTCGCATCCTCTCTGTGCTATCCTATCCATAGGAGGTGGGAACATGGGAATTGCAACAAAAGAGTACACAAGAGTACACACTGCTTTTCAATGCGGTCACCGATGCGATTGATAAACTGCCGTTTTACAAAAATGCCTCGATGTGGGACGGAGGCTCTCCGATCCCGCCCGGACGGCAGCTTAGGCTGAACGGTACGGAAGACCCTGGGTCAGACAGAGCTTTTTCACTTTATATGATCTCCTCTGCCAGCTTGCGGCCGCCCTGGTTTTCGGCGCCGTTCCCTTGATTTTCATCGCCGGCCGTGGCATTATCACTCTGGGAAAGCGGTGAGCGACCGGAAGCTTCCCTGCTTTCGGCGGTTCACGCGTTCAGGAGGGACCGAATGGATAAAACGATCAGAAAAACACGGTCCGTCTGCCCCGTCTGCCTCAGAAATGTTCCGGCGCGGCTGGTTAGGGAGGAAGACGGTCAGGTGCGGATGGAAAAGATCTGCCCGGAGCACGGGAGCTTCCGTGTGCCCGTCTGGCGGGGCAGGGTGGATCTGGATCGGTGGAGCCTCGGCGCGGAGGAGCTGGCGGAGGACGCCGGCGAACACTGCCCGGAAAACTGCGGCCTGTGTGTGGAGCATGAGTCGGAGACGTGCTGTATCCTGCTGGAGGTCACGAATCGCTGCCAGCTGAGATGCCGCTTCTGCTTTGCCAACGGCGGCGCGGCGGAGGAGGATCCGCCGCAGCAGGAGTGCAGGGACGCCATCCGGGACATCGTGCGCCAGTGCGGAAAGCCGCTGATCCAGTTCTCCGGCGGCGAGCCGACGCTCCGTGACGATCTGCCGGAACTGATCCGGTTTGCCCGGGAGGCCGGCTGCAGCTACACGCAGGTGAACACGAACGGGATCCGTCTGGCACGGGACCCGGAATACGTGAGGAAACTGGCGGAAGCGGGGCTGGACATCGTGTTTCTCCAGTTCGACGGAACGGAAGACGAAATCTACGAGAAACTGCGTGGCGCGCCGCTGCTGGAGACGAAGCTGCAGGCGATCCGCGCGTGCGCGCAGGCGCGCATCGGGGTGACGCTCGTGCCGACGGTGGTGCCGGGCGTCAACGACGGCGACCTGGGGAATATCGTCGCGCTGGCCCGGGATCTGATGCCCGGCGTGAGGGGCGTCCACTTCCAGCCGGTGTCCTATTTCGGGAGATATCCTGAAGACCCGAGGCAGGAGGACCGGTATACGCTGGATCAGCTGATGTCGGACATCTCCGAACAGACGGGCCTCCCGCTGGAAAGCTTTCTCCCGTCCCGATGCGACCACCCGCTGTGCGGGTTCCACGCCGGGATCCTGGTCGATCTCCAGGGGGAGATGCATCCGCTCGGTTCCATGGCGCGGGCACCGCGCGGGCGGGGCTGCGCGGCGGAGAACCGGGGGTACATCGCCGGCCGCTGGCGGAGGTCGCCGGATGGGCCGGCACCCGGACGGGATCTTTCAGACGAGATGGATTTTGATACGTTCCTCCGTCTGATGAGTCACCGGAGTCTGACCCTGTCGGCCATGGCGTTTCAGGACGCCGGGAATCTGAACGTGGAACGGCTGCGCCGCTGCAGTCTACACGTGTACGACAGGGGCAGGATCGTTCCCTTCTGTGCGAAATATCTCACGGAAATCTGCCGGAAATAAGCATATCTGAGAAAGCGACGCTCCCCGTGCCGGGCACGGGGAGCGTCGCTTATGGTCCTGTGATCCCTGACTGCTCAAGCCGAAGAAGCGCCCGTTTCCTCTCCAGTCCGCCGGCGTAGCCGGTCAGACCTCCGTCCGCTCCGACGACGCGATGGCAGGGGATGAAAAGAGAGATGGGGTTACGCCCGACGGCGCTGCCGACCGCCCGGGCTGCCGCGCCTCGGCGCCCGCCCTGCCCGGAAAGGACATTCGCGACGGCACCGTAGGTCACGGTCTGCCCGTAGGGGATGGAAAGCAGGATCTCCCATACGGCACGCTGAAAAGGAGTGCCCGCCGGGGCAAGCGGAGGCACCGGCCCGGGATTCGATCCGCTGAAGTAGGCGTTCAGCCAGTCGACGGCCGCATCGAACACGGGAAGGTTTTTCTCTTCATGCAGGGGATCCAGCGTTGACGCGAAGTATTTCTGACCGTCGAACCACAGGCCGGTCAGCGCGGTCCCGTCGGAGGCGAGCGTGACGCCGCCCAGGGGAGAAGCATAACGATGAACGTATTCCATGGATATGTCGTTTCTTCCCGCGGCGGTTCAGAGCCCTTCGGGGGTGACGTCCTCCGGCAGCAGACACCGGTATTCCTCACCGCCCCGGGCCCGGATAAGATCTTCCTTTGCCTGTTCGATGAGTTCCGGCCGGAGGAACAGCTCCGCGTCGCCCCATTCCGCCAGACGCTCCGTTATGCGGAAGCCTTCCGCACGGAGATGTTCCTTCTGAAGCTCACAGGATCGGTACTCCTGAAAGCGATATTCGGCAAAAGCCCAGATCGCGTCACTCATTTCGTCATAGCGGCGCGCGTCCCGCTCGATGAACGTGCGGATCATCCCGGCCGTATTTTTCATGCCATCACCCTTTTCTTTTTCCGGGTCGGCCCCGGTGATGTCAAGATATCATGACGGAGATGAAAACACAAGGCCGCCCGGCGTCCAGCCGCGGACGGGGCAACTTGGTTCTTGAAATATGAGGCGTTCCGTTCTACACTGATAACAAGTATAATATATTAAGAAGCAGGGAAACACGGAAGGGAGAACGGAAAGATGAAACGGATCCTGGTAACGGGCTTTGAGCCGTTCGGAGGGGCGGAACGGAATCGTTCATGGGAGGCCGTTTCCCGGCTGCCCGACAGGATCGCAGGCTTCGAGATCATCCGGCTGAGGATCCCCACCGTGTTTGGAGAAGGCGCGCGGGCGGTCATGGAACGCGCGGACGAGATCGGGGCGGACGTAATCCTGTGCGTCGGAGAGGCCGGCGGACGGACCTGTGTAACGCCGGAGGTGATCGGCATCAATCTGCGGGATGCCAGGATCCCGGATAACGCCGGCCGGCAGCCGGAGGGAGAACCGGTGATCCCCGGTGCTGAGGACGGATGCTTTGTCTCGCTTCCGGTGAAAAGGATGCGGGACGCGATCCTCGCCCGCGGGGTCCCGTGCGAGCTCTCCTACACAGCGGGGACGTTCGTTTGCAATGATGTTCTGTTCACGCTGCTTGAACGGTACCGCGGAACGGAAAAGGGCGTTGGATTCATCCACGTGCCGGCCGAGGGGATCCCGGCGGAGCGGCTGTCGGGGGCCCTGACCGCCGCGCTGGAGAGCCTTGCCGGAGAAGCCGCTCCGTCCGGAGCAGGAGAAAACGCGACATGACGCTGGGAAAGAGGACGCTGTGCGTCCTGCTCATTCTTCTGACGCTCGTTCTGGCGGGGGCCCCGGCGGCCGCCGTGGACAGCGCTGAACCCATCGGGACGGTCAGATTCAGCATCAGCCCACCGCTGTGCGGGCATGTGCCCGAAACGCCGGACGTCTGGCCGGAGGAGGAAAACGTTCTTGTCGGAGAGGAGCCGTGCCTCTAGGCCATGTACGTCAATGAGACGGATCCCTGGGCGTCCGTTCCGTACATGGGGATGTTCATCGCCGGGGAGACCTATACGGCGGTGGTCACGTTCCAGCCCGGGGAGGGATCCCGTTTCGCAGAGACGGCCGAAGCGCTGTTCCTGGATCCGGAGACGGCGGACTATGTTTCCTGCGATATCCTCGAATGCCTGCCGGACAGACTGACGGTCGTGTGCAGGGTCACTGCGGATCACGACTGGGACGATGAGGCGGAGGAATATGTGGAAGCGACCTGTACGACTCCGGGGCACTGGACGCAGGTCTGCCGTCAGGATCCGGATCACGTCAGAACGACGGTGATGGAACCGATCCCGGACTTTCATGAATGGGGCGACTGGGAGACGGTAAAGGAGCCGACGAAAACGGAGGAAGGAGAAAAGCGGAGAAGCTGCGTCCTGTGCGGAGAAACGGAAACGGAAACGATCCCCACGGTGGCATTGCCCTATACGAAGGTGTATGAACCCGACACGTCCTGGCCGATGGCGGCAACGATCGCCTGGAGGGCGGATGGCACCGCTGTCGAAACGGCGCCTGTGGGCGGTGCCCGCGGCGGTGATCGTCTGCGGCGGAACGGCCGGTGCTGTCGCATTAGGACGCAGAAAAAAGCGCGGATGAGCGGGGACGGCGTTCCCTGCCGGAGAGGGAGGAGAGAAGGCAGATGAAAAGGATCCTTCTCAGATCTGTTTTCGAGGCTTTCGATTACGTGATGGACCATTACGCGCCCTATGGCATGGGGGATATGGTGCAGCGGGACGATACCTACGCCGTGATCTCCATTCAGGACGCGCAGTCCGACGGCTTCGGATTCGAGTTCACCGAAAGCCGGTACTGCCGGGAGGCGCTCACGCTGAGGTTCGACGACGTGGAGAGCGACGTCCCGGGGGCGGTGCCGTTCAGCGAAGCGATGGCGGAGGAGATGATCCGCTTCATCCTGCGCAACCGGGAGGCAGAAACCTTGCTGATCCACTGCTACGCGGGCCAGTCCAGGTCCCGGGCGGCGGCGGCCTTCGCGGTGAAAATGTTCGGGAAGGACGACTCCGCCTATTTTCAGAACGGGCGTCCCAACCGGCTGGTATACGAAACACTGGAGAAAAAATGGGCGGAGATGAAGAAAGCCTCCGCCGGAGGGAGGTGACGGGATGGATCAGGCGTTTTCCCGCACGGAGATGCTGTTGGGCAAAGCGGCGATGGAAAAGCTGGCGGCCTCCCGCGTGGCGGTTTTCGGGATCGGCGGTGTGGGCGGATACGTCTGCGAGGCGCTGGTGCGCAGCGGCGTAGGCGCCTTCGACCTGGTGGACAGCGATACCGTCAGTCTGTCCAATCTGAACCGGCAGATCATCGCCCTGCGCAGCACGGTGGGGCGGTTCAAGACGGAAGTCATGCGGGAGAGAATGCTGGACATCAATCCGGCGGCGGACGTGCGCGTGTACAATCGCTTTTTCCTGCCCGAGAATAAGGATACCTTCCCGTTTGCCGAGTATGATTACGTGGTGGACGCCGTGGATACGGTATCCGCCAAGCTGGCGCTGGCGGAGGCGGCCGCGGAATATGGGATCCCATTGATCAGTGCCATGGGCGCCGGGAACAAGTTGGACGGGAGCGCCTTCCGGGTGTCGGACATCAGCCGGACGCACACGGATCCTCTGGCCCGGGTCATGCGGCGGGAACTGAAAAAGCGCGGCATCGAAAAGCTGAAGGTGGTATGGAGCGATGAACCTCCGCTGACGCCGTGGCGAAAGGAAACGGAAGAGGACCGGCCGGGAAAGCAGGGAAGAACGCCCGGCAGCGTAGCCTTCGCGCCGTCCGCGGCGGGGCTGATCCTGGCGGGAGAAGTGATCCGCGATCTGACGGACGGCCTGCGCTGAGAGAGGAGAGAGAGCGATGACGGACAGCGAACAGCTGCTGAACGGGAAGTATGACCGTCTGAAAAGGATTCTGCGGGACTGCGGCAGCGTGGTCGTGGCCTTTTCCGGCGGGGTGGATTCCACCTTCCTGCTCGCCGCCGCCCGGGAAACGCTGGGAGACGCGGCGGCGGCGGTGAACGTCCGGTCCGTTTTCACGCCGGACCGGGAGACGACAGAAGCCGCAGCTTTCTGCCGGGAGCGGGACATCCCCCTTATGATGCTGGAGAAGGACATTCTGACAGTTCCAGGCGTGGTGGAAAACCCGCCGGACCGATGCTATCTGTGCAAGCGGGCGATCTTCACCGCAGTGATCCGGGCAGCCCGGGAAGCGGGCTTTGCCTGCGTGGCGGAAGGTTCGAACGCGGACGACGTCGGAGATTACCGGCCGGGCATGAGGGCGATCGCGGAGCTGGGCGTTCGAAGCCCGCTGCTGGAGGCCGGCCTGACAAAAAGCGAGATCCGGGAACTGTCCGCCCGCATGGGTCTGCCCACGGCGGCGAAGCCCTCCATGGCCTGCCTCGCCAGCAGGATCCCCTACGGCGAGAAAATCACGCCGGAAAAGCTGACGATGGCGGACAGGGCCGAGCAGGTCCTGGCCCGGCAGGGGTTTGCGCAGTACCGCGTCCGGGTCCACGGAGACGTCGCCAGGATCGAGGTCCCGCCCGGAGACATTGCCCGGTTTGCCGACGAAGATCTGCGCCGGAAGATCCACGAGGCGTTCCGCGCCGTCGGGTTTTCCTACGCAGCGGTGGATCTGCTGGGCTACCGGACCGGCAGCCTGAACGAGACGCTGCAGGAAAAACCATGAGTTCTTACCATTATTTGCCTGAAGAGGAGGCTGGGCGAGATGTCCGATCGTACGCGTGAAAAACTGATCAAGGCGGGCCTGTACGTTGTGATGATGGCAGTTATCATCCTGCTGGCCGTTCTGCTGATCAAATCTGTGAGTTCCAAACTTCTTGAAGGGTTTGCCGGCCAGGGAGACTGGCACTATGAGGCGCTTCCCGGCGATTATGAAATATGGCGGATCAACGCAGAAGACATACGCCTTATAGCTGTGGAAGAGAAGGGAAAAGGATCTGGACAGACTGTGGTAGGGCCGTATATCTCCGCTTTCTGGCATGACGAAAGATACATCGTGGTCAAGCAGTATCCGGGAAAGAAAGACGGGAACTACGACCGTTTCTATTACTGCATCGATTCGGAGACGGGCGAAGTTTCCGGGCCGCTGGACAACATGGGTTACTCCGCCAAATGCGGGGAGTGGGGGATCCAGATTGAAGAATGGATCCTTACGGTCCCGAAACCTGAAGGGGCGGTCTGGTGACAGACGAACAACCGGCCGTGAAGCATAGGCTTCGCGGCCGGTTATTTAAATGCGGATTCAATTATTCCTGTTATTCGGAGGTGTAATTATCGAAATAGCCCTGGATGTAGACGATGGGAGTGCCCTTGTCGCCGGAACCGGAGGTCAGATCGCACAGAGAGCCGATCAGATCCGTCAGCTGGCGCGGCGTCGTGCCCTCGGAGACCATGTTGCCCACCAGGCTCTCACCCGTCTTGGCGCGGATGCGCTCTTCGATGGCGGCGCGCAGGTCGCTGCCGGTCAGATGGCCGAAGTCGTTGTCCGCCAGGTATTTCAGCTTCAGCTCATTCGGGGTCCCGCTCAGCCCCTTCGTATAGCCCGGGGAAACTACGGGATCCGCAAGCTCCCAGATCTTGCCTACGGGATCCTTAAAGGCGCCGTCCCCGTATACCATGGCCTCGATCTGTCTGCCGGAGGCCTTGCTGAGAATGGCGCTGATCTCCTCCGCCACCTCGGTGCAGCCTCTGGGGAAAAGCTTGACCGTGTCCTCCGTGGCCTTGTTGGAGCCAAGCAGACCGTAGTCGGCGTTCCAGCCGCTGCCGTCCACCGGTGCGGTCAGCAGATCGTCGAGGCCCAGTACGGTCTTCGCGCCGGCTTCCTTCAGCAGACGCTTGGATCGGGCGCGGGTGTGGATGTCACAGGTGATAACGGTGTCGGTATAGTCGAGCACCGTCTGCACGCGGTTGGAGAACACGACGGTGATCTCCGCGCCTTCGCCGGCCATCAGTTCGGTATAGAAGTCGATGTAATCCACGCCGGTAAAGGGATGCTCCACGCGGCCGAACAGCTCGCGGAAGCGCTCCAGCGTCAGCACGTCGCCGTAGGGGTTGACGCCGGCTCTGTCCAGCCGATCCCAGTCGATCAGGGGATTGCCGACCTCGTCTGAGGGGTAGGAGAGCAGAAGAACGACCTTTCTGCAGCCCGCCGCGATGCCGCGAAGCAGCAGGGAGAAGCGGTTGCGGCTGAGGATGGGGAAGCATACGCCGACGGTCCCGCCGCCGGTCTTGGCGCGGACGTCCTCGGCGATCTGCCCGACGGTGGCGTAGTTGCCCTGCGCACGGGCTACGACGGATTCCGTCACGGCTACGACGTCGCGGTCACAGGGGGTGATGCCGGCTTCCTTCCAGGCCTCCATCACGGCGTCGGCCGTCACTCTGGCGATATCGTCCCCCTGGCGGATGATGGGCGCGCGGACGCCGCGCACGACGGTTCCAATGGTTCTCATATATTCAGGCTCCTTTTCGTTCAGCGTGTTGCGGGATAAAGAAATCTACCCCGTCAGTATACAGGATATGCTGTTTGATGGCAAGAAAAACACACGTCAGTCCCAGTCGAATCCCGTCCAGACCGGGCGGCCGGTGTAGACGTGGGCGGTCTCCTCGCCGGACAGGACCCGCAGTACCGCGTCGGCCAGCGCTTCCTGCTCCAGCTCCCCGGGATAGACGGTGACGGGGGCGATCCAGCCGCAGCGTTCGCGTACGGTCTCGGCGATATCGTCAAAGCGCATCAGACCTCCGGTGAGAAGGATGCCGTCCACCTGCCCGCTCAGTACGGCGCTCATTGCGCCGATCTGCTTGCATACGTTGTAGATCATGGCGTCCCATACGAGCCTTGCCTTCCGGTCGCCCTGCTCCGCCATGGCGTGGATCCGGTCGGAATCCGAGGTGCCGAAGTGGCTGACGAAACCGCCGGAGCGGGAACACATCCGGCGCACATCCTGGGCGGAATGGGTCTCCAGATAGTCCAGAAGAACGAGCACGGGCACGCTGCCGAGACGGGTCGGGGTGAAAGAGCCATCGCCGCCGGCGCCGACGTTTCCGTCCACCATCCGGCCGTGATCGTGGGCGCTGACGGTGACGCCTCCGTCGATGTGGCATACGATGAAGCGGCAGTCCTCATACCGTCGCCCGAGGGACGCGGCGTGGGCTCTGGCGACGGCCTTCTGGTTGAGCACATGGGACTGCGCGTTTCTGTATACGCCGCTGATGCCGGTGATCCGTGCCAGATCGCAGTATTCGTCCACATTCGTGGGGTCGGCGGTGTACATGGGCTTGCCATATCGGGTACCCAGACGGTAGGCCAGCATCACGCCCAGCTTGGCGGGATGTTCGCTTCCGCCCACGGCGGCCTCCGTATCCCGATACAGCCTTTCGTCGACCACGGTGACGCCGGCCGGCTGCGGGTACGCGCTGCCGCCCCGACCGACGAAAACGTCGATGGAGGAGGGATCAACGCCTCTCCGTTCCAGCATGTCAAGGATCACCTTCTCCCGGAAGGGGATCTGGTCGTTTACCGTGGGAAAGGCCAGCAGCTCCGGCGCATCGTGGAACGGACTTTCCTCAAACAGCAGCGTTCTGTCTTCAAACAGACTCACCTTGGTGGAGGTGGAGCCGGGATTGATCACGAGTATTTTCACAGGGGTCCCTCTTTTCTGTGGGGTCGCGCGGACAGCGCACGGGAGGTATCATAGCACAGGTGGAGGAAAAAAACCACAGGTTTTATCCCGGCCCGGCCGGGGCGGTTGTGGCGAAGCGGCGTATGTGATATGATCCGTCACAGAAACATACGGAGGATGCGTCATGAAACAGGAGCGAGCATATCCAAAAGTCTTCCTTTCCGCCAGAGCGGAGCGGAGCGTGAAAAACGGGCACCCGTGGATCTACGGTGAGGAGATCCGGGGGACGGAGGGCGCCCTTGCCGACGGAGAGCTGACGGACGTTTTTGCCGGAAACGCCTACATGGGCACGGGTTTTTACAACAGCCGGTCCAGGATCGCCGTGCGCCTGATCTCCCGGAACGCCAACGACGGATTCGACGCGGCCTTCTGGAGGAGACGGATCGAGTACGCCGTCGGCTACCGGCGCACGGTGATGCCCGGGGCGGATTTTGACTGCTGCCGTCTCGTCCACGGGGAGGCCGACGGGATGCCCGGCCTTACGGTGGACCGATACGGCCCGCTGCTCTCCGTACAGACGGCCTGCCTGGGGATGGAGCGGATCCGCGGCGTGTTGTTCCGGGAGCTGGTGTCCGTCCTGGAGGCGGGCGGACAGACGGTGTCCGGCCTGTATGAGCGCAACGATCTGCCGCTGCGCGAAAAAGAGGGGCTGGAACAGAAAAAGGGATGGTACCCGCTGGAGGACAGACCGCTCCCGGAGTCGGCCGTAACGGAGATCGTTGAAAACGGCGTGCGGTATCTGGTGGACGTGGCAGAGGGGCAGAAAACGGGCTTTTTTCTGGATCAGAAATATAATCGAAGAGCCGCAGCGCGCATCGCGGCCGGAAAGCGCGTGCTGGACTGCTTTACCCATACCGGCTCCTTCGGACTGAACGCCGCGCAGGCCGGAGCCGAACGGGTGACCTGTGTGGATATCTCCGCCCAGGCGGTGGAAATGGCCAGGGCCAACGCCGAGCGGAACGGGCTGACGGACCGGATGGAATTCGTGTGCGGGGATGTTTTTGAGTTGCTCACCCGCCTGACGGAGGAAAAATGCCGGGAGTATGACTATGTCATCCTGGATCCGCCGGCCTTCACCAAGTCCCGCGACACGGCGGAGGCCGCCGCCCGGGGGTATAAGGAGATCAACCGCAGGGCGATGAAGCTGCTGCCCAGGGGAGGGTATCTGGCCACCTGCAGCTGTTCCCACTTCATGACGGACGAGATGTTCCGCCGCATGCTGGCTTCCGCGGCCCGGGACGCCGCCGTTTCCCTTCGGCAGATCGAAGCCAGACAGCAGGCTCCGGACCATCCGGTGCTGTGGAACGTTCCGGAAACGGAGTACCTGAAATTCTATCTGTTCCAGGTAGTGTGAGAACGGGCAGATCATGCGCCATGAGAGCGAACGTCGGAAAAAACGGAGGCCCTGCCATAATAATGGCAGGGCCTCCGTTTTTCCGTACGGTGCCGTGAGGGGACTGTCAGCCCAGCACGAGCTTGTCGTCCGCCTCGGCGTTTCCGCTGCTGGCATTGAACTTTTCCAGAAGATCGCTGATCGTCAGCGACTTTTTTTCTTCTCCGGAGATATCCAGCACGATATGCCCGGCGTTCATCATGATCAGACGGTTTCCGTGCGCGATGGCGTCACGCATGTTGTGGGTGATCATCAGCGTGGTGATATGGGTCTCGTTCACGATCTTGTCGGAGAGCTCCAGTACCTTGGCGGCCGTTTTCGGATCCAGCGCCGCGGTATGCTCATCCAGCAGCAGGAGCTTCGGCTTTTTCAGGGAGGCCATCAGCAGAGTGACGGCCTGGCGCTGTCCTCCGGACAGCAGGCCTACCTTGGAATGCAGGCGGGTCTCCAGACCCAGCTCCAGCTTTTTCAGTTCCTCCCGGTACAGTTCCCGCTCCTTCCTGCTGATCCCCCAGCCGAAACCGCGGTGCTTGCCGCGGCGCAGGGCCAGTGCCAGATTCTCCTCCAGCTCCATGGTGGGGGCCGTGCCCATCATGGGATCCTGGAATACGCGGCCCAGAAAGGCGGCGCGGCGGTATTCCGGCAGACCGGTGATGTCCTCCCCGTCGATCAGAATGGACCCGGAATCGATCCGGAAAACGCCGGCGATGGCGTTGAGCATGGTGGATTTTCCGGCGCCGTTGCCTCCGATGACGGTGACAAAGTCACCGTCGTTCAGCGTCAGGGACAGATCGTCCAGAGCGACCTTGGCGTTGATGGTGCCGGGATTGAAGATCTTGGTGACGTTTCTGAGTTCAAGCATTGGCCCCCGTCTCCTTTCCCGCCGCCTTTTTCATCTTTCCGGATCCCAGCTTCCCCTTGAAATGGGGGATGGCCAGGAACAGGGCGACGACCACGGCCGTCAGAAGCTTCAGATCGTCGGTGGACAGACCGAGCTTCAGGACGAACTGGATCACGATGTAATAGATCACGGCGCCGAGCACGGCGGACAGAAGCTTTAGGGCAAAGTTCCGGAACACCTTCGAGAAGATGACCTCTCCGATGATCACGGCCGCCAGTCCGATCACGATGGCGCCGCGTCCCATGTTGATGTCGGAGAAGCCCTGATACTGGCTCAGCAGCGCTCCGGACAGGGCGACGAGGGCGTTGGACAGCATCAGGCCGAGCACCTTGCTGAAGTTGGTGTTGATGCCCTGGGCTCTGGCCATGTTCCCATTGGCGCCGGTGGCGCGCAGCGCGCATCCCAGTTCAGTGCCGAAAAAGCAGTAGGTCACCGGGATCAGAACGATGAAAAGAAGGACCAGAATGACCAGCGGATTCCGCAGGCTGAGATCCCGGACGAAACGGGAGGACAGCAGCAGGTCGTACTTGTCCACGCTGATGGGCAGGTTGGCCTTGCTTCCGTTGGCCGTACCGAAGCCCATGATGTGCAGATTGACGGAATACAGCGCCAGCTGGGTGAGTATCCCGGCAAGGATGGCCGGGATGCCGCACACCGTGTGCAGCAGGCCGGTGACAAGACCGGCGAGCAGGCCGGCGATGAACGCGCAGACGATCGCCACGCCGACGGGAACGCCGTTCAGCGTGAGAATGACGCACACGGCGCCGCCGGTGCACAGGGAGCCGTCGACCGTCAGGTCGGCCAGATCGAGGATGCGGTAGGTGATGTAAACGCCTATCGCCATGATGCCCCAGATCAGCCCCTGGGCGACGGCACCGGGCATGGCGTTGAAAAGTGAAGTGATGAAGCCCATATCAGACAGTCCTCCGTGAGTAGTGGTCCGCAGAGGAAAGGCCCCGGGCGGGACGGACCGGCCTCCGCCCGGGAACGGGATCGGTCATCCGCCGATCGCCACGTAATCCGAGGGAACGGTGACCCCGAGCGCCTCGCAGTTGGCGGCGTTGTATTCCTTGGTCACCTGGGGCGCATAGGCCACGGGCATGGCGGAGATGTCGGCGCCGTTTGCGAGGATCTCGGCAGCCATCTCACCGGTGGTGTGGCCCAGGTCATAGTAATTGATGGAGAGAGTAGCGACGCCGCAGCCGGCGCAGATGCCCTCCTCACCGGCGATGACGGGGACCTTCGCGGGGAGCACCACGTTGGCGATGGCTTCCGTGTTGGAGGCGGCGGTGTTGTCCGTGGGGATGTATAGGACGTCCGCCTTGTCGCAGGCGTCCTGCGTGACGGAAGCTACGTCGTTGGTATCCGTAAAGGCGAACCACTGCACGTCGTAACCGAGGTCTTTGAGATGGCCTTCGATCACCGTGCACTGGTACACGGAGTTGGGCTCAGCGGAGCAGTACAGCAGGCCGACGGTCTTTGCGTCGGGGAACAGTTCCTTCAGCATGGAGGCCTGCTGGTCCAGAGGAGCCAGGTCGGAAGTGCCGGAGATGTTGCCGCCCACGGTGCCGGACCAGTCGGAGATGTCCAGAGCGCTGGCGTAGTCGGTGACGGAGGTGCCCAGAATGGGGATGGTGTTGGTGGCGGCAGCGGCAGCCTGAAGGGGAGCCGTGGCGTTGCACATGATCAGGTCGACCTTGTCGGAGACGAAGCCGTTGACAATCACGGAGCAGTTGGCGCTGTCACCGGAGGCGTCCTGATAATCGAAGGTGACGGCGTTCTCGCCGAGCTTTTCGGTCAGGGCGTCCTTAAAGCCCTTGGTGGCGGCGTCCAGCGCCACGTGCTGTACCAGCTGGCAGATGCCGACGCGATAGGTCTTGTCGGACTTCGGTTCGTCGGGAGCTTTGGCCCCGTCGGAGGAGCCGCACGCGCACAGGCCGGCGATCATCATCACGGCCAGCAGGATCGCAAGGATTTTTTTCATTTCTGTTTCTCCTTTTTCAGATGTGTATTGGATGTCATTCGCGCGGGTCTCTATCTGAACCGACGGAAGGCTGAGCCCGCTCCGTCAGATAGCGTTTCAGAAACCGAAGGGCCTCACAGTAACCGTCGAAGCCCATGCCCATGAACGTTTTCACGCAGGCCATGCCGGCGTAGGAGATCTGCCGGAACGGTTCCCGGCTTTTTACGTCGGAGATATGCACCTCCACGGCAGGAAGACGGACGGCCTTCAGCGCGTCGAGGATGGCGATGCTGGTGTGGGTATAGGCGCCGGGATTGAGGATGATGCCGTCAAAGACTCCGTACGCCTGCTGGATGGCATCCACCAGAGCGCCCTCGTGGTTGGACTGGAAGAATCCCACTTCCACATTTTCTGCCTCCGCCGTGCGGCGGATCCGGTCGAGCAGGTCTTCGTAGGTCCCGGTCCCGTACACGCCGGGTTCCCGGATCCCCAGCATGTTGAGATTGGGGCCGTTGATCACTAAAAATTTCATGGCAGAGCCTCCAGAATGCGCTCGACGGTCTGCTCGGGAGTTCCGTCGTTCGATACGGCAAGATCGGCAAAGCGGCGATAGCGGGGCTCCCGCGCCCGGTACATGGCCGCAAGATCGGAGTTCTCCGACAGAGGACGCCCTCCCCTGGCCAGACGGGAGAGATCCCGGGTCAGCCAGACGATCACGGAGTTCTGATGCAGCAGGCGGTAATTCTCCTCCCGCAGCACGGAACCCCCTCCGGTAGAGATGATCTTTCCGGACAGCCGGCCCAGCCGTTCCAGCGCCTGGGTCTCGTACTCGCGGAAGACGCTTTCTCCTTCCGCGGCGAATATCTCCGGAATGGATAATGACCTATTCTGAACTATTTCACAATCCGAGTCAAGAACATCCCGGCCCGTTTTTTTCCCCAGGAGAGCGGCTATGGTGGTTTTTCCGCAGCCGGGCATCCCGATGAGGACCAGGTTGCGCGTTTCACCCGCCAGCCGGGCGGTGACGCGCTCAATCACCTCGTTGGGGAGCGCATGGCCGGAAAACAGCTCGCTGCTGCGTTTGGCCTGGGCCACCAGCATGGTAAGACCGCCGAAAGAGGGAACGCCGCGCTCCTCCGCGTCCATCATCAGGGCGGTTCTCTCCGGGTTGTAGATGATGTCGAATACGGCTTTCAGCCGATCAAAGCCATCCAGCCCCAGGGGGGAGCGGCCGTTATCCGGATACATTCCCACCGGAGTGGTATTCACGATGGCGCCGGCGTCACGATGGAGGAACAGATTGCCGTAATTATCCGGACCGGTCCGGCTGATCACCACGGGGCGGGCGCCCATGGACGTCAGCGCGTACCGGACGGCGGCGCAGGCTCCTCCGCTGCCCAGGATCAGTACCTTTTCTCCCTTCAGATCGACACCGGAACCGCGGACCATGCAGGCAAAGCCGAAGCCGTCGGTGCTGTCGCCGAAGAGCGTGCCGTCCGGTCGGCGGACCAGCGTGTTGACGCTGCCGGCCGTCCGCGCGACAGCGCTGAGTTCGTCGCAGAACGGGATCACGGCTTTTTTGTACGGGATGGTCACGTTCAGCCCCGTCCAGGAGCCGCCGGTGAGAAAGGCTTCCAGTTCCTCCGGCCGCTTTTCGTACAGCTCATATTCGTAACTGCCGAGAAGGGCGTGTATCCGGGGCGAGTAGCTGTGCCCCAGCTTTTCTCCGAGAAGTCCGCAGGACGGCATCAGACCACCTCGCTGTAACTGCCGAGATACGTGAAGCTCTCGCACAGACCTCCCAGCTCCCGCAGCAGCTGCAGCAGGGCCGGGGAACGTACGGGAACGTCCAAATCAAAATAGAACATGAACTCAAAATCCCGGTCCGGCAGGGGCCGGCTTTCCAGTTTGATCAGGTTGATGTCCAACGCGTACAGACGGGAAAGGACCTTGTACAGGCTTCCGGGCTCGTGGGACAGGATCAGCATCAGACTCGTGCGGTCGGCGCCGGGGTAGATCTCCAGCTCCCGCGAAATGCACGCGAAACGGGTGTAGTTGCTGTCCTGATTCTGCACGTTTTCGGCGGCGCAGGAAAGACCGTACAGCTCCATGCAGGCACGGGAGGAGAGCGCGGCCATGTCTTTCCTTCCGGCCTCGGCCACCATTCTGGCGGCGACGGCGGTGTTTGCGCAGGGGATCACTTCCGCATCCGGCAGGGTCTTCAGAAACTCGCTGCACTGGCTGATGGCCTGCTCGTGGGAATAGATGCGGCGCACGTCGGAAAGGCCGGCGCCGGGCAGGGTCAGCAGGTTGTGGTCCACCTTCAGGCGGACGCTGCGTACGATGCTGAAGCGGTGACGCTGCATGGCGTCGTATACCTTGTTCACCGAGCCGGCGGTGCTGTTTTCCACGGGGAGCACCCCGTAGCGGCATTCGCCGTTCTCGATCGCCTCGAAAACGGAGTCGAAGGTGGGATAATAGCGGATGTCCGCTTCGCGGATCATTTTTTCACAGGCCAGCTGAGAGTAGGCGCCCTCCACGCCCTGGCAGGCGGCCGTCACGCGGGAGGGGAACGGCCGGGACGCTGCCGCGGCGGCAGCCTCCACCCGGTCGGTCAGCTCGCTTCCGGATCCTGTCAGGCGGGACTGGTAAGCGCGGCTGAGCTCCATCAGCAGGGAATACAGCTCCCTCGTGTAACCGGAGAGCTCCTCGGGAGCGGCGGCCGATACGGCTGTCAGCTTTTCGGCCTCCCGGCCGGCATTCAGTACGGGAAGTCCGTGTGCCTTCTTATAAGCGCCGATCTCGGCGCTGATGCGCATGCGCTCGGCGAAAAGGTCCACCAGACGGGCGTCCACTTCGTCGATCTGCCTGCGGTAGTCGGTGAGATCCATGGTTCAAAGCTCCTTTTTTCTGCCCAGCAGCGCGTCGTATACGGCGATGGCGGCCGCGGCTTCCACCACCGGCACCGCCCGCGGGACCACGCAGGGGTCGTGACGGCCCCCCGTTCTCAGTTCCGTTACTTCCATCCGCTCCAGATCCACGCTCTGCTGAGGCAGGGAGATGGAGGGCGTCGGCTTGAAGGCGCAGCGGAAGGTGAGGGGCATGCCGTCAGTGATGCCGCCCAGGATGCCGCCGGCGTTGTTTGTGACGGTGCACACGCGGCCGTCCTCCACGGTGAAGGGGTCGTTGTTCACGCTGCCGGTGCTCCGGGCGGCGCCGAAGCCGGCTCCGAATTCCACTCCCTTGACGGCCGGAATGCCGAAAACGATCGAGGCGATGCGGTTCTCCATGCCGCCGAACATGGGATCCCCCAGTCCGGCAGGAAGTCCGAGAACGGCGCATTCCACGATCCCACCGGAGGAATCCCCCTGGGAGCGGCGCAGTGCGATGCGTTCCCGCATCTGGGCGCCGCGCGTGTCGCTGACGGTGGGGAAGGGCTTATCGGCGGTGGAAGCGGTCAGCGGGCCCTCGTCCTCCACGTCTTCAATGGAAGCGATGCGTGAGATGACCGTGACGCCTTCCTCCTCCAGCAGCTGCAGGCACACGCCCCCGGCGGCGCAGAGCGGAGCGGTGAGGCGGCCGGAGAAGTGGCCGCCGCCGGTGTAATCCTGAGCGCCGCCGTATTTGAGGCCTGCCGTCAGATCGGCGTGGCCGGGGCGCGGGATACCCTTCAGCTGTTCATAATCCTCCGAACGGACGTTCCCGTTGCGGATGACGATCGCCAGCGGGGCCCCGCAGGTCCTTCCACGGAACAGCCCGCCCAGGATCTCCGGCTCGTCGGCCTCCCTCCGCGCCGTCGTCCAGGCCTGACCGCGGGAGGCGCGCCGCTGCAGGAAGAGCCTGAGCCGGTCGATATCGACGGCGTGCCCGGCGGGGATCCCGTCCAGCGTACACCCGACGGCGGGGGAGTGGGACTGTCCGAAGACGGTCAGACGCAGATTTTCTCCGTAAAAGCTGCCCATGGTCAGCACACCTCCAGTCGCTTCAGGTCTTCCCAGAAGCCGGGATAGGATTTCGAAACGCATTCGGCGCCCGTCACGGTCACCGGGCCGGCGCAGGCGCAGGCGGCTACCGCGGCCGCCATGGCGATGCGGTGATCGCCGGCGGCGTCGGCGGTCCCGCCGCACAGAGAGGGAACGCCATGGACGATCAGTCCGTCGGCCGTCTGTTCCGCACGGCCGCCCAGAGAGCCGATCATGGCGGCTGTGGTGGCAAGGCGGTCGGATTCCTTCAGCCGCAGTCTTCCGGCGTTTACGATATGGGTATCTCCCTCTGCGGAGGCGGCCAGCGCCGCCACAGCGGGGATGAGATCGGGAATCATTCTGGCGTCCACCGTCTGACCGGTCAGACGTGCCTGCCGGACGGTCACGCCGCTGTCTTCCATGGTGACGGAGGCGCCGAAGCCTTTCAGCACGTCCAATATGGCCCGGTCGCCCTGGCGGGAAGCCGCGTCGAGCCCTGTGACCGTAACGCCGGCGGGACTCATCGCCCCCATGCACAGGAAGAAGGCCGCTCCCGACCAGTCCCCTTCCGTGACCGTTTCCGGAGGCATGGCGAACCGGACGCCCGCAGGGATGAGATAGCCGTTTCCGGAGACCTGCGGCGCCGCGCCAGCCAGGGACAGAGCGTCCAGCGTCATGTCGATGTACCCGGAAGACTCCACGGGGCCGGTCACCGTCAGTTCCGACGGGCCGTCCAGGAGGGGAAGGGCCATCAGAAGCCCGGAGATGTACTGGGAGGATACGTTCCCGGGAAGGCAATACCCGCCCGGCTGAAGCTTCCCGGAGCAGATCAGGTCGATCCCGGACGGTTCCAGACGCATGCCGTGGGCCCGGAGTTCCCCGTCCAGCGGGGCCAGCGGCCGCTGAGACAGTCGGCCCTCGCGGCGGAACACCGCCCGCTGACCGAGAGCGCCGACTACGGGCAGGAGAAAACGCAGCGTGCTGCCGCTTTCCCCGCAGGGCAGAAGCTTTTCCCCGGGGGCAGCGGTCAGAGGGGTCACCTGGAGGCGGCCGCCTGTGCCGATGTCGATCCCGGCGCCGAGCGCCCGCAGACAGCGGACGGTGGCCATGATATCCTCGGACAGCGTGCCGCACACCACCGTGCAGGGCTCCGCGGACAGGGCGGCGCAGATCAGCAGCCGGTGAGCGCGGGATTTGGAGGCGGGCACGCGGACAAGGCCCGTCCGGGCGCCCGGAGATACGACGGCGTTCATGATACGCCGCCGTCCCGGAGCCAGGCGTCGAGATCCCCGACGGGGACCGTTTCCGTCCGGCAGCGGCCGATGGCCTCAGGTACGATCAGGTTCAGCTCACTTCCGCTTCTCTTCTTGTCGCGCAGCATCTCTCTGCGCAGCTCCGGCACAGAAAAGGGGATCTCCGTCGGAAGATTGTACCGCTGCAGAAGGGCAACGATGCGGTCCGCCGTTTCCGCGGAGCAGATGCCGCGGACGGCGGAGGCGCGCGCGATGGCGGCCAGGCCCATGGCTACGGCTTCGCCGTGCAGCAGGCGGTAGCCGCTGCAGGCCTCCGCGGCGTGACCCACGGTGTGCCCAAGATTCAGCAGGGCGCGGCAGCCGCGGTCGAACTCATCTGCGGAAACGTAGTCGTTCTTTATGGAAACGCAGCGGGCGATCACGTCCTCCAGGGCCTCCCCGGAGGGGACGGGATCCAGAGCGGAAAACAGACCGTCCTCCAGAACGGCGTATTTGATCACTTCCGCGAAGCCGCTGGTCAGTTCCCGGTCGGGAAGCGTGCGGAAGGTGTCGGTATCGCACAGCACGAGCAGGGGCTGGTGAAACGCCCCGGCCAGATTCTTGCCGCCCTTCAGGTCGACGGCGGTCTTTCCACCCACGGAGGAGTCGACGGCGGCCAGCAGCGTGGTGGGCAGCTGCACAAAGTCCACGCCCCGCTGGTACGCGGCGGCCGCAAAGCCCGCCATGTCGCCGGGGACGCCGCCCCCCAGGGCCACGACAACGTCGCTGCGGGTCACCTGTGCGGCGCACATGGCCTCCAGAATATCTCCCCAGACGCGCAGGTTCTTGCTCTGCTCGCCGTGAGGAAAAACGTAGTGATCCACAAGAAAGCCCGCCCCCTGCAGGCGCTCCATCACGGTTCTCCCGTAGGGGACGAACACGTTTTCATCGGAGATGATGAAGGCGGCGGAGGCGTCGGTCACGGAACGAATGGCCCGGCCGCAGTCCTGCAGCAGCCCCTGCCCGATCCTCACGTCGTAGCCGCGGGACACGTTTACGTGCACAGTTTTCATGACGTTCCTCCTTTTGGGATAAATAAAAAGGCGGCTCAGGGGTCAACCTGCGCCGCCGATCAGATCGCTTCGTCTGTTTCCGCAACACAAATCACCCTTACGAAAAACGCTTCGTAAAGGTAAAAATAAAGATGAAGGCGGAAGAATAACCGGAAAGATACATGACAGCCTCTCCTGCAGAAAATTCAGCGCTTTAAAGTGAAAAACACCCGTTTACGAGAGTGTAACAGACGTCCGAGGGAAAGTCAACAGTAAAATTGGCGGCGCGGCCGCCGCTTTCCCCGATCGTCCGGCTGTGGTATACTGACGGCGGAAGGGAGGCGCCGTCCATGAACGCATCGCCGGAAAGCAGCCGGATATTCACCCCGCGCCAGGGAAAGATCCCATATCTCAGCATCGACCTGCTGGAGCGGACGGGGCAGGTCCGCACCGCCGTCAGCCTGCGGCAGGACGCGGACGGCGCGCCGGTACGCCTTTACTGGAGAGAAGGGGACGATCTGGAGCAGGTGGAGCGGGCCACCCGGATCTTCACCTCACAGCTGGGCTCCGATCCCGGCCACATCGTCATGCCTCATCAGGAGCATACCGTGAACGTGCGCGCCGTAACGGAGGAGGACTGGGGAAGAAGCGTGGACCGCAGTGCCTTTCCCGCTACGGACGGTCTCATTACCGACATACCGGACACGGTGCTGATGGTCTATACCGCGGACTGCCTTCCGCTGTTCTTTCTTGACCCCGTGAAAAAAGCCATCGGCCTGGCGCACTCGGGAAGGAAGGGCACCATGGGGGGCATCGGACCGGCCACCGTGAGAGCCATGGAAGTGGCGTACGGGAGCCGCCCGGAGGATATCCTGTGCGCGGTCGGACCCTCCATCTGCGGAGAATGCTACGAGGTGGGGGACGAGATACGCGAGCAGACGGAACGCCTGTGGGGAGGCGCCCGGGCGGACGAGGTCATGACGCGCGTGGAAGGGAAATGGAGGCTGGACCTGCACCGGGCGGCGGAGCTGACGCTGCTGGAGGCGGGGCTGAAAAGAGAGCATGTAGCCGTTACGGACGTATGTACCCGCTGCTGCAGAGACAGGCTGTATTCCCTGCGGGGCGACGGAAGGATCGTGAATCAGATCGCGTCCGCCCTCCGGCTGCTTCCATGACCGGAAAAACGAGGACCCGGCCCCATTCGGGGGCCGGGTCCGTATCGTTCTGAGGATCAGAAAGGTCAGGGGTTGCGGGTAAAGACGGCCGGATAACCGTCGCCCAGCCGGAAAACGTTGGCGGTGCTGCCTGCCGACCGCCCGACGAAGGTGAGAACGCCGTCCTCCAGGGAGAACTGCTCCTCATCCGTGCCGGACTCCGTCGTGAACAGCAGCAGGGAATCTCCGGCGGACCACGTTCCGGTAGTAACGGCGTTGTTGGCCGCCGTGTCAAAGGCCTTCCGGCTGATCACTTTTTCCGTCATGACCGCGGGATCATAATTCAGCCAGCGGAGCAGGCCGTCCATGTCCGCAACGTTCAGATCCCGGTAAACGTCCTCCAGCGCGATGCCCTGGCTGCGGTAGGTGTCTTCCACCAGACGGCTGAAATAGGTATGAAAGGCTTCTCTGGTCGCGCCGATCACGGAATCAGCCACGCTGTTCAGGCGGTCCCGATCCAGACCGAAGGAGAAGCTTCCGTCCTCGAACAGAGTCAGCCGGTAGGTGAGAAGGTACGTATCGTAATCACACAGGTCCCAGAGGCCGTCCCACTGGGCCATGCGCTCCTCGAGACGGGCAAGAAGTTCCTCCGTGCTGTCCAGCGAGAAATACCAGTGCCCGATCAGAGAATCCCCATATTCGGCGCCGGCCGCCCGCGAAGCCCGGTCGGCACTGTCCTTGTAGCCGTCCAGAGCGGAGAAGGCCTCGGCCGCGGCAGCGTAGGAACCCGACGCCTCCAGCTGCTCGGCGTTCCGATATCGGCACTCCAGCGCCCGCTCGGACGAGTCCCGGTAATCGCCCAGGGCAGAAAACGCTTCCGCCGCCGCTTCGTAAGAGCCTTCGGCGTACAGCTGTTCCGCGGCCCGGTAATCCGAAGCGGAGCAGGAACAGAGAAGCAGGATCAGACCGGCGGCCACGAGGCCGCAGAGAAGGCGCTTCATCTTACAGCAGCGGGATCCCCGCCCGGCGGCAGGCCTCCAGGGTCTGCTCATCCCACAGGGAGGACTGCACCTCGCCGATGTGGGCGCACCCCAGGATCAGCATGCACATGCGGCTCTGGCCGATGCCGCCGCCGATGGTCAGAGGCAGCTGATCGTGCAGCAGCATGTCGTGGAAGGGGAGATTCCTCCGGTCGTCACAGCCGGACGCGGCCAGCTGCCGGGACAGGGACTCCGCATCCACCCGGATGCCCATGGAGGAGAGCTCCAGCGCGCGCTGAAGCGGCTCGTGCCAGAAAAACAGGTCGCCGTTGAGCTGCCAGTCGTCATAGTCCGGCGCACGCCCGTCGTGCGGACGGCCGGAACGGAGAGCGCCGCCGATCTGCATGATGAAGGCCGTGCGGTGTTCCCGGACGAAAAGGTGTTCGCGCTCCGACGGGGTCCTGTCCGGCCAGCGGTCCTCCAGCTCCTGGGAGGTGACGAAGGCAACGGAGGGGTCCAGACGGACGGCCAGATGGGGATAACGGGCGCGCATGGCCTCCGCCGTGGCGCAGATGGCCCGCACGATGGCCCGCACGGTCAGCTGAAGGAACTCCAGCGTACGGTCCTCCCGGGTGATGATCTTTTCCCAGTCCCACTGATCCACGTACAGGGAATGCACGTTATCCAGATCCTCGTCGCGACGGATGGCGTTCATGTCCGTATACAGGCCCTTGCCGGTCTCGAAGTTATAGCGCTTCAGAGCGAGGCGCTTCCATTTGGCCAGGGAGTGGACGACCTGCGCCTCCGCTCCGCCGAGAGCGGGCACGTCGAAAGTGACGGGGCGCTCCACGCCGTTGAGGTTGTCGTTCAGACCGGAATCGCCGGAAACGAACAGCGGAGCGGAAACGCGCTTGAGGTTCAGTTCGGCGGAGAGCTCCGCCTGAAAGGAACGCTTGATGTGCTCGATGGCCCGCTGCGTATCGTAAGCGTCGAGAGAGGGGCGATAATCCGGGGGAATGACGATCCTGTTCATTCGTAAGACCTCTTTTCCTGTCATCATCGGATCATATAACATAATGGGCCATTATAGCAGGGAGAGGGGCTGCTGTCACGTAAAAAATGCAGAATACCGTCCTGCCGCGGCACGGGACGCGTAGTCAGAAGGCGGGGCGTTCTGATATAATAATTATCATCACATGAATCCAGACAGAGGGAGGCAGAAAAATGGAATTCAGCGCAAACGCGCCGGTACTGTTCGTGCTGGCGGGAATCATCATCGCGGCGGTGCTCGCTCAGTCCGTGTTTTTTCTTGTAAAAGCGTGGCGGCGGGCCCGTGAGATCGGAATGGACATGGGGCGGCTGAAGAAAACGGCCCGGACGGCCGCGATCTTCACCATCGCGCCGGCGGTCGCCATCGTGATCAGCGTCATGACTCTGAGCAAGGATCTGGGCGTCGCTCTTCCCTGGCTGAGGCTCAGCGTAGTGGGCTCCCTTTCCTATGAAACGGTGGCGGCCACCAACGCGGAAAGCGCCATGGGCCTGGTTTTTGGCCGGGTGACGGCCCTGACGGCGGGCCAGTATGTGACGATCGCCTGGGTCATGACCATCAGCATCCTGGTCGGGATCTGGCTGGTACCCCTGATCTCCCGCAGGATACTGAACGGGATGATCACGCTGGAGAACCGGGACAGAAAGTGGGCGGAGACCTTTTCCAACGCGCTTTTCATCGGCATGATCGCCGCGTTCCTGGGCTATGTGTTCTGCGACGTGTCCACCGTATTCGAAGGATCCGCGGCCGGGCTGATCCCCGTGTGCGTGATGCTCGTATCCGCCGTGGTCATGGCGCTGGCGGGGCTGGCCGCCGGAAAAACGAAAAAACGGTGGATCTCGGATTACGCCCTGCCCGTGAGTCTGGTGGCCGGCATGATCGCCGCCATTCAGATCACGGCGTGGCTGAACTGAAGGAGGAAACAGGGATGAAAGATTACAGAGGATACATGGACTCCGTTCACCGGTCGGGGACCGTATGGAACCTTTCGGTCATGGTCCTGATGCTGCTGTTTCCCCTGTCCGTGGGGATCATCTACGGCGTGGTGCCGGACGGGCACGGCCTTCTGATGGGCCTTGTGGCCACCATGCCCATGTACTGGGCGGTAGGAGTGATCGAGACCGTTACCTACGTGCCCATGCTCGGGGCCGGAGGGAGCTATCTCTCCTTCGTCACGGGAAACATTTCCAACCTGAAGCTGCCCTGCGCGCTCAACGCGCTGGAGCAGGCGGAGGTCCGGGCAAACTCCGAGGAAGGGGAACTGGTATCCACCATCGCCATCGCCGTGAGCAGCATCGTGACCACGCTGATCATCGTGCTCGGCGTGATCCTGATCGTGCCTCTCACGCCCATTCTGGAGGCGCCGGTGCTGGCCCCCGCCTTCGCGCAGCTGCTGCCCGCGCTGTTCGGAGCCCTTGGCGTGGTGTTCATCTCCAAGCAGTGGAAGATCGCCGTTGCGCCGGTGATCCTGATGCTGGTGCTGTTCATCGCCGTGCCGGCGCTGAACGCCGGTACCGTGGGCATCATGGTGCCCGTCAGCGTGCTGTTCACGCTGGCGGTATCCCGCATCCTGTATAAAAAGGGTCTTCTGAACTGAGGTGGCGCACATGATCGTACTGTATTGCATTCTCGCGCTCGTCGCCGCGCTTGCGGCCGTCGTCCTGATCCGGACGGTGCGGTTCCGGCCGGCTCCGGCACCGGAAAGATCGCCGGAGCCCGTGGCCTTCGACCACGGCGCCGCGGTGGAAGCGCTGCGGCAGCTGGTGCGCTGCCGGACCGTATCCTATGCCGAGAGCGCCAGGGAAGACAACGAGGAGTTCGAAAAGCTGATCTCCCTGCTTCCGGAACTGTACCCGCATGTGTTTTCCGCGTGTACCCTGCAGAGGTTCGAAGACAGAGGCCTTCTGTTCCGGTGGCCGGGAAAAAGCCGGGAGGAGCCCAGGGTATTCATGGCCCATTACGACGTGGTCCCGGCTACGGAGGAGGGCTGGACGAAGCCGCCCTTTGAAGGCATCGTCGAAAACGGAGTAATGTGGGGCAGGGGGACGCTGGATACGAAATCCACCTTCAACGGGGTCCTTTTCGCCGCCGATCATCTGATCGGGCAGGGCTTCGTCCCGGAGCACGACTGCTGGTTCGCTTTTTCGGGCGGAGAGGAAGTGAACGGGCCCGGAGCGGAACATATCGTCCGTTGGTTCGGGGAAAACGGAGTAAAGCCCGCGCTGGTGCTGGATGAGGGCGGTGCCGTGGTGGAAGGGGTGTTCCCCGGCGTGAAGGAGCCCTGCTGTCTGATCGGCATCGCGGAGAAGGGACAGGTGAATCTGAAATTCACCGTGCGTTCCGACGGAGGACACGCTTCCGCACCGAAGCCGCATACGCCGATCGGCGTGCTGGCGAAGGCCTGCTGCCGCGTGGAGGATCGTCCGTTCCGAAGCCATCTGACCGTCCCCGTACGGGAGATGTTCGATACGCTGGGGCGGCATTCCACCTTCCTGTACCGGATGATCTTCGCAAACCTCTGGTGCTTCCGCGGCGCGCTGGATCTGCTGTGCCGGAAAAGCGGCGGAGAGCTCAACGCCCTGATGCGTACGACGGTCGCCTTCACCCAGTTTTCCGGAAGCGAGGCACCCAACGTCATCCCGCCGGCGGCTTCCATGACGGCCAACATACGGCTGAATCCGGAGGATTCCGTCGCGTCAGCCGTGGAATATGTCCGTGCCGTGGTCGGCAATGGCGATGTCGGGCTGGAACCGCAGAAGACGATGGAACCCAGCCCCGTCTCCGTGCCGTGGTGTGCGGAGTGGGATCTGGTGGCTTCCGCAGCGGCGGATACGTGGCCCGGGAGCCTGGTGTCGCCCTATCTGATGATCCAGTGCTCGGACAGCCGTCATTACCGGGATCTGTCCGACAGGGTCTACCGTTTTTCCGCCATGGACCTGACGGCGGAGGAGCGCCGAAGCATCCACGGGAACGACGAACACATACGGCTCGAGACGGCCGGCCGGGCGGTGGAGTTTTACATCCGGCTGATGAGGTCCTGCTGATCCTGTTCGCGAAAAGAGACAAAAACTGCCCGGCGGCAAGCCGGGCAGTTTCTCTGTTTCGCGGAGAGGCTCCGTCATTCCGATCCTTCCGCCAGACGCTTCAGACGGTCCATGATGTGCCCCATGGCGTACCAGATCGTTTCAAAGTGCATGAAGTCCAGGATCCGGCTGTCCACCAGCAGAGTCAGGCTGGGAGGAAATTCCTCGTCTGCTTCCCAGAACTGGAGAATGATGGGAAGAAAATCGGTCATGGGCAGCCGCCAGGCGACGTCTCCTTTGGCATCGGCGGGCACGCCTCCCATCTTCCGGCACGCGGCGTTCAGCGCGTCGGGATGATCGTTGAACCATCTGGCGTAGGAACGGTAGAAATCGCTGTTGGCCGAGGAGGTGAACACGCTGTTCAGCTGGCCGATGGTGACGAATTCGCCCGACGCCTGCGCGTCCGGTCTGGAATAGCAGAGAAGGTCGTATACGGTGAGTGCCGCGTTGAAGCCGGCTTCCCTCCAGGTCCCGTCCGCCAGCTGCAGTTCGACCGTTCCCGTCTTTCTGTCTACGCGGCAGTTCTGGCCGGCAAAGGCCGTGAAAAACCAGTCGCCGTCATAGGAGATGAAGGGCCGCGCTTCCACGGCGGACGGATCGAAGGTGAGAAAATACCGACGCGCGTTCTCCTTGGCGATCTCGTAATTGTCTCTTGGCATGTGATCGGCTCCTTTTGCCGGATCTCAGATATCCAGCAGGTTTTCGATGGCCCGGACGTAGATCTCCGTCTGACGCTCCAGTTCATCGACGTCAAGATATTCGTTGGCGTCGTGAATGTGGTTGTCCACCCCGGGGAACGCGCATCCGAAGGCAATGATGCCGGGGACGTGCTTGGCGTAGGTGCCGCCGCCGATGACCATGGGCCTGTTCTCCGTATCTCCCGTCACCTCGACATAGGCCCGGTACAGGCACTGCACCAACGGAGAATCGGCGGGGTAAAACAGGGGCTTTCCAATCTCCCCGATCTCGATGCGGCCGCGGTCGTCCTCCAGGAACGGTGCGCAGGCGGAGCGGATCTGCTGTTCGGTGACGGTGACCGGCGTGCGCAGATCCAGCGTGCAGGAGATCGCACCGTTTTCCGTTTTCACGATCCCGTTGTTCAGCGTGAGTTCTCCCCAGTCGTCAGCCATCTTCAGCCCGATGCCGGCTCCGTCGCAGGCGGTGCCGATACGCTCGTTGTAAAAGTCCACAAAGGGGTCCTTCATGCCGGCTTCCGCCAGAGCGCGCATGGTGCATCCGGCGGCGTTCACGCCGGCCAGCGGCGTGCTGGCGTGGGCGGCAACGCCCCGGGCGTCGATCCTCAGGACCCCGCCCTCGCAGGTCACCGTGCTTTCCGGCAGTTCCGTCTGCGCCAGAGCGGCCCGAAGGGCCTGCTCATCGACGGCGTCCGCGGGCACCTCCGTCACACAGCGGCTGCAGACTGCGTTGGTCACGAACCCGCCGTTCATGGAGAGTATGGCCGTTTTTTTGCTGTACGCGGTCATGGACGTGCCGCCCTTTTCCCCGTGAATGCCGGGGAAGGAGCCGTCCGGGGTAAAGCCGCAGGCCACGGGCTCCCCGTGGACGGCGTAGTACTCCATGCATTCGGAGCCGGTCTCCTCCGCCGTTCCCAGCAGCAGACGGACGCGCTTGTTCAGAGGTCGGCCGGAGTCCGCCAGCCGCTTCATGGCGAAGAGGGAGGCCGTCACGCCGCCCTTGTCGTCCGCCACGCCGCGGCCGTAGACGCGCCCGCCCTTCCGCACCATGGTGAAGGGGTCGGTCTCCCATCCTTCGCCAGGGGGTACGACGTCCAGATGAGCGGCGATGCCGATGATCTCATCCCCCTGGCCGATCTCGGCCCAGCCGCAGTAGTTTTCCATATTGTGGGTGCGGAAGCCCATCTCCTCCGCAATGGTCAGCGCCTCTTCCAGAGCGGCGGCGGGACCGGTGCCGAAAGGCATGCCCGCCTCCGGGGCGGTGCGGACGGAGTTGTGTTTCACCAGTCTGGACAGGACGTCCAGCATGTTTTCCAGTTCAGTGGTCAATGGTATCATTCCTTTCCGGATCGGATCAGGGCGAGAAGCACTTCCCGCCCATCGGGCAGCGCGGCCCGCAGGGCAAGGTCTTCTCCCGTCTGCTGCCGGTAAAACAGCAGCGTGTTTCCCTCATAACAGGGGGAGCGGAACAGCACGTCCACGTCCCGGATGCGCATGCCGTTCCATTCCCGGGAGGGAAAAAGACCGGCAAGAGCGCGCACATAGGCTGCGTTGTTCATGTGTCCGCCGAGGTCAATGTCGGTGGAACGGACGGCGTAGGAAGCGAACGGCTCCTGAGGGAAGGAGACATCTACCCGCGCAAAGGGTTCCGGCAGGGCCTGGTCCGTGCTCAGCTCGAGCCCCTCCGGATAGATCCCGTCCATGCTCTCCAGCCGGCCGCTGCCGTTGTTGATGATCGCCCACTGGGTCTTCCCGGCGACAAGGATCTCGTCTCCGGAACAGACAAGGTAATCTCTCACGCAGCGCATGGCGCCGGGTTTTTCCGGCCAGGTGGAAGCGGTGACGGTCTCCGTCATTCGCGGACGGCGGAAAAACCGCAGCTTTGTTTTTACCGTGAGCCAGAACTTTCCCTGGGGCATCAGGGCGTTCAGCCCGCATCCGAGCTCCTCCGCGTGCTCCGTCGCCAGGTCCATGCACAGGGCAAAGGCGTCCGGAACGCCGAGACGGGCGGTGCTGTCGCACATCCCGGGCAGGATCATGATCTGTTTTTTCAGAACGGCCCGCAAACAGTCCCCCCCTTTTTCAAAGTCACCAAGATTGTAGTAGGGAGAGGAACGATTGTCAAGAAAGCGCCCAGGCCGCAGGGCACACTCCATAAGGAATGTGCCCTGCGCCTGTTCCGCAAGGCTTTTCTGGAACGCCTCTTCCATCTCTTCGGAACTCAGCTCGTTCAGAATACCGACGCCGCTGTAGAAGATATCCACCACCTGATGACGTTTTCCGTCCAGGTATTTCGGGGCGTATACCACGATCCTGTCGATGAACTGATACGATCATTCCTTTCCAAGTTGATGTTTTTGCGCTTTGGTCTTTGGCAGCTATGTTCAGTTTTCAAGGTTCAGTGGAGTAATAGTCTCCATATAGTAATTGCGGAAAAAATTCCCGTTTAACAAACAGAATTTTCGCTTTTGGGGGAATTTTATATAATTTCTGGAGGAACGCCCCTCTTACCCTCTTGGAACTTTTTTGCCAAAATGGTGAACCCAGGGGAAAAATTTTTTTCGAAAAAAGATCCTGCCTTACGGCAGGAACAGGGCAGGAATTATGAACGTGAAATATGAGGCGTGTTAGATGAACGCAGTACCGGATATATATATCAGTCGTTTTTCGGCGTTCCGTATGCTGTGATACCCTGCTTGTCAAGCATGACTGTCATAACAAACTGACGGTCTTCCCGGCTGTACTCCCAGCGCATTTCACCATCATATTTCTTAAGAACCCGGCGAACGCTTTTCATGCCAAAACCATGGAGACGCGCTTCATCTTTTGTGGTGACCAAAATGTTATGCTCATATCGAGGTGGAGCATCGCAACTGTTGGTAATAATCAAAACACCAAAAGAATTCCTGATAGCTGTTTCCAATGAAATCGTCTTCATTTCAGAACCGGCTGCCGCAGTGACAGCGTTATCCAACAGATTTCCGAGAATAGCGACCAGATCGATATCCTCAACTGCAGAAAGGTTGTATGTGCGCACGTCGTAGGAGAAAGAGATTCCTTGAAGCTCACATTCCGTTACGTATTTATCGATGATTACGTCCAGCATTTTGTTCCCGCTATGGCTGTTATTGGCATAGCGTTCAAGCTGTTCGGACAATGCGTTAAGATAGCGGTCTATCTGGGGGTCCTGATTCAATAGCCTAATGGCACTCAGGTGATTTTTCGCGTCATGGGCATATCTCAGTAATTCCTGATTCTGATGCTCCAGAATGTTGTAATAGGAGTGCTCTTTCAATAATTCGTCGTTTTCGCTCTTGATTCGGATATATTCTATGTCTTTTTCAAGACGCCTGGTATAAGTCAGAAACAGGAAAAAGTTTGTGGCAAACAAAACAATGCTGATGCACGCGAGAAGCAGTCTTTCCTTGCTGCTGACAGATGGATTCGTGCAGATGAACCAGAAAACGAGCAGACACAGGGCGGTTACTGAAGGAAAAACGTAAAACGACATTGGATAACGGAAATCTGTCCTTTTGTTGCGAATCAGCTGGCTCAGGATCAGACAGATAAGGAAAAACAGGGTCTTGCAGACCGCACCGTTTATCACCAGAACAGAGAGGTCTGAATTATAGTCTCTGGTATTGCCGAAAACAGAGGAGAACGCAAAAATCGTGGCGAATTCGACCGCAGTATATAGAATGAGAAGAATGACGGCATAAATCGCAGCGATATGGAGATCAATTCTGAAACAAAGATAAGCAAAGAGCAGATTTGACAAAAAAGCGACAAGGAAGTTGATCCAGATCGTATTTGAAAAAACAACGTTGATGACTGCGGCGGCTTCAAACACTGCAATCCCGATAATGATGCTTAATAGATGGTTCTTTCTGACCTTCGTTATGCTGGAAAAGAAAAAATACAGGATCGCCATCTGAAGCTGGAAGGCAATGGTGGAAGGCAGAATAGAAAGCATGATCAATGCCTCCTCAGGTACTCAAACCAGAATTGGTGGAATGCAGACTGTTTCCGGGGAGCAACTGATATGCGGGTCCCGTTCGTCATAGTCAATTCCGTATAGGCATACTTGCTGATATGATGAAGATTCACAAAAAAGGACTTATGCACCAGGTAGAAAAAAGAAGGAGATAGCTTATCACAAAAAGCTTCAAAGCTATCCTTTGTTGAAAAAGAACCGGTATTCGTATAAATGGAAACCTGACGTCCCTCGCGGGTGACGTATAGAATGTCGTCAACGTATATCCGATGATCCTCTGATTCAGATTTTGCAAAGACATAGACGCAGGAACGATCCAGATACTCCATCGCTTTATCCAAACCAGAGTACAGGCGAGTCACGTCGAACGGTTTTTTAAAATAACGGAAGGCACTCAGATCCATCGCACTGTCGATGTATTCATTATAGTTGGTAACAAAAAACAGTATGATCAAAGGATTGCGCTTTTTCAGTTCCATTCCCAGACGAATTCCATCAAGTTGATCCATCTGTATGTCCAGAAAAGCGATGTCAAATGTTTCAGTGCCGGCAAGGACGGAAGCAGGATCTTCAGTTGCAACGATTCTCGCGGGATAGAAATGACTGCTCATATACTCCTGTACGTGAAGTGATAAGAGACGCAAAGACTGAGGGTCATCATCGCAGATCAGGATTTTCATTTTCCAACTCCCCATAAAAAACGTCCTTGCCAACGAAAGGCAAGGACATTCTAAATGAAGAATTGACCTATGTCAATTTTTAGCATTGTTGGGAAAAACGAAAGAGAAAAGAAGACAGAATCTGTCCAAGACCCCATAAAACTTGCAGTTTTGCGCAATTTCCTTGCAGTTCTGCAGAAAGGGTTTTCAAAACGAAAGATTTTGTTACGATGGAGCCGGAACATCCAGGCGGCGAACAGGACGTGGGTATACACCTACGATAACGGTGGGAACATTCTAAGCAAAACGGAATACGCCTACACCACCACGGGGACCGTGGGAACGGCGCTGAGTTCGAAGACGTTCACCTATGGGGACGGCGGCTGGAAGGATCTGCTGACAGCCGTCAATAACACCAACGTCACGACGGATACCATCGGGAACCTGCTGACCGACGGGGAATGGACGTACACGTGGCAGCACGGCAGGCAGCTGTCCGGGATGAGCAAGAGCGGAACTACGGTGAACTTCAGCTACGACGCGGACGGCCTGCGGACGATGAAGACGGTAAACGGCATCACTGCGAAGTATATCTACATCGATGGCCAGCTGACGGACGTTACGAAGGGCAGCGACACGCTGCACATCGACTATGACAGCGTCGGGGCGGCAAGCGCAAGACAGGGGGACGGTTCTTTTGTCTTGCGAGGCTGATGGGATAAAAAGGAGTACCCTGTTCCAGTGATTCAGAATCAAACAAAGAATGACCACCCGGAAGCATATCATGTGCTCCCGGGCGGTAGGCCTTTGCAGTTGAGGATGGCATGATTTATTATGCGGGGCATACTAGCGCAGCTTTTGATAAACCGCTGTCAGAAGGAATGGGAGATGAAATAGTCTTTATTGTAAAGACATTTGATGACGCTTAAAATGTGAGGTTTATGATGGGAAAAATGAGAACGTATCTTTTGCTGATTGTACCTTTGCTCTCTGCGGTATTGTTAGTAATGCTGTTAATACCTTCATGTAATCGGAACAACGGAAGAATAGCAGTCCTTCAACAATATAATTTATGTTTTGGTGACTCTCCCAGAGCAGTACTTGCAAAGCTTCCCAATAATAGTTGTTTAATTGAAAAAGTAAAATTACTATATACCAATCAAACTGTATACACATATGATGCTAACGGTGTTGTTCACGCTGTTGTCCCAAGCCCTGTGGAGACAGTAGTATTGATGACAAAAAAGAGAAAGGTTTCCGGGATATGAGAAAACTAACTGCTGTTTTTGTTTTGGCGTTTGTTCTTTTTATCTTTTTATCTTCATGCTCATCCACTGCCAATGATCCTGAAGCAAACCGTTCAGATTCTGAAACATCCCAGAGTGATACGCAGGAATGGATGCATACAGAATGTTCAAAGGACTATGTCAAGGAGTTTATGTCCATTTTAGGAACTGTTAAAGGCGAAGGGGTGCTCTCCGGCTATGACCTTGACGAAGAACATAGCTGGGAAGGAGGATGAAAGGAATGAGGTCGGCAGCGACAAAACTTGGAGAGATAGTTGATTGTCGACAGGTTATACTATTGGGTACATATTATTCCCTCCCGAGTGAAACTGCTGACAGACTGGTTCACGATTTTTATACTTTTCTCATGGAGCGTCTTTCGGAGAATTGTGTACTGTATTGGAGTACTTCTCCACGCAAGGTCGCGCTGTCTGATCAAATTGCGCTATATAATTTTCAGAAGCAGTTTGGAGTCTACGATTTTTATCTTTATGGCTATGTTAAATCTGAAATTGTTTACAACAAAAAAACATATAAAGAGTTTGAACGGTATAAAACACATCCAGCAAACAGTCTGAGGACTTTTCCCGGTGCAGATATGTCAATCGACTATACAAAATACTATTATCGGAATGTTAAACCGTATACGCGTGATCCTGTAACTTATAAAAAAGCTCTTCTCCAATTATTTGACCTTGAAGGCAAGGCTCATTTGGGAGAGTACTTTGCTCATGATATCCACGGGTTTTGCTGGAAAAAGAAACAAGAGGGATCTGACAATCTGTTTTTGGGGGAGTTTAGTCTAAGAGCGGGACTATATTGTCTGGAAGAGGAGGTAGATGGCTGGGCCGAAAGAATGTTGCAATTCGGAAAACAATTATCAGAAAAGTACGAAAACGTTAATATCCAGATTGAAATCAATCCGAGTAGCGAATCATATGTGCGATATTACGGAGAGTATCTAAAACGAGGACCATTAAAACAAAACGATACTCTGTTGTGGAATTGTGTGACACATTTGTATTTCATGGGAGTTGGATGGGCACATATAGCCAGTCCAGCAACCTTAGAATTGGAGACGATACGGTTTGTAAATCCGGAAGATGGAATAGTACATGAAGAAGCACTGTCAAACGGAGCAAGAATGATTCGTGTTAACACGCCAATTTCTAATGTTCGAATTTCTGACTTGAAGGAAATGAAAAGACATCTTTACAGTCTGATAATGCCTCGAAAAAACAAACCAGGTACACAGGAACGACCTCGATGCTACTGGGAAATGATACCGGTTTTTGATAATGAACTGACAATTATTGACGGTGAATTCCATCTAGAACACAAAGGAAGCATAGATCAGCAGAAGGTATATGATCTTATGAGGGTAAAACCGTTAGAGTAACAAGGGGTTGACTGACAACTCAGGGACAACGATAATCCAGGCAGCCCCGGCGAAATAGACAATGTGGATACTTATTCTGGGAAATGAGAAGTTTACAAGTTGTATGAGTTATGAACAAGAGTTTAGGACTTGTTCAATCAGCGCAGTTGTTGCTAAGGTGTCCTTTGCATTTAGTAATTGTTGGAGAGCTTTTTCGTTAGGTGTCGTTAAAACTATTGGCGCCCCTCAAAAATGTGTTTCATTAGGTAAATACTATTATGTCTGTTTATGGTCGACAGAAAAAGGGTTCCATTCGGGGGTTAGAAAATATGAAAACTGAAAAAGTGAGGATGGGCTTAATAATCTTGTCCTTCTCTGCTGTGTTTTCCTTCAATATCTTCTATTTCAGTACGATTCAGCCAGCTAAATTGAGCAAAAATGTTGATCAAGGAACCCTATACTATTTTGTTGACGAAAAAAACTACTGGTCTGAGATTACGGATTTTTGCTGTCTGGATGGATTCCTTTATGTGCTTTATCAGCGATATGCGATTTTACAGATATATGATCCTTCTGGGAACTATTATTCCTCCTATGCCTTTTACGATACGAACGGCAGGGGAAGTCTTGGAATTGATGGCGAGCATGCTTACTTGGAGGACAGAAACAATAATTGGTACCTGTTCAAAGATGGCACGCTGATTAAAACGCTTCCATATACAGATTACCATTCCTATCTGGAAATAGAGAAAAAACTGTACGATGATAGTATTGACGCAAGATCATCCGATGACGGGTACTATTATATGCGCGGTGCCAGTATCTACTTTCACGACAATGAGGCAGGCACAAACCGGTGCATCGTAAAAAGGCCGCTATTCCTGATTATCTATCAGGGAGCGTGGCTGATGTTGGTTGCGGCTTCATGTCTTCTCGGTGCAGCAGGATGCATAATCGTCATGCAAGTGGCAGAGAGAAACGAACGAAGAACGAAAAGAGCTGAAAAATGGAAAATCAGGACTGTCATACCAGAACATACAACGCCGGAAGGACAGAAAAGCAGTGGTAGAGAACCGGTTTCAGAAGACGCTCAGATAATACTGACACCAGGGAGCAGAGCCATCGAAAGACTTATTGTTCCACTGATAGTACTATTGATAGGCGCAGTCGTTTTTACCATTGCCTCGTCCGATATTATTCCGATATTCATTTTCTTCCTGGTATTATTTTCCGCATTAGCGTTACGGATGATTATGGTCTATTACCGAACAATCGTTTTCAGCAAGGATGGAATCACCATAAGATTTCTATTTCTGAAAAAGACATACCCATGGGAACGGATCAGGACAAAGCAGTATGTAGATTATAGCTGCATTGAAGGAGTGCCGGGGTTTGAAGAGAAGAATGGTTGCCGCTTAGAAAGCCAAGATTATGTGACAGGTGCTTTTTTCCTCCCGAAGAAAATGAGAAAGGGAATCGATCAGTACCCGGAGTTGTTCTGTGAGATACATCATCCTTGGACGTGTGTTTTTGTGAGTTTCAGTAATCCTGACGATTCTACAGATAATGCAAAAGAAATACGATTAGAAGGTTATGTCGTGAACGAGAATGATTTTATTTCTCAATTGGCGGTATGGGGTATTAACTTAGATGCTCCAAGCTAAAATGATGTCTTACAACAGATAGTATTTGAAGACATACATTTGGGCATACATTTGGGGACGGTTCTTATTTCCCACTACTGGGAACATGCTTTCCGACGGGGAATGGACGTACACGTGGCAGCACGGCAGGCAGCTGTCCGGGATGAGCAAGAGCGGAACGACGGTGAGCTTCAGCTATGACGCGGACGGGCTGCGGACAATGAAGACGGTCAACGGCACCGCTACGAAGTATGTCTACATCGGCGGGCAGCTGACGGACATTACGGCGGGCAGCGACACGCTGCACATCGACTATGACAGCGTCGGGCCGGCGAGCGTAAAATACAACGGGACGTATTACTGGTATCTGAGGAACGCGCAGGGAGACGTCACGGGCATCGTGAACAGTTCCGGGACCCGGGTAGTGACTTACACCTATGACGCCTGGGGCAATATCCTGAACACGGGCGGCAACATGGCGGGCACTCTGGGAACGCTGAATCCGCTGCGGTACCGGGGCTACGTTTACGATACCGAGACCGGGCTGTATTACCTGCAGAGCCGGTACTATGATCCGGAGATCTGCCGGTTCATCAGCGCGGACGGATATGCCAGTACTGGGCAGGGCCTGCTTGGTGCAAATTCATTTGCATATTGTGAGAATAACCCTGTTACCCGACAGGATGACAGTGGTGAAATCTGGCATATTATTGCAGGAATTGTTGGAGGGGCAGTGATTGGTGGACTTACGCAAGTAGTCACTAATATTGTAAATGGAAAACAATGGTCAGAAGGATTAGGTGTTGCTGTTGCAACAGGCGCCCTTAGTGGTGCACTTGCAGCTTCGGGAGTTGGTATTGTTGGTTCAATTCTTGGAAATGCTGCAATTGCAATGTCAGGAAATGCAACGAATCAAGTTATAAAAAATGATGGATTCAAAGAGTTTAACTGGGGAGATATGTTGATTGATGGTGCCATAGGAGCCCTTGCGGGAGCGGCTGGTGGGAAAGGGGCAAGCAGAGGAAATGCGAAGTCAGCCATGTCCCTTGGGAAACAATTAACAAAGAGAATAGTAAAAGGAGAAATACGTGCCGGTTTAGCGTATTATTCTAAGAATATGATGACACAAGGGGGACGCTCAATTTATAAAAATTTGGGCAAGTCATTTGTGAAAGGGTGCGGAGCAACTATTATTGCAATGACAGTAAAAACAGCCTTGTGAAGTTGAGTGAATCAATCATGGAAAAAGCAAATTGGATTATTATTCTTCTAACAGTTATAGGATGTAATGCAGTGTCATATCTATTAATCCGCGACATCCTTTGGTCAATTGTAAGATTGAATATTGGCGGGAAACTTAAAAAAATCAAAAACTTAAAGAAAGCGATTAGAAAAGAAGAACCCTTTTTACATAGAATAACAATGCAATGTCTAATAAAATACGTTTCTACGTGCCAAAAGGAGTTCTACTTCTGGAAAAGAATTAAAACCGTATTCTCTGTAGTTGAATTTATTATAGAACTTGCATATTACCTTGTGTTTACAACTGCAATAATCACAGAAGAAAAAACTGCAAGTATTGTTAATTTGGTTTTTTTAATTCAGTCCAGTTTGATTTTCCTTGTTCTTCGAATACAATTTGGCATTGATGGTCATAACACCAAATATGATAAAAAGCGAATGAAAAATTGATAGATTGTAAAAGGTCGATTGGAAAAGAACACAGGGATGGTTCTATTTATTACAATGGATAGAACTGAAGACCACGAAAAGAGACAAAACTGTCCTTGTGTCTTCTACAACCTGAAGAAGGATCTGCTGACGCAGATCAACAATACCGACATCACAACGGGTACCGTAGGGAACCTGCTGACCGACGGGGAATGGACGTACACGTGGCAGCACGGGCGGCAGCTGGCTGGAATGAGCAAGAGCGGGACGACCGTGAGCTTCAGCTACGACGCCGACGGCCTGCGGACAATGAAGACGGTAAACGGAATGGCAACGAAATACGTCTACGTCGGCGGCCAGCTGACGGACGTTACGAAGGGCAGCGACACGCTGCACATCGACTATGACAGCATCGGCCCGGCGAGCGTAAAATACAACGGGACGTATTACTGGTACCTGAGGAACGCGCAGGGCGACGTTACCGGCATTGTGAACAGTTCCGGGACCCGGGTAGTGACTTACAGCTACGACGCCTGGGGCAATATCCTGAGCACGGGCGGCAGCATGGCGGGCACTCTCGGAGCGGCCAATCCGCTGCGGTACCGGGGTTACGTTTACGATTCGGAAACCGGGATGTACTATCTGCAGAGTCGGTACTATGATCCTGAGATCTGTCGGTTCATAAATGAGAATGACGTATTGAATCTAGGAGAAGATGGAGAACTGCTAAGCTACAATAGTGTTCCCGGTCGGTAGGCCTTCGCCATGGTATTCTTGTTTATATCCTAACAAGCCTGCACCGATGGCAGACTAGGCTAGGCAAACCACTATATCACTTTAACAGTGTTGTCTCGATATTCCATTTTGCGGAGATTCCACTGTTCAATCTAGTTCTATCGATTCAGAATTAAGCCATAGAATTACCGCCCGGGAACTATTCTTCGCTCCTGGGCGGTAAGCCTTTGCAATAGTATTCTTGTTTTATCTTTATCTTTACAAGAATACATGAGAAAGATAATATCTTCTCGACCGGCCGTTGCCCTGTGGAATGAGCTGCCCTTTCTCTATGAGTTCTGACAGGAGGACTCTGATTCTGGCGGCACTGAGGTCAAGGATTTCACTAAGCTCAGAAGAACTTGCACTTCCATTAGTCTCGGTATAGAACTTGATTTTGTCCTTGTTGTCTGCGGCCTTCTGTGTCTGTTTATTTTTGCTTGTTTTTTCCGCTTGTTTTTTCGTAAAAGCAAGCGTTATGATACTTAACCTGGAAGAAGCACAGAAAACAATGAGACTGCTGAGAATAGCTTAAATTTCATCCAACAGCTAACAAAGCGCCAGACTGGCCAATGGCTTGCCCGGCGCTTTGTCATGAACACTGTTTTCAAACAAGTGACTATTCTATAATGCTTACCAATAGAGTTCGCTGATATCAATGAAAATCATATTTTCCTCTGGCTCGCACTGAAAGCCGGAACGTGCGAAGAAACCGAATTTATAACAATCCAGCCCAGTCCGCTGAACCTGATGGATCTCCTCAAGAATCATAGATGATGACAAAGGCGCTTTGCGGAATTTTGATTCATAGAAGATATAGCCATGCGGATCTTTCGTTACAACATCGAATTCGCCGTTGGTCTTATTTGCCGGGTCGTCATAGTAGTATCGTCCGATGAGGTCAAACGGGGGTTCGATATGTCCTGCGCGGTTCTCCCTGATCAGATACTGTCGGCAGACAGACTCAAAGACGCGCGGCACATGCCTCATCTCAAAATCCTCTGTTATGTAGCGGTCATAGAACACATTTTCGTCCATTACGGTGCGCTGGGAAAGGTAGCGGAAAATATACCGGTAATAGAATAGTGAAAGGTTATCCGTAATGTAATAACCGGATCTGCGTCGGTTGTCCAAATCATTGATGGGTGACCGCTTCTCCACGACTTCCATATGAATGAGTTTTTCCAACACGTCTGCGAGGGTAGGGCTGCTGGATACGTGTGACTGGGACAGCAGGTCACTGAATCGGGAAAACCCTTTAGCCAAAGCCTCAAAGACCTCGTTTGCGTTGACGATCTTGGAGATCTCAGATTTCAGATACATCGACACTTCGTTTTCCAGTCGTGCGCCAGGCGCAGAGATCAGTGCCTGGATATTATCCCGCACGGTCAGGGAGGGATCGATCTGGCGGTTGTAATACGGGATACCACCGAAAACGCTGTACAGCCGCACCTTATCCTCGGCGGAAAAACCGGGATAGAATCGGGCAGAATCGTAGTAGTCCATGGGCTTAAGATCAATAGTCAGATCTACCCGCCCATAAAGAGGATTCTCCTTCATGACCAGCGACTTCATGATATCAACATAGGAACCGCACAATACCAGTTTCAGGCTGCACCGTTCATGATATTTGTCGATCATAGCCTGAATGATGCTGTCCAGTCCATGAACCGTTTCCCGCAGATAGGGATATTCGTCAAGAACCAGAATAAGCGGTTCTTTGACAGCAAGCTGAAACAGGTGGTCAAGTAACGCTTCAATTCCGGAAAAACCAAGGGGAGGGAGAAAAAACAGTTCAGATATGAGTGCCGAAAGGCTTTCCACATTGTTTGGCTCGGTAGTCTGCTTGCATTCATAATAGATGCTTTTGAGTTTTTCATTACGAAGACATTGCTTGATCAGTTCGCTTTTTCCGACTCTGCGACGTCCATAAACCAGCGCCACCTGAAGGCCATTTTTATCGAACAGTTTATGTAGTTGCTGCAGCTGCAGCTCTCGCCCAAAGAACTCCATTTACTCGGCTACCTCCGACTCGAAATTAATCGAGTTAATGATAACACATCTTTCAATAAATGACAAGAGTTTTAATTGTCTGAAAAACTGAGCCAACAGAGAACAAATTGAGGGGCGGTTTGAGGAAATCACTCTATAAAACTTGCAGTTTTGCGCAATTATCTTGCAGTTCTGCAGAAAGGGTTTTCAAAACGAAAGAATCTGGTACGATAAATCCAGAATTCTATAGCTCCAGAAACATGTATGTATGAAATGGGGTGATACCAATAGGCTGATAACAGAGGTTAGTATAATAAGAGTTTGGGATTCTGGTGTTTAGTCAAGCAACGGTTACCCTGTTTATAGCAGATGGGTTTACAGTGGGACAGGTCATGCATGTGTTATTAGAGGTATATCCACTGGTTCTTATGTTATGGTGGTTGATCCGGCATTTGGTAATATTACAGCATATAAATCAAATGGTACATATTCTTATTATAGCTCCGCTTATGGGTATACACTGACTATGGCTGGTTATGGTGCCAAACAGTCATAAATAAAAAGGGGATTAACACTGTTGCTGTCATAATTAGGGCAGGTGGCATGGCAATCAATAATTACGACAATAAGAAGAAAAAGCAGGAAGACTGCCGCAGGACAGGAGCGGGGGAGATGTCGGTGAAAAGGACTATTATCCTTTGTCTTGTAGTGATAATAATGATTACGCTTTTGGCCGCATGCGGAAAGAAACGAAACGGGCCTTCGGGCAGCGTCTCTTTGCCTTCGCAAATAGATAGAGTGACCATTTCCTGGAACGCAAGTCCTCGAACCACATTCTCGTATACGGATCCGGCCAAGATAAAGAGTATCACAGAATATCTTTCTTCACTGGTATTGGAAAAAACAAAGAAAGACCCTACACTCTATGATGGAAACGGATGGGTGATTACCGTGCACTCCGGCGCTGAAACCCTTGAAATGAATCATTATGGAAATGCCTTTTTCAAAACATCCGATGGGAATTGGTGGGAACTCTCTTATAACCAGGCGGCGGCGTTTGAAGATGTATTGAAGCGAATGTTGCCTGATGAGATGCCTGAGTTTATTCCCAAGAACAATCCTGTTTTTGATGAATGGAAAGGCATGGAATAATGACATGTAGGTAAAACTGGAGTGGTATGGTAAAGTATTAGTGGGTAAATAGTGCCTGTAACTGCACGGGAAATCCCGTGTCGTTACTGCGGGATCTGGAGCTGCGCGAGGTCATTCTGGAGATCACCGACGATCTGTACAGAGCGGATCAGACGGATGAGCATGCGGCTTCATGATCGGTAAAGCGGAAACAGCAGGTCCGGGAAGTCGGTTTTACAAGCCCACTGAGTTGATGGTTCAACGGCCTTTCGATATAATCGTGATACAGACGGACGTACATGGAACAAACCGGGCCCCGATGGAGATCGGGGAAGGGAATCAAAAGAAAGGACGGAACAGAATGAAAAAGCTTTCTGTGATCCTGGCGGCGCTCCTGCTGTTAGCTGTGGCAATACCATTGGCAGCGACGGCCAAGGCATGGCCGGCGGAGCCTGCAGCGGCAGACATCGGGGAGACGGGCCCGGACACGGGCCTTGCACCCCTCGCGAACGCTGCTTCGGACTTCTCCTATACGATCGCGAATGGCGCGGTAACGATTACGGGATATACCGGAAAGTCTCAGACCGTGGTCATCCCTGAGACGATCGGCGGCTATCCTGTAACGGCTATAGGGGACAGGGCTTTTTACGCACGTAACAATCTGATCAGCATCACGATGCCTCAAAATGTGACGAGCATTGGGGCGTATGCGTTTTACGGCTGCAACGGGCTGCCGGGCATCACAATCCCGGACCATGTCACAACAATCGGCGAGGGCGCCTTTTTCCTCTGCAGCAGCCTGTCGTCGATCAGGATCCCAGAAAAGGTGACGAGCATCGGGCCCGACGCGTTCCGGACCTGCATCTGGCTGCAGACGATCGAGTACAACGCGGTGAAGTTAACGACGACGAACATAGCGTTTGAAGAAGCCGGACGGGATCTTGGCGTCCGTGTGACCTTCGGGGAGAGCGTGAAACAGATCCCGGACTACCTGTTCTATGGATGCCGGGTGACGTCGGCCGCGATCCCGAACAGTGTGACGAGCATCGGGGCGTATGCTTTCGGTGGATGCAGGGAGTTGACGGCGGTCACGATCCCGGCAGGCGTGACCAGTCTGGGGGCCTTTGCTTTCTCCGGTACCGGCATGACGACGGTCACGGTCCCAGATGGTGTGACGACGATAAGAGAAGGTACGTTTTCCGGCTGCGAGTCCCTGACATCGGCTGTGATCTCTGCGGGCGTGACAAGCATCGGAGAAGCCGCTTTCTCCGGCTGCAGCAGCCTGACGACGGTCACGATCCCGACAAGCGTGAAAAACATAGGGAACTATGCTTTCTCCGCCTGCGGCAGCCTGATGGCGGTCACGATCCCGGCAGGCGTGACCAGCATAGGTGAAAATGCTTTCTCTGACTGCGGCAGCCTGGCGTCGGTCACAATTCCGAAGAACGTAAAGAGCATCGGAGAAGGTGCGTTTTCTTCCTGTTATAATCTGACGGATATCGTGTACAACGCGACCAGCGTGTCCGATCTGACGCACTCCGGTGCGTTCACCCGTGCCGGAGCGGGGTCCGGCCAGACGCGAGTGAAGATCGGGACTGCGGTGGAACGCATTCCCGCCTATCTGTTCTTTGACTGTTCCTGCCTGGTGACGGTCACGATCCCCAACAACGTGATCGAAATCGGGGCCTATGCCTTTTCCGACTGCTATAATCTGACGACGGTAAATCTTCCGGAGAACCTGAAAAGCATAAGGAAAGGGACCTTCCAGGATTGCCACAGCCTGACCGGGATCACGCTGCCGGCTGGCCTGACCACCCTGGAGGAGCAGGCTTTTTACGACTGCAGCAGCCTGGCGTCGGTCACGATCCAGGGGGGTGTGAGGAAGATTGGTCCAGGCGCCTTCTCCCGCTGCTATGCGCTGTCTGAACTGGTCCTTCCCGAAGGAATCACGGAGATCGGAGAATATGCGTTCGACTTTGGGGGCATCACCCACATCACGCTGCCCGTGAGCCTGACCGCTGTCGGCGGGCACGCATTCGAACACTGTTCTCTGGCAGAGGTATTTTACAGCGGACGGGAGACAGAATGGCTCAGGGTCAGCGTAGGTGAAAGCAACGGCCCCCTGCTGTCGGCCGATTTCCACTTTGCGGAGATCCCGCCCGAGATCACTGTACAGCCGACCGACCAGAATGTACCGGCCGGGAGCACAGCTGTTTTCACAGTGACAGCGGAGGGAACGCATCTTACGTACCGGTGGCAATACAGCGATAACGGAGGGGAGACGTGGATCAACTGCGACCCGGAGGAAGGCGTGATGGCATCGTTCCGATTCACTGTCAGTAAATCCCTCGACGGAATGATGTACCGGTGCGTGGTGACTGACGAGTATGGTACGGTGACCTCCGACTCCGCCCTGCTGACGGTGGAAGCCGGACCGGAATTCAAGGTACAGAATCTGGTGCTGTCGGGTCAGATCGGGGTGAACTTCTTCCTGGATCTGTCCATGCTGACGGAAGCTGAGCGCAGCGCCAGCTACATGGAATTCTCGATCGACGGCAAGGGCGCCGCGACGGC
>JAFWRM010000039.1 GCA_017519975.1 Oscillospiraceae bacterium | reverse complement strand
ATTTTCCCACGGACCAGAGGCTCATGCCGAGCACCGTGCACCCGGAGAGGAAATTGATGGCCGGCACGCTCATGACGTGGCAGGCGTCAAGCACAGGTTTGATGATCACGCCTCCCCCCATGCCGCAGATCTTTCCGATCAGGCAGGCCAGCAGCGCGACGGCAATAAACAGAAAGTTCATTTGATCCCTTCTTCAGGCCTGTTCCAGTTCCCGTTCCATCTCCAGCATGAGATCCATGTCGTCTTCGGGCCTGGCCAGTTCGTAATCGGCTCTCTCGATGGTGCCGGAATAGGGGAAGTAGCCTCTTCCCTTGTGGTCGAAATCGACGGGGGAGGTGCTGTAGCGCCCGATGGCCATGTTGCCCATGGCGGCGAACAGCGGGAAGACGGCGATGTGCAGCGGCTGCGAGACCCTCTCGCCGTCGATCAGCAAATGCCCGATGCCCCTGTTGGGGTGGGTGTTCACGAAGTCGAAGGCGAACACGTGCCGGCCCTCCGTGATCTCGGTGTCGGAAGCAAGGTCCATCCGCTTCTCCGCCAGGATGTTGTAGTGGTACTTCAGCCGTCCGTCCTCCACGTACAGGACGTAGCCGCCGATGTGGTAGCCGGCGCTGATCAGAACGCCCTCGTCGCCTTTGCGGTAGTCGGCCTCGACCGAGACGGTGTAGGACTTGTTGGCCAGACGCGGCGGGACGCCGCCGATGCCCATCTCCGGGTAGAGCGTGAGATGCGACTTGTATTCGGAGGGGGCGAAGCGCAGCATCAGGTTGAAGTCGAAGCCGTCGCGCTTGCGGAAGTGGCTCTCCAGCAGCGGGAGGACGCCGTAGGTACCGGCCTCGTGCCACCAGAGGTTGATCAGCTTGTTCAGTTTCTCCGGATACTTCTCCGCCAGGTCGTTGGACTCGGAGAAGTCCTCGTCCGTGTTGTACAGCTCCCACCTGTCCTCATCGAAGTTCGGGGAGTCGACATGGTTGGCCACGGCCTTCCAGCCGTCGGCCCAGATGCCGCGGTTGCCCAGCATCTCGTAGTACTGGACGTGACGCTGTCTCGGCGCGCCTGCATCGTCGAACGAGTAGCGCATGCTGATGCCCGGCTTCTTCTCCTGGCGCACGCCTTTGATCGTCTCCGGCTGCTTCACGCCGCAGATGTCCAGGACGGTGGCATTGATGTCCACGACGTGGTGGTACTGCGTGCGGATCTCGCCCCGGGCTTTGATGCGGTCGGGACAGCTGATGATCATCGGGACCTTGACGCCGCCGGCGTGGACCCAGGATTTGTAGTACTTCAGGGGCGTGTTGCCGGCCCAGGCCCATCCGGGAGGATAGTTGTTCATGGCGTCCTCAGAGCCGATCCTGCCGTAGCCCTCCTCGTCCGCCAGAGGAGGCCAGGACATGCTCATCAGATGGTACCAGTCGCTCACGCTGCCGTTGGGGCCGCCTTCGGCGGAGGCTCCGTTGTCGGAGACGAACACGATGAGGGTATTGTCGTACTGTCCGATCTTCTTCAGATAGTCCAGCAGACGGCCGAGCTGCTCGTCCGTGTAGGTGAGGTAGCCGGCGAACGCCTCCATGTAACGGCAGAACACCTTCTTCTCCCAGTCGGTCAGGCTGTCCCAGGGCCTGACGTATTCGTTGGGCTCCGTGAGCACGGTATCTTCAGGGATGATCCCCATCTCCTTCTGGCGCGCGAAGACGATCTCGCGGTACTTCTCATAGCCCATGTCGAACGCACCCTCGTACATCTTCATGTACTCCTTCGGGGCGTGGTGCGGCGCGTGCATGGCGCCGAAGGCCAGATAGCAGAAGAACGGTTTTGACGGCTCCAGGGACTTCTGGGTGCCGATGTAGGTGATGGCATGGTCGACCAGGTCGGCGCTCAGATGGTAGCCGTCCTCCGGCAGCGCCGGGGGATCGATCAGGGTGTTGTCCTGCACCAGCAGGGGCGTGTACTGGCTGGTGGCGGCGGTGAGGAAGCCGTAGTATTTCTCAAACCCTCTGCCCAGCGGCCACTGATCATAGGGGCCGGCGCCGGTCATGCTCTTGGTGTTGCACAGGTGCCACTTGCCGAGGGCGAAGGTGGAATAGCCGTTTTCGAGCAGCGTCTCGCTGATATACCCGTATTTCGGGTCGATATTGCCGCTGATGGCGGGGAAACCGAGGTCGTAGTTGGAAAGATACCCGAGGCCGATGGTGTGGTTGTTGCACCCGGTCAGCAGGCTGGCCCTCGTGGGGGAGCACATGGCGTTGACGTGGAAATCCCGGTAGCGCAGGCCGTCGGCCGCGATGGAATCCAGGTTGGGCGTCCTGATCAGGGAGCCGAAGCAGCCGATCTGGCTGTAGCCGGTGTCGTCGAGCACGACGTACAGGACGTTGGGGGCGCCTTCGGGCGCTTTCTTCTCTTCCGCCCACCAGGGCTCGGAGTCCATATAGCTGGTCTCGATCCTGCCGGGGAAGCCGATGTTGTCTGACATAGTTCCTGTTTCCTTCTTTCTGTTTAGAATGCCGCCGGGGAGGGGAATGAAACGAGATCAGGGGCCGCTGCAGTACAGCGGCCCCTGACAGGCGTTACTCCAGCTGATGGTATCGAGAGGGGCGGGGCTGCGTTTACGCCTGCTCCAGCTCCCGCTCCATCTCCAGCATGAGATCCATATCGTCCTCCGGACGTTCGAGCTCATAATCCACGCGGTCGATGGTACCGGTGTACTTGAAATAGCCTCTGGGCTTGTGGGACGCCTTGATGACCGAGGTGCTGTAGCGGCCGATGGCCATGCCGCCGGAGGCGGTGAACAGCGGGAACAGCGACAGGTACAGCGGGGGAGAGACCCTCTCGCCGTCGATCAGCAGATAGCCGATGCCCTTGTTCGGGTGGGTGTTGACGAAGTCGAAGGCAAACTCATGTTCACCCTCCGGGATCTCCGAGGCCGCCTCGATGTCGTAATAGGACTCGTCCAGGAAGTTGTAATGGTACTTCAGCTTTCCGTCCTCGACGTACATGACGTAGCCGCCGGCGTTGCATCCGACGCCGATCAGGACGCCCTCGTCGCCCTTCCGGTAGTCGGCTTTGACCGTGAGGGTATAGGACTTGTTGGCCAGGCGCGGCGCCATGCCGGCCGTTCCCATCTCCGGGTAGAGCGTGAGATGCGACTTGTATTCGGAGGGCGCGAAGCGGAGCATCAAATTGAAGTCGAAGCCGTCCCGGTTGCGGAAGTGGCTCTCCAGCAGCGGGAGGACGCCGTAGGTACCGGCCTCGTGCCACCACAGGTTGATCAGCTTGTTCAGCTTCTCCGGATACTTCTCCGCCAGGTCGTTGGACTCGGAGAAGTCCTCATCCGTGTTGTACAGCTCCCACCTGTCCGAATCGAAGTCGGGGGAGTCCACGTGATTGGCCACGGCCTTCCAGCCGTCGGCCCAGATGCCGCGGTTGCCCAGCATCTCGTAGTACTGGACGTGGCGGCGGCGCGGAGCGTCGGCGTCGTCGAAGGAGTAGCACATGCTGATGCCGGGCTTCTTCTCCTGGCGCACGCCCTTGATCATCTCCGGCTGCTTCACGCCGCAGAGTTCCAGGACGGTGGTGTTGATGTCCACGACATGGTGGTACTGCGTGCGGATCTCGCCGCGGGCCTTGATGCGCTCTGGGTAGCTGATGATCATCGGGACCTTGACTCCGCCGGCGTGGACCCAGGACTTGTACAGCTTCAGCGGGGTGTTGCCGGCCCAGGCCCATCCGGGAGGATAGTTGTTCATGCCGTCTTCCGTGCCGATCTTCTCATAGCCGGTCTCGTCGGCCAGCGGGGGCCAGGCCATGCTCATCAGATGATAGTGCTCATTGACGCTGCCGTTGGGGCCGCCCTCGCCGGAAGCGCCGTTGTCGGAGACGAACACGATCAGGGTGTTGTCGTACTGTCCGATCTTCTTCAGATAGTCCAGCAGGCGGCCGAGCTGCTCGTCCGTGTAGGTGAGATAGCCGGCGAACGCCTCCATGAAGCGGCAGTAGACCTTTTTCTCCCAGTCGGTCAGGCTGTCCCAGGGCTTGGCGTAGTCGTTGCGCTCTGTCAGCACGGTGTCGGCAGGGATGAGGCCCATCTCCTTCTGGCGCGCGAAGACCATCTCGCGGTACTTCTCGTAGCCCATGTCGAACGCGCCCTCGTACATCTTCATGTACTCCTTCGGAGCGTGATGGGGACCGTGCATGGCGCCGAAGGCCAGGTAGCAGAAGAAAGGCTTGTTCGCCTCCAGGGACTTCTGGGTGCCGATGTAGGTGATGGCATGGTCGATCAGGTCGGCGCTCAGATGATAGCCGTCCTGCGGCAGCGCCGGGGGATCGATGATGGTGTTGTCCTGCACCAGCGCGGGGTTGAACTGGCTGGTGGCGGCGTTCAGGAAGCCGTAGAAATGCTCGAAGCCTCTGCCCAGCGGCCACTGGTTGTAGGGGCCGGCGCCGGTCATGCTCTTCTGGTTGCACAGATGCCATTTGCCGACGCAGAACGTGGAATAGCCGTTTTCGAGCAGCGTCTCGCTGATGTAACCGTATTTCGGATCGATGTTGCCGCTGATGGCGGGGAAGCCCAGGTCATAATTGGACAGATACCCGAGGCCGATGGTGTGGTTGTTGCAGCCGGTCAGCAGGCTGGCCCTCGTGGGCGAGCACATGGCGTTGACGTGGAAATCCCGGTAGCGCAGGCCGTCTGCCGCGATGGAGTCCAGATTGGGTGTTTTGATCAGGGAGCCGAAGCAGCCGATCTGGCTGTAGCCGGTGTCGTCCAGCACGACGTACAGGACGTTGGGGGCTCCTTCCGGCGCCTTTTTCTCTTCCGCCCACCAGGGTTCGGAATCCATGTAGCTGGTCTCGATCCGACCGGGGAAGCCGATGTTGTCTGACAATGGGGACACCTCTTTCAAAAATGGAATCAATGGTTCAGGTACGCCGCGGGAGCGGCGTACCTGAACATATCACGCAGTCAAAGCACTGCCGCCTATTCGGTTATTTCTGGAAGTACTCCTTGATGGTGCCGCAGGTCTCAAGGTAATCCTTGTAGATGTCGCGGGTCATGACGGTGGCGTCGACGATGAAGTAGGCAGCCTCATCGTTGGCGGCCTTCAGGTCGGACCACAGGGTGGTCTGCTCGGCACGGCCGTCCATCAGGGCCAGCAGGCCGGAGATCATGGGCAGGCCGTACAGCTCGGAGTCGATGGCCACGCAGCCGGCCCAGCAGCCGTCGTAACCGGCGTTCCACTGGTTGATCAGTTCCTCGATACCGATGGAGCAGATCATGGTGTTGGCATCCAGACCCAGGGACTCGATGGCACGGGAGGCGCCGTTGGCGAACAGACCGGCGGCGCTGGCGATCAGCCAGTACTTGTATTCACTGCCGTGGGAGGTGATGAACGTGGAGATCTCGTTGTAGGCGGCTTCCTGGGAGACAGGAGGCGTCTGGGCGGCGGTGTCCACATAGAAGAAGTGGTCGGCGTATTCGGGATACTTCTCCTTCCACACGTCCTCGGCGGCCTGGACGCGCTGCGTCATCGGGATATTGGTGGACCAGTACAGGCCGATCACGCCGATGTCGGCGGGATCGACGGCGCCGAATCTGCCTTCATAGTTCTCGAGCAGCCAGTTGATCACGGCGGTGCCGTCGTTGTAGTCGTTCTCACCGACCGCGGGGACCATGTTGTTGCCGTCCGCATCTTTGTAGGGCGAGAGGACGAAGACGTAGGGGATGCCGAGCTCGTCGCACAGCTCCTTGGTCCTGGGATAGACGTTGTTGTCGGGGTTGAGGATGAAGCCGTCGTAATCATCCAGGGCGTAGGTCTCCAGCAGGGTCATGAACTTGTCGACGTCGCCGTCGGCATAGGATTCTTCCAGCTTGTAGTTGAAGTGATCCTGATACTTGTACAGACCGTTGACGATGTTCTTGGAAGCGGCGGAAGAAGTGGAGAAGACGAAGGCGACCTTGTAGGGATCTCTGGCCTGGTGGTCGACCTCATCCAGGGCGTAGCCGTCCCCGCTGCCGGTCAGGCAGCGATATTCGGGATAGATGGCGATGTCACCGAACACAGCTTTCAGTTTTGCGTCTTTCTCGTCGTTGCTCATGGGGCCGGCGGCCTTGTCGTCCGCGGGCTCCTCAGCGGGCTCCTCGGCGGGCTCCTCAGCGGGCGTGGTATCGGCGGGTTTGTCTTCTTCCTTGGCCGGTTCGGCCGGGGCGGTGTCCTCCTTGGCGGGCTCGTCGGCAGGCTTGTCGGCGGGCTTGGACTGGGAACCGCAGGCAAACAGACCGACGGTCAGCAGAAGAGCCAGAAGGATGCAGAGCAGCTTTTTCATGATTTTTCCTCCTAATCATTTGATAATCTGTAACTGTGTCCCGGGCGGTGCCCTGAGGCATCCCGGTCCTGCGCCTATACCGTATCATCCGGGGGCGGAGAGGAGCAATTCAAATTGAGAATCGCCGTGATTCTTGATTTGAATTGCACAAAGGGAGGAAAGAAACTAACATACGATTGTGATATTATTTACAAAAACAGCGTGAATACGCGAAAGAACGGGACAGCCACCGGGAACAGGCTCCCGGACGGCCCCGTCTCCCGCGCGGGTCATTCGTCAACAGTCAGGAGGAGGATCATGGAAAGGTATTTAGAGGTCAACAACATCAGCAAATCTTTCCCGGGCGTCAAAGCGCTGCAGAATATCTCTTTCCGTGCCGAGAGCGGAACGGTCACTGCTCTGCTCGGTGAGAACGGCGCAGGAAAGAGCACCCTGCTCAAGGTGCTCAGCGGCGTGCTGAAGCCGGACGAGGGCACCGTCGTCATCAGCGGGAAGGAAGTCAAGGTGCAGGACACGCATTCCGCATTCGAAGCCGGTATCAGCATCATCTACCAGGAACGCCAGCTGATCCCCATGATGAGCGTCGCGGAGAACATCTTCCTGGATGATTCCCCGGAGAAGAAGTTCGGCTTCGTCGACAGACGCACGCTGAGAGCGGAGACCCAGAAGCTTCTGGACAAGTTCCAGCTTCCGTTCGGCCCGGATGAGCTCGTCGGCCGCCTCCCGGTCGCCTACCAGCAGATGGTGGAGATCATGAAGGCCTACCGCCGCGACGCGGACATCATCGCCTTCGATGAGCCCACGGCTCCTCTGACGGAGAAGGAGATCAGGATCCTGTTCTCCATCATCGAGGAGCTGAAACAGCAGGGGAAAGTCATCCTGTACGTCTCCCACCGAATGAACGAGATCTTTGAGATCACGGACAGGATTGTGATCTTCAAGGACGGACAGATGGTGGACGTGGTGAACACCGCCGAGACGACGGAGGCCGCCCTGATCAGGGCCATGGTCGGACGCGACATCGGGGATACCTATAATAAACTGGACAGGAACACCGTGATCGGGGAAGTAATCCTCGAGGCGAAGGGACTGACCAACGACGTGATCAGCGACGTGTCCTTCCAGCTCCACCGCGGCGAGGTCCTCGGATTCGCGGGACTGGTCGGCGCGGGGCGGACGGAGACCGTCCGTGCCGTGTTCGGAGCGGACAGGATCACCTCCGGCGAGATCCTGATCCACGGGGAGCCCGTGAAGATCACTTCTCCCAAAGAGGCGATCGCCTCGCGGATCGCGCTCTGCCCGGAGGACCGGAAAGAACAGGGCCTCATCCTGAAGCAGACGATCCGGAGCAATATCAGCATGCCGGTGCTGTCCAAGATCAAGAACGGGCTTCTGCTGAGCAGGAAGAAGGAAAAGGCGCTGGCCGACGAGGCCGTGGAGAAATACGACATCCGCACGCCGTCCATCGACAAGATCGCCGGAGAGCTGTCCGGCGGCAACCAGCAGAAGGTCATCCTCGGCCGCTGGACGTCCAGCCTGATCGACATGGACATCCTGATCCTGGACGAGCCCACGAAGGGGATCGACGTCGGAGCCAAGAGCGAGATCTATCAGACGATCTGCAATCTGGCGAAAGAAGGCAAGGGCGTCATCCTCATCTCGTCGGAGCTGACGGAGGTCATCAACCTCAGCGACCGCATCATCGTCATGCACAACGGCCACGTCACCGGCACGATGACGCGGGAAGAGGCGACGGAAGAGAACGTGCTTGCCCTGGCAATGCAGGATTGAAGGAGGATACCATGGATAAATCTCACGCACTGAGACGAACGTTCAAGAGGAAGGAATTCTCGCTGATCATCGTGCTGATCCTAGTCGTCATCTTCTTCGGGATCCTGACTCACGGCAAATTCTTTAAACCGCTGAATATCCGGAACATACTGAATGCGATGGTCATCGTCACCTTCCTGACCATAGGCGAAGGCATGCTGATCATCTACGGCAACATCGACCTGTCCGCGGGCACCGTCGGCACGCTGTCCGCCATCGTGATGGCGCACAGCGTCATGACCTTCGGACTGCCCTGGTGGGTGGGGATCCTCATGGCGGTATGCATGGGCCTGATCACGGGCTGCATCAGCGCCACCCTGATCACGAGACTGCATTTCCAGCCCTTCATCGCGACGCTGGCCATGAAGTCGGTCTGCGAGGGCCTGGCGGATGTGTTCGGCAACGCTTCGGCCATCAAGATCGAAAACAAGGCGCTGTCCTGGATCGGAAACTTCAAATTCGCGAACAATGTCATCCCGGTCGCCGTGATCATCGCGCTCCTGTTCATGCTGATCTACGGCATCATCCTGGCCAAGACGAAATTCGGCCGCATGATCTACCTGTGCGGCGGCAACCGTCAGGCGGCCTTCCTGACCGGCATCAACCCGGTGAAGATGTGCTATGTCCTGTTCATGAACATGGGCGCCCTTGCGGCGCTGGCCGGCTGTATGCTCGCCGCGCGTGTCAGCAGCGCGACTGTCACCGGCGTGAACTCCAACCAGTTCTCCGGCGTGACGGCCGCCATCCTGGGCGGCATCTCCTTCGGCGGCGGCTCCGGCGGCATGATCGGCGCCTTCATAGGCCTGCTGCTGCTCAACGTCTTCAACAACGGCATGACTCTGATCGGACTGGATCCTTACTGGCAGACGGTCGCCTCCGGTGTTCTTCTTCTGGTAGCCCTTATCATCGACTACTACAACACCAGAGGAACCGGGAAACGTTCCTGATCCCTGCCGCATGAGCAATGTAGTAACAGATAAGGAGACGGCTATGAAAAACAATTTCTTTCACAAGATCACCCGGGCAAAGAGCTTCACGCTGATCCTCGTATGGATCGTCGTTCTCATCTTCTTCCGGCTGATCAATCCCAATTATCTGTCCTGGCAGAACATCAAGAACATCCTCTACGCCACGAGCCTTGCCGGAACGCTGGCCGTCGGCATCGGCTGCCGGCTGATCTCCGGCGGTCCCGACCTGTCCGCCGGCGCCGTCGGCATGATGGGCGGCGTCATCGTCGCGCTGCTCCTGCAGGCCGGCTGGTTCTGGGTGCCCGCCCTCCTGGCGGCGCTGGTCTTCGGCGCTTTCGCCGGGGGCATCAACGCGTTCTTCAAACTGAAGTTCCAGATGATGCCCTTCATCTCCACGCTGGCCATGGCCTCCGTGTGGAAAGGACTCGGCTATATCATCACCGGCGCGCAGAGCGTATCCATCGGCGATCCCACCTTCCAGAAGCTGGGCACCGCGACGCTGCTCGGCATCCCGGTCCCGTTCGTCATCACAATCGTCCTGTACGTCATCTACGGCATCATCCTCAGCCGCACGAAGTTCGGCCGCAGGGTGTACATGATCGGCGGCAACCGGACGGCGGCCGAACTGGCCGGCATCAACATCAAGAAGATGGAGATCATCCTGGCCATCAACTGTTCGACCATCGCCGCCCTGGGCGGCGCGATCCTGGCGGGACGCATGCATTCCGCGACGGCCGGCTCCGTCATCGGCACCGAGTTTGACGGCATCATCGCCTCCTGCCTCGGCGGCATCTCGTTCGGCGGCGGCTCCGGCGGCATGTTCGGTGCGTTCATCGGCCTTATGCTGCTGGGCTCCTTCAAGAACGGCCTGTCCTGCGCGGGCCTCAACACGTACTGGCAGATCGTGGCTTCAGGCCTGCTGCTGATCCTGGCGCTCGTCGTCGACTTCATCAACGAGCAGATCCGCGTGAACTCCCTGAAAAAGAAGATCGCCTGATCCGGACGGACCGGTCCGGTCATTGCTGACGACCTTTTCCATTTCTCTTTTTCTCCTATTGAAACGCGGTGCGCAGGGACCGGTCCCCGCGCGCCGCATTTCACTTCCGCAAATCCGTTCCTATATCGAATCACTCCGATTCTCAATTTGAATTGTTCTGCTAAGCACCAGATGGTATACTCAGAACGTAATATTACTGTAGGAGGAATGTGTGTATGCCGCCTGTCAGCGTGCTGATCAAACCGGCCTCCAGCCTGTGCAACCTGAGCTGTGAATACTGTTTTTACCACGCGATCGCGGAGAACCGCGAAGTTGCGAGCTACGGCATCATGAAGGAGGAGACCCTGGAGGAGATCGTCCGGAAAGTGCTGGAATTCGCCGACGGGACGGCCACTTTCTCGTTCCAGGGCGGGGAGCCAACCCTGGCGGGCCTGGACTTTTTCCGGCGCCTGATCGAACTCGAGGAGCGGTATAACGGCAGGGATGTGAAGATCGAGAACTGCATCCAGACGAACGGCACGCTGCTCGACGAAGAGTGGTGCCGCTTCCTCCACGATCACCGGTTCCTGGTGGGACTGTCCATGGACGGCCCGGCGGCGCTCCATGACAGATACCGCTGCCGCCCGGACGGGGAGGGGACCTACGAGGCCGTGCAGAAGGCGGCGGACCTTCTGACGGAACACGAGGTCGACTTCAACATCCTCGTGGTGGTCAACGGAGCCAACGCGAAAAAGCCGCAGCGCCTGTACGACTTCTTCCGGAACAAAGGGTACCGGTACATCCAGTTCATCCCGTGCATCGACGCGGAGGGCGTCCGGCGGGGGAGCATGCCCTTCTCCCTTACAAACGAGAAGTTCGCGGTCTTCCTCAAGGGTTTCTTTGACAAATGGTACGCGGAGATCTCCCGGGACGAGGAGGTCAGCGTGCGGTATTTCGACAATCTCGTCCGGATCGTGATGGGGATGCGCCCGGAGACGTGCAGCATGTTCGGCTCCTGCCAGTGCCAGTTCATCTTCGAAGCGGACGGAAGCGTCTACCCCTGCGACTTCTACGTCAAGGACGAATGGAGGATCGGAAACATCCGCGACCTGTCCATCAAGGAGATCGCGCTGTACGAAAAGACGATGGAATTCATCCAGCGCTCGATCCAGGTGCCGCCGGAGTGTTCCCGGTGCGGGTGGTACCGCCTGTGCCGGAACGGCTGCTGCCGTGACCGGGAGGACAATCTGACCGGAGAGATCGGAGTCAACTGCTACTGCGAGGCGTACAGGGAGTTCTTCGAATACGCCTACCCCCGTATCTCCGCGCTCGCGAAGCACTTTTCCGGGATGCGGACGGCGGCCGTCTGAGACCGGCCGATACTGCGGAGGACGCTCCGGAAAATGAAACATGGTGCCGCGTATGACCGGCACCAAGAAAATGTCATCGCGATCCGGATGACCATAAGGCAGTATTTGATCAACTAAAACGGAATGCGGATGTGGATGAAGATGAGGACGGCATGCATATCATGTTTGGAATGGTCATTGTTCCCTACATCAGGAAAATTGTTAACGAGAGCCCTGACAAAACAAAAAAGGCTTTTGATTTTATTGAGGCAATGGAACTGGATAACGATCCGGAGATTGGGAACGTGGCAGAAGTCAGTATTCTTGAAGCGCTGATGACTGATGAAGGTGGGCTTAAAAAATACATGGGGTATATCGGGCCTGAATCACTGAAAGCAGCCAGGTATATGTCACAATTCTATAACGTTGAGTCATTTTAAAGATGCAAGGCAGGCGGTAAAGAGTGTTTTAAGCGCCGCCACACTTGCATGTGATGACAATGTCGTGAATTAAAGAAAAGGTCGCAGGCCGCTGAGGGTCCTGCGGCCTTTTTGGTTAAGCAGGGAAACGAAAGCCTCACCGGCAAAGGAAGACCGGAAAATGCTGCCGGGCATTACCACGTAATCCAACATTTTCCGGTGATAGAAGTCATTATCGCGGCATATCAGGTCCCGGGATATCGGCCATATCCGGGCATATGCTATCATTCGCCGCGCACGGGAGCGTATGCCGCGTATGCCAGATCGTATGCCAGAGAAAACAGGGACTTTGTCACGGATTTGCGCACTTTTGCCTCCGCATCACTGAAAACTGAGTCCTGAAGGTCCTTACTTTGCCGGGTTTTGCGCACTTTCGTCCCTCCGCGACTGCAAATCCCCACGTGTCGATCACTGCGGATGTGCAGCAAAAGGAGATTTCCGCATTTGAAACCTACCTGCAGTCAGAAGCGGTCATCTCTCAGACAAAGGCTCCGGATGCAGGATCAGATTAGGGTTGGTCCTAAAATATAGGACCAACCCGCAGGACGGTCAGATCAATTCCTCATCTTCTGAAGCTTCCGTATCAAAGCCCTCAGGATCTTCATCTGATTCAGAATCATAGAAGGGGTCTTCAGATGATGGCTTCTTCACTGGCTTCGGCTTTTCGTAAAGATTCCGCATGAGCAGTCTGCTGTGTGAAGAAGATTTTTTCCGTCCATTGTACTCAAGAACCATAACCTCTGCGACGCCCATCATTCCCGGGCGTCTTTCTTTTGCCGTTCGGATAAGCTGCTTAACGGAAATGACACTGAGCTTTTCCTTGAAGGTCTCGTCATTAAGACTTTCTCCGTAAACGGTGATCAGTTTTGCCAGGGCATTCAGGATATTGGCTGAAAAGGAATTGGCTTCTCCTTCCCAGGTGGCGATGCAAAGACGCAGGACGTGGTCCAACACATGGTATCCGTATTTGGAGAAGATGGATTCCAGAGTGGAAATGGCACAGATTTCTCCGACTGATTTCGTGTGACCAATCTTAAGCCCGTACGATTCGACGAGATCACGGATGATGAGCTGCTGGTCATTACCGGCTTCGATATTCGCGATAAAAACCTCATAAGGACTGAGAGGCTTTACGTATTTCTGCTGATTGGCAAAAATATCCGCCTCATGTTCATAGCACAGGTCATCATAGATCATGCACCAGACGGGTGTGTCTCTGGAACCGGAGACCATAGCAACGATCTCTATGGTATGCTGGCCGTTAAACACGTAATTGATCCCGTCTCTGCGGCTGACCTTTACCGGATTGACCTGATGAAGATCAAAGTTCGCTGCAGCACGGGCAATATGCGCCTGCGACAGATTTCGCTGATATTCCTGATTGGATACGAGGTTCTTGATAGGTATTTTTTCAAAGTGCACATTTGGTACGTAGCTGCTGTAGGGATCCATTACGCCTCCTCCTTGATCGCAGAGATCATGACTTCTATACTTTCCTGGAGCTCGAGCAGGGCCTGATGCAGCTTCTGCCTTGCCGGAGCTGATACGGTTTTCAGATCTGAATCGATGATCCGGTCAATGGAGCTGGACCAGGATGGGATAGTAAGCGTAAGACCGATGACCTCTGCGTCGGGATCAAAGGCAGGCATATCCTTAATAGACGGACGGTTGTCATGACTCGTTCTGGGAGCCCGGGACATCCCCTGGATCTCCTGCCTGGTTGTCTGGTATTTTGCAAAAGGGTATTGCGTCCTCTCCAGTCGTTTGTTGAGCCCCTGTATTTCCTCCGGACTTCTCTGGGCTAATGCCAGAACGCCGTCATGGGATACCTTGTATCTGCCGGACAGGATCTTCTGAGCCATCTGCGGCGCTTTCTTCTGAATCTCCTCGATCGCACGCGTATAAATGGAGTATTTTTCGACGGTCCCGTGGGATATGTGATTTTCCTGCGCAATACGCTCTGCCGTTTTTCTCTTGGTATCCATCCCGGGGAGCCTTTGACTGGGATCGAAGGTTTCATAAGGAAGGTCTTCTGAAGTGGGCCCGCTGCTGACTCCCTGATAGACTGCCCTGCGGCGGGATATGATCTTTTCAGACTCATATTGTTTTCCGATCAGATATTTCCGACTTTCTTCGGTGAGGTTTCTTCTTCCAAGCTGATTGGCGCAGATCCAGACGATAGCTTCTTCGCGGCTGCCGAAATTCATCTCTTCAATCGCAAAGGGTATGCCGTGCTCTGTGCAGATCTTATAGCGGTTATGACCGTCTACAATGATCCCGTGCCAAACGGAGATCGGTTCACGGCATCCATCTGAAATCAGGTTGGCTTCCAGCTGGAGGTATTCACTTTTAAAAAGAGGACGGATCAGATCATGGAATTCCTGATCGATCTTCAGTGTTATAAGCTTTTTATCCTGGACAGATGGCATCAGATCTCACCCTCCGAAAACTCTTTCAGCGTATCAAAAGAGAAGACTGCAACCTTCTCCGCAGGCACAATTTCCCCGGTCATACGATACCTGTGTCCTGCCTTCAGATTCGGCATCACCTGCATCAGCTTCTGAAAAAAACTCAGGCTGTATATTTCGATAGAGTTTGAAGACAGGAGCTGCTTTTTGGATACCCTGTGTGTGCTGTCTCCGGACACATTTCTGCTCAGCGCTTTCAGAGCAACCGCTCCGATTGTCGGGTTGATCAGAAGCTGTACATAAGGGGGATCATCCATAAGATGAAGCATGGACTTGTGTATACGAATCCGGTTCTTTTTCAGATCTATGGTCATTTTTATATTTGAGTTCGGTAATTGTTCTGTCATAAGGGCTTCCTCCGCATGTAGTGAAATAGTGAACGGCAAACAAGGCCTGCGCTTTTGAATCCGAAGACTCATGCAGACGGTTCATTCAACTGATCAATGACGTCCTGTGGGACCTCCGCTTCCCCGTTTTCATTCTGTGACTCATCCGGACGGCTGTCCGTAATCGAGTAGACAGCGTATCCGTCCAGAATATTAACCTGCATGGATTGCTTGTGCTCATTGTACGGGAGACCGAATTGATTCTGCCATTCTGCAGGGAATACCGGGATACGGGAGGTCTTGGGCTTCGTACCTTCCGTAACGGTCTTCTTATAGATCTCAGTCGCAGTAAGATCAAACGCGATCAGGTATTCACCGTTCGCGTGGATCTGCTTTCCGAGGATCTTGTAACGGTAATCGGGGTTCCAGTCCATCATGGCTACGACCTTGGCAAAGAACAGCTTGCAGGTGATCTGCTTCGGCCGTCTCTTGCCCTTGGAGGTGCTGCACCATGCGAAGGAATCTCTGGCATTGTCAGGACAGGGCATGATCGCAAGGATCTTGGTGTCCTTGTTCACAAGGACCTGCACCGTATCTGCTTCGGGGAATTTCTGGAGGCAGGCGTTGTTTACGTAGAATTTGCAGTTGTTAAAAGACACGGAAGGCTCGTAGGTGTGCGCAAAGAATTCCCTGCGAACAACCTGAAATCCATTCAGGTCAAACTGGCTGCCAAGCTCGAGAATCTCATCTTCAGGCGCAGGCGAAGCAGCCGGCAGGGATTCCTTAGCCGGCTCATCCTTGTGCATAAGATCTGCCTCTGACAGCATCTGGTTTATAAAATCATGTGCTTCATTTGGGTTATTCATATCTTGCCTCCATATTGCTCATCCCACTCAGTTCCTGCCGGATATAGCTTCTCAGCTCCTGGAATGGTGTGACATCGAGTTTTTTGCCGGTTTCAAACAGCTGGCCCTGCATTCGAAGCTTCCAGTCCTGCTCATCCTGCTCAGCAAGAGCGGAAAGGCTCATCTCATGAGCATAAAACGGTTTCCCGAATGTCTCTGCCCACTCTTTGGGTATAGCCCGGATCCGTTTTCCTGACGGAAGGAACGGCTGGATCGAAACGTTTTCAGCGCCGGAATCCACGATGTCCTTTACAGGAAGTGCATTGGAGCGGAAGAAAACTTCGGAATCGTCAGCATTGAAAATGTATGCCAGCTCGGAGCCCTGCTCATACAGCGTTCCGAGGATCCTGTACTTGTAATCCTGATTCCAGCCCATCAGGCTGTATATTGTGGAGCGAAAGGCTGCCGTGGAGATGCATTTCGGCGTTACTTTTCCGCCGGAGATGTGGGAGAAGATCACACTGTTCTTGTTTGATTTATCTGTGGGACGTACCGCGAATTTCCTTTCTACGGGATTGATCAGAAGCTCAACGGTGTTTCTCGTATCAAATTTCCTGGCACAAGCAACACTGAATTTCATCAGCTTCTCCGAAAAGGAAAGATAGGGGCGGTTCTGCGCATCGAAAAACTCGGATCTTGCCACCTCAAACCCTCTCAGGTCAAAATCACCGGCAGCAAGCTCTACCTGCTGAACGGATGGGACCGGCGCGGCTTCATCGTCCGGCATTTCATACACGCTCTGAGAAGCCTGATAGTATTCGGCCTCTTTAAAGCCCGCCCACCTGGGGTTGATGGAGACAAATCCCTTCAGGATCCCGGAATCAATAACCCGCAGCTCCGGAAGGATAGAGCGGTTCCCGTATTTTGCGTTGTCCAGCATGCGCTGTACTGCTATAAAATCGTCCCGGCTGATGATCGCTTCATGGTGATCCAGGTAGACGCTCTGGGCACGTTCCCCGCGATTCTTCAGTTTCCTGTGGCTGCGGTAGTCCTGGGTAAATGTTTTTCTTGTCAGCACATCTCCGCAGTGGCGCTCGTTCCGAAGGATCTGGACGACAGCACCGGATGTCCATTTGATATTGCCGAGATAGGACTTTCGTTCCAAGGCGATCAGTGTGTCGGAGATCTGCTGCGTTGTATATCCGAAGAGATACATAAAGAAGACCAGCTTAACGGTTTTGGCTTCCTCCGGATTGATGACAAGGTGCCCCTCCGCATCGTGTGTGTAGCCGAGCAGCTTCGGCGTCAGCGGGATGCCGTTATCCAAACGCATCTTTAAGGAGGTTTCCATACTGCGGCTTCGTGTATGGGATTCTTCTTCCGCCATCGTTGCCTGGAAGGTCAGGGCCATTTGGGAATCATCATTGAGTGAGAAGATCGCCTCTGACTCAAAGAAAATGCCGACCGGGTTCTTCAGCTGTGAGAGCTCTCTGGCCATACCAATGGTGATCATGACGTTACGCGCAAATCTTGAAACGCTCTTGGTGATGATCAGGTCGATTTTCCCTGCTCTGCAGTCTGCAATCATCTCATTGAATGCATCCCTGTGCTTCAGAGATGTTCCACTGATACCTTCGTCAGCATATATCTTGACCAGGGTCCAGTTGGGATGGCTTCGGACAAAATCCTCATAATAGATCTTCTGCAATTCATAGGATGTGGTTTGCCGGATATCATCCGTAGATACGCGAACATAGATCGCAACTCTCTGGGGGACATCGTTATCGTAGTAGTCAATGGGCTTTTTCGCCGGTATGTAGATGTATTTGTCCGGATCGATCTCAACCCGCATTCGCCTGCGGACCTGTTCCTTCCGGTTGAGACGGTCCTGTTTGGTTTTCGGATCAATCATTGATTAAACCACCGATTTCTTTCCTGTCTTCGATTGCTTTCCAGTCCGGAGGGAAAAACTCCGTATCAAGGAGGTCCTCAAGATAATAGGATGACAAGGTGAATACCTCCTCGGAAATAAAGTAAATGCCTACCGGGTGCTCCTGCGCAGCAAGCAGTCTGGCGCAGAAGGCTATTTCCATTGGATCGGAAGACACATTTGAGATCTTCTGTGTGATGATCAGATCGACATTTCCCTCCATACAGTCTTCCAGAAGACGGCTCCATTCCTCAGCGTTCTCCATGTGCGGAGCGGTCGGCCCGTTATCTACATAGATGTCCACCAGTGTCCATTTGGGACAGAGCGCAACCGAGTCTGTAAAGAGCTTCTTATGATAGAAAAGGTAATTGTCGTACTTGGTCTGGTTATAGTAGCGGATATAAACACCAACCTTATATGGAAAGCCGGGGCTGGGACGTTCCCGGCGGATTATCTGCAGCCAGGCTTTATGCGCAGCAATCTGTTTTGCCTTTTCAGTATCCTCACCGAACAGATCGCCATACTGGGTGATGGCACTGGCTTCCTTAAGACTGGTAAATACATCAAGCTCATCCATTTGGCACAGCTCCTTTCTGATAGTGTGTCAATAAAATTATAAGAGTTGGCTATGATGAATGCGATAAACCGGGGGTCAAGTTACATGACTCCCGGTTTATAAAAGAGAACTTTGCAGAAAAAAAACAGGCCGGAGTTTGATCTCTGGCCCGTCTTTAATCGGTATTCTGTTTTCGGATGGAGGATTTAACTTCCTGTGCAATCTTGAGGATCGACTCGATTTCTGAGGAGCTGCAGTCTGCAATCAGTGAAGTGAATTCCTTCGGGTAATCGTTGATCGCTGCAGGGGTGTCCAGCCTGAGAATATCATTGGCGGAAACCTGCAGGGCTTCGCAAACCTTGGCAAAAGTGATCAGCCAGATTTTGCTGCGTCCGTTTTCCAGGCTGCTGATTACCGGAGGAGAGAGTTTGGCTGCTTCGGCAAGATCCGCCTGGCTGATTCCCTTGGAAACACGGATATCACGGATTCTGGAACCTATGGTCTTATAAAAATCCAGTGAGTCTTGCAAGCGAGCACCTCCTTCATATTCGAGTGACTATATTTTATCAACGAGTGACTATGATTAACATTCACGTATGGCTAAGATATAAACGAGTGGCTATGATATAAGTGAAAATATTTTTATAGGAGGTATCTTATGCCACTGAACAATCACGCCCTGGGGAAAAGCATACGTTACTATCGGAAGAAAAGAGGTTATTCGCAAAGCAGTCTTTCGGAACTCGTCGACAAATCACCAACCTATCTAAGCTACATTGAAAGCGGTCTGCGATGCATCAGCCTGGACACACTGGTGGATCTGGCAAACGCGTTGAATGTAACAGCAGACATTCTTCTCAGGGAAAGTCTGAAAAACCAGGCAGCCGTCATGAGGGCTGAGTTCGCAGAAATACTGGCTGACTGCACGGATTACGAGCAGAGAATCCTTCTGGAGGTTCTGATTGCAGTGAAGGCCTCGGTACGGACAAACAAGGTCCTGTTTTATCAGTGCTATTCCCGACGATAATAGTGTACGGTCTCCGAAAGGCAATTGGAATGCACCGAAAGACAGGGATCATGACCGGCAGTAAATGGCAGACTTGAGGCAGATGGTTTTCCCGATTATGTTTTTTGGGAATCCGGTTATGAATTGGACGTGTCCAGTAATTTGGACACAAAAGGAAGTATAATTTCAGATGAAAGGAATATATAAGATGAATCAGGAAACAATAGATGCTTTTATGAACAGAAGAATGCTGCATATATGCGAAGTTTGCGGACGGACAGAAGTCCTGACTCCGCAGGAAGCCTATGATGCGGGCTGGGACTATCCGCCTTTCATGGGAAGCTTTGGAATCGTTTCTCCCAGGACCTGTCCTGACTGCATGATGATGGATACGGTATGGGCGGCAATTACGCTGAAACGTATAAAGCCGGATGAATTGTCTCAGCAACAGAAGCAGACGATAAAAAGAATCATTCGGGAGCCGGAGAGTATTCTGGTTGAAGAGGAGGAGTAATGAAATGGTTTTTTATACGGGAGACATTCACGGGATGCCGTGGAACATAGTGAAATTCAGCAAGAAGTTTCAATTGACGGAAGAAGATACAATCGTGATCCTCGGAGACGTCGGCGCAAACTATTACTGCGATGAAAGGGACAATAAGTGCAAGGACGCACTAGGCAGCATCAAGCCCTGTATACTCTGCATTCACGGTAATCATGAAGCCCGCCCATCCAGTCTTCCGATGTATCAACAGAAAAGCTGGAACGGCGGGCTTGTTTGGTATGAAGAAGAATACCCGAATATCCTTTTTGCTAAAGACGGAGAGATATTCAATCTGGAAGGGCTAAAGCATCTGGTCATTGGCGGAGCCTACAGTGTGGATAAATTCTATCGCCTGGCTCATGGTGCGAACTGGTTTCCGGATGAGCAGCCTTCTGACGAAATTAAAGCCTTCGTCGAGAAGCAGATCGCAGAGAACAACATCGATATCGTCCTTTCGCATACCTGCCCGTTCAAGTATGAACCCAGGGAGGCGTTCCTTCAGGTGATCGATCAGAGCACTGTAGATGACAGCACAGAACGCTGGCTGGATAAAATTGAAGAGAAGCTTGATTACAGGGCCTGGTTTTGCGGACACTGGCACATAGACAAAAGAATCGACCGGATGCATTTCCTGTTTCATTCGTTTGAAAGCAATGAACAGTTTATGCCAGATCCGGAGAGAGGAGAATCACAATGAGCACTTATTACTCGGTTTATGCGGAAGCAAATATAGACGGGAAATGGTACAGCCTTTGCCCGTATTTCAGGAACAATAAAGGTGAGACCAAGACGAACGCCATCTTCTGGGCTCAGTCTGTATTTTGGGAAGTGAACAACTACTTTGAGGATTTTATGATCGGTCGCGGGATCCCGGAGGATATGTCTGATGGACTCAGAGAGATCTTTCACGAGGACCTGCAGGAGGAGATCGAAAGCTGGGGCGGTCATATAACCTGGGGAAAGTATTACGAGAGCTGCATCTACTATGTGAACTTTGATAAAGCTATTGTTCCCAAAGTAAATAAGGACAAACCCTACAAATACGAAGGATTTGTCCTGAAAAAGGAACTGGCTGAATTTGAGGTTTACGAAAGAGAAGAATTCTCGGAGTGGCTGACACAAGACGAATACAATGTTCTGACGGACAAACAGAAACGGCAGTATATTTTCCATCGTTGGAATGATCCTTATGGTGAATACTGGATCTACAGAATAATCGCGGACAGAGTCTGGACTCTGGCCAGTCTCTTTGCGGATGCCTGTGAATCCGATATAGGCGGAAGTCTGTATCAAGGAATCTCAGACTCACAGATACGGCTGTACGTCCACAGGAGCTAAACTATAAATACGTATGTACTTTTCTGAAGCCTTATGTTATGCTGTCCCGGTATTAATTATGAGACTTCGAGGAATTAGCAGAAATGAGCCGAAAAAGCAAAGAAGAACTTCAAGATCATCACAAAATCAAAAGCCTTCCTCTGGATAAATCATTCTGTTCGGAAAAGGCTGATGAACTGGAGGCAATTCTTCAGGAGCTCAATGATCTTTTAAGCGTTGCCGGGATCGAGATCAGAGCAGCGGAATCAACTCTTACGATCGATGTGAACGGAGAAAAGTTCGCCTCAGTCACCAAGCGAAGAGCCGGCCGCAAGAAGAAAAATGCCACACAGCAGTATGAAGAAATCCTGGCATACCGGGAAACTCATACTGCTCAGGAGACCTTCGAGTGGCTTGGCCTGACTAAGCAGACCTATTACCGCAGGATTAAAGAACTCAAAAAAGAAGCCGAACAAGAGTCTCAGATTTAATACTGGGACCGTCATGCCCGCTTTGTGAACATTGACCGCCAGAGACAGCAATGTTATAATTTACTATTAGAAAACTGAATAGTCGCTATCGGAATTCTACTGTTATGCCAGTTGAGTCAATTTTTATGCCAGACCAGGCTCTGCATTTGCTTACCGGCAGACAGTTATAGACAGGCAGGAATTCAGAGCTCAGTGTGGCAGACAGCTGTAGTCGGTGATGTATGGCTTTAAATGAGCTTTCCTCAAAATCCCGACAATGAAGCCGATCGGCCTGGAAAAGCAGGATTCCGGAGAGACCCCTGCAGAACAGGCGCCTGCCGATGAGGCAGCCCCCGCGGCTCCCGTTGCGGAGGAAAAAATCGACTTCTCCAATGTCGTCGTCGAGCCTCTGTTCGAGGACCAGGTCGACTTCGAGACCTTCTCGAAGAGCGATTTCCGCGCCGTCAAGGTCCTGGCCTGCGAGGCCGTGCCGAAGTCCAAAAAGCTCCTGAGATTCACGCTGGACGACGGATCCGGCACGGAAAGGACCATTCTGAGCGGAATCCACGCCTACTACGAGCCTGAACAGCTGATCGGGAAGACCTGCATCGCCATCGTGAATCTGCCCCCGAGGAAGATGATGGGGATCGAGTCCTGCGGCATGCTGATCAGTGCCGTACACAAGGAAGGCGAGGAAGAGAAGCTCCATCTTCTGATGGTGGATCCTCACATCCCGGCCGGCGCGAAAATGTACTGATTTCTGCAAGAAGGTTCAGCTAAAACTTGCAGAGCCTCGGGAGCGTATGCCAGAACGTATGCCAATTTATGCCAGGCGTATGCCATGGGGTCCGAAATCGCAGTTTTTTCACTGTTTTGGAGACTGCATTATATCGGAGCACAGTAAACATGAGCCTGCCGAGGGGTATTATCGGCAGGCTCTTTGATATTTAATAATGATGAGGAGGGACAAGAGAAATGAGAAGACATCTTCTGCAAATTTGCACGGTGTTGTTGGTGATAATACTATGCATGAGTATATCATCATGTGGAAATAAAACCACAGCTAACACTACCACAGCACAGGAGACTCAAAAAGAAAGCGCCTCGCAGATTGTTGAGGAGGATCCTTCAGATGGTACTTTTGATGAAAATGATTCCATAACAAATGAGGATGAAGAAGAGGGAAATGAACTGCCTGAGGATGATACTATCAATGAACCAGAAGTTCGTATGGAAACATATCCCTTCAAAGATTTTGAATCCACTTTCCGTGACGGTCGCGCATGGGTTAAATATTTCCCGGAACCGGAGAGCAATCCGAATTATTACAGATACGCCATGATTGACGAGACCGGATATGCATGGCTGACTTCCGACCAACCAGGAACACCGGTATCCGGCGGGTTGACGGTTCTTCAAAACGACAATGGTTTTGAAATCTATGACGTAAAAGGGCGCTGTACGTTCTCCAGTGAAAACACGCCCGAAAAACAGCTGACCGTTGTCGGCAACGGGGACGGTATCTTCGTCGTCGTAGAGCATGAGGCGGGGTTTTCCGGGAATACGTATACGCTTTATGAAATCGGCTACGACGGGACGGAAGCAAGTCCGCGCTATGAACTGTCTTATAAACAGAACGGCTCTTCCTGGGAGATGCCCGACCATTGGGAATTTACTTACTACGACGCCGATGTTTTCGAGGGAGAAAACCGCATTCTCACGTCGGGAAAGCTGGTGGATTACTCCAACAGCGATCTGCAGTACTCTTTCGGCTTGCAGACGCCGTTTGTCGTGGGCAGGTCTTTTGCTACCATCATAGAGACCGGTCCGTGGACCTACTATAAAGCAATCTCGCTGGAAGACATCGAGAGTCTGGAGGCTCTGGAAGCTTGGGACGAAGCCGGCCTGAACGATGAAAACATCTGTTTCAACGCCTCTTCCGGCATGCGATATTCGGACGAGGGAGTTGCGGCTTATGGTAATGGGAGATGGATCTCTTTCACAAATTACGACAGTTCATTCCGCGGCATATCTGAGGAATACCCGGACGGAGTGAAGATAGAGAGTTATGGAAATATCACGGGCGGATATATGCCGCTGCTTCTCAAGGGAGCGGACGGGTTTTACTATTTTTCCCTGCTGGATTCCAATGGCGTTGAAATGTATGACCCGGTCTGTCCAGGGAAGAATACCCCTTCGAAGTATCTGGAAACTTACGAATTGGAAACGGGTTTCGCACGCTCTGGTTACGGGTATATAGTTTTCCGTACATATAACTTTACCGGTGAAAACGGGTTCGCCTGCATCAATCCAGAGGGAATGATCACATGGTACGACCAAATATACGAATGGAATGAATTGTATGCCGTGGACAAGGACTACGTGTATTTCAACAGATGCCTCACAGACCTTGAGGGCAATATCCTGTTCGATAAAATAAGCTGTCCTGTGTACGATGGCGGTAACGGGGCGGAAACCGTAGCAGAGACACCTCAAAAGGAGTACATTAATCCATCGACTTATACCATCGAGGGCAAATGGAAGAGCGTGGGGTCATATGGCTTCGGGCAGGCACAACCAGGTGCCATCGTGACCTTTGATGGGGTGCATTGTAATCTGTATAGTCCGTCTGATACCTATGCTTTTTATAAGAGCGGAGATAAATTTGTTTTGGATTGTACCGGAGTTCTTTCTGGAACTGAGACATTTACAGTAAAAATAGTGGACGATAATAACATTGATCTGTATAGCGGAGGCTATGTAACAGAATTAACTAGAGTAGGATGATTATTCCTACTCCCGCATCTTGGGATACTTGAACACCTGATACCCCCCAAGACCCGGTGAGGAAAACAAACCTCACTGGGTCTTTTTTTGCGCTCATTGCGATCCTTCGGGACCGTGATGGGCGTTTTTGTTTCCCAGGGAGGCTGAAAACGACGATGAAAAATATTTTTGAAATCGGTGTCGCATTTTCCGAAAAGATTCAGCAGTTGGTTACTGAAAGGCGAAACAAGCCTGACGAAGAACCTTGAAAACTGAATACACAGCCACCAGATACGTTCCCTGCGCTATAGGGAGACCTTAAGCCGAGACTGCAGGTACGCCAGGACCCCGAAAGGGTGAGCGAGAAGACCGAAGCAGCGGAAGCCGGATTGCCACCGGCGGAGGCCATGACAGGCGCAGGAGATAATGATACTTCCGTAATTCGCGGCCCGGCCATAAAGAAGGCGGGGAGGTGAGAGTCCTATGGATCTGCCGGCAGGCAGGCGTCTGGTGAGTTCCCGTGGTGTGTGGGGGTCGGGGACGAATGACACGCCGGACCAAGTAGAAAAAGAAGAAAGGAAAGGAGGAGTATGCCATTGGACAATGGCAAAGTCATCGCTATCACGAATCAGAAGGGCGGAGTCGGTAAAACGACTACGGCGGTCAATCTGGGTATCGGCCTTGTACGGATGGGGAAGAGAGTTCTCCTGATCGACGCGGACCCGCAGGGAAGCCTGACGGTCTGTCTGGGAATACGAAACCCTGACGTTCTGGATCATACCCTGGCCAGCATCATGCGGGCAGTCGTAGAGGATCAGGATCTTTCGGACAGATCCGGCATCATCCATCACGCGGAAGGTGTGGATCTGCTGCCTTCAAACATCGAACTGTCCGGAACGGAGACCGGTCTTGTCAACGTCATGAGCCGGGAGTTCGTTTTGAAGGAGTATATCCGTACGATTCGGAAAGACTACGACTACATCCTGATCGACTGCATGCCCTCGCTGGGAATGATGACGATCAACGCGCTCACTGCGGCAGACAGTATCATCATACCGTGCCAGCCAAGCTATCTGTCAGCCAAAGGTCTGGACATCCTGTTCAGCTCTGTATCCAGAGTCAGACGCACGATCAATCCCAGCCTTTGTATTGATGGTATCCTGTTGACGATGGTAGACAGCCGCACGAACAACGCGAGAAACATCATTTCCTCGCTGAAGGCCACGGTGGGGCAGAGCATCCGCGTCTTTGACGCAGAGATCCCGCATTCCGTACGTGCAGCCGAATGCGCGCTGAGCGGCGGCAGCATCTATGCCTACGACGGGAACGGAAAGGTCGCTCAGGCCTACGAGAGATTTACGAGGGAGGTGGCAGAGCTTGAAGAACGGTCAAAATAT
>JAFWRM010000038.1 GCA_017519975.1 Oscillospiraceae bacterium | reverse complement strand
GGTTTGAGTTAGAGTATTCATAGCGAATGGGATGCCTGCCTTTCGGTTTAGTGTCAGCAACTCAACCTTAACATGGCACACTTCCATTCGCTATTCTTTTTTCTCGAGTTAACTGTTAACTATGATTGTAGAACCTACAACGGGGCGGAGAGGGGGCGGCTCATGCCGCGGATCGTGGAGATAACGGACTTCGGCGCGCCGGAACTGGACGTTTACGCCCGTCTGACGGAGGCGCAGCTGCTGAACCGTCAGAACCTGAAGGAGGGGCTGTTCATCGCGGAAAGCCCTCTGGTCATCGGCCGGGCGCTGGACGCCGGATACGAACCGGTGTCCATGCTGATGGAACGGAAGCACGTGGAAACGGCGGCCCGGGAGGTGATCGAACGGTGCGGCGGCGTCCCGGTATTCACGGCGGAGATGCCGGTGCTGATACAGCTTACGGGGTTTGCCCTGACGAGAGGCGTGCTCTGCGCCATGCGCCGCCGGCCGCTTCCCGCCCCGGAAGAGATCTGCCGCGGCGCGCGGAGGATCGCCGTGCTGGAGAACGTGATGAACCCGACGAACGTAGGCGCGGTGTTCCGCAGCGCGGCCGCGCTGGGCATGGACGCCGTGCTTCTGACGCCCTCCTGCAGCGATCCGCTGTACCGCCGCTCGGCCAGGGTCAGCATGGGCACGGTGTTCCAGATCCCCTGGACGTATCTGTCCGACCGGGCGGAGGACTGGCCGGAGAAGGGGCTTGCTTCGCTGCGGGCCATGGGTTTTGTCACGGCGGCCATGGCGCTGAGAAAAAACGCACTCAGCATCGACGATCCGGGGCTTGCCGCCTGTGACAGGCTGGCCGTGCTGCTTGGAACGGAGGGGGACGGACTGGCCGACGGGACGATCGCCGCGTGCGATCACACCGTACGCATCCCCATGTCCCACGGAGTGGATTCCCTGAATGTGGCGGCTGCCAGCGCGGTGGCCTTCTGGGAACTGGGAAAAAGATCGGGGAAGTAACAGGACAGGACGACGGGGGCCGGAACGCAGCGCGTTCCGGCCCCCGGATTATCATGAGAAAGCGGGCCGCGTTACGGAAGGATGGCGCCTCCGCGCAGCAGCTCCTTTTTCAGGTCCTCATAGGGGACCCGGCGCAGATCCGTTCCCTGCCGGACAGCCAGCGCGGCGGCGGCTCCCGCCGCCTGCCCCAGGCACATGCAGTGGGGGATCAGGTTGAAGAACTCCTGGAACTCATAGTCCGATGAAAAGGCCCGGCAGGCGACCAGAAGGCCGTCGATCCCCGCGGGGATGAGAGAACGATAGGGGATGAAGGTGTGGGTGTGCGATACGGAAGCGTCGCCCCTGTCGTTGTCCGCGAAGACGGCGATCGTATCCTCGTAGGGCTCGGTCCGGTCCAGTTCCTTTTCCGACAGATAGTATTCCCCGATGATCCTGCGGCCGCCGGAGGTGCCCAGCTGCGGAGCGGACAGCATGATGAAGCTGTTTTCAAATCCGGGAACGTACTTTTTCAGCAGTTCCCAGGAGCGCACGGCGGTGCGGCGGGCTGTCGTGTCGATGTAGGTCATCTCTTCCGGTTCGGTCTGGTGCATGGAACCCAGCAGGCGATGGATCCAGACGACCCCCTTCTGGTGCTCCAGAAGACCGCGGCTGAAGAAGGGACGGCCGCCCTCCTCCGTGATCTTTTTCATCAGAGCCGGCCACAGGTCCGGATCCTTCTCCGTTGCTTCGTCGAAGGCGTCCAGATCCACGTTGGCGATCCAGTAGACCCAGCCGAACTGGGCGATGCGGGAGCCGGGGCGCATGTATCCATCCGTCGGCGTATCCAGATCGCGGATCAGGTCACCGTCGCCGGTACTGTCGATCACGACCTTCGCCAGCACGGCCTGCGGGCCGGATTTGGTCTCCAGCACTACGCCCTTTACGGCGTTCCCCTCCAGGATCGGACCGGTGCACAACGTGTGAAGCAGCAGCCGGCATCCGGATTCCTCCACCATGACGTTCAGCTCATCCTTGGCTACCTCCGGGTCGATGACCGCCGTATACAGAACGATCTTCCTGCCCTCCGCGTTTTTCCGGATGTAGAAGTGGGTCATGCCGGCGCGTTCGTACTTCCGCACAAGTTCGGGGTCGCCGCGTCCCCACTGATCGCGGGGAGGAAAGTCCGCCGCGCCGCGGCCTTTCAGGCGTGCGATCAGTTCCTGGCAGAAGCCGCCGATCCACTGTCTGCCTTCAATGTCCGCCAGATTGGGGATGATGTTCACAAGGCCTCCGGTGGCCATGCCGCCCAGATGCCCGTACCGTTCGATGAGCAGCGTATCCGCGCCGGCCCGCGCCGGGCGACCGCGGCCGCCGTGCCGCCGGGACCGCCGCCCACGACGCACACGTCGACCTCGCGCACCACGGGGATCGCGCGCCCGCCGACCGTTACCGTGCGGCCGCTCAGCGTTCTGTGTTCAAATTCCTCGTCGTGGGGCATGTCGTAAACGGAGATCACGCCCTCGCCGTATTTTGCCATGCTCATACCTCCTGATGAAAAGG
>JAFWRM010000037.1 GCA_017519975.1 Oscillospiraceae bacterium | reverse complement strand
TCCTTGTGATTCATAAGGATCCTCCTGGTTTTTGTGTTGTGGCTGGCAAACCCACTTCATTCTAACACAGGAGGTTTTCTTTTCCGTATAGGCCTAGCCTTTCTGAACCACAGGCACAGCCTGTGGTTTTCTGTATTCAAACGGAAACGCCCCGGTCCTGAGTGGGACCGGGGCGTTCTTTTCTTTTTCCTTTTCCCTGCCATCGTTCCGCCGGTTTCCCATCCGTACCGTCAGGAAATTGTTTCATTGCGACAAACTGCGCCCGAAATGCGATCGCATCCACAACATGACCTGGCCGTTCATCCGCCTTTTTCCTGTTTCTGAACCGATCCGCCGCTTTGCAGAACGCACGGAATCACAGGCCAATCCTCTCTCGCCGCTGCTGCTCCGCTTCCCTGTCATCTCCTGTTCCCCGCGGATTCCTCCCCTTTCCCTGCCTGTGACGGGAACCGTCCGGCTCGCCGCAAGAAAGACCCGGGGCCCTTCTCGGAAAGGGTCCCGGGTCAGCTTCTGCCGTCTTCTGCTCAGAATCGCATGTCGTTCAGTTTCGTTGCCCGTTTCTTTTTCCCGGATCCCGTACCGGGCCCGCCGCCATCGTTTCTGTACAGTTTGATGTAAACGACGATCGCCGCTGCCAGCAGCAGTGCCGCAACGATGGGGATGATGATCAGTGCCGGAGAGACGGACCGCTTTTTCTGTTTGTCATCCTTTTTCTCCGGATCCTCTTGCTCCGTTTCATCCGTCGGCTCCTCCGCCGGTTCCTCCTGCGGCTCCGGTTCTTCCGTCAGCCCCAGCGCCTTTGCTTCCTCCGGATACTTATCGATGAACTCCTCGATCGTATAGATCTCTCTGCCGGTGCAGTCCGTGATCTCACAACGGCGGGAAACGATGCCTACGGCCTCATCTGCCTCCCAGGGACTCCACCGGTGTTCATGATCCGCTTTCTTCACCTCAACGGTAAAGGAGGTCGTCTTCCCCCCATAGGAGACGTTGATCACCTGCGTCCCCTCCTTCTGAAGGCGGACGGGATCGCACACGAAGCCCTCCGTGAGGATCTCCGTTCCCTTGGGCGACGTCGCGGATATCTTCATTCCGGTCGTATCCAGCGACTCTCCGGTCGTGTACTGCGTCTTATCCGGCCCGGTGACCACCTCGATCTTCGTGATCCTGGACATGGAAGCGTCCTCAGTAACCGCCAGAACGTAAGCACCCGTTTCAGCCTTCTGGCCGTTCTCGTCCGTAACGACGCAGACGTATCGGTTCGTGAATGAGTTCGGCGCCGTATCGCAGCTGATCTTCAGAGTCGCCGTATCGCAGCCTGCGTAGGTCAGCGCCTGATAGGTCCCGTCCTTCAGAGCACTTCTGGAGGAATCGGTCCCCTGATACCACTGATAGGTCAGTCCTCTTCCCGAAGCCGTCACAGTGAACTTCACGGTCCCCGTACCGTAAATCTGGGCGGATGAGGGGGCGCCCTTGATCTCCAGCGGCTCCGTCTCCTTTTCCTCTACCGTCAGCACCCAGTGCACTTCCGCATCTCCGCTGACGTACTCCCCGAGCTGGTTTCTGATCACGCAGTACAGATCATGTCTCCCGACTTCCATATGTGAAGGATCCACGGTGCAGCTGCTTCCTTCGCCGATGGAGCTGGAATCCAGTATCCATTCGTAGGTCAGCGTCCCATTGGCAGAGGCCCGGACGGTAAATACGGTCGGTGCATCCGTCTGCTTCACGGTCACCGTTCCCGCCGACGGATCATAGCTCTCCACCGCAGGAAGCTCCGGAAGCTCCACGACCTTTATCGGTACGTTCAATGAGTGTTCCACTCCGTTATCCGTATACGATATCGTGAACGTAAGCTCTCCGGCGAACGTCGGCGTTCCCTCATAATAAACGTTCAGCGTCTTTTCATCCGGCTGCTCCACCGTAACGGTAACTCCGCTGCTGGACTGAGAAGCAGCGCTGATCAGCACGAGGGGACCGTCCTCCTCGGCGGTAATGGAAGTGAACAGCGTTTTCTGTATGGGCGTGCCGACCTGTCCGTCGACCGCAAGCGCCCCTCCGACGGGGAACGCGGCCAGCAGGCAGATGACCAGCAGCGCGATCAGCCATCGTTTTTTCATGGTGGATCTCTCCTTTCGCGGTCCTTCCGGTCCTCTTGGCCCGTCGTCCGCGCTCCGCCTCTGATCGGTCGTAACGGCGGAATCCTGTCTGCGTATCCTATCAGTTTCCCCTGGGATTGTCAAGAAAAGCAGCCGCCGTTCACGGAGTGTTTACACTTCTTTCCCCTCATTTTTTGTGTTCCCGTTCACCGATTAGGTAGTATTCCACTTTTTATCCGCCGGACAGGCAGGTCCGCGTCTGCTTTTTTCCGACGCTGAGCCCGTTTCTCCCCCCATTTTTCTACCTGTTTTCTACCAATGCGGCTCAGATTCAGTAGTTTTCTACCTGTTTTTCGGCGCTCAGCCGCTCTTCCATACCTCTTGATTTGTATTTTACCCTTTGTTATAATTGGTCGGGAAAAGTTTGAAGGAAAGGTGGACTTGGTTTGAAAAAACTGACCCGTAAAACACTGAAGGTAAATGGCGTAGAACGTTTCTTCATCGTAGAGCCCGAGAAGGATTCCCTGGCGGAAGTTCTGAGAAGAAACGGTCTGACCGGAACGAAGATCGGCTGCGGCACCGGCGTGTGCGGCGCCTGCTCCGTTATCCTGAACGGCGAACTGAAGCGCGCCTGTACGGTGAAGATCTCCAAGGTGGAAAACTACTCCGAAATTCTCACCATCGAAGGGATCGGCACTCCGACGCAGATGCACCCCCTGCAGCAGGCGTGGGCCTATGTCGGCGCTGCCCAGTGCGGTTTCTGCTCCCCCGGTTTCATCGTATCAGCGTATGCTCTTCTTCTGAAGAACCCGTCCCCCACGAGAGCTGAGGTGCGCGATTGGTTCAAGAAGAATCACAATGTCTGCCGCTGCACCGGCTACAAGCAGATCGTGGACGCCGTCATGCTGGCCGCGGAAGTCATGCGCGGTGAAAAGACCATGGACGACATCACTTATGATGAGGCCGGTGAATCGGACGTGTACGGTTCCTCCCGCCCCCGTCCCACGGCGGTCGCCAAGGTCTGCGGCCTGACGGATTTCGGCGACGATATCAACCTGCGTCTTCCCGAGGGCTTTGTCCACCTGGCGGTGGTCCTCTCCGAAGTCCCGCACGCCAAGATCAACAAGATCGAGATCGATGAGGCCGAGAAGGCGGAGGGCGTTTACAAGGTCCTGACTGCCAAGGATGTCCGCGGCACCAACGAACTGGCCTTCCCCATGTTCAGCCCCCGCCGCAAGGGCAACGGCATCACGAACTTCCCCGTTATCGCCGGCGACATGATCAACAAGATCGGCGACGTTGTCGCCGTCGTCTGCGCCGACAGCACGGAGCACGCCCGTGCCGCCGCAAAGCTCGTCAAGCAGGATCTGGAGATCCTTCCCTACTACATGACCGCCCCCGAGGCCGTCGCGCCCGGCGCCATGCAGCTGTATCCCGACCTGCCGAACTACCACACGGTACAGCCCGTCATCAAGGGCGAGGATGTCAACGAGCTGTTTGAAAAGGCTCCCTACGTAGCCGAAGGCAGCTTCTCCAGCCAGCACGAGCCCCATCTGCCCATCGAATCCGACATGGGCCAGGGCTATATCGACGAGGACGGTCTGTACACCATCCAGCTCAAGTGCCAGAACCTGACGGAGACCCGCGGATCCACTGCCGCGGCCACCGGCATCGCCCCCGAACAGCTGCGCGTCATCTCCAACGCCCCCGGCGGCATGTTCGGCTACGGCATCATCAGCCCCGTTCCAGGCATCATGGTCACCGCCATGCAGGTACTTGACAAGCCCTGCTGCATCAGCCTGAACTACGCTGAGTTCAACCACATCTCCGGCAAGCGCTCCGCCACGTTCTCCAACGGCCGCATCGCCGTCGACGATAAGGGCAAGATCCTGGCCGTTGAATACGACTGTGAGCTGGATCACGGCGCCTACACGGGCGTCGCCCCCATGATTTTCAACAACCTGGTCACGGTCGCCTTCCATGGCTACAACGTGCCCAACATTCGCGGGCTGGCCCGAGGCGCGGTGTCCAACCACGGATTCAACACCGCCTACCGCGGCTTTGGCTCCCCGCAGATCTACACCACCTCCGAGGCTCTGATCGACATGGCCGCCGAGAAGGCCGGCATCGACCCGTGGCAGTTCCGCTACGATAACTGTGCCCGTCCCGGCGACACGACCATCAACCAGCGCCCCTATAAGGAATACCTGTACCCCGCCATGCTGGAGCAGATCAAGCCTTACTATGATGAGTACAAGGCCATCGCCGACAAAGCCAAGGCAGAAGGCAGACATGTGGGCGTGGGCATCTCTCTTGGCGGATTCCTGTGCACCACCGGCGCCATTGACTCGTCCGAAATGAGCATTGAACTGACTCCCGACAACAAGTTCCTGGTAAAGAACACCTGGGAAGACGTCGGACAGGGCGGCGACATCGGTACGCTGACCCACGTCATGAAGGCTCTCGCGCCCATGGGCGTCAAGGCCGATCAGATCATCCTTCAGATGAACGACACCAAGACCTGCCCTGACTCCGGTCTGTCCGCGGCCAGCCGGCAGCATTACATGACCGGCAACGCCACCATCGATGGCTGCAACAAGCTGATGGACGCCATGCGGAAACCCGACGGAACCTACCGCACCTACGAAGAGATGGTCGCCGAGGGCATCCCCACCTGCTATATCGGCCATTACGATCAGTTCAACCAGGGCATCGACATGGGCCCGAACCCCAACGACGGCTCCGGCGATAAGGATTCCGCTTTCATGTACGGCTTGAACGTCTGCCTGGTGGAGGTCGACGTCAGCACCGGCAAGACTCAGGTCCTGAAGTATACGACCGTCGCGGACATCGGCACGATCGGCAACCGTCTGGCGGTCCTTGGTCAGGCCTACGGCGGACTGTCCCATTCCATCGGTTTCGCTCTGAGCGAGGATTATGATCCGCTGTCCAAGAAGTCCGGCAATATCGTCGGCTGCGGCGTACCTCAGATCGACGCGATCCCCGACGACTTCAACGTCTTCTTCAATGAAACGCCTCGGCCGAACGGACCTCACGGTTCCTCCGGCTGCACGGAGTGCTTCCAGTCCAGCGGACACATGGCTGTCATCAACGCCATCAACAACGCCTGCGGCGTGCGTATCTACGCACTGCCCGCCACGCCTGACAAGGTCAAGGCCGGTTGGGAAAAGCTGCAGCGGGGCGAGGACCTGACGCCGCCGAAATACTTCCTGGGCTCCGATATCGACGATGAATTCGACGATATCCTTGCCAATCCCATGTAAGCCGATCTTCTGATCCAGCACGCAGGGCGGGCCGCATACGCGCGCCCGCCCTGTTTTTTCGCCATTCACTCATGCGAGGTGACCAGTCATGACCATGCAGCCGGAAGACGCCCGCAGCTATACCGAAAACTGCTTTAACGGGGAGCCGGCTTCCTGTACGTACGCCTGTCCTTATCACATTGACATCCGCTCCCTTCTGAAGAAAGCCGGACGGGGACGCTGGGATTCCTGCTACAAGGATCTGGCGTCCACAGTTTCCTTCCCGCTGGCTGCCTGCAGTCTGTGCCGACGGGAATGTGAAGTCTCCTGCCAGCGCGCCTGTCTGGGTGACGAACCCATCGCCGTACGGGACGTTGAGCTCGCCTGCATCGCCTATGCCAGAAGCCACGTACCGGATTCCTTTTCCCTCGTTCCCAAGGAGGACCGCATTGCCGTCATCGGCGCCGGCCCTGCCGGACTTGCCGCCGCCTGGCAGCTGGCTCGAAAGGGATACGCCGTCACAGTGTTCGAAAAGACCGGCATGATCGGAGGCACGCTGCTGGCGCTTCCCAACGCGGAGGCGATCCTGGCCGACGTTCGCGACGCTTTCAGCGTCACGACGGTCGAGTTCCGCACGGATACGCCGATCACCGATCCGAAGGAAACGGACGGATTTCGCGCCGTCATCGTGGCCACAGGATCCGGAGGCAGTGACTATGGCCTTGCGTCCACTCGTACCTCCGCTTTTCTCACGGACCGTCCCGGATGGTTTGCCGTCGGGCAGATCTGCGGGGTGGACATGTGCGCCGCTCTGGCTGAGGGAAACGCGGTTCCCAACGCCGTGGAGTCCTATCTGCTGTCCGGCAGCACCGATTTCTCCTCAGTGGTCTGGAACCGTGCCAACTGCTCCCGCTTTGTGGATCATGAGGGCACGGAACGAAAGGCCCTGACGCCGAAAACGGGAGAACTGTACACCGTACAGGAGGCAAAGGCGGAAGCCTCCCGATGCATGCAGTGCAACTGCACCGCCTGCATGAATGCCTGCGAGCACCTGCTGAAGTATAAGAAAACGCCGCCCAGATTTACTCTGGACGTCTACCAGGACAGCCAGGTACGGCCGCCGATCACCGGTCACAGCACCACCCGTGCCGTGTACGCCTGCAACCTCTGCGGCCGCTGCAGCAGCATGTGCCCCGTGGAGACGGATCTTCCCGGCCTCTTCTGTCTGTCCCGTGAAAACCGCATGGAACGCAACGACTATCCCCCCGCCTTTCACGACTACTGGCTGCGCAGTCTCGACCGCTGCTCCGGCGCCTCCTCCGTTTTTCTGGAAGGCTCGGCAGGTACGGGCTATGCTTTCTTTCCCGGCTGTCAGCTGGGGGCCGCCTCCCCCGATTTCGTACTGAAGACCTACGACCTGCTGCGTGATCGGTATGGTGCCGCTCTGATGGACTGCTGCTGCGGCGCCCCCGCCTACTGGGGCGGAGACCGCGCGCGCCTCGACCGCAATACGGAGATGATCCGCACCCAGTGGGAATCCTTTGGACGCCCCACGCTCGTCACAGCGTGCGCCAGCTGCAGCCGCATGCTGCGCATGGTTCTTCCTGAGATCCCGACGGTTTCGCTTTACGCGCTGCTTGCCTCGGATCCTCAGGTCGGATCCTTCCCCGGATGGGATACCGTATCCGTCTTCGATCCATGCGCCGTATCGGGAGATCCCGGCACCGCTGCTGCGGTGAGAAAGCTCGCGGAAAACTGCGGTGTTTCCGTCAGTTCGTATGACTCCGACGGAAAATGCTGCGGCAACGGCGGTCATATCCGTCTGGCGGATCCCGGCCTGTACCGGGAAATCGTAAGGAACCGCGCGGCGGATTCCGAATACCCGTTCGTTGTCTACTGTGTCAACTGCCGGGAAGTATTTCGCAGTCAGGGAAAGGAATGCCGGCATATTCTGGAGGCTCTGCTGGGCATGGACGCCGGCCCTGCGCCTCACCTGGATGAGAAGGAGCAAAACCGCATGAAGGTCAAAGTGCATCTGCTGGAAAAGTACGGAAAGGAACGGTGGGTTCCGGAAACACAGCCGTGGGACGGCATGAAGCTCACTGTCGGCGAGGACGTACGCGCCGCCATGGAGCAGAAGATGATCTCCGACGCCGACGTGAGGGAATGCCTCTGGAACGCCGAAAAGGACGGCGATGGCTTCTACAACGCGGAAGAAGATTCCTTCCTCGCCTGCCTGGTCCGCAGTGCCCTCACCTACTGGGTCCGCTATCGGAAACAGGGCGATGGCTTCGAGATCCTGGAAGCCTATTGCCACCGGATGCATTTCCGTGAAAACGAATAAGGAGGCGGAGTCACATGCAGACCGATGAAAAGAAGTGGATCTGCCGCAGGTGCGGTGTACCGCTGGTAAAGAAGAAGACCCTGTTCAACTACATGGAGCGCAACTTCAGCGAAGACCTTCCCTGCTGCCCCAAATGCGGCAAGGTCTTCATCTCTCCGGAGCTGTGCAACGGTCGGATGGCCGAGGTGGAACAGATGCTGGAAGATAAATGAGATCTGACGAAAAAGCGGTGGATTCTTCCCCGCTTTTTCGTTATACTGAGATATCACCATCGGAGAGGGGATCGGCATGGAAGATATGCTGCTTTTGAAACTCGGAGAGATCGTTCTGAAGGGTCTGAACCGCCGGCAGTTTGAGATGAAGCTGATGGCCAATATCAACCGCCGTCTGAAGGCGTACGGAACCTTCCGGACATACTGTATCCAATCCACCGTCTACGTGGAACCGGAAAACGCAGACTTTGATATGGACGGCGCTCTGGAAGCCGCCCGATGCATCTTCGGCATAGCCTCCATCTCCCGTGCTGCCGCATGCGAGAAGGATAAGGACGCCATCGTGGAAACGGCCCGAAGGTATCTGGCGGATTCCTTCCGCTCCGCCCGCAGCTTCAAGGTCGAATCCCGCCGTTCCGACAAGCGGTTTCCCATGACGTCCATACAGCTCAGCCAGTACGTCGGCGGACTTCTCAGCGAGGCCTTTCCCGACGTTCCCGTGGACGTACACGATCCCGACCTCACGGTCTTCGTCGAGGTCCGCGATCTTGCCGCATATGTTCACGGGCCCGCCATTCCCGGCGCGGGCGGGATGCCCGTCGGCTCCAACGGCAGAGCCGTCAGTCTGCTGTCCGGGGGCATCGACAGCCCGGTATCCACCTATATGATCGCCAAGCGCGGCATATCCATCTATCCCGTACATTTTTTCTCCTTCCCCTATACCAGCGAGCTGGCAAAGCAGAAGGTGGTGGATCTTGCCGGCATTCTGACCCGGTACTGCGGCCGAATGAACGTGATCGTCGTTCCCTTCACTCATATCCAGGAAGAGATCCGGGAAAAATGCCCGGAGGAATACTTCACGCTGATCATGCGGCGCTTCATGATGCGCATCGCCGAAAAGCTGGCGGAAATGCACAACGCCAGGGCGCTCGTCACCGGTGAGAATCTGGGGCAGGTGGCCAGCCAGACGATGGAGGCCATGGCCTGTACGCAGGCACCCATCCGCCTTCCTGTCCTGCAGCCGCTGATCGGCATGGACAAAGAAGAGATCGTCACAATGGCGCGAAAGATCGGCACCTTTGAGACGTCCATACTCCCCTATGAGGACTGCTGCACCGTTTTCACTCCCCGCCATCCGAAAACGAAGCCCATACCGGAAGAAGTGGAACGGGCTGAGAGCGTGCTGGATATCGCTTCTCTCGTGGAGGAAGCTGTTGCCGGCATAGAAAGGATCCGGGTGGGAGAATGACACACACGGCTGAGATCCTTTCCGTCGGTACGGAACTGCTGCTGGGAAACATCGCCAACACGGACGCCCAGGATGTGTCCGTAGCCCTGAGTCAGTTGGGCATCGACGTGCGCTGGCACACGGTAGTAGGGGACAATCCCGGTCGGGTAAAGCAGGCCGTAGCCATCGCGCGCACCCGTGCGGACATTCTGATAACCACCGGCGGCCTCGGCCCCACATACGATGATCTGACGAAGCAGACGCTGGCGGAAGCTTTTGGGAAAAAGCTGGTGTTTCACGAACCGTCCGCTCAGAAGATCCAGGAACTGTATCATCAGAGGCTCGGGACGGATGAACTGCCGGATCATGCGCTGCTGCAGGCCTGGCTGCCGGAGGGATGTACGGTTTTTGAAAACAGCTGCGGGACGGCCCCTGGCTGCGGATTCGAGGCCGACGGCGTACACGTGCTGATGCTGCCCGGCCCTCCTTCCGAGTGTCGGGCCATGCTGAACACCGGCGCCATCCCCTATCTCCGCACCCTGAGCGACAGCGTTCTGGTCTCCCATAACTTCCGCGTTTTCGGCATCGGCGAAAGCAGCTGCGAGCAGCTGCTGCGCGATGTCATGGAAAAGTCGGAAAACCCCACGCTCGCTCCCTACGCCAAGGAAGGAGAAGTCCTGCTTCGTCTCACGGCGAAGGCCGACAGCGTGGAAGAAGCGGAAACGATGATGGCGCCCATGGCGGAACACGTCCGCCGGATCCTCGGCAGCTTCATTTATGGGGAGGACGTGGACTCACTGGCCCAGGTGGTTTTCGGTCTTCTGAAAAACATGGGAAAAACGCTGGCGACGGCAGAATCCTGCACCGGCGGTCTGATCGCCAAGCGGCTGACGGATCTGCCCGGCTCCTCCGCCGTCTTCCTCGGGAGTGCCGTAACTTACAGCACGCCATCCAAGCATCGTGTACTGGGCGTGGACGAGACTCTTCTCCGGGAAAAAGGCGCCGTCAGCGCGGAGACTGCCGCAGCCATGGCGGAAGGCGTCCGGCGCCTGTACGGCGCCGATTACGCTCTTGCCACCACCGGCGTGGCAGGACCTGACAGCGATGAGTGCGGGAACCCGGTAGGGTTGGTCTACGTTGCTCTTTCTTCGGAGCGCGGTACGGTCGTCCGCGCGGTCCACTGCGGAAACGTTCGGGCCCGATGCCGTTCCATCGCATCCAATCACGCGCTGGACATGCTTCGCCGTGAACTCCAGGGAATACCTCAGGCGGAATAACATCCCTGCCATTTCTCTTCGTACGCGTACCCGATATCATATCAGGGAGGAATACGACCATGGAAATCGAAAGGATCCTGCAGAATTTTACCCGGCGCGGGCTGAAAGCCCGCTATTTTGACACCGCGGCGGAGGCTGCGGATTACGTTGTCGGCCGCATTCACGGGAAAACCGTGGGCATCGGCGGCAGCAAAACCATTGACGGCATGGGCCTTTACGAGAGACTGCAGAAGGACAACACCGTATACTGGCACTGGAAGCAGGGGCCGGAAGCCCGGGATACCGCAACGAAGACCCAGGTGTACCTCACCGGCGCCAACGGCCTGTCTGAGGACGGACAGATCGTGAACATTGACGGCAACGGCAACCGGGTCGCGCAGACCCTGTATGGCCACGAGCTGGTGATCTTCATTTCCGGTCTGAACAAGATGACGCCCGATCTGGAGTCCGCCATCTGGCGCGCCAGAAACGTGGCGTCTCCGCTCAACGCAAGGCGGTTCAATGTGAACACCCCCTGCGTGAAATCGGAACCCATGAAGTGCCACGACTGCCGCAGCCCGGAGCGGATCTGCAACGGCATGGTGGTCACCATGGGAAAAATGAGCGGCGTAGGTGAGATGGAAATCGTTCTGATCGGCGAGGAGCTTGGCTACTGAGATCTCCCCTCCTCGGAAACGGAAAAAGGCGCGGACCGGATCGGTCCGCGCCTTTTCCATGTTATGCGCTTTTTATCTGTTCTTTGCTTCCAGAATGGCGCCGAGGCCACCCCACTTTTCGCAGAAGATGCCGGGATCCATCTGCTTCAGGTCAGGCGAGATCTCAGGCTTGAAGTCCATGTTGGCCAGGATGTCCTTCTCCAGATCCATGCCCGGCGCGATCTCCACCAGCGTGACCTTGCCGTCGATCAGACGGAACACGGCACGCTCGGTGATATACATGACCTCCTGATCCTTCGGGGCAAACTGCCCGGCAAAGGTTATCTGGCTCACGTGCTTGACGAACTTGCGGATCCTGCCCTCTTCCAGGATCTGCAGCTTGCCATCGCCCACCTTCAGTTTTGCCTTGCCCATGAAGGTTCCGCAGAAGATGACCTTGGGCGTGGCTCGCGTGATGTTGATGAATCCGCCGGGGCCGGTGATGCGGGTGCCCATGCAGCTGACGTTGTTGTTGCCCTCCTCATCAATTTCGCCGATGCCAAGGCAGGTCATGTCCAGCCCGCCGCCGTCGATGAAGTCGAACATCGCGCAGTGGTCCACACTGGCTTCCGCATTGTATGCAGCGCCGAAGTTGGGCAGGGCGGAGGATACTCCCCCGAAATTGCCGACCTCGGTACTGGTGGTAACGTAATCCAGATATCCCTCTTCATTCAGGATCTTGGCCATGTCCGCCGGGATCCCAACGCCCAGGTTGATCACGAAGCCCTTCTCGATCTCCATGGCGCACCGGCGGCACAGGACCTTCTTCTCATCAAACGGCATGTTTTCGATGGCGTCCAGAGGCTTCTTGATCTGGCCGGAGAACGCGGGCTCGAAATACTCGCCCTCGGTCTGCCAGTGATACTTCATGGGATCGGTGCACTGCACCACGTAATCGACCATCACGCCGGGGATGCGCACGTCCTTCGGGGCCATGGTGCCTGCCTTGGCGATGTTCTTGACCTGCACGATGACGATGCCCCCGCTGTTCTTGGCGGCAGCCGCAATGCTCATGCCCTCGTTGACGATGCTCTCATCCTCGAAGGTGATGTTGCCGTTTTCATCCGCCGTGGTGCCGCGCAGCAGCGCGACGTCCAGTTTGAAGGGCAGGTAGTGCAGATATTCCTCACCGTTGATGGTGACCAGCTCCACGAGCTTATCGCCGTTGCGAGCGGCGTCGTTCATGGCGCCGCCGCCGTTGCGGGGATCGACGAAGGTGCCCAGACCGACCTTGGTATACAGGCCGGGACGGCCCGCGGCGATCTCACGCCACAGATGGATGATGCAGCCCTGGGGCAGGCAATGACACTCCAGCTTATTTTCTCTGGCAAGCGCCAGCAGTGCGAACGCGCTGCCGATATGGGCGCCGGACCACTTGGTGACCAGGCCTTCCCCCGCCTCGCCAAGATGAGTGATGCCCTGTTCCTTCCAGTCGCCCATCGCACAGCCCTGCTTGATGTTCAGGTCACAGGGATGCCCCGTTTCCTTGAAGCAGTCACGGATCGCGATGGCGATCTCCTCCGGCCAGCCGGCCAGTCCCTGTCCGCCTACGCCGACGGTGGCGTGATCCGGGATCACCCGCGCGGCTTCAGCCGCAGTAATGAATTTTGCCATGATCCTTCCCTCCAAATCCTGTCTTTTGTTTTTCTGTTCGGACTCTGTCCGACGACCGTCCAGACACTGGCGCCTGATCCGGTTCTGTTCTTCTGTGTATTATAGCACCGGACAAATACCGTTGCAACCGGAACGATGCCGGCCTGCGGCAAAAGATCCTCGTGCCGCATTGTGCCGCCGTCGCCTGCACGCCTCGCGCGCTCCTTTTCTGTCAGCTCTCATATTTCTGTTTGTTTTTCCATTTTTCCCACCAGATGGGCATTGACTTTTTCCGGAGGAAAGCGTATAAATATGCATATTGATTGCATCAATAACCAAAAAAGGAGAATTACAATGAAAAAGTTCGTTTCCATTCTTCTCGCGCTCATCCTCATAATGGCTCTTACTGCCTGCGGAAATTCCGCAAAGAAGGACGAAACTTCCCTCACGCTGACCTCCGGCAAGCTGGCCGTGAGCGCTGAGATCGGTTATCCCCCCATGGAGTATTACAATGAAGACGGCTCCACTCCCATCGGCTTTGACATCGAAATGATGACGGAGATTGCCAAGCGGATGGGTCTTGAGCTTGAGATCATCGACACTGCCTGGGATGGCATTTTTGCCGGTCTGGATTCCAATAAGTACGACATGGTCATGTCTTCCTGCTCCATCATCCCTTCCCGTCAGGAACAGTATCTTATGAGCAAGCCTTACGCACAGAACGCCATTGAACTGCTGGTTCCGGTGGATTCCGACATTACGGGCATCGATGCCGTTGCCGGCAAAAAGATCGCCGTACAGGGCGAGACCACGTCCCACGATTATCTGCGGAACAATGATACGGGCTGTGAGATCATGGACTACGATAAGGTCATCAACTGCTTTGACGAACTGAAGCTGGGCCGGGTGGACGCCGTCCTGACCGACAGTGTCGTTGCCGCCTACTATCTCGGCGACGATCTGTCCAATTACAAGGTAGCGTGGGTCAACTCCGACGCGGAGCCCATCGGCGTCACATTCAAGAAGGGCAACACGGCGCTCTGCGACGCGGTGGAGAAAGTCCTTGACGAGATGTTTGCCGATGGAACGGCCGCGAAGATCGCCACCAAGTACTTCGGTGACGCTTCCGGTGTGGAGGGCATCCGCTGACAGACTGTCTGAAAGCCAAAGGATAAGGGACACAGGGCGCCCTGGCGCCCTGTGTCCGTTTCATACAATTTACTGACAATCTACTGACGAGAGGAGCCATGAACCATGGACGTCCTGCAAAAAATGATCGGCTGGCTGCCTCAGCTGCTTGACGGTGCCAGGATCACCATCCTGATGACGATCACCGCAACCTGCGCCGGCGTCATTCTGGGTATCTTTCTTGCTCTCGGAAAGATCAGCCGCAACGTAGTGATCAGCAAGCTGTGCTCCGCCTATATCTTTTTCTTCCGGGGCACGCCTCTGCTGATGCAGCTGTATTTCCTGTATTATGCGGTGCCGATGTTCCTGCCCGCACTGACGATCAACAGCCGTTTTCTGGCGGCTTTCATCGCCTATGGCCTCAACAGCGCTGCGTACTGCGCCGAATTCATCCGTGCCGCGATTCAGTCCATCGACCACGGGCAGTTTGAAGCCGCGAAGGCCCTCGGGCTGACCTACGGCCAGACCATGCGCCTGCTGATCATCCCCCAGTCGATCCGACGCCTCGTACCCCCGGTCGGCAACGAGTTCATTATGATGCTGAAGGACGTTTCTCTTGTTTCCATCATCTCGCTGGGCGATCTGACAAAGGTGACCCGTTCCATCAATTCCTCTGCGGCGACACCGCTGGTGTATATCCCCTCCATGATCATCTATCTGGTCATCACGGCGTTCTTTACCTTCGTATTCAACCGCGTGGAAGCCCACGTGGCAAAGAAAGAGTGAGGTGACGGAATATGTCTATGATCCGTACCGAAAACCTGTGCAAGAGCTTCGGCGAGCTTGATGTGCTGAAGAACGTAAGCATCGAAGTGGACAGTGGCGAAGTAGTCGTAATCATCGGCCCCTCCGGCGCCGGCAAATCCACATTTCTGCGCAGCCTCAATACGCTGGAAGAGATCACCAGCGGCAAGATCTTCATTGAAGACCGGCTGTTCATCCATCGGGAAGACAACAAGACGCTGGATAAAATGGATAACGCCGCGTTCAAGGCCCTTCTTCTGGAGATGGGCATGGTGTTCCAGCGCTTCAATCTGTTCCCGAACAAGACCGTTCTGGGCAACGTGGCCCTTGCGCCCATGCAGGTGAGGAAAAAGAGCCGTGAGGAGGCGGAGTCCATCGCGAAAAAGCTCATCGCCCGCGTCGGTCTTTCCGATAAGCTGGACGTATACCCCAGCAAGCTTTCCGGCGGTCAGCAGCAGCGGGTGGCTATTGCCCGGGCACTGGCCATGGAGCCGAAGATCATGCTGTTTGACGAGCCCACGTCCGCCCTGGATCCGGAGCTGGTCGGTGAGGTCCTGAACGTCATGAAGGATCTGGCGAGGGAGGGCATGACCATGCTGGTAGTGACCCACGAGATGGGTTTCGCCCGAGAGGTGGCCGACAAGGTCATCTTCATGGCCGACGGTCAGGTGCTGGAGACCGGGACGCCGGAGGAGCTGTTCAGCGCTCCGAAAACGGACAAGGCCAGGCAGTTTCTGGCAAGCATTCTGTGATCACTGCCTTCAGGGGAGCGCCTCGGCGCTCCCCTTCGCTGTGTCCGAAAGGCGCGCGGCTCGCTCCAGCGGGATCGCAACGGATCATTGCTTGACGTCTGCCTTCTTTCCGACTTATTATGCGAACGCAGATCATCGTTCAATGACTTCAGCCGGGTTCAAAGGAGGGCATGTTCATGGCAGATTCAATTGGAAGCAACGTCCGGGCGCTGCGCGTCCAGGCGGGAATGACGCAGGAGGAGCTGGCCTCTCGACTGCACGTCACCCGCCAGGCCGTCTCCAACTACGGACGCGGTCGGACCCATCCCGATATCGACCAGCTGACGGAACTCGCGACCGTGTTTCACGTTGACCTCGAGACGCTGATCCGCGGGCCGGTCCCCGTCGGGAACCGGAGGAAGGCGTTCCGCCTCGCCGGAAGCGTTCTTCTGGCGCTCATTGTTCTCCTTTTTCTGTTCGTGATCTTTCTGGACGACAGACACGCCGCCCGGAAGGGCGCGGAATTCCCCTGGATCTACTGGCTGAAAACGGCGGTCCTGCTCCCGCTGACAGCAGCCGGCATCGCCGGCTGTCTCTCCTCCCTGTTTCTGCATGCAGGTGTCGTAAAGCTGAATATCGGACGGTCTCCGCTGCGCGCGGCGGCCGTGATCCTCACCGTCGTGTTTCTCTTACTCCTTCTCATGAACGTTTCCGATCTTCTGCTGGCGATGGCCGTTATTCTCACGTGCCCGGTCTGGTATGCGGATATTTGCGTTTCGGTGTTTCTGTTTTTCGTACGATATCCGGTGCCTCTGTATCTGATTTCCATTCTGGCCGGCGCGGCGACGGGCACCTGGTTTGTCCTTCGCCGCCTCGACATCTGACCCCGGTCTTTCAACCCCACAGCCTTCAGGATCTCATCCCCGGAACGGACGGCAAGAGCCCTCCCGGCACGGGAGGGCTCTTGCCGTCCGTTTCTTGATTCTCCGGCCCGGTTGTGCTACCCTGTACCGGGAGGTGAAGCCATGGAGCTTCTGCGTACTCTTGCCGGACCGATCATCGGCGCCGTCATCGGGTATCTGACCAATTTCATTGCGGTAAAAATGCTGTTCTATCCGCGGAAGGAGATCCGGTTGTTCGGTCTTCGTCTTCCGCTCACCCCCGGTGCGATCCCCCGCGGCCGCACCCGGCTGGCAGCAGCCATCGGGGCGGTGGTGGAAAACAATCTGCTGACGCGGGAAGATATGGAGACCCGACTTCTGTCGGAGGAAACGGAGCAGAAAATCGCCGACACCGTAATGGAAAAGCTATCCGGCGTAGTGCGTGAAAGCATCTGCACTGCCGCCAGACTCGACGGGGCCTCGTACGAGGAGAAAAAAGGCTCTGTCTGCCGTGAGGCCGGGCGAAGGATCGTGGACGCTATACAGGCATCCCAGGCAACGGAGACCGTAATGAACGAGATCTCCGCATCTCTGCTGGAAAAGGCACAGGGCACGGCCTGGAAACTGCTCATCAGCCCCAAAACCGTTGCCGCCGTTACGACCCCGGCGAAGGAGCGGCTGGACCGTTTTGTCGCGGAGCGCGGCGCGGACCTCATCGCCCCCTTCCTTGAGCGGGAACTCACCGCCGCAGACAGTGGGACTGGCCTTGAACTTCTGGGCCGGTTCGGGGTGGATGAAGCAAAGCTTCGCGCCGCCGTCGTACGCACCTATCGCGGCTTCGTCACGGACTATGTGGGTGATCTGCTGACGCGCCTCCACGTGGCAAAGCTGGTGGAGGATAAGATCAACGCCATGCCTCTGGAGGAGCTGGAGCGGCTGGTGCAGAAGGTCATGCACCGGGAACTGAACGCCATCGTAAACCTCGGAGCGCTGATCGGTCTGGTCCTTGGTCTTGTAAACGTTTTTCTCAAATGACCACACCTCAGGCGCTGAGAAAGAAATGCAGAAGTATCTGCGCCATCTTTTCCGTCCGTCGGCCTCTGAAATGCAGAAATGAAATGACCCCTTGTTCCACTCAGAAACAAGGGGTCATTTCTCCACGATGGGATCAATCATTGGTTAACCTGCCTTTCTGCAGATTCCGCATCTTTCGACCAACAGACTCACCGGCGCTTATCCCTACCCTCTTCGGGGGATCTGTTTCATTCAATGCCGGGCTGTTCAACCTCCGATGCTGCCTGTAAACTGCCGGATAAAAAAACCTGCTCACCTCTCCCATAAACTTCTCCGGGCCGCCATTTCTGACGCCGGTTCCGCTTACTTCACGGGACTCACTCCTTATCAGGCAACTGAAACAGTTCCTTTTATCTCAACAGCCCTTAAGGCTGATTGCAATTATAAAATACACGAAACGGGCCGTTGTGTCAAGCGTATTTTTGTATATTTTCAACATAAAACTTGATTTCGGCACCCTGCACAAAAACAGGAAGCCAGTTCTGTGCAACTTGCCCGGCATTCTTTTTCATCACAGAAAGCGCATATGAAAAACCCGATGCACGTGTCATCGGGTTTTTCTCAGATTTCCTTACACATTGGGACACATTGGGAAGATCGCGCTCCAGCGATAAGCGCATGGGGCAGCCCCCTTCTTCCCCTTGGAACACACTTTTACCGTTTCCGGCGTCCGCTTTATTTCATGAGTCTGCACATAAGGCGGTTGAATTCCGCCGTGTCCTCCAGCGGCACTCCGGCCGCCAGTTCCGCCTGGCCGTACAGCAGCCGCGCGTAATCGGCAGCTTTTTCACGGTCCTCATCAAAGGCCTTCTTCAGAGCGGCAAACACCTCATGGTCCGGATTCAGTTCCAGCACACGCTCTGCCTTGATGGTCTGCCCGCCGGATACCGCCTCCGGAAGGCTGGCAAAGTACCGCTCCATCTCCAGGGAGACTCCGCCCTTCGTGGTCAGGCACACCGCGCCGCTGACCAGCTTGCGTGAAATGACGCAGTCAGCAAGCTTGCCTTCCAACGCTTCCTTGACGAAGATCAGCAGTTCCTTATTCTCCGCTTCGGTCTCTTCCGCGTGCTTCTTCTCTTCCTCCGTCTCCAGGCCGAGGTCGTCAGAATTCACGGAGCAGAACTTCTTCTCGGCGTAGGTCCCCAGCATGTTCATCAGGAACTCGTCCACGTCGTCCGTCAAAAACAGGATGTCGTACCCTTTGCTGCGAATGCGCTCGGTCTGCGGCAGTTCCGCCAGGGAGGCGACCGTCTCGCCGGCGGCGTAGTAGATCATTTTCTGCTCCTCCGGCATGGCGTCCGTGTAATCTTTCAGAGTGATGAAGCTGTCCTTCTCTGCGCTGCGGAACATCAGCAGATCCTGCAGCTGCTCCCGGTTGGAACCGTAAGCGTTGAGCATCGCGTACTTGAACTGCAGGCCGAAGGCCTTGTAGAACTTATTGTAGGTCTCCCGATCATTCTCGATGAGCTTCAGCAGCTCGTTGCGGATCTTTTTCTCGATGCTGTTGGCGATCACCTTCAGCTGACGGTCATGCTGCAGCATCTCACGGGAGATGTTCAGACTCAGGTCGGGCGACTCCACCACGCCGCGCACAAAGCGGAAATAATCCGGAAGCAGCGCGTCGCAGTGCTCCATGATCATCACGCCGGCGGAATACAGCTGAAGTCCGGCCTGATAATCCTTGCTGTAGTAGTTGGCCGGGGCCGCGGTAGGCACGAACAGCATGGCCTTATAGCTCACCGTACCCTCGGCACTGACCCGGATCACGGCGGCAGGATCCTCAAAATCGTAGAAATGCTCCTTATAGAAGGCCTTGCAGTCGTCGTCGCTGACCTCGTTCTTCGGCCTCTGCCAGATGGGCACCCGGCTGTTGACTACCTCGTTCTCCGTATAGTCCTGCCACTCTTTTTTCTTTGTCCCATCCTCCTTGACCTCATCGGTCTCCACGTAGCGGCTGCGGGTCACGTCCATGTAGATGGGCCAGCGAATGTAATCGGAATATTTTTTGATGATGCTGCTCAGCGTATTGTTGTCCAGGTATTCGGAATAACTGACCTCGTCCGTATCCTCCTTCAGGGTCATGATCACGTCGGTGCCCCAGGTGTCCCTCGTTCCGGGCTTTACGGTATACCCGTCCGCTCCGGAGGACTCCCATACGCTGGCCTCCTCGGAGCCGTATGCCCGGGAGATGACGGTCACTTTGGAGGACACCATGAAAGCGGAATAAAACCCCACGCCGAACTGCCCGATGACGTCCAGTTCCTTCTCCGCGGCGTCCCCGTTCTCATTTCTGAACTGGAAGGTCCCGCTCTTTGCGATCACGCCCAGGTTCTGTTCCATCTCCTGCGCCGTCATTCCGATGCCGTTATCCGACACGGTGATCTGCCTCTTCTCCTTGTCCACGGTCACGTCGATGCGGAAATCGTCCCGATTCAGCCCGATTTTGTCGTCCGTCAGAGACGCGTAGCACAGCTTGTCTATGGCGTCGGACGCGTTGGAGATGACCTCCCTCAGAAAAATCTCACGGTTGGTATAAATGGAATTGATCATCAGGTCGAGCAGACGTTTGCTTTCCGCCTTGAACTGTTTTTTTGCCATGATATGCCTCCTGCCCCGAAGGGCTGTCTTCATAGTTTTAGCACTCTTCGTTTCTGAGTGCTAATAAATGGTAACACCGCCTCCCTCCAATGTCAAGGGCGGGTTCGTGAATTTTGTTTGAACGGAGGAAAAGATGTGATATGATACACATGTGCGTCCAGAGCGGGCGCGCAACGCGAGCAGCCAAGAGGGGTGAGACGTACATGGCAAGAGTCGTAGTCGGGCTTTCCGGCGGCGTGGACAGTGCCGCGGCCGCATATCTTCTGAAACAGGCCGGTCACGAAGTGATCGGTGTCACGCTGCGCACCTGGGAGTCCGGAAGCGGAGAGGACAGCCGGTGCTGTGAGATCGACGATGCCAGAAGCGTTGCCCAGGCATTGGGCATACCCTTTTACACGCTGAACTGCACCTCAGATTTCAGAGAGCACGTGATCCGCCCCTTCGTCCGTGAGTATCTCCGCGGGCGTACCCCGAACCCCTGCGTCGTATGCAACCGTGCCGTGAAATGGGAACGGATGCAGTACATGGCACGGGTGCTGCAGGCGGACTTTGTCGCGACGGGACACTATGCCTCGGTGGTACGGCTCCCCAGCGGCAGATACACGGTGAGAAAGGCCCTGCACGCAGAAAAGGATCAGACCTATATGCTGTACCGTCTCACACAGCAGCAGCTGGCCATGACGCTGATGCCGCTGGGTGAACTCAGCAAGCCGGAGGTCCGGCAGATCGCCGCTCAGGCAGGCATTCCCGTGGCAGGCAAAAAGGATTCCCAGGAGATCTGCTTCGTCCCTGACGGCAGTTACACGGATTTCATCGCTGCTGGTGCCGAAAGCACGCTGCCGGGCGAAGGTCCCTTTGTGGACGAAGCCGGCAACCGTCTCGGCACGCACCGGGGCATTATTCACTATACCGTCGGCCAGCGCCGGGGCCTGGGGCTTGCGACGGGGCACCACGTGTACGTGAAGGAGCTCCGTCCGGAGACGAACGAGGTGGTGATCGGGGACGAGCAGTCCCTGTACGCCGACAGCATCATCTGTGAGGACGTTTGCTGGATGAGCGTTCCCGGACCGGAACCCGGAAAAAGCCTTCTCTGTTCTGCCAGGATCCGTTACCGGCACGAACCGTGCCCGGCCGTCCTGAAAGCCATTGACGGGGGCCGGATACGGGTATGTTTTGAAGATCCCGTACGGGCGCCCGCCCCCGGCCAGTCCGCCGTCTTCTATGACGGTGACGGCTGCGTTATCGGCGGTGGGATCATTACAGCTGAATGAAAGAATAGAATCGGGGCGGTCCGTCTGGACCGCCCCTACCGTTATGCACCTTTTACAGTTTCAGGTCGTTTTCCCGTATCCATCCGATCCGCCGGGCGATCAGCCCGAAGATCCAGGTCAGAACGCCGGGCAGAAGGAAGCAGATGAGAATCATTCCGATCCAGTCCGTGGCGGTAATGGCCGCCTTGGTTCCGGCGGCAACATCGTTCAGCCAGCCGGTATAGACGCCGATCTGCCCGACCAGGCCGCAGGTTCCCATGCCAGAGGAAACCGCAGCGCCGTTCATCTGCATTTTGAACACGCAGGTAGCCAGAGGGCCGGTAATGGCGGAGGTGAGAATGGGCGGGATCCAGATACGCGGGTTTTTCACAATGTTGCCCATCTGCAGCATGGACGTGCCGATGCCCTGACTGATGAGGCCGCCCCAGCGGTTCTCACGGAAGCTCATGATGGCAAAGCCTACCATCTGAGCGCAGCACCCCGCAACGGCGGCGCCGCCCGCCAGTCCCGTCAGTCCCAGTGCCGCGCAGATGGCAGCGGAAGAGATGGGAAGCGTAAGCGCGATACCCACTACGACGGATACCAGGATGCCCATCAGAAGAGGCTGCAGCTCCGTTGCCCACATGATCAGATTTCCAACATAGCTTGCCGCTTTTCCAATGGGAGCAGCAATCAGGGCCGCAAGTCCCACGCCAATCAGGATGGTGACCACCGGAGTCACCAGAATGTCAATCTTCGTCTCCTTGGATACGGCTTTTCCGAACTCGGCAGCCACGATGGCTACCACCAGCACGGCCAGCGGCCCGCCGGCTCCGCCCAGCATGTTGGTGGCGTATCCCACAGGGATCAGGGAAAACAGCACCAGATTCGGCGCACCCAGTGCGTAGCCGATGGCTGCGGCCATAGCCGGTCCGCTCATGGCGGAGGCAAAGCCTCCCAAAGTGAGCGCCGCGGAACCGAAGGTTCTGGAGAACAGGCCCACGCCCAGCGTCCCCAGCGTATTGAATATAGTTCCGATCAGAAGTGAGCAGAAAAGGCCCTGCGCCATGGCGCCAAGCGCATCCACCCCGTAACGATGCAGGGAGAACACGATGTTCTTCCGTTTCAGAAAGGCCCCGATGGCTGCCCAGAATTTTTTCATCCCGCATTCCTCCCGTTGCGGCTCCCGCCGCCTACTGGCCCGCATTATATCAAATGTTAAGGATATCCGCAACCGTTTGCAAAGCCTGACGTCCAGGCTCCCGCCCGTCAAAAGAGAAGTACCTTCCACTACATGCCCTTATGTGTTTTTCTCGTGCTGTCACTTGCTCTGCCGCCCTCGCTGCTCCGCAGCGATCTGATGCCTCAGCGCAATATTGGATATCGGCAGGTAAAACGATCCTTCCCCGCATGCTTCTGCTCTTTTCAGAGCCGCAAGAACAAAACAGGGAACCGAGCTGACCTTTTCCATCATCTCGGTTCCCTGTTTTTCAGGCTGCGCGTCCGCAGTCCCTTTTCTGTCTCATGTTCCAAGCGGAACGGCGCTGTGCCGTCCGTTCTTTCAATCCTCCGCGTTCTCTCCCTCCGGCAGCCGGACGATTTCGGTGATCTCCGCTCCTCCCTGCAGGTCCTGATAGACGGTGACCAGCGCCCAGGAAGCTTCTGCGTCGGGCTCCACCGTTCTGGCCTGGCAGGCAAACCGGTAGTTCGTCCCGGCCACCAGCTGGGTGCTCAGCAGTGCCACGGGCACATAGTTCACCCCTGTAAATCCCTCCATGGCCTTTTCGAAGGCCGCTCCGGCCTGCTCCGTGATCTCAGGAGTGTCCGGCTGCGTCCATCCTCCGGTCAGATTCCCTTCGTAAAGGCAGGTCTCCGCTCCGAAATCCCGTACGTCGGAGAACGTTACGTTCCCGTCCGGATCCTGATAAAGAATAACAAGGGCGTACGTCTCCGTCGGATCCGCCGTGACGTGCGTCATCCGGCACAGAACGGCGCAGTTCTTTCCCGCCACGACCTGGGAGGCAAGACAGGCAACGGGAACATAGCGTGCTCCGGTCAGCCCCTCCTGTGCCTTCTCGACAAGATCCCTCAGTTCTTCCGTGACTGTCGGCGACTCCGTTATTTCCCAGGCTCCCACAGTCTTCTCCCCCTCCGTTGTCCCAGTTTCCACTTTCTCAGCGTTCTTCTGCCCGCAGGCGGCGAGGGCAAATGCCAGCACGGCGGCAAGAACGGCGGCGATCCATTTCTTCATCACATCATCTCCCGGTCCATGGTTGGTTTTCAAGGAAACGCCCTGCTGTGGTTATAACACATGTTTCCGGCAAGACTGTTGCTAAAGTGTAAAATCCGGAGAAGGTCCTTTCTCTTATCCGTCAAGCGCAGCGCGCGCGTGATCCACATATATACCGCAGATCTCGTCCCACATGCCGATGCCTTCCGTATGGCACGCCACGGTGAATCCGTCCGCCGTCAGACGGCCGCGCCAGCTGTCCTCCTCCGGTCCGGCCATATCGTTCAGCGCGTGATCTCCGGCCACCAGCATCAGCGGTGCAAGCTCCACGCGCGACGGGCGGAAAGCTTTCAGCTGCACCAGGCAGTCCTCAAAGTGCGGCCAGCCTTCCACTGTACCGACGAACACGTTCTTCGCGCCGCGAAGGCGGAACGCCGTCTGCATGGCAGGATAGATCATATTGGCAAAGTGTTCCGAGCCGTGGCCCATCAGGACCAGTGCCTCGTTCTCTCTCTGAGGGTAATGCCGGAGAACGGCGTCCGCCACGGCGAGCAGATCCCCTTCGCCGGAGATGAGCGGGCGGGAGACCCGCACCGTGTCGAACCGGTCACGGAACCCGTCGGCGATGCGGCACAGTTTGTCAAACTCTTCGCCGGGCGTCAGATGGGTAGGCTGGATCAGCAGATCCCGTACGCCCTGCGCCAGCAGCCGTTCCATCGCCGTCTCCGGGCTGTCCGCCGGGCGTCCCTCTCTCTCCAGTTTCCGGCAGATGATGCGGCTGGTGAACGCCCGGCCAAAGGCGCGGTCGGGAAAAGCGTTCCGCAGTGCGTCCTCCACGCTGCGGATGGCCGCTTCCGCCTGTGGGACGGACGTCCCGAAGCTCACGGCTAGAAGTCCTCTGTCTGTCATGAAATCTCTCTCCTTCCGGTATGTACGGAGAACGGAGGGCGGAGTGCCCCCCGTTCGGTCTGTTCTGCTGTTTTCAAAGAAAATGTACGGTCATCCGCCGGTACGCGAGCCTCCACCGCGCAATAGGAGCAGGCCTCCGTCCGAGCGATGAGGCTGAGGAGGACCGTGTCCCCGTCGTAGATTCAAATGATTGCGGAAGCAACGCCGGGATTGGCGCTGTCATTCTCTTCATCCGTTCGCTCCTTTCGCGAATCGGTGGCAGGCCACCTCATGATCCGGCCCCACCGGCTTCAGCACCGGCCGTTCGCGCAGACATCTGTCCTGGCAGTGCGGGCAGCGGTCGGCAAACGGGCAGCCGGCCGGAATGTTCAGCGGGCTGGGCGGTTCGCCCTGGATGGGCTCGATCTTTTTGGAAAAATCCATCTTCGTATCGAACACCGCGTCCAGCAGCGCCCTGGAGTAGGGATGGCAGCAGACGTCCGCCATGCCCTCCCCGGGCATGACCTCCACGATGTTCCCCAGATACATGACGGCGATCTGATGCGCGAAGGACTGGATCAGACCGAGGTTGTGGCAGATGAAGCCAATGGTGATGTTTTTCTCCCGCTGCAACCTCGTGATGAGTTCTATGATGGTCTCCTGTACCGAAACGTCCAGGGCGCTCGTCGCTTCGTCCATGATGATGATCTCAGGTTCCAGCGCCAGAGCGCGGGCGATGGCGACCCTCTGCCGCTGTCCGCCCGACATGTTGTGAGGATACCGGTCGGCAAAATCGCCGGGCAGTTCCACCATCTCCAGCAGTTCGCGGGCTTTCGCGTCCTTTTCCGACGCATGGATGCGGCCGTAATTCAGCAGCGGCTCACAGACGATGTCGCGGATGCGCATTTTGGGATTGAAGGAGGTGGAGGGATCCTGGAACACCATCTGGATGTGCTGCCGCATCTCCCACAGCTTCCTTCCCTTCAGCTTGGTGATGTCCATGCCCCGATAGATGATCTCTCCTTCGGACGGGGTATCCAGCCACACGAGGAAGCGCATGAACGTGCTCTTTCCGCACCCGCTCTCTCCGACGAGGCCCAGCGTTTTTCCCCGGTACATTTTCAGGTTCACGTCATTGCAGGCAATGAGGGAGCGCCCGCCTGCGGCGGGAAAGCGTCGGGTCACGTGCCTTGCCTCAAGGATCAGGTCTTTTTCATCAAACATAGCGCTTCCCTCCCACGGACGGAACGGCCTCCATCAGTTTTCTTGTGTAGGGGTTGTCCGTTTCATAAAGCACGTGCTCCCGCGTGCCCTGATCCTCGATCACGCCGTCCTTCATCACGACGACCCGGTCCGCCATGTAGGAAGCCACGCCGATATCGTGAGTTACGATGATGATCGCGGTGCCGTACTCGTCCCGCAGCTCCATCATCTGGCGCACGATCTGCGCCTGCGTCGTAACGTCCAGCGCGCTGGTGGGCTCGTCCGCCAGCAGCAGCTTCGGCTGATAGGTCATCCCCATCGCGATGCCGACGCGCTGCCGCTGCCCGCCGGAGAGCTGGAAGGGATAGGAGCGCATGATGCGGTCCGGGTCCGGCAGACGCATCCGCGCGAGCATGTCTTCGCCCTTTTCCCACGCTTCCTTCTTCGAGACGTTTTCGTGGGTGCGGATGTATTCCACGAAGCAGCTGCCGATGCGGCGCGTCTGGTTCATCATCGCGCCGGAATCCTGAAAGATCATGGAGATGTCGTGTCCGCGCAGGGCGCGCCACTCCCGGGGGGACAGGTCCAGCAGGCTTCGGCCCTCGTACAGGATCTCACCGGCCGTTACGCGTCCGCCGCCGGCAATCAGGCCGAGCACGGCGCGGATGACGGTGGTCTTGCCGGAGCCGGATTCCCCGACGATGGAGCAGATCTCTCCCTCCTCCAGGGTCAGATCGCAGTCCTTCACGGTCACGCGGTTCCCGTAGGAGATGTCCACGTGCCGCAGTTCCAGTAATGCCATGTCCGCACCCCCTTACTCTGTCTTCGGATCCAGGATGTCCCGCAGGCCATCGCCGAGCATGTTGAAAATGACGACCGTGACGAAGATCGCCAGGCCGGGGAAGATCATCAGCCACGGGGCCGACTGCATGAAATTGCGGCCCTCCGACAGCATCTGGCCCCATTCCGGGGTGGGCGGCGTGGCGCCGAAGCCGAGAAAGGACAGCGCGGCCAGCTCCATCATCATGGAGCCGATGTCCGTCGCCGCCGTGATGACCAGCGTAGTGATCGTGTTGGGGAACATGTAGCGGCGCAGCATGTACATGGTCCGGGAGCCCGTTACCGTCGCCGCCGCGACGAAGTCGGCGTGGCGGATCTTCATGACCAGGGACCGCGCCAGCCGGGCATATTTCGGCCAGGATACGATCGCGATGGCGATGATGGCGTTCTTCATGCTGGCGCCGAGGATGCCGGCCACGGCAATGGCCAGGACCAGTCCCGGGAAGGCGATCATCATGTCCGCCGCGCGCATGATGACGGCGTCCACCGCGCCGCCGAAGTAGCCGGCCAGCACGCCGAGGATCGCACCGATCACGAAGATGACCGCTACCAGGATGAAGGTGGAGGACAGGCTCGTTCTCGCGCCGTAAAGAACACGGGTGAAGATATCCCGTCCCATCTTGTCCGTGCCGAAGGGATGCTCGGCGTCGGGCTTCATCAGCGCCTGCGTGATGTCTCCGCTGGTGGGGCTGCGGTCCCCGCAGATGACGGGGGCGAAGATTGCCACCAGAATGACGATGACGGCCAGTATCGCAAAAACGGTGAAGCCGATGTTCCTGCGGAAAAAGCTTTTTTTCTTATCCATGTGCTTCACCTCTTCAGCCGCATCCGCGGATCCACGTAATTATACGAGATGTCCACGATCAGGTTGATGACCATGTAGATGATTGCCACCCACAGCACGTATCCCTGAATGAGATAATAGTCGCTGGAGGTGATGGCGGAAACGGCCAGATTGCCGAGGCCAGGATAGGAGAAGATGACCTCGACCACGCTGGTCCCGCCCAGCAGGGATCCGATGGAAAGGCCCAGCATGGTGATCAGCGGAAGCAGCGAATTGGGAAACACGTTGCCCCAGAGGATCCGGCTTTCCCGGACGCCGCGGGCACGCGCGCCGATCACGTAGTCCGAACTCAGCTCCTCCAGCACGGCGGTGCGGACCTGCCGCGTGTATTTGGCGGACATGGCCACAGCCAGCGTGATGGCCGGCAGCAGCAGATCCTTGAAAGTCCCTCCCGAGGATATGACGGGCAGCAGCCCCAGCCGGACGCAGAACAGCAGCATCAGCAGCAGGCCGACCCAGAAATTCGGGATGGAAACGCCGAAGAAGGTGATGGCGCGCACGACGTAATCGATGGGCCGGTTCCGATAGACGGCGGACAGCACGCCCAGCGGGACGGAGACGATCAGCATGAAGATCATGGACATCAGCGCCAGCTTCAGCGTGGGCCACAGGCGCGCCAGCAGCAGGGTGACGACGGGCTTGTTCATGCTGTAGGACTTGCCGAAATCCCCCTTCAGGCAGTTGGTCAGCCAGCGCCAGTACTGGACGGTCAGAGGGTCGTTCAGGCCCATCTCCTCCCGCTGCTGGGCGACCTGCTCCTCATCCGGCATCAGGCCCTGCGCCAGATACATGTGGCGGACCGGATCGCCGGGAGAGATATAGGTCAGCAGAAAGGTGAGAAAACTGATGCCGATCAGCACGATCAGCATCTGAGCCAGACGGGAGAGCAGCTTTTTACCGCTCAAGCGAATCACTCCTTCCGGATGGAATGTGGATCAGAAGTTCCGCTGAAAAAGCGGGAGATGCCTCTCCCCGGGCGCGATGCGCCCGGGAGAGAGGCAGGCAGATGGGACCGGTGTGCGCTTGTCACGCGGCTGGCGTGATCTCGGTGGTGATCCAGTAATAGTCCGCCGTGTGGATGTGCGCGTAGCCGACGGCCTTGGACCAGGCCATGGAGCTGTTGTAGTATCCGTCGACCAGGGCGGCCGCGTCGTCAATCAGGATCTGCTGCATCCGGCAGATGAGGTCGGCACGCTTGGCGTTGTCAAACTCGGTGAGGAGCTCCTCATACAGCGCGTCGTACTCTTCGCTGACGTAGCTGCAGTAGTCGGCGCCGCCCTTGGAGTACCAGTTGGCCATGTATTCGGTCGGGTCACCGTTTCCCACGGTGGTCCAGTTGTTGTTGTTGAAGTCGTACTCGCCGGCGACAAGGCTGTTCCACTGGTCGTCGGAGGAGCCGTACTTGGCGGTGATCTTGATGCCCAGCTCGGTCAGATACTGGGTGTGGGCGTCGGAGAAATCGTTGAGCATGCGGTTTTCATAGGAAACGTAGGTCAGATCGATTTCCTTCCCGTCCAGCTCGCGGATGCCGTCGCCGTTGGTGTCGACGATGCCGGCGTCGTCCAGCAGCTTTTTGGCGGCGTCCAGATTGTACTCATAGGGGTTGGTCAGCTTGTCGTAGCCGTAGGACAGGGTGCTGGGCAGCACGGAGAAGCCCGGCGTATACAGCCCGCCGATGGTGTTGGAATTGCAGATGGCGTTGTAGTCGATGGCCATCAGGATCGCCTGGCGCAGCGTGTCGTTGGCCAGCAGACGGCCCTCGGCCTGGTTCATCCAGCTGAAGCCGCAGCGCACGCCGGAGGCGACGTCCACGGTGAAGCGCTCGTCCGCCTGCAGGGACTGCAGATCGGCCACGTTGGTGATGTTTTCCACAAGGTCTACGTCACCGGCCTTCAGCGCATTGGCCTTGGCGGAGGCGTCACCCATGAACTTGATCTCTACGGTGTCGTAGGGCACGGTGCCGTCCCAGTAGTTGGGGTTCTTGGTCATCGTAAAGCCGACCTGCTCGGTGAACTTGCTGACCATGTAGGGGCCGGTGCCGATGACGCCGGTGTCGAAGTCCTCGGTCTCGGAAACGTTGATGATCTCCATGACCGGATAGGCCAGGTTGCCGGGAAGGTTCATGTTGGCCTGCGGCAGAACGATGGTGACGGTGTTGGCGGCGTCGTCCGCCACCACCTCGGCCTCGAAGGCCAGGTACTTCTCCGGGTGGGAGGAGCCGTTGGGGCCCTGCTCGCGCACGGAATCCAGGGACTCCTTGACCTTGGAGGCGGTCATATCAGTGCCGTTGGAGAACTTGACGCCCTCGCGCAGTTTGATGGTCCAGACGGTGGAATCCGCG
>JAFWRM010000036.1 GCA_017519975.1 Oscillospiraceae bacterium | reverse complement strand
GGCGGCGTCGTCCGCCGTGACCTCGGCCTCAAAGGGCAGGAACTTCTGCGGGTTGGAGGAACCGTTGGGGCCCTCGGTGCGGACCCAGTCCAGCGACTCCTTGACCTTGGTGGCCGTCATGGCCGTGCCGTTGGAGAACTTGACGCCCTCCCGCAGGGTGATGACCCAGGTGACGTAGTCGTCCGTGGCGGAGGAGGCGGCCAGCCAGGGCTCCACTTCCATGTTGTCGTTGAATTTGAACAGGGCCTCGCCGACGCCGAAGCGCATGCAGTTCCAGGCGCAGTTGGTCTGGGAGGCGGGGTTGATCAGGCCGTCGGAGTACATCTGGCAGCCGAAGTTCAGCGTTTTGCCGGCCGTATCGCCGCCCTTGGTATTTCCTCCGGAGCCGCCGCAGCCGGCCAGCACGCCGGCCAGCATAAGCACGCACAGGAGGATGGCAATGGTTTTTTTCATGTTTTCTTTCCTTTCTTTTCTTGTGGTTTGCCTGTATGTAAAACCTGTTTCCCTCCGGAAACAGAAAAGGCCCCCGGGATCCTCCGTTTCAGACGTGCGAAGGACACCGGGGACGCCGGACGCGATCGGCCGCCGAAAACGGCCGAACGCGCACAGAAGACCCTGAGGCTCACTTCCGCTGCGCTGGAGCAGAGTGCCGCTTTTCACCATGTGTCTGACTTGGGGCCGGCGTCCGGCCCCGACAGTGACCTGCTCGTGGGACATTATCCCTTCCATGTGCAAACTTAATTGCCGTGAAAAGCATCCGTATGAAGTTGAACTGCCGCCGTAATACAAAAACACCCGTTCCACCGATGGGAACGGGCGCAGACAGAACCTCCGGGGCAGCATGTGACACGGGCATCGCGATCTGTTTCCAGTTCCGGTGGAAACACATTCTCCATTCCCACGTATCTGACTTATCCCGTATGCGGGCATCACAGTGACCGACTCGCAGGGCTTCTCACCCTGTTCCGTGTTCCGCCTTCCGGCGGCAGAATGGAGCGCTTTTGAATTACGAATGGATTATAGTATTCGGAGCCGGCTCTGTCAATAGTCAGCAGTCCCTTACCGCCATTTTTTCTGATGTGAAGGCTCCGCTTTCGTGGTATACTGGGAACGTCCGCAGGGCGGCGGAATCGTGTCCGGCCCGCGGAATAATGCGAAGGAGGCCCGCCATGAAACTGGTTCATCTGTCCGACCTTCATCTTGGGAAACGCCTGCGGGAGTATTCCCTGGCGGAAGATCAGACGTACATTCTCGACCGGATCCTCGACGTCGTAGACGCCGAGCGCCCGGACGGCGTGATCATCGCCGGGGACGTGTACGATAAATCCTCCCCGTCTGCGGAAGCCGTTGCGCTCTTCGACGGCTTTCTGTCGAAGCTTGCCGTCCGCGGCACGCCGGTCTTCGTCATCAGCGGAAATCACGATTCCGCAGAGCGCATCGCCTATGGGCGCGCCATCATGAGCCGCAGCGGCGTTTATCTGTCCTCCGTTTATAACGGCTCCGTCGAACCTGTGATCCTGGAGGACGGATATGGTGCCGTGAATCTATACCTTCTCCCCTTCGTCCGTCCGACCAGCGTCCGTGCGGCTTTCCCCGATGAGAAGATCGATTCCTATGAAGACGCCGTCCGAACGGCCATAGAACACATGAACGTCGATCAGCGGAAGCGGAACGTGCTGGTCACCCACCAGTTCGTCACCGGGGCGGAGCGCAGTGAATCGGAGACGGTATCCGTCGGCGGGTCGGACAATGTGGACGTTTCCGTATTCGCCCCCTTCGATTACGTGGCTCTGGGCCACATTCACCGGCCGCAGAACTGCTCGACGCCACGGGTGCGCTACTGCGGCACCCCACTGAAATACTCCTTCTCCGAAGCGCGGGACGAAAAATCCGTCACCGTGGCCGAGCTTGGGCCGAAGGGCGAACTGAACGTGCGCACCGTACCGCTGATCCCCCTGCGCGACCTGGCGGATATCCGCGGCTCCTACGACGAGATCACTCTGCGTTCCTTCTACGAGGGCACCGGCTGGCAGAGCGACTACGTGCGCATCACGCTGACAGATGAGGAGGAGATCCCCAACGTGGGGGACAAGCTGCGGCCGATCTACCGGAACTGGATGCAGATCCTGTACGATAACCGGCGCACCCAGGCGGACCGTACGGTGGGCGGGACGGACGAGGAAGCGGAACGCTCCCCCCTGCAGCTGTTCTCCGACCTCTACGAGCAGCAGAACAACAGCCCCATGACCGACGAACAGACCGCCTTCATGACGGGGCTGATCGAAAAGTACTGGGAGGAGGAACTATGAGACCGACAAAGCTGATCATGGAAGGCTTCGGCCCATACTGCGCACGGACGGAGCTCGATCTCGACCGGCTAGGCGAGGCCGGGCTGTATCTGATCACGGGAGAGACCGGTGCCGGAAAGACCACTATTTTTGACGCCATCACCTTCGCCCTGTACGGAGAAGCCAGCGGCGACCAGCGGAGGGCGGAAATGCTGCGCTCCAAGTACGTGGAGGAGACGAGCCCCACCGTTGTCGAACTGACCTTCGTCAACGCAGACAGAGAATATTACGTAAAACGCACGCTGGGTTTCTGGAGAAAGAAGCAGCGGGGCGAAGGGTTGACGGAAGTCCCACCGACGGCGGAACTTCGTCTGCCCGACGGCCGTGTTCTGACCGCGCGTGCCGAGGTGGACCGGGCGCTCCGGGAAGATATCCTCGGCATCGACCGGGAGCAGTTCACGCAGATCGCCATGATCGCCCAGGGCGAGTTCCGGAAGCTGCTGTCCGCGTCCACCGACGACCGCAAGCGGATCTTCCGCCAGATCTTCGGCACCGGCCCGTTCTTCGCCCTTCAGGAGCGCCTGAAGGCGGAGGCGAAGGCATTGGAGGACGAGTGCTCCTCCGCCCGGGCCGGCATACGGCAGTACGTAAACGATGCGTCCTGCGGCGAGTCCTCGCCCCTGGCCGGTCGGACGGCTCAGGCAAAAGCCGGCGAACTGACCACGGAGGAAGTGCTCAGCCTGTTTGAGGATCTGATCAGGGAAGACGGTGCCGCCTATGACGCCGCCGGGAAGTGGCTGTCTGATACGGAGAACGCTCTGGAGAAGGTCTCTTCCGCCCTTACACGGGCGGAGGAACAGGACAAGGCCCGCAGGGAGCTTGCCGGGTGCCTTGAGGCCAGAAAGGCGCACGCTCCCGTTCTTCGGGCTGTGGGAGAGGCTGTGAAAGCATGGGAAGCCCGCCGCCCGGAAATGGAAAAGCTGAGGACTGCTGTTACCCTGATGGGGGAAGGCATGAAGGATTACGATGAGCTGGAGCGCTGTCGGGACCTGGAAAAGAAGCTGACCGGGGAAGCCTGCGATCTCTCCGCCGCTCTGGAAAAAGCCGAGGAGACGCGGCTGACGCTTCAGACGGAGGAGGAGACCCTGAGCGCCGCTTTGAAGGCGCAGCAGAAAGCCGCCGCGGACAAGGCTGAGGCAGAGGCTCTGGACCGCCGGATGCTCCGGGCCGCCGGAGACTGGGAGGCCCTTATGAAAGCCGCCGGAGACCTGCGCCGGGCCCGTGCGCGGGCGGAGGAGTGTCTCTCCCGCTACACCCTGCAGTCCGGGAAAGCCCGTCTGTCTCAGGGAACGTATCTGGAACTCAACCAGCGGTATCTGGACGCCCAGGCCGGCCTTCTGGCGCAGGCGCTGACGGACGGTGAGCCCTGCCCCGTCTGCGGTTCCACCCATCATCCGGCAAAGGCATCGCGCCCGGAGTCCTCCCCCACCCCCTCCCAGCTCGACACGGCCAGGGAACGGGCGGAAGCGGAACAGGCCGCCATGCAGAGCGCCAGCCAGGCCTCCGCTGCGGCACGGGCGACGGCTTCTTCGATGGCGGAAAACTACGCGGAACGTTTTGCCTCGGTTTCGCGGGAGCTGAGGGACTGCGCGTCTTCCGTCCCGTCGGGAGATCCGGCCGTCCTCCTGGAAGAGCGGCTGTCATCCCTGGCAGACGGCCTGTCCCGGGGCGTTGACCCCGACGCGGATGCGCTGACGGACGTCACCTCCCTTTTCCGGGAGATTCGCGATCCCGTGTCCGCCCGCTCCGCGGACCTGACGGCGCTGGCCGGCCTTGCGGAAAAGACGGAGCGGATGCTGCAGGAAAACCGGAACAGGACGGAATCTCTGCGCCGGTCGGTGGAAGAACGGCGATCCCGACTGACGGAGATCGCCGCGGAAAAGCGCGGAAACGCGGAGCGCGTCGAACATCTGCTCGGTGCTCTGAAGCACGGGACCCGGCGGGAGGCGGAGGCGGAACTGACGCTCCGCCGCAGGGAACTGCAGACCATGGAGGCGGCGGTGCAGGAGGGGGAAAGCACCCGTCAGGCCGCGGAGAAAAAGATGACTGAGCTCGATTCCCGCATCCGTCAGGCGGAAACGCTGCTGGCAAACGCCGAGCCCTGTGACCGGGAAGCTCTCACGTCCGAACGGCTCTCGCTGACGGAAGAAAAAAGCCGCCTGGCCGATATCCGTCAGCAGCTGTACGCCAGAATGGGCGGCAATCGCACGGCACTTGCGAACATTCGGGAGTACTCCGCCTCCCTGGGGGATCTGGAAAAGCGCCTGACGTGGCTGCGTGCCCTGTCTGACACGGCCAACGGCACGCTCAGCGGCAAGGAGAAGGTCACGCTGGAGACGTATGTGCAGATGACGTATTTCGACCGCATCATCCGCCGTGCCAACGTCCGCCTGATGGTCATGTCCGGCGGTCAGTATGAGCTGAAGCGGCGCACGGACTCCAGAAACAGGCGAAGCCAGATCGGCCTGGATCTGGACGTGATCGATCACTACAACGGCTCAACGCGGGACGCGCGCAGTCTGTCCGGCGGAGAGTCCTTCAAGGCCTCCCTCTCCCTCGCCCTGGGCATGGCGGAGGAGGTCCAGGCATCCGCCGGCGGCATCCGGCTGGACGCCATGTTCATCGACGAGGGCTTTGGATCGCTGGACGCGGAATCCCTGAACCAGGCCATGCAGGCACTGGCCGATCTGTCGGAGGGCAACCGGCTCGTCGGCATCATCTCCCACGTGGCCGAGCTGAAGGAACGCATCGACCGCCAGATCGTCATCCGCAAAATGCCGATCGGAGGAAGCCGCGCGGAGATCGTCTGCTGAGGCTTCGATCAGCCCGGCTTCCTCCCAGGGGAGCTCGAGGGGGCCTGCCCGCCTCGAGTCCGATCGGCCATGGTGAAGCGCCGCCGCAGGCGGTCTGAACCGAGCGCAGCGACGGTTTTCGTGCCGCGCGCAAAACCGCATGGCCTTAAACGCCGTGCGGAGATCGTCTGCTGAGGCTTCGATCTGCCCGGCTTCCTCCCAAGGGAGCTCGAGGGGGCCTGCCCGCCTCGAACCGGCATGAAAAAGGACCTGTCTTCCCTCCGGGAGGCAGGTCCTTTCCATTCATTTTTTCTTCAGTTCCCGGATGAAGGCCTTTCCCGCGGCGTTCAGCCGCTCCGGGTAGTAGATGAGCCGTACGGGCAGGGTATCGTCCACGGGGAAATAACCGAAGGCACTGTTGGAAACGAAGCTGTCCCATTCGGTAAACAGCATGACTCCGGTCCCCCGGGAAAGCTCGAACAGGCATCGGGTCACCGTACCGCAGCTGCGGATCTTCGTTTCGCATCCATGGCGGCTGCACAGGCCGTTGATCACCGTTCCGAATCTTTTCTGGATATCGTCGTCAAACACCAGAAAGCCCTTTTCCGCCAGTGCCTTCAGCGTCACCGGTGCCGGGAAAGCCTCTCGGGAATACAGGATCCCCATTCCCGTCTCCGCCAGTGTCTCCCACCTGAGCCCCGGGATGGACGGCGCGTAAAAATCGTGAGAAAAGACGAAATCCAGCTTGCCGCTCTGAAGCCGAAGCAGAAGATCGGAGAGCTTATGCGCCTCGATGCTCAACCGGCCCTCCGGAACCGCTCTGGCGAAGCACGCCTGCAGGCGGGCCGTGAAAAACGTGGGATTCCAGGTCTCGGGGCAGCCCAGGCGGACAGTTCGGGCGGATGCCGCCCCAAGATCTTCCAGCTGTTCCTGAAGCGCCTGGTACTGCTGTCGCGCGCGGATCACATAGTCCCGGAACAGCTCTCCCGCCGCGGTCAGCACCAGACGGTTGTTCTCTCGTTCAAAAAGAGCATGCCCCAGCTCCTCCTCCAGCCGCGAGATGCTTTTGCTGATGGCGGGCTGGGATACGTACAGCGTTCCCGCCGCCTTTGAAAAGCTCATGGATTCGCATACGGCCTCGAAGCACTCGATCTGCGTGAGGGTCATTCCTCTCCCTCCCTATAACTGTTTTGTTATAATCATTTTACTATAAATATAATTGCCCGGCAAGTCCCGGAGGAGTAAACTGGAAGTACTTTAGGAAAGGGTGGAGTATGCCATGATAAATACGAAACACCGTATCGAATTTGACGCTGAAAAATGCGTCGGCTGTCAGATCTGCTACAAGTCCTGCTTCGTAGACGTGATCCGTTGGGACGCGGAGGCGAAAAAGCCGGTCTTCAAGTATGTGGAAGACTGCGAGCACTGCTTCCTTTGCATGGCGCTTTGCAAGAAAGAGGCCATCAACGTGATCCCCGACTACGCGAGCGAGCACTTGATGCAGTCGTTCGACAAGTACAGGTGAGGTGAGAGCTATGAGTAATACCAATACGATGTGCTGTGACATCCTGATCGTGGGCGGAGGCATCGGCGGTCTGTCCTGCGCTGTTTCCGTCAAGGAACACAATCCGGACGCCGACGTTCTCGTCGTTGAAAAGAACTTCGCTGGTTACGCCGGCAAAGCCAACCGCGGCGGCGGCGTTCTGCAGTATTTCCCCGACCGCGTCGACCCCTGGGGCTTCGCGGTGTTCCACGCCAAGAACATCGGTGCGGACTTTACCGATCAGGCGCTGATGGCGACCTACGTGTCCCGCAACACGGAGATGCTGGACAAGCTGGTCTCCTGGGGCGTGAACCTGCCCAAGGAGGAGGACGGCTCCTATCACGTGATGCCCACCGGCCCGATGACGGCCATGATCTGCGTGGATCTGGACATCACCATGCGCGTGCGCCGCACGGCGGAGAAGCTGGGCGTGCGCTTCCTGGACAAGAACGTGCTGGCCGATCTGCTGACCGAGGGTGAAAAGGTCACCGGCGCCGTGGTATTCAGCGTGCTCGACGGCACGGTCACCGCCATCAGCGCGAAGAAGACGGTGCTGGCCACCGGAAGCCAGGACTACCGCATCGGCTCCATGTGGGGTTCCGGCCGCGGCGACGGCATCGCCGCCGCCTACCGCGCGGGCGCTGAGATGCGCAACGTGGAATATGGCAACTTCGCTCAGCTGACCCGTTACCGCAGCCACAACGAAGTCGTTTTCGGCGAGAACTACATGTACAACGCCAAGGGCGAATTCATCACGAAGAACTTCCTGACGCACCGTGAGACCGACATCAGCAGCCGCACCATCCGCGAATGGTACGTGCAGATGATGGCCGGCAACGGACCGATCCACCTGGACTTCGGCGAAGAAAACGCCGGCGACGGCGGTCTGGAGCGGATGTGGAACCGTCCCTACGGCAAGCGCTTCCGTGAACTGAACGACGGCATGGGCGCCAAGGTGGATACCGACCTGGAGGTCGCCCCCATGTTCATCGGCGAACAGTCCCCCATCAAGGTCGACCATCACATGAAGACCACGCTGGGCGATCTGTATGCCATCGGCGACTGCAGCTACTGCGGTTCCGGTCTGGCCGGCGCCGTTCCCGCCCCTCCGGGACGCAACCGCGGCTCGGGCATCCTGAACGCCGTTTTCGCCGCCCTGCAGTGCGCGGATGAGATCGGCACGGCCGATCTGTCCGGTGCTCAGCCGGAGATCTGCGAAAAGCAGGTCGAGGCCGCCCAGGCCCGTCTGAACGCTCCTCTGGAGCGGGGCGACGCGGTGAAGCCGGAAGACGCCATTGCTCTGGTGCAGCAGGCCATGGCTCCCGTGGAGCAGTCCGTATACATGAAGGCCGACCGCATGGAGAAGGCCATGGGTTTTGTGGAACAGGCCAAGGCTCTGCTTCCGAAGATCGGAGCCAAAGACTGGCACGGTGCCATGAAGTGTCTGGAGGCGGAGGCCATGGTCCTGTCCGCCGAGATGCACTACCGCGCCTCCATGATGCGCAAGGAGAGCCGCGGCTGGTTCCTGCGGGAGGATTATCCCGAGCAGGATAACGAAAACTGGTTCAAGCACATCGTCGTGAAAAACGTGAACGGCGAGATGACCCTCACCACCGAGCCGGTGGACACCACCGGCTGGATCTACGGTCCCGATCATCTGGTCATCGTCAGCGACGAAGTGAAGGCCGGTCCCCTGTACAAGTACTATCAGATGGAGATGAAGGCGCCCGATCCGTCCCGCTGGGCGGCGGTGGCGGCTCCCGCTCCCTCCGACAAGGTCCAGCACCCCTTCGACATGAACAAGCTGTTCGATCCCGGCTACATGGACGTGGAGTGCGGCTTTGCCCAGCTGCCTGATGGCGGTGCGATGCTCTGCAATCTGACCGACATGCCCAACGTGACCCCCGAAATGTTCGATTTCTGGTTTGCCTGGCACGGTCTGGCGGACGGTCGCTACACGATCTGGGACCGTGAGGACCACTACAGCTCGGTAAGCCGCGAGCCGGAAAAGGGCAACGACAGATCTCTGAGCCTGAAGGAGCGGTACTGGGATACCACCCACGACGTGTTCGAAGACTGCGGCCTTGGGCCTGAGAGGATCGTCATCAACTTCCGCAACCCCGCGGACATCGGCTTCGATCCCGAAAAGCTGAAAGATTTCAAGGGCACCATCGTCTGCTCCGGCAACGAACACAGCCCCTGCATCATGTGCCACTTCCTCCGCCCGAAAGAGGACGGCAACGGCTATGAACTGCGCAGCCGCTTCTGGTTCGGCTACAATGTGATCGACGGAAAGCCCCACAAGGCGATCCCCGACGGCTTCAAGTTCCCGCTGATGGCCGTACAGGCGCTGCTGGCCCACAACATCAAGGAGTTCACCAACCTGGCGGACAAGCTGCCCGCCATCTACAACGAATTCATCGGAGAATTCACCCAGGCGTGATCTCTCTCCCATGATACCGGCAACGCGCCCGCGGAGGAATCCGCGGGCGCGTTTTCCGCGGCTGGAACGGATAACGCAGTTTTCAACCACAGGTTTATAGACAAACCGCAGAAACTGTGCTATAAAGAATAAAGTTTTGGGCTTACGCCCGGAAAGGAGTGCCGTGATGAGCTTTTTGAAATCGCTTTACAGCCGGAACAGAAACGGCAGTATCGCCGCCAATTGCGGGCCCGTCTGTGTTCTTACGGGCAGACTATGTCATTTTTCATGCGGGAACGGACGTTGGAAGCGCATCGCCGCGCACTTCTGACCGATCATCGTGTCATGATCCCCTTCTCGCGTGAGAGGGGGTTTTTTCATGTCATCACCGATCATGGATCCGGAAAGCGGGTGCTTTCCGACGATAGATCTTCCGGCCACCGGCCGGAACATAGAGCGGCTGCGCATTGCGGCGGGGTACTCCGTCCGTGATCTGCAGCGGCTGCTCGGACTGTGCTCCTCCCAGGCCATTTACCGTTGGCAGAGGGGTGAAACGCTGCCGTCACTGGACAACATGGTGATCCTCTCCCGTCTTCTGGGGACGTCGATGGAGGAGATCCTGGTATGTTCCGGGACGGAGGACGGAAAGGAGGGAGATCCCCATGCAGGATAAAACGAAAACAGCCGCGCCGGCCCCTCAGCCCCTGTGGACGCGGGACTTTACCATACTCACGATAGGGACCGTCGTGTCCATGCTGGGCAGCGCGCTGTCCTGGTTTGCCATGGATCTGCTGGTGCTGGACTATACCGGTTCCACGCTGCTGTTCGCCGTGTACGGCATGGTCTTCATGCTGCCCAACGCGCTCTCGCCGATCCTCATAGGCCCTTTTCTGGACCGCTTTTCCAGAAAGAAGACCATCTACACGCTGGACTTCGTCACCGCCGGACTTTTCGCCGCGGTCGCCCTTCTGATGCATACGGGGCATTTTTCCTTCTGGCTGCTGGCCGGGGCCAACTTCCTGCTGGGTGCGATCAACGGGATCTATGGCGTGGCGTACGACAGCTTTTATCCCCTGCTCATCAGCGAAGGGAACTTCCGCAAGGCGTATTCCGTAGCCTCCACGCTGGAAACACTGAGCGCCGTGATGGTCCCGATCTCCACTCTTGTGTACAAGGTTTTCGGCATCATACCCCTTCTGGCGGCCAATACGGTATCCTTTTTCATCGCTGCCGTCATGGAGACCCGGATCCGTGCAGAGGAGAACTACATTGAGGCCCGGGGCTGCTCGGAAAGCGCCCGTCCTCTTCGCCGCTTCACCTCCGATTTCCGGGAAGGTCTCGCCTACCTGAAGGCGGAGAGGGGTCTCATGGCCATCGCAGTTTACTTCTTCTTTTCCGCGCTGACCGGCGGCATGACTCAGGTGGTCACTCTGCCGTACTTCCGCCGGGCGTTTACCGACGGTGAATATATGTACATGCTGGTATGGGGCATGTCCAGCCTGGCGAGATTCCTGGGCGGCGCGGCTCATTACCGCGTCCGCCTGCCGGTGGAGAAGAAATTCGTCATCGCCTTCTGCGTATACATCTGTCTCGCCGTTCTGGAGGGTTCCTACCTTTTCTTCCCTGTCCCGATCATGATGGTCATGACCTTCCTGTCGGGCCTGATGGGCATCACCTCCTACAACATACGTGCCTCCTCCACCCAGCAGTACGTGCCGGACGAGAAGAAGGGACGCTTCAACGGAGTGTTCGGCACGCTGAGCACCGTGGGCATGCTGCTGGGTCAGGGCGCCGCGGGTATTCTCTCAAAGGGCGTGTCGGAACGGCCCATCGCGGTGATCGCCAACGCCGTCAGTCTGCTCGCAGCGGTGCTCTTCATCGGCGGCAGGCGTAAGGATGTGGCCGCCATTTACAACCGCGAAGTGTGACGCCGGGCCTCCCCACCTTGACTTGAACCTCCTCAGCCGTTACAATATCCATGATTTTCAGGATGCTTTTTCCTGTCGAAGGAGTATGACGTATGGATCCGAACGAGCTGAAACTTGTCTCAGCCAGCAACATCATCCGGCTCCGCACGGCACGGGGGCTGACACAGGCAGAGCTTGGCTCAATGCTGAACTATTCGGACAAGACGATCTCCAAATGGGAGCGCGGCGAGGCCATTCCGGACGCCTATGTCCTTACCCGTCTGGCGGAGATCTTCTCCGTCAGCGTGGATTTTCTTCTCTCCTCCCACGACGAATGGGAGCGCCCCCGGGAGAACCGGGTGGAGGAGGTGCGCTACAGCGTGGAGCGGGTGATTGCCGTCGCCGTGATCGGCGTCTTCACCGCCTTTCTCATCGCCTTCGTCACTCTGTGGCTGATGAACATCGTCGAATGGCGGCTGTTTCTGATCGCGTTCAGCATGGCCATTCTGGCCTGCATGATCCTGCTGTGCGTGTTCCGGCGCACGAAGCGCCTGCAGTACGTCATCGCCCTGTTCGTGGTCTCTGTGTTTCTCATCATCTATTTCTTTCTGCCCGTCGCTCACCCCTGGCAGCTGTTCCTGATCCTGGTACCGACGGAAGCGCTGGTGTTCCTGGCGTGCAACCTGCGGATCAGGCGCCGGTCCTGGCACGGAAATGGACGTAAAAACTGAACTCTACGGTCCGTAGAGCCGTTTTCCTACACGTGTAGAGCAGCCTTCCGGCCGGTTCTACACGTGCTTTTCTTTGGTAGAGGTCCGCCGGACTTCCGTAGATTGCACCCGCCGCCGCGCCGGGTTATGCTCAGGGTGCATATAAAATCACGGCCAGTCCGGAAAGGAACGATATCATGAGCGACTATATTCTGAGCTGCTGCTCCCCCGCCGATCTGACGAAAGAGCATTTTGAAAGCATTGACGTAAAGTACATCTGCTTCCACTACTTCCTCGACGGTGTGGAGTACCCCGACGACCTCGGTCAGACCATCTCCCATGAGGATTTCTACGCCCGCATGAGCGCCGGCGCCGATACCCGCACTTCACAGGTGAACGTTTCCGAATATGTGGACTTCTTCACCCCGTTCCTCGAACAGGGGAAGGACGTCGTCAACGTGTGCCTCTCTTCCGGCATCTCCGGCACCATCAATTCCGCCCGGAACGCCGCTCTGATCCTGAAGGAGCGCTATCCTGAGCGGGAAGTGTACGTGATCGATTCGCTGGGCGCCTCCTCCGGTTACGGTCTGCTGATGGATACGGCGGCGGCGAAAAGGGACGAGGGCCTCAGCGCGGCGGAGCTGGCGGAGTGGCTCACGGCGAACCGGCTGAAGCTTCATCACTGGTTCTTCTCCTCCGACCTCACCTTCTTCGTCAAGGGCGGCCGCATCTCGAAAACGGCGGGCGTGTTCGGCGGCCTGCTCGAGATCTGCCCGCTGATGAACATGGATAATCTCGGCCGGCTCATCCCCCGGCACAAGATCCGCACCAAGAAGAAGGTCATCAGGGAGATCGTAAAGAAGATGGAAGAGCACGCGGAGGGCGGCCTGGATTATTCCGGCAAATGCTTCATCTCCATGTCCGCCTGCCCGGACGACGCCCGTGCCGTGGCCGACCTGATCGAGCAGCGCTTTCCCCGGCTGAACGGGAAGGTGCTGATCAACAGCGTGGGCAATCTGATCGGCAGCCATACCGGCCCCGGTACCGTGGCCCTGTTCTTCTGGGGCGACGAACGGGTGGACTGACGCCGCGCCTGATTTCCGCGCAGGACAGGATTTCTTTTCCCGTCACTCTTTGTTTTTTCCTTTGCGGATGGTATAATCCTGAGAAGAACCGCAAACAAGTCCTCAGGAGTGATACACAATGCCCGTAGGAATCATCGCAAATGTAGCCGGAGTGCTTCTCGGCGGTCTGTTGGGAGGCACCGTAGGAGAAAAGCTTCCGCAGCGGATCAAGGACTGCGTTACGCTCATCAGTTCCATGTCTCTGCTGGCGATCGGCATCACGCTGATCGCGAAAAGCGCCTCCATCGGCGTCGTGGTGCTGTCCCTCATTCTGGGAACGGTGATCGGCGAGCTTGTCTATCTGGAGGACGCGCTTCGCCGCGCCTTCTCGAAGCTGAACCAGTTCATGCTGAAATCTTCCTCCCCTTCGGAGGAATACATGTCCATGTTCCTGTCGCTGCTCGTCATCTGCTGCCTGAGCGGCACGGGCATCTTCGGTGCCCTGAACCAGGGCATGACGGGCGACAGCTCCGTGCTCATCGCCAAGGCGGTGCTGGATTTCTTCACCGTTATGGTGTTCGCCACCACCCTCGGAAAATTCTCCTCCGTCATATGCGTACCGCAGGCGGTCATATTCTTCGCGCTTTTCTTCTGCGCCAGGGCCGTCATGCCCCTGCTGAACGACGACATGGTCGCGAATTTTTCCGGCATCAGCGGCATCGTCAACGCGGCTACGGCCCTGCGTGTGGCGAAGATCAAGGATTTCAAGGTGCTGAACATCCTGCCGGGAATGATCCTGGTATTTCCGCTGACGCTTCTCTGGGGCGTGCTGTTCTGACAACGTCCGCACTCACGCTTCTATCCTGCCGAACAATAACGAAACCCCCGGGAGCATCGCTCCCGGGGGTTCCTTCTGTTCCTGACCTGCATAGACGGAACTCAGTCGTTTCTGAGCCCCATGGGCTCCTCCCGGAACAGGCGGGCGTCCATCAGCTTCAGATTGGGCGAGACCTTCGGCCGGAACGCCATCTTTCCCAGCACGTCCTTCTCCAGGTCCACGCCGGGGGCGATCTCGATCAGTTCCAGCCCTTCGTCCGTCAGGCGGAAGACCGCCCGCTCGGTGATGTACATGATCTCCTGCCCCGCGTGGCGCGCGTACGCGCCGGAAAAGGTGATCTGCTGCACCTTTTCCACGAACTTCACGGCGCCGTCGCGGTTGATCTTCAGCCCGCTGCCGGTGCACTCGATGTCCGTCTTCCCGGCGGTGAACTGCCCCAGGAAGAACACCTTTTTCGCGTTCTGCGAAATGTCGATGTATCCACCGGCGCCGATGCAGCGCCCGGCAAACTGAGACACGTTGACGTTCCCCTCCCGGTCGATCTCCGCGCCGCCGAGGAACGCCATGTCCAGCAGACCGCCGTCGTACAGATCGATGCAGTCCGTCTGGCTGAACATGCACTCCGCGTTCGCGACGCCCGGGAAGGAGAGCCCCTCCTGTACCTGACCGCCCATCGGGCCGGACTCTACGGACAGCGTCAGTCCTTCTCCGATGCCCTCTTCGCTGATGACGCTGCCGATGCCGGAGGGAATGCCGCTTCCCAGGTTGATGATGATGTTCGGCCGCAGCTCCATGGCCCCCCGGCGGGCGATGATCTTTCTCAGCCCCAGGGGCAGGATCTTCGTGGCGTTGCCGGTCAGCCTCTGCTCGCCGGACAGCTCCGGACGGTAGCGCTCGGTGGCGTAGCACTGGCGGCTGTTCATCGGATCCTCCGCCACCACGATATAGTCCACGAGCTTGTTATGGATGCGGATGTCCCGCAGCTTCAGGGAGTTGCGCGGTACCACGGCCTCTACCTGGGCAATGACGACGCCGCCGTTGTTGTGGGCGGCCGCGGCCACCTCCAGTTCCGTGCCGATGTACGCCTCGTGGATCATGGACAGGTTTCCGTCCTCATCGGCGTAGGTCGCGCGGATGAACGCCACGTCCGGACGCGGCGCCTTGTAGAACAGATATTCCTCTCCGTCCACGTTCATCAGCTCCACCACGCTGCCGGCTTCTCTGGCCTTCTGGTTGCAGGCGCAGCCGTCGATCCTGGGATCGGCGAACGTGTTCAGGCCGACCTTCGTGATCAGCCCCGGCCGGCCGCCCGCGGCACAGCGGAACAGATTGCACATGACGCCCATCGGCGGCAGATAGCCGGGGATCCGGTTATCTCCCACCATGTACGCGATGGCGCGGGCGTCGGTCATGTTCCCGGCCCATACCTTTCCCAGCAGCCCGTCGATGGCGATCTTGTTCGCGCCCAGGTTATACCCCTTGTAGGGCTCCTGGCTCTCGGTCTTGTCACCCGGCGTGATGCTGCTGACGAAGGCGATGTTCCGGGGATGCCCTTCCCTGCGGAACCGGTCCGCGAGCCCGGAATACAGCTCTTCCGGGCTCCCGAGGGAGCCGAACCCGCCGCTGATCAGCGTGGCGTTGTCCTGGATGACGGACATCGCCTCTTCCAGTGATACGAATTTAGACATGATCGTGGTTCCCTTTCTTTGATCGCCGCCGGCCCGCCCACCGCCTCATCCGTTTCCGGACGGGCCGGGCGGGCTGCCCGCGGTTCCGGCAGGACGCGCCTGCAGGGATCATTTATAGATATCCTTGTCCGCGTTGTAGGATTCTTCCATGACTACGGAGAAATGGAAGATGGGCCGGTTGACCTCCAGAATGCGCATGGGGTTGTGGGGCACCCCCGCGGGAATGAAGATCATCGTGGACCGGGTCAGCAGATGCGCCTCCCCGTCGATGGTGAACTCGATCTTTCCTCCCAGGTCGTACGGATCGTCCTTGTCGCTGCTGAAAAATCCCACCAGCTCGCTCGTGTCACTGTGGCAGTGCTCTTCAAAGATCGGATCCCGCTCTGGCACACCGAAGTACCAGGCGGTGTTCATCTGGAACGCCCCCGGGCAGACGTTGCCGTCCATCCAGATGATGCGCTTCGCAAACTTGTCGTAAATGGCCTTGAACTGGGGGTCCATCGCGGGCCCGGGGCTCATCTGTACGAAATTAGCCGCGTACTTTCCGGATTCGTTATTCAGTATCGCCATGCAATATCACTCCTTCGGATAATCCCACTTGCAGAACTTCCAGTAGGGCTCGTTGACCCTTTCAGCGTACGCCGCCATGTCGACCCCGTTCCAGTCGTAAAAGCCCTTCTTCGTGGGGGATTTCGCTCCCCAGGCGTCGGGCGACTCGGCCTTCTCCCGGATGATCTCCGGCGCCTCGTCCCAGCGCGGCAGGATGGGGAATACCGCGTTGCACGTAGTGATGTTCAGCTTGTAGCCGCCGTTGTCGAAGTGATCGAAAATGCCGATGCTCGTATACCGCGGGCAGAAGCTGTAATTGAGGCAGGTGTCGATGTCCTTGGGCTCGCACACGCCGTCCTGCACCAGCTTCAGGCAGGCCGCCCAGAGGGCGAACTGCAGGTAGTTTCCGATGAAGCCGGGGTTGGGCTTCTTGAGAACGGCAGGCTGACGGTCCAGAGACCGGAGCACCTCGATCACGAAGTCCACCACGCCTTCGGCCGTCCGGCTCCCCGCGCAGATCTCGAAATACGGCACCATGTGCGCCGGATTGAACGGATGCGTGACCAGGACGCGGTCGTAATACTTCTCCAGGCCCGCTCCCAGATCGTCGCTCAGGAAAGAGGAGCTGACGGAGCAGATGGCCTTCACGTTCGGGCAGTTCTCCTCGATCTTCCGGTATACCTCGTGCTTCTGGTCCAGATCCTCCACGATGCACTCGAAGATCACGTCGCAGTCCTTCAGATCCTGATAGTCCAGAGAATAGGTCAGATACTTCTCGCAGACGTGCCACTGGGCCTCGTCGAGAAGTCCGTGATCGATCATCTGGCGGAAATACGTATCGTACTGCTGCTTGTAGCCGGGGATCTTCTGCTCGTTGCGCACCAGATTGACCGTCCGGTAGCCATGGCCCGTCGTCAGCACTGTCAGGCTGTCCCCTATCATTCCGGCGCCGATGACGCCGATGGTGTTTACCGTATCAAGTTTCATGTCGACCTCCATTGCCGCCGTCTGCCGGCGGATTTGATGAGAGGCACAGTCTCCTGTGCCCCTCGTTCACTCGTGATTACCGATATGTGCCCGTCTCGCCCGGTCAGATGTTGCCTCTGACGCGGTCGGTGCCCTTCAGGCGGGCAAGGCCCAGAACGTCGCGGGCTTCGTCCGGCGTGGCCACTTCCATGTCCAGTTCGTGGATGATGCGCACGATGCGCTCCACAAGCTGGGCGTTGCTCTCCGCGGGCTGATGATAGCTGTAGTTGATGTTGTCCTCCATGCCCGTGCGGATGCCGGTGCCGCGCAGCATGCCGTACACCGTGCCGTGCAGCTGGTTGGCGCCGATCGCCATCGTCGTCACGTCGATGGGTTTTTTCACGCCCGCGGCGGCGGCGGAGCTCAGGCAGAGGTCATACATGAAGTCGATGTTCTGCCGCGTGCAGCTGATGGCGCCCTGGGAGACCTTGTCCATGCCCATGACCAGCGTCAGAGAGACGGGATCGTCCAGCACGCCGGCGGGGTACAGATACTTGAACACGTCCTCGATGGCGGTGGGGTCGAATACTTCGATTTCGGCCTTGATGCCCATGTCCTTGATCCTCTGGGCGGTCTTGATGAGCCACTTTCTCGTCCACATGTAGATGAACTCCAGGTCGCCCCAGGTGGTGGTCATCAGGGAGCAGTCCAGGGAGCACATTTCCGGCCAGCAGGTCGGATCCTTCATGTCCAGCACGCCGAGGCCGTCGTCGGTCTGCGCGTTGTCACGCGTCGCCGGAGCGGAGGAGTTCTGAATGATGATGCCGTGGGTGCCGCATTTGGCGCGGATACCGCTGTTGATCTCCGCGAAGATCTCGCCGTCGTTGCAGCTCTTGCCGTTCTTGTCACGTGCGTGCACGTGCACGATGGAAGCGCCGGCGTTGTAGCAGTCGTAGGCGGACTGGATGATCTCCGCTGGCTGCTCGGGCAGGTTCGGGTTCTGCGCCTTCCCCTGGAAGTTGCCGGTCTGCGCGACGGTCAGGATGACTTTTCTTTTTTCATATGCCATGATAAATACCCCTTTCAGAAAGTATGTTTCATTACTCTTCCTTTGACTTATCTGATTATACCAACTATCGTAGTGAAATGCAAAACCTATTTGCCGCATTCCGGCCCGGTGTCTTCTTTCCGCTCCTTCCCCGCGGCCGCCCCCCTTCGTGGACGGGAATTCCGGGTCTGAACCGCTCTTCCTTATTATAACCGGATCCTTCGGGCCGAACAATTCCGGTTGGGAATAACAGGCCGCCTGACAGGATCCTGCCTGCATCCGCAGATTATTTCACTCGTTTTTCTTGTTACTCATATTTCTTTCTGCTATAATCGGACGGAATCATCCTTCCAAAGGAGCGTCGGAATATGAAATTAGGTATCGTGGGGCTTCCCAACGTGGGAAAATCCACTTTGTTCAACGCCATCACCAACGCGGGGGCGGAGAGCGCCAACTACCCGTTCTGCACCATCGATCCCAACGTGGGCGTGGTGACGGTTCCGGACGAGCGTCTGGACTGGCTGGCGGAGATGTACAGCCCGAAGAAATACACCCCTGCCGTGATCGAGTTCGTGGACATTGCCGGTCTCGTCAAGGGCGCCAGCCGCGGCGAGGGTCTGGGCAACAAGTTTTTGTCCAACATCCGCATGACGGACGCCATCGTGCACGTGGTGCGCTGCTTTGACGACAGCAACGTGATCCACGTGGAGGGCAGCACCGACCCCCTGCGGGATATCGACATCATCGACCTGGAGCTCGTGATGGCGGACATGGAGATGGTGGAACGCCGCATCGAGAAGGCGAAGAAAGCCGGCAAGGGGGATAAGAAATTCCTCCACGAGGCCGAGGTCTTTGAGGGGCTGCTGGCCCACCTGAACGACGGAAAGTCCGCCCGCAGCTACGACTGTGACGAGGAGGACGCCGAGCTGATCGCCACCAGCGACCTGCTGACCCTCAAGCCCGTGATTTATGCCGCCAACATGGACGAAGCCGGTTTCGCGGACTACGCTGCCAACGAATACTATCAGAAGGTGAAGGCCTTTGCCGACGCCGAGGGCAGCCAGGTGCTCCCCATCTGCGCCAAGACGGAGATGGAGATCGCCGAACTCCCCGAGGAGGAGAAGGGCCTGTTTCTGGAGGAGCTGGGCATCACCGAATCCGGCCTGGACCGTCTGATCCGCTGCTCCTATTCCCTGCTCGGCCTGATCTCCTTCCTCACCGCGGGCAGCGACGAGGTGCGCGCCTGGACCATCCGCGAGGGCACGAAGGCCCCCCAGGCTGCCGGGAAGATCCACACGGATTTCGAGCGCGGCTTCATCCGCGCCGAGGTCGTGGCCTTCGACGATCTGAAGGCCTGCGGCTCCATGGCCGCCGCCCGGGAGAAGGGCCTGATCCGCTCCGAGGGCAAGGAATACGTCATGAAGGACGGCGACGTCGTCCTGTTCCGCTTCAACGTCTGATCCCCCGCCGTGCGGCGGCCGAGCGCCGCCGCACGGTTTCTGTACCATGCAAGGAAAGGGGCTTCCGCCCATGATATTCGCCATTATCCTGTTCGTTCTCACCTATGTGCTGATGATCGCCCTGCCGAAGTACCGGCCCTACGTGGCTATCGCTTCCGCCGTCATCTTCGTGGTCACCGGCATGCTGCCCCTGGGCAAGATCCTGCCCAGCATCGACTTCAACGTACTCCTCATGATCGCCGGCACCATGGGCCTGGTGGCACTGGTCATCGAGTCCGGCATGCCGGCGCTGCTCAGCGATCTGATCCTGGAAAAGGTCCCCAACGTCAAGTGGGCCATCGTGATCCTCAGCCTGTTCGCCGGTCTGATCTCCGCCTTCGTGGACAACGTGGCCACCGTGCTGATGATCGCCTCCGTCGCCCTGGCGGCCGCGAAGCGGCTGAACATCAGCCCCGTGCGCATGATCATCGCCATCGCCGTATCCAGCAACCTGCAGGGGGCCGCCACGCTGGTGGGAGACACCACGGCCATCCTGCTGGGCAGCTACGCCGGGCTGAGCTTCAACGACTTTTTCGTATACCTGCACCGTCCCTGCATGTTCTTCATCACGGAAATCGGCGCGCTGGTCTCCGCCCTCATCCTGCTGTGGCTGTTCCGCAAGGAACACGGCGTCATCGAAGCCGGCCGACGCACGGTGGTAGAGGATAAGGTCCCCACCATTCTCCTTCTGCTGGCGGTGCTGCTGCTGATCGCCGCCTCCTTCATCCCCGGCAAGCCCTCCGTCACCAACGGTGTGATCTGCACCGTTCTGATGGTGATCGGCGTGGTGCGCTACGCCGTAAAGAACCGCAGTGTTTCCGCCATGCTCAAGCCGCTGAAGCAGATCGATTTCGAGACCATCGGCCTGCTGGCCGGCCTGTTCGTGGTCATCGGCGGCATTACGGAGCAGGGCGTGATCGACGCGCTGGCCGGTCTGTTCACGCGTCTGGGCAACGGCAGTCCCTTCCTGATCTATACCATCATCGTCTGGGGCAGCGTCCTGATCTCCGCCTTCATCGACAACATTCCCTACGTCGCCACCATGCTGCCGGTGACCAGAGGCATCGCCCTGGCGATGGGGATGAATCCCACCGCCCTGTTCTTCGGGCTACTGGTCGGCGCCACGCTGGGAGGCAATCTGACTCCCATCGGCGCCTCTGCGAACATCACCGGCATCGGCATCCTGCGCAAGGAGGGCTATGAGGTGAAGAACCGGGATTTCCTCGGGATCGGGGTCCCCTTCACTCTGGCCGCCGTCATCCCGGCGTACATCCTCGTCTGGCTGCTGTTCGGCCACATTGCGGGTTGAAATCGGACGCACGATACAGTAAAATGGAAGCATGATTACATCCGGAGGTATCGCCATGTCGGAATCGGTGACCCTGAGCGCTCCCCTGTCCGAAACGGGAGAGCCGGAAAAGAAAAGGCTGAGGCTGGACAGCGTTGACGTAATGAAAGGCGTCCTGATCCTCGCCGTCGTCCTGTCCCACGCATGGTTCGCCAAGGGCAACATCCTGGGAGACTATTTCCCCTACTCCATGCCGGCGTTCTTCTTCCTGGCCGGATACGTGTACCGGCCGGGCCGCACCTACGTGCAGAACATCGGGCGGAGGGCCGTACAGCTTCTGATCCCCTACCTGTTCTTCAGCATTTACTGCAATTTGTTGTATCCCGTCTACATGAAACTGGTGGTGGGCTCGCAGCCCATGGATCTGTGGACGGCCACGCTGAAGAGCGACGCCATGAACATGCTGATGAGCACCCCCATGTGGTTCCTGACCAGTCTGTTCACCGCCTCCATCGTTTTCTTCGCCGTCGTGAACTTCGTCCGAAAAAGCTGGGTGAAGACCTGCATTGCCATGGTAGTGTGCGTCGGCCTCACGCTGGTCATCGAGATCGTCAAGAAGGGTGCGTTCGTCCCCTGGCATCTGGATTACGCCCTGTTCGGCTGCGCCATGATGCTGTTGGGCGCCTGTCTGGGATACCGAGGACTTTTTTCTTCCTTCCATTGGAAAACGCTGGTCCTTGGTCTGGTCCTCCTGCTGGCGGCCGCGGTGCTCAACCGCCTGTTCCCCGGCTCGAACAAAACCAGCGTGGTGCAGTACATCGAAAACGGAAAGCTGTACGGCGTGCTCACCTGCTTTGCCATCGCCGTCACGGGTTCCGTCGGGCTGCTGTGCGTGTGCACGCTGCTGGCGAAGATCCCGATCGTCCGGCCCGTGTTTGCGTGGATGGGCCGCAATTCCATCTGGATCCTCTGCATCCACTATTCCTTCATCATGATCGTCGAGCTCTGGCTGTTCAACCACGGAAAGCTTTCCAACAGCCTGACGCAGATCGTCACGAAGGAGATCTTCGGCTGGGGCTTTGTTCCCCCGGATAAGTTCAGGGACATTGTGATCAAGGTCCTCGTGGCTCTGGCGAGCATCGGCTTCAGCGCCATCTACGCCGTGATCCACAACGCGATAAAAAGAAAGATCAAAGCCAGCCGGGCGGCGAGGGCCGCCGGCTGACGCTTCGGACGGCGTGCCTCTGCCCTGCAGGCGGCGCGCCGTCCGTTTTCGATATCCTCCCCCGCTCCCCGCCGCCCCCTTCAGCGTCTTTCCACGAAACAGGACCGTCAGAACGCCTGCCGTGACGTTGCAGGCCGCCGGAAAGGAGAAGATCATGAAACGATCCGTACGAGTGCTCGCCCTTCTGTTGGCCCTTTGCATGGCCTTCGGCCTCAGCGCCTGCGGCGCGGGATCGAAGCCCGCGGACGCGGAGGAAGCGCCCGCGCCCGCCGAAGCCCCGCCGGACGCCGCTCCGGAAACGCCGCCCGAGCCGGAGCTTCCGGACCCGGCCGCGCTGTACGAAGCCGGCCTGGAAAAACTCCGTCAGGCTCCCGATCTGGACATGCAGATCGCCAGAAGCCTTTCCCTCACCATCGGCGCCTATTCTCTGGAGGAAAAGTATACGCGTGACATGAAATGCCGGGGCCTCGGCGGACCGGATCCCTCCTTCTGGGTTCTCGACCGCGTCGAACCGGGCACCGGGAAGGCGGATCTCACCCTGTGCTTCCGCGGCGGCATGGCCTACGCGGACCTGAAGCAGGCGAAGTACTGCTCCGAGATGACGGCGGAGGAGTTCCTGGCCATGCAGATCCCCCTGGAGATGCTCGATCCGGAGCTGTATCCGGAAACGGCGGCGGAGGCGGATGAAAAGGGCACGCATCTGACCTTCCGGGGCGCCGAAGCCGCGGAAGCCTGGGCCGTACCGGAGGGAGCCGTGATCTCCGAAGCCTCCGGGGAAGTACGTCTGACGGACGACGGAGAAATCTCCTCCTGCACCTACGAAACTGCCTATTCCTTCGGCGGGGCGGAGATCCACCGGCGCTATGAGGTCACCTACGTTACAACCCCCTCCTCCGCGGACTTCCCCACGCCGATCCCGGAAAGCGCGGAGGATCACGTCCCGCTGGACAGTCTGGAAGCCCCCATCCTGCTGCTGCGTTCCGCGGGGCTTCTGGGGACCATTCCCGTTCTCACCGCGGAAAAGCAGCAGTACGTGATGTCCGCGGCGGCAGGATGCGTGTGCGCGGAGCAGCGGGAGCTGAGCTGGTATGACGACGGTGCCTACATCGAACGCGACAGCGCCTCCACCCAGTTCGTGGACCTGGCCGGCGGAAGCACCGAGTCGTACAGCTATGAGTACTCCTTCTCCGACGGGACGATGACCTGGTCGGACAGCGAAGGCGGCAGCGACTCCTACCGGTACTCTACCGCTGAGCTGAAGGACCTGGATCAGTTCGAGATCCTGCAGTATCTCCCGGCGTGGAGCGATCTGTCGGCGGCCTCCGTCACGGATCTGGGCGAATTTCTGATGATCGAGTACAAGGGCGCGGAGTTCTTCGGCCTTACCCTCGAGGACGCGGCGGAATACGCGCTGTATTCGGAGGTCGATCGACTGGACGGCCTGGCTTCGGCCTGCGAGACGCAGGTTCAGGAAGGGTATCTGGTCGTGGAAAAGGACACCTGCCTGCCCGTGTCCCTGGGCGCCTCCTACGCCGGCACCCACACGCTTGAGGGCGCTCCGTACGCCATGACGCTGACGGCCGCCGTATCCCTGCGCCTGATGCACCCGGATACCTACATGGCCATCACCGGCGAACTGCTTCCGGACGAAGCGCCGACGGAAGACCCGACACCTCTTTTCTACGAGGTGTCCGGCGACGGCGGGGCGAAGATGTACCTGCTCGGGACCATACACGTTGGCGACGGCCGCACGGACCGCCTGCCGCAGGTCGTGCTCGACGCGCTGGAGGCATCCGACGCCCTGGCCGTGGAATTTGACGTGGACGCCTTCAACGAGAGCGCGATGGAGGATGAGGACCTGCAGAGCGTGCTGGCGGAGTGCTTCTTCTACGCCGACGGCAGCACGATCTCCGCCCATATCGATCCCGACCTGTACGCCCGGGCCGTTCCGCTGATGAAGGCGGCGGGACAGTACTCCGCCACGGCGGAGAGCATGAAGCCCTACCTGTGGGCTCTGGCGCTGCAGCAGTTCTGCCTCTCCTCCGAACGCCGGCTGTCCTCCGACCGCGGGGTCGACACCCGCCTGATGGCGCTGGCCCGGGAGCAGAACAAGCCGATCCTGGATGTGGAATCCGGCGAATCCCAGCTGCGGATGATGGCGGAATTTTCGGACGATGTGCAGCAGATGCTGCTGCGGGAGGCCGTCGGCGTCTCACGGACCCAGACCGCCCGCGAGACCTGGGAGCTGTACGAAATGTGGTGCGAGGGCGACGAACAGGCCCTCACCGCTCTGCTGAGCTCTTCGGCGGAAGCTGACCTTGCGGAGCTGGACGAAGCGGATCGGAAGATCTATGCGGAGTATGACCGGGAGATGCTGGGAGACCGCAACGCCGCCATGCTGGAGGTCGCCGACGGCTATCTGAAGGGCGGAACGACGGTGTTCTACGCCGTCGGGCTGGCGCATCTGCTCGGCGAGCAGGGCCTGATCGCCGCGCTGCGCGGCGCCGGCTATACCGTTACGCCGGTGAATACCCGCGGATGAGCCGCGCGTGCGGCCGTCTGAACAGACAGAAACCCCCACGGCCTTCAAGACCGTGGGGGTTTTTCGCTGATGTCAGTAGGTCTCGTAATTGTGCGCCTCGTTCAGGACCATGTCCTTCACCTTCATCAGGCGCACCGTGTTGCTGCGTTCGTTCTCATCCAGCTTCATGGTGATGTACCGGATGCTCTCCTCCATGTCGGGGATCATCACGTACTCCAGCGCGTTCACGCGGCGCCGGGTCCGCTCGATCTCCTGGGCCATCAGCTGCATGGTCTTTTCGATCTGCGCCAGCTCCAGCATCTCCTCGAAGATGTCGGAGAAGGCCGCGATGGCGTCGTCCAGTTCGCCGGAGGTCTGGGCGTATCCGTATGGGAAGATGCCGCCCTTGTTGTCGTTCTCCCGCTGGAAATGATACACCGGCGTCTGAACGCTCATGATGTTCCTGCTGTCCATTGTGAGCGACACGCTCTGGCTGGGGTACAGCAGCGCCTGCTCCAGAAAATCGGAGGACATGACGGCGGAGGCCACCTTCATTCCAGCATAGGCCTGGGTCAGGCCCTCCTCCACCTTGGCGCGCAGTTCGCGGTTGCGGCGGACGATATCAAAGAACTGACGCATCAGCTCATCGCGCTTATCCTTCAGCAGCTTGTGTCCGCGTCTGGCGGTGACCAGGCGCTTCTTCAGCCGGGTAAGCTCCATTCTGGTGGGATTCACGGCAGTGGATGCCACTCTCGTCCCCTCCTTTCCGGATCACTGCTCCTTCTTCGGCAGGTATTTTTCGATCAGGTCTTCCTTGATCCTCTTCAGCTCCGTCACGGGCAGGATGCTCAGCAGCTCCCAGCCCAGATCCAGCGTCTGCTCGATGGACCGGTTCTCCTGGAAGCCCTGGTTCACATAGCGCTTTTCGAACTCGTCGGCGAACTTGGCGTACAGCTTGTCCGTATCGCTCAGGGCGGATTCGCCCAGGATGGTCGCCAGCTCCTTGGCGTCTTTGCCAAGAGAGTAGGCGGCGAACAGCTGGTTCATCGTGCCGGAATGGTCCTCGCGCGTCTTGCCCACGCCGATGCCCTTGTCCTTCAGACGGGACAGGGAGGGCATGACGTCCACCGGAGGCAGATAGCCCTTGCGGTACAGCTCGCGGGACAGGATGATCTGGCCCTCGGTGATGTATCCCGTCAGGTCCGGGATGGGATGGGTCTTGTCGTCCTCCGGCATGGTCAGGATGGGGATCATGGTGATGGATCCGGGGCATCCCTTCCGGCGGCCGGCGCGCTCGTACATGGTGGCAAGGTCCGTATATATGTAGCCGGGGTAGCCGCGGCGTCCGGGCACTTCCTTCTTGGCGGCGGATACTTCGCGCAGCGCCTCCGCATAGTTGGTGATATCCGTCAGGATGACCAGCACGTGCATGTTCTTCTCAAAGGCCAGGTACTCGGCGGCGGTCAGCGCCATGCGCGGCGTGGCGATGCGCTCGACGGCCGGGTCGTTGGCCAGGTTCGTGAACAGCACCGTGCGCTCCAGCGCTCCGGTGCGGCGGAACTCGTCGACAAAGAACTGGGATTCCTCGAAGGTGATGCCGATGGCGGCAAACACGACGGCAAAGTTGCCCTCGCTGCCCAGCACGCGGGCCTGACGGGCGATCTGCGCGGCCAGATTGGCGTGGGGCAGACCGGAGCCGGAGAAGATGGGCAGCTTCTGCCCGCGGACCAGCGTGTTCAGTCCGTCGATGGTGGAGATGCCGGTCTGGATGAACTCACTGGGGTAGTCGCGGGCCGCCGGATTCATCGGCAGGCCGTTGATGTCCCGGTAGGCGTCCGGCAGGATGTCCGGGCCGCCGTCGATGGTCTGGCCCATGCCGGAGAAAACGCGCCCCAGCATGTCTTCGGAAACGCCCAGCTGCAGGCTGTGCCCCAGGAAATGGATCTTGGTGTTGGCCAGGTTGATGCCGGTGGAGCTGTCGAACAGCTGCACCACGGCGTTGTCGCCGTTGACCTCGAGCACCTTGCAGCGGCGCTTTTCGCCGGAGGGAAGTTCGATCTCGCCCAGTTCGTCGTAGGTGACGCCTTCCACGTGGCGGATCACCATCAGAGGGCCGTTGATCTCCTGTATGGTCTTGTACTCAGTAATCATCAGTCGTCCCCTCCCTGTTTCCGGATGATCTCGATCTCATCGGCCATCTCCTGCTCCAGCCGGCCGTACGTCTCCACGTACTCATCGTTGGGCACGCTCTTGGCGCGGCCGATGCGGGCCCTGGCTGGAATGTGGAACAGCTGGCTGACGTCCGCGCCGGCGGACAGGGCGTCCGACGACAGGTCGTAATACCGGCGGATCATCTGCAGCAGCAGATGCTGCCGCTGCCCTTCGGAGTAGTTGTCGATGTCAACGAAGGAGTTCTGCTGCAGGAAGTCCTCGCGGATCATCTTGGCGGCTTCCAGCGTGAGACGGTCCTCCGGCGACAGGGCATCCTGACCGACCAGCTTCACGATCTCGTTCAGGCTGGACTCCTCCTGAAGCACGGCCATGGCCCAGTCTCTGTTGCGCATGAAGTCCGGCGAAACGTTCTGGTCGTACCAGGGCTTCAGCGTATCCAGATACAGGCTGTAGGAAGTCAGCCAGTTGATGGCCGGGAAATGGCGCTGGTAGGCCAGGCTGGAATCCAGGCCCCAGAACACCTTGACGATGCGCATCGTGGCCTGGGAGACGGGTTCGGACGTATCGCCGCCCGGAGGGGATACGGCGCCGATGGCGGTGACGCTGCCGCGCCGCTCCTCGGTGCCGAGGCAGCGGACCACGCCGGCGCGCTCGTAGAACTGCGCCAGACGGGAGGACAGATACGCGGGGTATCCTTCCTCACCGGGCATCTCTTCCAGACGTCCGGACATCTCACGCAGGGCCTCTGCCCAACGGGAGGTGGAATCGGCGATGACCGCCACGTCATACCCCATGTCGCGGAAATACTCCGCGATGGTGATGCCGGTGTAGATGGAGGCTTCACGGGCCGCCACGGGCATGTCCGAGGTGTTGGCGATCAGCACCGTACGCTTCATCAGGGGCTCCCCGGTGTGGGGGTCGATCAGCTCCGGGAACTCCATCAGAACGTCGGTCATCTCATTGCCGCGTTCGCCGCAGCCGATGTAGACCACGATGTCCACGTCGCTCCACTTGGCCAGCTGATGCTGGATGACCGTCTTGCCGCTGCCGAAGGGGCCGGGCACCGCCGCCGTTCCGCCCTTGGCCAGGGGGAACATGGTGTCGATGATCCGCTGGCCGCTGGACAGAGGCTTCACGGGATTGTATTTCTGCACGTAGGGACGGCTGATTCGGACGGGCCACTTCTGCATCATGGTCAGTTCGACCTCGGTCCCGTCGTCCTTCGTCAGGACGGCGACCGTATCCGTAACGGTGAACAGGCCGCGCCGGATCTCCTTCACGGTCCCGCTGACTCCGGGGGGCACCATGATGCGGTGCAGCACCACGGCCGTCTCCTGCACGGTGCCGATCACGTCACCGCCGGAGACCTTGTGGCCCACCTGCGCCGTGGGGACGAAGTCCCACTGCTTCTCCCGGTCCAGGCCGGGCACTTCGATGCCTCGGGTGATGGTGCTGCCGGCAATGGCCATGATCTTGTCCAGCGGGCGCTGGATGCCGTCATAGATGCTCTCGATCAGGCCGGGCCCCAGCTCCACCGACAGGGGGGCGCCGGTGGTTTCCACCTCCGCCCCGGGCCCGAGGCCGGAGGTCTCTTCGTACACCTGGATGGAGGCGCTGTCGCCGTTCATGTTCAGTATCTCGCCGATGAGCCGCTGCTCGCCGATACGGACCACGTCCGCCATGTTGGCGTCGGCCAGTCCCTCGGCCACCACCAGAGGTCCGGAGACCTTAACAACTCTTCCGCTCATTTGCTGAGTATCAGTCCTTTCTGTAGGATCTTCATCGCCGGCCGCCGGCCGGCGTTCCGCGTTTCAGGATCAGAGGATGTCGGCGCCTCCCACGGCCCGCTCCACCGCTTCACGCAGGGAGTTCTTGCCGATGCCGAGGCTGCCGGCGCTTCCGGGGATCAAGATGACCGCCGGCGTGACGCTGTCCTTGTATCGGGCGATGTCGGCCGTCATCTCCGCCGCCAGCTGCTCGGTGATGTACACGATGGCGTAGTTCTCCTGCGCCATGGTCCGCAGGGCCCGCCGGGCGTTGTCCACGGTCGGGCAGGCGTACGTATCCAGCCCCAGGGCCTTGAATCCGTTCACCGTCAGCGAATCGCCGATCACGCCTATTTTGTAAGACTGTGCCATTACACGTCACGCAGCCTTTCTCTCACGCTGTCGCCCCGCAGCCCGGCCGCCCGGCTGGTCACGATGATGCGCACCGCCTGATCCTCGTTCTCCAGCAGGTGGAGATAGGCGATCAGCGTGGCGGGTCCGAAGCTTTCGCGCCGGATCTCCGCGCAGTAGGCGTTCATCGCGCTGTCGCACAGCCGTTCGAATTCCGTCAGCGTTCCCCCGCTCACGGCCTCCGTTCCGGCCATCGCGGCCTGCTTCAGTTCCGGTCCGGCAAAGATCTCGTCCGGCTTCCGGCCGGCCTCCGCCGCCGCCAGCACCTCCTCCGGGGAGACGCTGCCGCCCTCTACCAGACTGAGGCGCAGGGCGTGCTCCGGCTGTTTCTGCCGCTGGATGCGGACCAGCGTCCGCAGATTCGTCACGTCGGCCAGCAGGCGCACATAGCCCGCGGCCCCCTTGCTTCCGGTGCTCGCCGCCAGGGCGGTGATCTCCCGGAAATAGCCGTTGTCCATCACCTGATCGGCCGCCTGAGCGTTGCCGGTCTTCGCCAGCTTTTCTCTGGCCTGGGCGACGCTGCCTGCCAGGATCTCCGGCAGCGCGTCGGTATCGTCCCGAACGATGGCCTCCATCATCTCCCTGGCCGGGATGCGGCCCAGATCGGACAGGCTTCGCGTGCCGGTGCGGTTCTGGGCCAGGCCCTTGATGACGGCCTTGGCGTTGTGGTAATCGTATTTGGCCCGGAAAATATCCAGCACGGCCGGATCGGGAGCCATGGAATCCAGCTCCCGGTAAAACTCCAGGCGTTTCTCCGTCAGCTTCCGCTCCAGCGCCGGAATGCTGGCCCCGACGATGCCCTCGTAGCCCGCCTCCTCCAGAACGCGTCCCACCTCGATCTTCGACGGGGCGGAGACCATGCGTTCCAGGTCCTCGGCGGACAGCAGGTGCGTCTCGCGGGCGTGGATATAGGAGGAAAGGAACAGATAGTCCCGATCCTTTGCTTTCTTATGCGCCAAAAGGATACCTCCCTCCTGCGCTCACTGGAACAGGCTGCGCGCGGTCTCTACGGACAGCTCTTCCCGTCTCGCCTCGATCAGGGAAGCCAGGGAACAGTTCACCTCGATGTTCCCATCCTTCAGCACGGCGCCGCCGTCGATGTTCCGCGTTTCGGCCGCCAGCGTCAGCTCCGCGGGGCGGCCCTGTTCGGCCAGTGCGCGGTTGGCTCTCTCCGTCACCGCTTCGCCGTAGGCCTTCCGGTCCGCGGCGTTCAGCAGGATGGTCTCCTTCCCGGTGCGGCTGGCGGATACGACCAGACGGACCAGCAGCTCCGCATAGCGGTCCGCGGGCAGCGCCAGCAGCTGTTCCGCGGCCTTGTCGAAAGCCAGCTGCAGCTGCTCCTGTTTCGTGATCAGCACCTGCTTGCCGGCCTCCAGCCGCGCCGCCGAGATCAGCTGTTCCTTCTGTCGCGAAGCCGTCTGTCCGGCCTCCTCCACCAGGCGGGAATACTCCTCCTCCGCGCTCTGCCGGTATTTTTCGAGGATCTCTTCGGCCTGGCGCTGCGCGCTTTCCAGCGCGGCGGCGTTCTCAGCCTCGGCCTCGGCCTGAATACGGGCCGTTAATCTTTCTATCCCGTTCATACATGAGTTCCCGCTCGCTTACAGCGCGTTCATGAGCAGAAGGATGGAAGACAGCAGGGAGAGGATGGCGTAGAACTCTACGACGCCGCACATGATGATGCCCTTGGACCAGTCGTTGGGCTTCTTGCCGACGATGTTGACGGAGGCCACGGCCACCCGTGCCTGCAGGATCGCGGAGATCAGGCCGCCGAAGGCCATCGGCAGGCAGGCAGCGAAAACGCGGGCGCCCGCGGCGACGGTCATGTTAAGATCGATGCCGCCGGAAAACGCGCCCATCTGGAGCAGGGCGAAGAACCATACGACCAGACCGTACAGGCCCTGCGTACCGGGCAGCACCTGCAGGATCAGGCACTTGGAAAAATGCTCGGGATACTCACACAGCAGGCCCGCGGCGGCCTCACCGACCATCCCGGTTCCCTTGGCCGATCCGATGCAGCTCAGGCCAACGGCCAGAACGGCGCCCATAAACGCAACAAAAACACCGAAACTCATGATAAAACTTCCTCCTTAGTATTAGATGATATCCACATATTTTGTTTCAGCCTGCAGGGGTTTGAAGGCCCTTCCGCCCTCATGATGGAACCGGTTGAAGAACTCCAGGCACTGCAGCCGCAGGTCGTGCACGTAGCAGCCCAGCAGGTTCAGCACCAGGTTCAGAATGTTGCCCACCAGGGAGATGATGAGGAAGACCGGAAGGTTTCCCATCACCATGCCGAGGGTGTTGAACACCTGCGCGATGACGCTGCCGGCCAGCATCAGGGCCATGAGCCGGGCGTAGGACAGAATGTCGCTGAAATAGCCCGTCACGCCGTTGTAGATCAGACCCACCAGCTTGGTGACCTTGCCGAAGCCCTTGGCCTCTCTCGTTCCGCCGAACACCAGCATCAGTCCGCCGACGACCAGGCACACGGGAACGCCGTATACGTTGCCTATGCCCAGCACCGCCAGCGCGACGCCGGCCAGGATGATCCACCAGGTGATCTCATCGAACAGCGCGTCGATGAAATTCCCGTGCTTCGTCTTATAGACGACGCTGATGAGCATGCCGGCGATGACCTGGATCAGCCCCAGCGCGAGGGATCCGATCAGGATCGTGACGGTATCGTTCAGCGGCGTGAACAGATGGGGCAGCTCCGTCAGCGTGGTGTTCGGATTGATCAGCTTCGCCACGCAGGGGATGAAATCCCCGAAGAAGCCGCCGGTCAGCGCGCCGAAAATGAAGGTGCTGATGCCGCACAGGATCGCTATGCCGGCCAAATTCTTCATTCCCTCGCGCGGGTGCATCTTTTTCAGGATGATGATCCCGACCAGGATCATCAGAATGCCGTAGGCCATGTCCGCCATCATCATGCCGTAAAACAGCACGAAGAAGGGAGCCATGACGGGGTTGGGATCCACCGTTCCGTACGCCGGCAGGCTGTACATGTTGGTGACCATGTTCATCGGCCGGGTCAGGAAATTGTTCTTCAGCTTGGTGGGTACCTCGGTGCTCTCCTCAAAGGGCACGTCCTCCGTCTCCCAGCACACCGGGTGCCGGTCAAGAAGCCGCGCCAGCTCCGGTTCGGATTCCGCGGGGACCCAGCCCTCCGTATAGAACGCCCGGTCGGTCAGCATCAGCTCCTGCCTCACCGCCTGCTCGTCTTCCAGGCGGGTGATGCGGTCTATCGCAAGCTGCAGCTCCTCCCGTACGGGAGCCAGCTCCTTCACTTCCTGCTCCGCCCGCTGCACGCTCTCCTGCGCCTTTTCGTGCTCCTCCCTCAGGGCGGCCAGCGCCTCGGCGGCCGTTCCTTCGACGGAGGGGAGGTTCACCTCCGCGAACCCCAGCTGCCGCAGCGTGCGCCAGGCCTCCTCATAGTCGTCCTTGTATACCAGGAGGCGTACGTAGGCCGTATCCTCCTCCCGGCTGATCTCCGCGTAGCTGTAATCCACGCCCTCCGCGTCCAGCCGGTCCTTGACCTGCTGCTCCGTCCGCGATCCGGGCATCGTCCCCAGAATGCGGCGGGTGCTGCCCGTTTTCGTACAGTTCAGCGGCACGTCCAGCATGACCCAGGGCTCCAGTGCGCGGATCCGGTTCTCCAGCCTTCCGCGCCTGTCCAGCGCCGTTTTCACGCCGTCCTCCGCCTCCAGCACCGCCTCCGCGGTCTTCAGCTGCGGCCCCACGTCCTTTACGGAGAAGAACTCGCCGCGGCTGATCTGGGGCCGTTCCGCGAACAGGCCTCCCTTGGCCGGCGCGTACCGGTTCAGCGCGTCCAGCGCCGCCGTCAGTCTGGATTTTGCGGCACGGAGCTCGCTGTCGTCCGCCTCATCCCGTGACGTGAGGGAGAGCCACTCCTGGGCGTCCTCCGGGTCCGCGGGGCTTTCCAGCTCTACGCAGCCCAGCTTCTGCAGATCCTCCAGCAGACCGTCCCGGTCCGCCTGAAGGCCCGCCAGCCTCAGGCGCTTCATTCGGACTATGGCCAAGCGATCGCCTCCTTTCTTTCCTTTTCCATAAGACAGCCCTCCTTACCCTTTGAGGATGCTGTCCACGATGGCGGATACAGCGGCGTCCATTCTGGCTTCCGCGGAGGCCAGAATGACGGCCTTCTGGTTCCTGGTTTTTTCCACCAGCTCCATGGCCGCGGCCTTTCCTTCCTCTTCGGCCTTTGCCTTCAGGCGTCCGGCTTCCTCGCCGGCCCGCTTCCCGGCGTCCTCGATCAGGTCGGCGCCGGCCTGCCGCGCCTCCTTCAGCGCCGAAGCGCACCGCGCCGCCGTCTCGTCCCGTGACTTCTGCGCCGCCTGCTCCGCTTCGGTGATGATCCTGATGGTGTCTAAAGACATCGTATCGCCGCCCTTCCCGGTGCATTTTGCTGTATAGCACGGTACCGCCCGCCGCCTGCCGCGGCGGCAGTATCCAGTTGATTATTATATCCGAACATGCTCCGCTTTACCAGTAGTTTTCTGTCTTTTTTTACGAGAACTCTACCTTTTTTCTTCCAGTCTCCGCCTTCGCATTTTTCGGTACGCAAAACGGCGGGGAGCTCATCGCTCCCCGCCGCGGCGGTCTCTGTTCCGTCAGCTCTTCGGCGCCACGAACAGGCTGTTCAGATAGCCCTCCACCTTGACGCCGTTGGTGGTGTATTCGATCTTATACCACACGTCGGAGGATTCTCCGCCGTCCGTGATGGTCTCGCCCTTGAGGTCACCGGTGACCGTTACCTCCTGCCCGGAGGTGGCGTAATTCACCTCACTGTAGGAGGTGCCGGCTCCGCTGCGCACGCGCACGGAGGAAGCCTGGACCGTCCCCGTCCACGGGTAGGTCAGCTCATCCGGGGCCGCCATCTCGCCGTCCTCCCCCTCGGGGGTCTGCGTGCCTTCGCCTTCTCCGCCGGGCTCTTCCGGCTGTTCGGCGGGCACGTACTCGTTGCCGTCCACAGTGGTCACGTCTTCATCGTTGCCCATGATGCTGCCGCCGTTCTGCTGGGTCTCCTCGGCCGGCTTATCCGGCGTCTTGGCGCCGTCCTTCTTCCCGAAGTTCTCCCCTCCGGTGAGGATCAGAAATACCACGGCGGCGATCAGCAGCAGGATCAAGATCAGCCCGACGATCAGCTTGCCGGTGGTGTTGCCGCCCTTGTTGGCGTGCTTGCCGGCCTTGCCGCGGCGGGCGCCGCAGTAGGGGCACCGCGCCCTCAGGCCGGAATACCGTCTGTCGCATTTTCCGCATTTAACGTCTGACACAAATGCCATGTCCGCGCCTCCGTTCTTTCCTTCCGTCCTCCGGGCGTGCGCCCGTGGGGTTACTTAACATAATACAGAATTATACCGGCATTTTCCCGTTCCGTCAAGGCTTTTTGCCCAGGCGGGCGCCCACTTCCCGGGCCACGGCGGCAAACTGTTCCGGACTCAGGGCCTCGCCCCGGGTCCGTTCGTCCAGCCCGCAGGCCGTAAGTGCGTCCGCCAGTTCCGCCTTCGGCAGCGGAAAGGCGGCGGCCAGCCCGTTGACCAGCGTCTTTCTCCGCTGGGCGAAGGAGGCCCGCACCGTGCGGAAGAACAGGTTCCGGTCCTCCACCTCCGGCGGCGCCGGCCGCGGGGTGAGGCGGATCACCGTGCTGGTGACCTTCGGGGCGGGCATGAAGCACCCCGGCGGCACGTCGAACAGGCGCTCGGCCCGGGCGTGGTAATCGCAGAACAGGGTGAAGGCGCCGTAATCCGCCGTTCCCGGCCGGGCGCAGATCCGGGCCGCCACCTCCCGCTGGATCATCACCGTCAGCCGCTCGAACAGCCCGGATTCCAGCAGCCGGGTCAGCACCGGGGTGGTGATGTTGTAGGGCAGATTGGCGCAGACGGACAGCCGCCGCCCGGCCAGTACCCGTTCCGCCAGTTCCCGAAGATCCGTCTTCAGGATGTCTCCGCTGACGACGGTCACGTTTCCGTATCCGGCCAGGGTCTTCGCCAGGATGGGGAGCAGGGTCCGGTCCAGCTCCACGCAGCACACGCGCCCGGCCCGCTCGGCCAGACGCACCGTCAGCGTGCCGATGCCGGGCCCGATCTCCAGAACGCCGTCCTCCGGTCCGGGGTCCGCCGCTTCCGCGATGCGCTCCGGCACGGTGGGATCGATCAGAAAGTTCTGCCCCATGGCGCGGGAAAACCGGAAGCCGTTTTTCTCCAGAAGCACCCGGATGACCCGGGGGTCGCACAGATCCATCTTCGTTTCCTCCTTCCGCCCGCGGTGCGGGGCCGATGCCAGTATAAACGAAAGCGGTGAAGATGAAAAGTGCCGGCGGGGATTTTCCGTTTTCGGGTTGAAATCCGCTCGGTTTCCTATTATGATGGAGGCGACGGAACACCCTTCGCAGGATCGATCGAAACGGGAGGTCAGAGCCATGCATTACAATAAGAAAACTGTGGAAGACATCGACGTTTCCGGGAAGAAAGTTCTTCTCCGGTGCGATTTCAACGTCCCTCGGGACAAGTATACCGGCCGCATCACGGACCCCGGCCGCGTGATCGCCGCGCTGCCCACCATCCGCTATCTGCTGGACCACGGCGCCGCCGTGATCGCCTGCTCCCACCTGGGGCGGCCCAAGGGCGTGTGGAAACCGGAGCTTTCCATGGCCCCTGTGGGCGAGCTTCTGACCAAGGAGCTGGGCATCCCCGTGAAGATCGCGCGGGACGTGGTCGGCCCCAGTGCCAGGATGCTGGCGGATACGCTGATCCCCGGGGAGATCATGCTGCTGGAGAACCTCCGCTTCCATCCGGAGGAGGAGGCCAACGATCCCCTGTTTGCCAGGGAGCTTGCCTCCATGGCGGATATTTTTGTGACGGACGCCTTCGGCTGCGTGCATCGCGCCCATGCCTCCACCGCTGGCGTGGCGGAGTATCTCCCCTCCGTTTCCGGCATGCTGCTGAATACGGAGATCCGCTATCTGGGGGACATTCTGGATAAGCCCCAGAAGCCGCTGACGGCCATCCTGGGCGGTTCCAAGGTATCGGACAAGCTGGGCGTGATCTCCAACCTGCTGGAGAAGGCGGACGCGCTGCTCATCGGCGGCGGCATGGCCTTCACCTTCATCAAGGCCCAGGGCGGCCGCATCGGGCGCAGCATCTGCGAGAGCGATCAGATGGATTACGCCCGCGAGATGCTGGCCAAGGCCGAGCGTCTGGGCGTGAAGATCTATCTGCCGACGGACACCGTGGCCGCCACGGAGCTGGCCCCCAACGTGGATTCCTCCGTCGTACCCAGCGACGACATCTATGAAGATCTGATGGGTCTGGACATCGGGCCGGAGACCTCGAAGGCGTTCTGCGACGTGATCGCCGCCTCCCGCACCGTGGTCTGGAACGGCCCCATGGGCGTGTTCGAGTATCCCGCCTTCGCCAAGGGTACGCTGGCCGTGGCCAAGGCCATCGCGGATACGGACTGCGTTTCCATCGTAGGCGGCGGGGACTCCGCCTCCGCCGTGCGTGAGTTCGGCCTGGAGGACCGCTTCACCCACATCTCCACCGGCGGCGGCGCCTCCCTGGAATTCCTGGAGGGCAAGGACCTTCCGGGCATCGCCTGCCTCGACGATAAGGAATAAACGCCCTCCCGGATCGCGCCGGACGCAGCGGAAAGGCTCCTTTGCAAAAGGGAGCCTGCGCGCTTGGCGCGGCTGAGGGATCGAGCGGAAAATCCCGTCATTTCTCTGAACATTTCCCCTGTCTGCACTCCCGTCGGACGGGCAGGATCAATCATTCTTCCGGAGAGCTTATGAACACTGAAAAGCGGCGCGCCGTGATCGGCGGCAACTGGAAACTGAACGGTACGACCGGGGACTGCCTGGCCTTTGCCCGCGAACTGGCCGAACATCTGCCGGAGGGTCCCCTTCCGGAGATCGTGCTGGCCGTGCCTTATCTTCTCGTGGCAGAGGCCGCGGAGGTATTCCGCGATCTGCCCGTAAGCGTGGCCGTGCAGAACGTGAGCGTGTACGAGGCCGGCGCCTACACCGGAGAGGTGAGCGCCCGCCAGGCCGCTGCCGCGGGGGCGCAGTGGACCCTGGTGGGCCACAGCGAGCGCCGGCAGCTGTTCGGCGATACGGACGCGGACGTAGCCCGTCGGGTAAAAAACGCCCTTTCCTCCGCGCTTCGCGTGATGCTGTGCGTAGGTGAGCCGGAGGCCGTGCGCGCCGACGGCGGACAGGACGCCTGGGTCGCCGCGCAGCTGGAAAGCGCCCTGGCGGATTTTGATCCGGAGGAGCTGGACCGGCTGGCCGTGGCCTATGAGCCCGTCTGGGCCATCGGCACCGGACGCAACGCCTCTCCCGCGGACGCCCAGGCCATGGCCGCCCACATCCGCGCCTGCCTGACCCGTCGGTTCGGAAGCGCCGGAGACCAGGTGCCCGTGCTGTACGGCGGCTCCGTCACCCCGGAGAACGCCGGCGCCCTGCTGGCCGGTCCGGACGTAGACGGTGCCCTGGTGGGCGGCGCCTCGCTGAAGGCCGCTTCCTTCGCGGCGATCCTCGCCGCCGCGGCGGCACCCTGACATAAGCGGAAAAAGCCGGCGCTGCGCCGGCTTTTGGCTTTTTCACTTTCACCCAGGAGGTACCCTATGAAACATCCGGTAGCACTCATCATTCTGGACGGCCTCGGCCTGGCCCCGGACGGGCCCGGCAACGCCGTTTCCCGGGCGGAAACGCCCTTCCTGAACCGTCTGGCCTCAGATTTTCCCCACTGCACCGTCAGCGCCTCCGGCGAGGACGTGGGGCTGCCCGCCGGACAGATGGGCAACAGCGAGGTCGGCCACACCAACCTCGGCGCCGGGCGCGTCGTGTATCAGGACCTGACCCGCATCACGCGGGACATCCGGAACGGCGCCTTCTTTAAAAACCAAGTTCTGTGCCGCGTCATGGATGGCTGCCTGACCGACGGCTCCGCCCTTCACCTGTTCGGCCTGGTATCCCCCGGCGGGGTGCACAGCCACTCCGACCATCTGCTGGCTTTTCTGCGCATGGCCGCCGCCCGCGGGCTGAAAAAGGTGATGATCCACGCCTTTCTCGACGGGCGCGACGTGCCCCCCTCTTCCGCGGCCGAGTATCTGCGGCAGCTGGAGGAAGCCTGCGCGGAGATCGGCGTCGGAACCATCGCCACCGTGATGGGCCGCTTCTACGCCATGGACCGCGACAAGCGCTGGGAACGCACGGCGAGGGCCTACAACGCCATGGTCTTCGGCGAGGGGGAGCGCGCGGCGGATCCGGTGCGCGCGGTGCTGGATTCCTATAAACGCGGCATCACCGACGAGTTCGTCGAGCCTGTGATCTGTGACGAAACCGGTCTGGTGCGGCCCGGCGACGGGATCATCTTCATCAACTTCCGCCCCGACCGGGCGCGGCAGATCACCCGTGCCTTCACCGATCCGGACTTCGACGGGTTCGAGCGCCGCGGCGGTTGCTTTCCCGTGCGCTTCGTATGCGCCACCTGCTACGACGAGACCATCCCCAACGTGGAGGTGGCCTGGCCGCCGGAGGAGCCGGACCACACCCTGGGCCAGATCGTCAGCGAAGCGGGCATGACGCAGCTGCGCATCGCGGAGACGGAAAAATACGCCCACGTCACCTTCTTCTTCAACGGCGGCCGGGAAGAGCCCTTCCCCGGGGAAAGCCGGATCCTGGTCCCCTCCCCGAAGCAGTTCCCCACCTACGACCTGATCCCGGAGATGAGCGCCGTGGAGGTGGCCGAAAAGGCGGCGGACGCCGCCATCTCCAATGAGTACGACCTGATCGTGCTGAACTTTGCCAACTGTGACATGGTGGGCCACACCGGCGTTTTCGACGCCGTGGTGAAGGCCGTGGAGACGGTGGACCGCTGCCTGGAAAAGGTGGTGCGGGCCGTCGCGGCCGCCGGCGGCGTTTCCATCGTGACGGCGGACCACGGCAACGCCGAGGAGATGCTGGAGGCCGACGGCGTCACCCCCCACACCGCTCACAGCACCAACCGGGTGCCTCTGTTCATGATCGGGCGGGCCGCCCGCCTGCGTGACGGCCGCCTGTGCGACATTGCCCCCACTCTTCTGAAGCTGCTGGGCCTGCCCCAGCCGGAGGAGATGACGGGCGTCTCCCTCTTCTGATTCTGAAAGCCGAAAAACAGAGCCGCGCGGGAAACCCGCGCGGCTCTGTTTTTCTGTCACGCCCCGACTATGAGCCGGGGCTGCCCTTCATCCGTCACAGCTCCCGCCGCGCCGCCGGGGTCATTCGCTGATCACTTCGGCCTCCACCACGGTGCCCATGGTCACGTCCATGCCGCTGCGCTCGTCCTTCACCACGGCGCTGCCCGTGCGGATCACCGGCTTCAGCCGGCCCTTCGCGCCGCGGCGCCGGGCCTCCTCCACCGCCTTGCGCGCCGCGGCGGTCTTCGCCGCCTCCAGTGCCTGCTCCACCGTGTCCGTCCGCAGACTTCCGTTGGGCAGATGGGCTACGTAGTACAGCGTGCCGTCCCCCGTCTGCATCTGGGTAATCTCCAGCCGCACCGTGGCGTTCACCCGGGCCTGCAGGGCCCCGATGGCGTTGGCCACGTCGTGGTCCTGCGGCAGCACGCACTCGGCCCCCAGGGCCTCGGCCACCTCCGGCAGGAACACGTGGATCGGCGCCCCGATGCCCACCAGCGCCATGCCGGTGCCGAACAGAGACCGCACGTACGGGCTTTTCACCGTCTTCCGGTCCCGCCAGGTCTGGGTGATCAGATGCTCCAGCTGCGGGTCCAGCGCGCCTTCGTACACGTCCGGGAAGCGCTGCCGCAGCAGGATGTGCACCAGATTGCGGTACAGCCGCTCCTCCACCGCGTCGTACACCTCGGCGCACAGGGCTTCCAGCTCCTCCTCGGTGTCCTCCCGTCCCAGGGCCGCCAGCAGGTACCGGGCCGCCAGTACGCTGGCCTCCCGGTCGTATTCATTGTAATCCCCCCGGATGTGCATGAAGTCCGTCGGCGTCAGACCGCAGCGCATCACCACGCCCTCGGACTCCAGCCGCTCGCTGGAGAAATAGTAAAGATCCAGCCCGACCTGTTCCTTCAGATCCTCCAGCAGGATCGGACCCTGGGCCAGGCGATCGATCAGCCGTCGCTCATCCTCCGTGTACATCTCCGGCCGCTCCGGCGCGTGCAGCAGGTACAGCACCTCATGCAGGGGGAAGCGGTTGATGTGCTTTTCCGGCGCGTTCGCGATGCGCGCCAGCATGCCCTTGATCTCCGGCCACTGTACGGCCGCGGAGCACAGGGACTTGACGCGCCGCACCCCCAGGTGCAGCGTGTGGGTCTTGTCCTCCTGCCAGACCTGGGTATCGCCCCCGAGGGCGAAGGGAGAGGCGAAAATCCCCTGTACCGTAGTGCGCCAGGGCCCCAGCCGGATGCCGCCCCGGGCGGGGGTCGGCCGTCCGCCGATGACCACGGATACGTCCGTAGTGGTGCCGCCCATGTCCACCGTCACGTAGTTCTCCCCGCCGTAGAAGCCCCGGCCGGCCAGCACGCTGGCCGCTGGCCCGGACAGGATGGTCTCCACCGGCTTGTTCAGGGTAGAGGCCGCGTTCATGCGGCTGCCGTCGCTGCGCACCACCGTGACGGGGCCCTCGTAGCCCCGGCGCTTCAGGTCGCCCAGGATGGCGCCGATGAAGTCGTTGATGATGGGCAGCAGGCGCGCGTTCAGCATGGCCGTGGCCCCGCGGGCGATCACGTTCAGCTCACTGGTGATCTCCGACGCGCACACCGTCTGAATGCCCAGGCGCTCCGCCGTCAGCTCCTTCAGCCCCCGCTCCGCCGGAGCGCCGTTGTTGGCGGAGTACAGCTCAGAGCAGGCCAGCACGTCCGCGTCGGCCAGCCAGGCGCCCTTCTCCTCCAGCAGCCGGTCCCAGTCCGGCACGTCGATGCGCAGGCCGTCGGCGCTGCCCTTCGTGTCCACGCAGGTCACGCGGTCCAGCGGGATGCCGTAATTCTCGTCGATTTTGAAGCGCCGCACCAGCTCGTCCGTCAGGCCGAAGATCACCAGCCGGCAGCGGCTGCCCTTGCCCTCCAGGCAGGCGTTGGTAGCCAGCGTGGTGGAAAGGCACACGATCTCCGCCTTGCGGATCATCTCCTGCGGCAGCGTATCCAGCGCGCCGGCGATGCCGTTCTGCAGGCAGGAGTGGGTGGTCAGGGCCTTGCCCTTGGCCAGCACCTTTCCCGCATCCATGTCAAAGGCCACGGCGTCCGTGCACGTGCCTCCCGTATCGATCCCTATTCCGATCCTCATGCCGTTCCTCCCCGCGCGAATGTCAGAAGTCTGCACGTAAAACCCGTGCGCATGCTCTGTCAGTTTACCCCATCCCGGCGCCGCCGTCAACGCGCCGGCAGGCAAAAGCGGCGGGTGCCCGGAACGGGCCGCCCGCCGCGTCGTGCTTATTGTCCGGCAGCCGGTAAGAGGGCCGCCCCTCCGACCTGCGTCGGAGGGGCGGCCCTGTCCGTCATGAGTGTCTGCCTGTCTCAGGGATTGGCCTTGCGGTACTCATACGCCGCCTCGCTGTAGGCGTAGAAGGAGGACAGTCCGTCGCGCGCCGCCTTGTCCGTGCTGTTCGTCAGCACGTCGAAGACGAGCGACAGCGGGGATACCTCTACCTTGAACGTTCCGCCGGCGCTGCCGGTGATGGTGACCCGGTCACCCAGCCTGTGGGCGGAAATGCTCGGGATGGTGATCCGATATCTTCCGTCGGCCTGCTTTACCGGAGTGACCGTCGTTCTGGTCGTGGTTCCGGTGGTCTGACGCAGGATCGATACCGTCACGTCCGTCGGCGCCGAGCCGTCCGTCGTCTGCAGGAAGACCTCCAGATCCGTCTCCGACGCCAGCTGCAGCCGGTACGTTGCCTTCTCGATCTTCGAGCCGTCCAGCGTCCGGACGATGGCGCTCGACCGCACCTTCGCCAGGATCTCGTCGTAATCGTAGCTGTCGGCGTAATGCCGGCTCATCTCCGCGTAGTCTTTTCCGATGGTCCACTTATTGACGGCGGAGAGGTAGATCTGGATGTAATGGCCGTAGTCCGCGATCGCTTCGATCAGCGCAGCCATCTTTTCATCCATCGCGCCCCTGTTCTTTTCGAACGCTTCGATGTACTTCGCGACGGAGTACTCCTCGCGGACGGTCTTGCCATCTCCGTAGTGGAAAATGGCCGTGATGGTGTCTGCCATCTGGATGGACCACACGTAGCAGGTGAAGCCGTAGTATTTCCCGCTCGTGTTCATGAACGAGGGATCATAGTCGTCCACCGTCTTCGTGCCGCCCTTGCCGCTGATGATGAACTCCACGTAGCTGTCGCTGTAATCCACTCCCTCCAGCTTCGGCAGATCCAGGAAGAAGTTCACGCCGATCTGGCCGCTCAGAGTCAAGGAGTGCGTCCTGAAGGTCGGAACGATCTCCGCCCACACGGCGTACAGCACCGCGCTGGTCTCCGGATAGGTCAGGGTGACCGTTGCGTCCTTCATGGGCTCCGTCGCGTCCGCGGTCGTCGCCCAGCCCAGGAACGTGTGGTTCGTACGGGTCGGTTTCGCGCTGCTGACGGTGAACTGTGCGCTCAGGGTATTGTTCGTCACCGTCTGCGCCTCTGGCGCGCCCGTGCCGCCGTTGGCGTCGTAGCTCAGGGTATAAGTGGTATCCAGGATCGGCAGGATCTCCTCTCTGGTATCGGTATGGGTCTTGCCGTCCAGCGTCACCGTGGCCGTATACACCGTTTTTCCGGTCTCGCCCGCGGTCGCCTCGGTCGTCTCTTTCGTTACCGTCGCGTCCACGGTCTTCACGTGCGTGCTGTCGTTGGCGCAGGTAAAGGTCGCCGTAGCCGTGATGCCGTCCTCGGACCACGTCCAGCCCGTCAGCTCGTAATCGTGCCCGGTCGCCGGGATCTCCACTTCCTTCGTCTCCGTCCAGGTCCTGCCTTCGAAGGTCGCCGAAGCGGTGTACACCGTCTTTCCGGCCGTCTCGCAGGTCGGCTCCGTCGTCGTTTCCGTCACGGCCGCGTCCACGGTCTTCGTGAATTCCGTGCCGCCGTCGTTGGTCGTGAAGGTCGCCGCCGCCGTATATCCGCCTTCACCGTCCGCCGTCCACGTCCACTCGGGTTCGCCGTAGGTGCGCGGCGCGATGCTGAACGTTGCCGTATAGGTCGCGTCTCCGGTCACCGCCGTGACGGCAGGATCCCAGCCCGCGAACGTATAGAGGTACTGCTCATCCGCCGCCCTGGTCGGAGTCTTGCCGTCGTAGGTCGGGGTCGTGCCGTAAGGCACGTCCGCGTCCGTCTCGAGCACGGTGCCGTCCGCGTTTTTCCAGGTGACGGTATAGCCGTTGGCCTTATACGTTACGGTCACTTCCACGGCTTCGGCGCCCATGGTGCCTTCCACCGTCGTCTTGTCCGCGGTGTACCCGGTGATGGCCGGGCTGGCCACGGAATATTCGGCGTTGTAGTCCACCTTCGCGGTGTAATCCTCCGCCGCCTTGCCGCCGTCGGCGTACACGTAATGGATCGTCAGATCGTACCGGTTCACCGTCCACTTCGCATACAGGGTGATGTCTCCGGTGCTGCCCTTGGTGATCTGCGTCACCTTCGTGGTGAACGCCGCGTCGCTGTACCAGCCGTTAAAGGTGTAGCCCGTCTTCACGGCGTCCGCCAGGGTGACGGTTTCCGTCTCCACCGTGTAGCTGGTCGGGTTGCCTTCCGCGTTCGTTCCGCCGTCCAGCACATAGGTGATCGTGTAGGCCCCCGCCGTCCACTTGGCGTAATAGACCTTGTTTCCGGTGCTGCCCTTCGCGATCTGCGTGACCGGCGTGCCGCTCAGATCTTCCATCTCATACCAGCCGCCGAAGCCGTAGCCCGCTCTGGTCGGGGTCGGCAGGGTCACGGTGTCTTCGACGGTGTAACTCTTCGCCGCATCCGCGGGCAGCGTGCCGCCGCCTGCGTTGTAGGTGATCGTGTACTCGATGGCCTTCCACTGTGCCGTGATCGTCAGATCCTCCGCCGGCATGGTGGCCGGGATCGCCGGGCTCCAGCCTTCGAAGGTGTACCCCTCTCTGGTCGGATCCGCGGGCACGGGGATCGCCTCTCCGTAGTCGTAACTGAACTGAGTGCTGATGACGTCCACGACCCAGGTGATGTGGTATCTGTTCACCGTGTAGGATGCCGTTACGGTAACGTTTCCGGTCACCGTCTCCGGCGCCTCGCTCCAGCCGGTGAAGGTATGGCCTTCCCTGGCCGGGGCCTCAGGCTTTTCGACGGCCGTCCACGCCGTTCCGTAATCCACCGTCTCGGTCCCGAGCACGGTCTCGCCGTCGTAGGCGAGGAACGTCACGGTGTACCGGTCGATCCTGTACGTTACGGTCACTTCCACGGCTTCGGCGCCCATGGTGCCTTCCACCGTCGCCTTGTCCGGGGTGTATCCGGTGATGGCCGGGCTGACCACGGAGTAGGCCGCTTTGTACTCCACCTTCGTGGTGTAGTCCTCCGCCGCCTTGCCGCCGTCCGCGTACACGTAGTGGATCGTCAGGTCGTACCGGTTCACCGTCCACTTTGCGTACAGGGTGAGGTCTCCGGTAGTTCCCTTCACGATCTGCGTCACCTTCGTGGTGAACGCCGCGTCGCTGTACCAGCCGTTAAAGGTGCAGCCCGTCTTCACGGCGTCCGCCAGGGTGACGGTTTCCGTCTCCACCGTGTAGCTGCTCGGGTTGCCTTCCGCGTTCGTTCCGCCGTCCAGCACGTAGGTGATCGTGTAGGCCCCCGCCGTCCACTTGGCGTAATAGACCTTGTTTCCGGTGCTGCCCTTCGCGATCTGCGTGACCGGCGTGCCGCTCAGATCTTCCTTCTCATACCAGCCGTCGAAGCCGTAGCCCTCTCTGGTCGGATTCGGCAGGCTGATGCTCTCGCTTTCGACCGTGTACTTCGTCACCGCGTCCGCGGGCAGCGTGCCGCCGCCTGCGTTGTAGGTGATGCTGTATTCGATCGGCGTCCATACCGCTTCATATTCTCTGTTCCCAATGGATCCTTTCATGATCGTCACGGTCACAGTGGGTTCCGCCAGCTCTGTTCCCGCCCAGCCGGCAAATTCGTAGCCGGCCTTCTCCGGGTTGACCAGCGTGATCGAGTCGCTCTCGACCGTGTAGGTCTCCGGGTTGCTCTGCCCCTCCGGCAGCGTGCCGCCGTTGAGCGTGTAGGTGACGGCGTATGCGATCGGTGTCCACGTTGCCGTGTACTCACGGTTGCCTGTGCTGCCGGCCGCGATCGTTACTGTCCTGGTCGCTTCCGTCAGACCCGTTCCCGTCCAGCCGGCAAACGTGTAGCCGGCCTTCTCCGGGTTGATCAGCGTGAATGTCTCCGTCGTTACGGTGTAGCTTGCCGGGTTGGTCAGATTGTCAGGCAGTTCGCCGCCGGTCAGATCATAAGTGATGCTGTACTCAACGGCTTCCCACGTCGCCGTGACCGTTACGTTCTCCGCCGGCATGGTCGCCGGGATCGCCGGACTCCAGCCCTTGAAGGCGTAACCTTCCCTGGTCGGGTCTGCGGGCGCCGTGATCGCCGTGCCGTAGTCGGCCGTGATCGCCGCCACCGCGCTGCCGCCGGCGGTATCAAACGTAATGGTGTACTGGTTGATCTTCCACTTTGCGGTGATCGTCACGTTCTCTGCCGGCATGGTCGCCGGGATCTCCCTATCCCAGCCGTCGAAGGTGTATCCCTCTCTGGTCGGGTTTGCGGGCGCCATGATCGCCGTGCCGTAGTCGGCCGTGATCGCCGCCACCGCGCTGCCGCCGGAGGTATTAAACGTGATGGTGTACTGATTGACTGTCCAGATGGCCTCGTACTCGCGGTTGCCCGTGGACCCCTTCGGGATCGTCACGGTCACAGTCGCCTCCGCCAGATCTTCCCCTTCCCATCCGACGAACGTATGGCCCGTCTTCTCCGGGTTGATCAGCGTGATCGCGTCGCTCTCCACCGTATAGGTCTCCGGGTTGCTCTGCCCCTCCGGCAACGTACCGCCGTTGAGCCGGTAGCTGATGGTGTAGGTGACCGGTGTGTACGTTACCGTCGTTTCCACGGCTTCAGTGCCCATGGTTCCTGCCACCGCCGTCTTGTCCGCGGTGTATCCGATGATGGTCGGGCTGACCACGGAGTAATCCGCTTTGTACTCCACCTTCGCGGTGTAGTCCTCCGCCGCCTTGCCGCCGTCCGCGTACACATAGTGGATCGTCAGGTCGTACCGGTTCACGGTATACGTTACGGTCACTTCCACGGCTTCGGCGCCCATGGTGCCTTCCACCGTCGCCTTGTCCGCGGTGTATCCGGTGATGGTCGGGCTGACCACGGAGTAGGCCGCTTTGTACTCCACCTTCGCGGTGTAGTCCTCCGCCGCCTTGCCGCCGTCCGCGTACACGTAATGGATCGTCAGATCGTACTGATTGATCGTCCACTTGGCCGTGATCGTCAGATCCTGTGCGGGCATCGTCGCCGGGACTTCCGGATCCCATCCGGCGAAGGTGTAGCCTTCCTTGGTCGGATCCGCCGGTGCCTCGATCGCCGCGCCGTATTCATACGTCAGCTGGGTGACCGTTCCGTCCACCGTCCAGTTGATCTTATAGCTGTTGACGGTGAACTTCGCGTACAGGGTGAGGTCTCCGGTGGTTCCCTTCACGATCTGGGTCACCTTCGTGGTGAACGCCGCGTCGCTGTACCAGCCGTTAAAGGTGTAGCCCGTCTTGGCGGCGTCCGCCAGGGTGACGGTTTCCGTCTCCACCGTGTAGCTGCTCGGGTTGCCTTCCGCGTTCGTTCCGCCGTCCAGCACATAGGTGATCGTGTAGGCCCCCGCCGTCCACTTGGCGTAATAGACCTTGTTTCCGATGCTGCCCTTCGCGATCTGCGTGACCGGCGTACCGCTCAGATCTTCCTTCTCATACCAGCCCTCGAAGCCGTAGCCCTCTCTGGTCGGATTCGGCAGGCTGATGCTCTCGCTTTCGACCGTGTACTTCGTCACCGCGTCCGCGGGCAGCGTGCCGCCGTCGGCGTTGTAGGTAATGCTGTACTCGATCGGAGTGAACTTCGCGTAGCGTACGGTGTCCGCCATGACTGACGTTTCAGCTTCCGTGCACTCCGGGTCGTTGTACCAGCCGCCGAATTCATAGCCGGGCTTATTCGTCCATTCGAGGGATACGGTATCCCAAAGCTGGGCGCCGTGATCCACGATGATCGTTTCCACGATCTGCCCGGTCACAGTGTCAACGAGCTGCACGTTATGCTTCGCGTACTCAAACACGGCCCATACGTAGACATGAGCGCTGTCTGCCTGGCTGAGATCGTACGTCCAGTTACTGGCGGTCGAGTCCATCCGGGTATCCTTCGACGGCCTGAAGGCCGGATTGTCAGACACGGCCCAGCCGTCAAACGTCGTGTAGCTGTCATGGCTTTCGGTGAGCGCAAACACCTTGCTCTGGCTGATATTCAGGATCTCCGCCGTGTATCCGGTGACAACAGGCACGCTGTTGTCGTTGACAAAGGCACGTCCTGACACATGGTCCAATCCCTCTTCCAGGTCATATCGGAATACCGTGATCTGCCTGCGCCAGACGGCGTAGACCGTGGTATCTTCAGCGACTCCGTTAAAGCCATACGCGGAATACTCCGTATCGCTGCTCGACCAGCCGTGGAATTCCCACCCGTCACGCTGCGGCGCCTCAGGTATCTGTGCCGCTTCACCGTATTCGAGGGTCTGTTTCCCCAGCATGGAACCGTCGATGCTGTCGATGAACGTCACCGCATGGGAATCGATCTGCCACAGGGCGTACAGTGTCCTTTCCGTACTCGGATAGATCACTTGGATCGTAATGCCGTCGATCGGCGTGTCTACGTCAGGTCTGATCCCCCAGCCCAGGAAGGTATAGTGCGCCCTTGTGGGCTTCGTTCCGCTGACCGTGAACATCGCTGAACCTGTGTTGTTGGTGATCGTCTGATCCTCCGGTGCACCGGTACCGCCGTTGGCGTTGTATTTCAGCGTATAGGTCGTTTCCAGAACCGGTATCGCGACCGTCTTCGTCTGGGTTTTGAACTCCGTGTTGGCAAACGTCGCCGTATAGGTCATGCTGCCCGGCGTGGTGACGGTGGCTTCCCTGATCACAACGGCAGTTGTGCCCGCCGTCTCGGTCTCCACGTGCGTCGCGTCGTTCGCGCAGGTACGCGTTGCCGTGACGCTGCTGTTGTCCGAAGACCATTCGTAGGACGGAGTACCCCAATTATGCCCGGTGGCCGGGATCTCCACTTCCTGCGTATCGACGTATTCCGCGCCGTTGAAGGTCGCCGTCGCCATGTAGACCGTCTTTCCATCGGTCTCACAGGTCGCCGCCGTCGTCGCGGATGTGACCGTCGCGGTCACCGTCTGCACGTGGGTGCTGTCATGTGTGCAGGTGAAGGTCACCGTCGCCGAACTGTGATCCTCAGACCACGTCCAACCGGTCACCTGATAATCATGACCCAGTGCCGTTCCGGTCACGGTCTTGCTGTCCGTATGCGCCGTTCTGTCCAGACTGGCATCCGCTCTGACCGTCGCCGTATAGGTCACGGTTCCGGCCGTCTCGCAGGTGGCATCCTGAGACGCGGTCGTGATCAACGCGTCGACGGCTCTCGTATGGTTGTCCGGATCATGCGTGCAGATGTAGTTGGCAGCCGCCGCCGTGTATCCGTCCTCATCGCTGCCTGTCCACGTGATGCTGACAAACTGCCACTCGTGCCCCAGAGGAGCAACCTCTCTCGTTTCCGTTGCATCATGCCGGCTGCAATACCGGGTCTCTTCGCCCTTTTCCGTGCAGGTCGGAGCCGTCGTCTGCGTCCACTCGCCGAAGTCGTGACCGAGAGCGGGAATCACTTCCTGTGCCACGAGTACTTCATTGCACACCGAGCAGTGGCTGCCTTCCGTCAGTCCGGTCTCCGTGCACGTCGGAGCTACGGCCGCGTCGGTAACTGCGGTGTGGCCCGCGGCGGGTTCGACCACTTCCTTCGTCTGCACCGTAAAAGCACTGTTTGTAAACGCCGCACTGGTATAGGTGCGCACGCCGGTTTCCGTACAGGTCGGCGCCGTTGTGATCTCGGATGTCGCGCTGGCCGTTTCCGTCTCCACGTGACCAGCGTCATGCGCGCAGACTCTCGTCGCCGTTACGCTGCCGTTGTCCGCAGACCACTCGTAGGTCGGAGTTCCCCAGGCATGGCCCGTGGCCGGGATCGCCGTTTCCTGCGTATCCGTGTAGGTCTTGCCCTCGAAGGTCGCCGTCGCCATGTAGACCGTCTTTCCATCGGTCTCACAGGTCGCCGCCGTCGTCGCGGACGTGACCGCAGCCGTCACCGTCTGCACGTGGGTGCTGTCATGCGTGCAGGTAAAGGTCACTGTCGCCGAACTGTGATCCTCAGACCACGTCCAGCCGGTCAACTGATAATCATGACCCAGTGCCGTTCCGGTCACGGTCTTGCTGTCCGTATGCGCCGTTCTGTCCAGACTGGCATCCGCGCTGACCGTCGCCGTATAGGTCACGGTTCCGGCCGTCTCGCAGGTGGCATCCTGAGACGCGGTCGTGATCAACGCGTCGACGGCTCTCGTATGGTTGTCCGGATCATGCGCGCAGATGTAGTTGGCAGCCGCCGCAGTGTATCCGTCCTCATCGCTGCCTGTCCACGTGATGCTGACAAACTGCCACTCGTGGCCCAGAGGAACAACCTCTCTCGTTTCCGTTGCATCGCACCGGCTGCAATACCGGGTCTCTTCGCCCTTTTCCGTGCAGGTCGGAGCCGTCGTCTGCGTCCACTCGCCGAAGTCGTGACCGAGAGCGGGAATCACTTCCTGCGCTACGAGCACTTCATTGCACACCAAGCAGTGGCTGCCTTCCGTCAGGCCGGTCTCCGTGCACGTCGGAGCTACCGCTGCATCCGTAACCACGGTATGCCCGGTGGCAGGTTCGGCCACTTCCTTCGTCTGCACCGCAAACGCGCCGTTTGTAAACGCCGCGCTGGTATACGTGCGCACGCCGGTTTCCGTACAGGTGGGCGCCTTCGTGATCTCGGACGTAGTACTGACCGTCTCCGTTTCTATATGAGAATCGTCATTCGTGCAGACTCTCGTCGCCGTTACGCGGCTGTTGTCCGCAGACCACTCGTAGCTCGGAGTTCCCCAGGCGTGCCCGGTGGCCGGGATTGCCCTCGTTTCCGTCTCATCGCAGCGACTGCAGGCGCGGGTTTCCACGCCGGCTTCCTCACAGGTCGCGGGCGTCGTGACTTCCCATTCTCCCCAGTCATGGCCGAGCGCCTCGCTCTCCACCGTCTTCGTCTGAGTCTCGAAGGCCGTATTCACAAACGTGGCAGTATAGGTCACACTGCCGGCCGCCGTGCAGGTCGCCCCCGTCCCGACCATCACGGTGTCGACCGTCTCCGTCTCCACATGGGATTCGTCGTTGGCGCACACATGCGTCGCAGTTACCGTGCTGTTATCTTCCGCCCATGTATAGGTGACTTCACCCCAGGCGTGGCCCGTGGCCGGGATTGTAACGTCGGTAATCTCCGTTGTTCCTGTTTCGTCGCTGAAGTGCTTGCCGCAACGCTCACAGGTCCAGTACTCGATGTTGCCGTCTTCCTCACAGGTGGGAGCAACGGCCGCCGTGTGACTGTTCTCACCGAAGGTGTGACCGAGGGCAGGTGCATCCTCATAGGTCGTCACCTGAATAGTTGCGCCAGAGAGTTCTTCATATAGATACGCGTTATTATTGGTGTTTGATGTCGTTAATCCCCAGCCGTTACTATACCTGATATAGTTGCTCGTGTACCCCGATGAATAGGCCAGAGTATTTGTTCCAACGATCCAAGAAGTATTATTCCTATTTGAAACGGTTAAAGAAGTACTACTAGAGCGATACAAGTAATAACCATTATTACTGAAGCGTGGCCTTGTAGTACTATTGCTTGCAGTCCAAATTGCTGTCGAATCTACTTCCTGGATATATGATGTCGTTGTTCCATTGACTGACCCAGATAGCACGTTAACCGATGCATCCCCCACCGCAGTGGTATTCAGTCTTCTTAAAGCGTGTGCACCATTCTGTTGTGAATTTGTGTTAACAATAAGGTAATTCTTATTTAGAGAAACATTTGTACCTGTCACACGCACATAAACAGTTGCATCATCTTGCGTAGTAATGATTGGCTTCTGTTTCTGAACATACTTGGAATCATCCACATGCTCCTGCCCGTCCAGACTGTCGTCTGCACTAATCACGGCGACATACTGGGTACGGTACGGACGTTCGCAGTTTTCTTCCTTGTCTTCCCATGTCACTTCCGCAGGAACCGTGGCGGTCGTCCCGCATACGGAGCAGGTAAACGTGCCGTAGGCGGTCTCATAACCGTCATTATAGGTCATCCCATCATAATGATAGTCGTGCGGCCCGTACTCACCGTCATGCATCGCCGTGCGCTCGAATATATAGACGACCGCGGCGCTGTTCGTACTGGCAAACGCATTGGAAAAATATGTAATATACCTCGTCTGCTCTGAAGATGTTCCACGATAGTGATAGTCCAAGGCGTTCGTTGTGCTTCTCGAATAGTTCCACACACTGGCACTGTAGTTTTCACTCGTGGCTATCGTCAGGGTACCTGCGCTCTGCCCAGTCGCCTGGAGATAGTAATCTCCATTTGTCAGTTTAAAACCACTATAGGCAGTATTATCTATAGTCGCTGTATAAGCCGTCGTCGACCATCCCGTTCCGGTTGGCAGACCATCAACGAGAATATAATTGACGTCAACGTCATCGTCTGCTTCCGGGGCATGGATCGTCACCTGAGACGCGGCAACCGTCCCGTTGTTGTTAGTCAGCACATAACCGGTGCCTGCGGTATTGGTGCTGACGATCAGATACTCTCCCCCTGCTGTGAGCGAATCGACCAACTTATAGATGGCAACTTCATGATCGCCGCCGGATGTTTTAACGTCCGTATAAGTCTGTCCATCTGGGCCGATTGCCGTAGCCGTATAGGTATAAACCTTCGCCTCCTGACAGGTCGGATCATTTTCCGTCATCACGACCGTTGCCTCAGCGGTATATTCTTCCGTGCATCCGTCGTCCAGGCAACCGAATTTGGCCGTTGCCGTGCTGAAATCCTCAGCCCACACCCAGACCGAGCTGGTGCTCCAGTTGTGCTCCTGATATTCCATCACCGTGACGGTGATGTCCGCGGACCCGGTAACGGTGCCGTCCGCGCCGACGGTGACGGAGCGGGTGCCCGCATTCGGAGCATAGGTGAAGCTGACGGTCACCGTGGCGGTGCCGGTCTTATTGGAGGCAAACGTGATTGTTCCATCATCAGAGATGCCGGCGATGATGCCGTCGGCGTCACTCTTCACAACATAGGCAACCGATGTCGGCCTGACCGTCTCCCCATTAGCCGTCAACTCATAGGAGATGGTTTTGCTGTCGACAGTACCGTCTTCCTTCGCCATGACGGTGACATCGTCCGCGGTGAAGGTGTATTCGACGCCTGTCTGTATTTCAGTTTCAGCAAAGAGGTAGACATTTGTCGCTGTGGAACTACTGCTTGTTGCATTCCACCCATTTGAATAATACGCATAATACCCACTTGTGCTTCCACTTCTCACAGCAAGGAGTTTGTTACCGCTATAAGACCAGTTTGTCCGTGCCTGGCTCCCGTAGCTTGTAGCTACTGCCAAGTTGTTGCTGCTTCCGGAAACATAGAAATAGTAGCCGTCATTTGTCAGAATTATTCCATCGGCGGCTGACCAAACGGAGGCTTCTGCAACGTCATCGCTGTTTATGTAGGCTTTATTGTCAGTAGCCTCTATGCCGTTTTGAATTGCAACTTCATCGGCAGTGACTGTCGTTGTCGAATGAGAAACAGCGTAGCCGGATGAAGCATTACGGTTTACGATAAGATAATTCTTCCCGGCCTCCAGTGTATCCGCCAGCACGTAAACCGTCTCGGACGTCGTGCCCCCGGAGGAAGATTCCCCTTTCACCGTGACGGTGATGTCTTTCTCTCCGGCATACGTGTCGCCTACGGCTCTGGTCGCGGTATACGTCCAGCTGACCGTCACCGTCGCGGTGCCGGTCTTTCCGGATGCGAAGGTGATCAGGCCGGTATCAGAGATGCTGTCGATGATTTTGGACGTATCCTCTTTGACCGCATAGGTCACCGTCGTCGGAGTTACGGTCTCCCCATTGACCTTGCAGGTGACATCGATCTGATGGGACGCGGTCCCCTCATCCACCACTACGTCTTCCACGACGGTCTGCCCGGCGTTGGAGGCGACGCGAGCGATGGTATGGGTTGCTGCGGTGTCATAAGTATCGGAGAAATTCGTATTTGCTCCGGTGCTTGCGTACGTGCTGGTGACAGAACCGTTTTTGTATTTGGATATGGTAATGTTGGCGCTGTCGATGGCGATCAGCGTCGCGGAGGTGTTGTCTCGCAGATAGCCCGCCGTCGTATATGTGTAGTAGATATGCGACGAGTTGCTGCTGTTGTAGATCTGCATGGTGGAGCCGCGGGGAATATAATACTCCGCATTGCTCTCCGTGGTATGGTTATGGCCGTGCAGATAAATCACGTCACGGATGATCTCCTTGCCGGCAGCCGTGGTCTCTTCTCCGGTCGCGGCATAGTTCAGCGCCTTGTTCCACGCCACCGCTCCGCCGTTATCGTTCCTTGAATAGTGCAGAGGAACGTGCCCGATCACGATGATTGGGATGCTCGTATCCGTGCAGTTTGCATCGACCCAGCTCTTGAACGCGGCTGCGTCGGTGAAACCGGTGTTGGAGCTGGTCAACGAATTGTAGGAAGCACAGTATGCGTAATACGCCGTGGTACCGTCCTCGTTTTTCCCGGTATACATCAGTTCCGAGCTGCTTCTGCCCTTCAGTATTCCGGCGTCGTCGTTCGCGCTGGAATCGTGGCTGGCGTAAACGACGTGAACGGTAGCATCGGACAGGCCCGCTCCACTGCGGACCTCCGTCTGGATGGTAGAGGTGTTGTAACTGCCGCTGTCCACCAGATCGCCGTCCAGAACGACGTACTCCACGTTGGAGGGCATCCCGCCCATGGCGTTCTTGATGGCAGAGGAATTTCCGTGTCGGTCGGACGCTACGGCGATGTAGTGATCCGCCGTACCGGCAGAAGCGGCTTTCGTCGCCCGGCCCGCGGGGGAGCTCTTCTCCTTTACCGCTTCGCTCGCCTTTGCGTAGAAGACGGCAGCGCCGGAAGCGGCGTCGAAATCGCCGTTATACGCGAAGACCTCCCCGCCGCTGACGGAGATGAGATACATCTCATCCGCCCAGGTAGTGAAGTCGACGTAACTGCCGTTATAATCCCAGTAGCTGACGGCGCCGGAGGTCAGGACGACGCTGCCGCCCTCGACCGACAGGTACGCATCGCCGCCGCTGATGGTGAACGCGCCGTTGACGCCCTTCACCTGCCACAGCATGCCCTCGTCGACGGTGGCTGAGGTCAGTTCGGAAAGCTGTTCAACGACAAGTGTGCCGTCCCGGCGCGCAAGCACGTCGTAGCCTGAGCCGTTGTCGCGGGCGAGCACAAGGCCAACGCCTTCCGCAGCCTCATACGTATAAACGTAGGGTTCGGCCTCTTCCGTTTCCTTCTGAGGCTCTTCGACCGTTTCGGCCGATTTTTCCCCCTCCGCGGGTTTCTCGGCCTGCGGCTCATCGGCGGCTTCCCGCTCCTGGGCAGGCTCCGCCTCCGGCGCCTGTTCCGCCGGTTCCGGATCGTCGGCTTCGGCTTCCTCCGATGATTCGGGCAAGGCCGCCTCTTCCTCACCGGAGTGCTCGTCGACGACCTCAACGGTCTCGATGGCCGCCTCTGCCGTCTCTTCCGCGGCCAGCGCCGTTGCCGGGACGAAGCTCAGCAGCAGGCACAGGACCAAAAGCAGGGACAATAACTTTTTCTTCATACTCGGGCACCTCGTTTTCTTATGCTCTCTCACCGTATGTAAACATGCAAAAACCGGGTTTCAGCCGATCACGTGCAGACTTATTCGCAGAAAAAGCCTGCGCTGAGAGCCTCCATACCGGATCTGTTTCTGGCAGCCGACTCTGCCTTGACAGGGATACTGCCATTGGTAATTTACCATAACGAGGGCCAATGAACAACCAAATTTTTCGTAATTATTTACCAAATTTCCAATGATAATACCATAAAAAATGTTATGGTAAACCATTTAGGCGGTTTTGTGGCTTATTTCGCATTGTTCTATTATCTGTATTGCTTTTTAGCAAAATTATCTTCTATTGTTATTCCGGTCATGCAGCGCACAGGCTGTTTCCAGACAATGAAAGGGCGGCGGTGATCCCTTGCGGGATCTCCGCCGCCCTTATATGGTTTGGATTATCAGCTCAGCGTCGCCTTATACAGCTCCGCCCGTTCCTCGGCGCTCATGCCGTTGCGCAGCACCTCCGCCACGCTGCGGGGCACCTCTACGGTCACGCCCCGGCGGATGCGCCAGGCCCTGCCGTTCACCCCGACGAACACGGTGTCCTCCTCCCCGGCCCTCGCCCGAGGCAGCCGCAGGGTCACCGTCCGGCGGGCCGATCCCCCCGGCGCGGCTCCTGCCGCGCCACCCCCCTTGGCTCCCAAAGGGGGCATGGGTGCGCCTGACAGAATCTGCGCGGAAGGTCCCCCGTTCTCCGTCCTCTCCATGGGCTCCCTTTGCGAAAGGGAGCTCTTTTCCGTCTCCGCGGCCGCATTCGCCGCCGTTTTTCTTTCCGCCATGATGCACGCTCCTTTCTTCAGTTGGCCTCGTCCACGGCGCTGTAGGCGCTGCCGGACTCCACACGCACCATCCGCTCCTGATACAGGATGGCGGTGGCCGTTTCGAACTTGTAGCCCACGGTGGAGAACTGCTCCAGCGGGCCGCCCACCTCTCCGCGGGGCTTGATGATCATCTCCATGCCCATGCCGGCGGGATCCACCACGCAGAAGGCGTCCTTCCCGAAGAACAGGGTGGCGTACACGGCGCCGCCGTCGCCCCCGCCCTCACCGGGCAGGATCACCGTGCCTCCCGGGACCGCGGTCTCCGCGGCGGGCTCGATGGTGATACTGTCGCCCGTATTGCCCGTGACGGTGTAGCTGACGCCGGCGATGTACACCCTTCGTCCCGCCAGGCTGCCCGCCTCCACCGTACCGCCGGTGATCCCCAGCGTGGAGGTCCCGGCGGCGGCGTTGGCGCTGACCGTCAGCGTGCGGCGGTCGGAGGCCAGATCCTCGCCCCGCAGCACGGGGGCGTTGGTCGTTTCGATGAAGCGGCAGCCGTGCAGCTTGCCGATCTCGCCGTTGTAGATCTCCTCAGGGCTTGCGTACTTGTGCACGTCGATCCACTCCTCGCTCTTGCGCAGGTCGTACGCCACGGAGGGGTGGATGACCACGGCGTAGCAGTTGCCCTCCAGCGTGGGGGCCTTCTGCTTTTTCAGCATGGTCACGGCCTGGTTCACCACGTCCGGCGTGATGGTGCAGCTGCCGTTCAGACCGCCGCGGGTCTCCACCGGCTCATAGGTCCCGTCCCCGTTGGGGCAGGGAGCGTAGATGACGTTGGTGCCGCTCAGCAGCTCGTTGCGGCACAGCAGGTCTGCCGTCTCGCCCGCGGCGGCCCCCATCTCCTCCGCGGCCCCCAGGATGATGGGATCCACGGCGTGGGTCTCCAGCACGTCGCTGACGGTGGTATAGTCGCCGTACTGGCTGACGGCGGCGGTGACGGCCGTCATGCCGAACTGCTTGCCGGGAGGGATCACGCCCTCCTGCAGGGGCTGGGCGGCCGGCGCGAAGGTGTTGAACTTGCGCATCTCCACCGTGGCGCCGTGGTTCCGCGGCAGTGCCTGCCGCTTGCCCAGCTGGCTGAACACCAGCTTGGAGCGGGCGTTCTGCAGCAGCTCCGTGTCGTAATAGGTCTTCATGGCGTCGCTCATCCCGATGCCTTCGGGATTCGGATCCACCGGTGCGCCCGTGTAGGCGTTGACGTATCCGGCGGAGGCGGTCACGTTGGTGCCCGCCGCGTTGAAAGTGCTTTCGTTGCTCATGCTTTATCTCCTTTCTTTTCGCTCGTTTCCGGGAGAAATCCGGTTTTCTCCCCCAACTCACTTTTCCCGGATAAGGCGTGCGTCTCTTCCGCCGCTTTTGTCTTTACAGATATACTTTCTCTCCGCGGAAGACGCGGTCTCGCAGTTCCTTCGCCTGCTCCTTCGTCATGGTCCTGGGGTCGAAGACCGGGGCGGCGGGCTGACCCGTGCGCAGGCCGTTTTCCTCCGGGCGCTGCTGCCCCGCCAGGGCCGCCCCCGCCAGCCGCTCCAGCGTCCGGCGGGAAGCGTAGGCCATCGCTCCGGAGATCAGGTCCTCCAGGTGCAGGGCCTCGTAGGCGCGGCGCATGGGCACTCCGGCGGCCACCATGGCGCGGAAGGCGGGGTCCGCGCCGTCCGTTTTCTCGTCGAAGCCGGGATAAAACCGCCGCAATTCCTCCGTCTGCGCGGAAACGTCCGGCTCCGTCGGGGAGGCAGGCTCCTCATCCGTCACGGCTGCCTCCGTGCCTCCCTCCCCTTCAGGGATAGGATCTTCCCGCTGAGGCAGGTCCGTTCCCTCCGTCGTCTGCGTTTCCTCCATGGGCTCCCTTTGCGAAAGGGAGCTGTCAGGCTCTGCCTGACGGAAGGATCGCTCGGCTTCCGCCGTCGTCACGTTATCGTTTTCCATGGCTTTTTCTCCTTTCCTGCGGATGTCACCATTGTAACGGGCGCGGGACTGCCTTCAGCAGTCCCCGTTTTTCCCGTTTTCTGAATTTACCATAATAATATTACGGTAAATTACCGTAGCAGCTGCAGGGCTCTGGCCGCCTGGGACTTCGTCAAACCGGAGGCCCCCTGCTTCAGCACCCGGGCCACCTGGGCGGCGGGCAGCCGGTCCAGCAGCGCCTGCAGGCGGCCCCGCAGCTGATCGTCCGTCAGGCCGTCGTAGGTCTTCGCCTTCGTTCCCCCGCCGGAACGGGATCCGGAGGAGCGCCCGGCGGACGCCGCCTTCGCGGCGTTCAGCCCGTAGGTGAGGTCGAACTGCCGCTGGTTTTCGTCGAAGTCCGCCTGCCAGCGCGCCTGCTCCAGCGCGGCGTCGTACAAATCCTTCTCCCTGTCCCGCTGACTTGAATACATCGATTCGTACAGCTGCAGGTCGCCCCGCCAGTCCGCCAGGGCGTCCCTGGCACGGGCGTAGTCGGTTTCGTCCGCCGCCCGGGCGGCCTCATACTGGCGGTACAGCGCATCCGTATCCGCGTCGTAGCTCTGGCGCGCCAGGCGGGCCAGCTCCGGCACCTGCTCGTTGAGCCGCAGCAGATAATTGTCGTAGGCCTGTTGGCCCGCCGCCTGGGCGTAGGTGCTGCCGTACCCTCCGGTCAGGGCGGCCGCCTGCCCCATCGTATCCCGCATGGCGCGCTGACCGAGACGCGCGGCCTGTTCCCGCGCCGAAAGATAAAGCCCGTCCCGCGCCGGATCGTACCGGAAGGGCTGTCGGCTGTTCAGCCGGTCGTACATTTCCGCCAGGCGTTCGGCGTAGGCGCCGGAATACCCGCCCGGCCGCTGCTCCGCCGTACGCTCCAGCTTCTCCCGCCAGCGGCGGGCCTCCTCGCTCTCCTCGAAGGGCTTTGCCGCCGTGATCGCGTTTGCCATTTCATTCTCCTTTCCCATCCGTGGCGCCGTCCCCCCGGGAGGGGCCGGCCGCCGCTTCTCCGCTGTTCATGTACACGTTCAGATATTCCGCCAGCCGGTACAGCCATTCGGTCAGCCGGGCCGTTTCCGGTCCGGAGGGCTCCGGCGGCGGGGTCACATGAAATACCATGAGTTATCGCTCCCTTCCTCCAGCACGCAGCTCAGGGAATACAGCCGCATCTCCCCCTGCCCCTGCAGGCGCAGCCGGCAGTGGTCGCACCGCCGCGGCAGCACAGCCGCAAGGACGCTGTGCACGCCCTCCCGCTCCACGATGCCGCGGCTGACCCAGTCGCCGTCGTCGTACCGGATCAGCAGCTCGCAGCGGGCGCCGGGCCCGAGGTACAGGCGCAGCAGAAAGCGGGACAGCACCTTCTGCTCCGGCTGTTCGAACCCGATCATCCCCGTTTCGCAGTACCAGGGAACGTAGCTTTCCGGCACCGCGGCGACCAGTTCCGAAGGCCCGCTCAGGCCCAGGCGCCCCTCCGCGGTCTGCCAGTACAACACTCCGTCCTTCTGGGCCCAGCATACGGCGCCGTTGGGGCTGTGGCGGTGCCACAGCCGGCGGGCGGGGTGGTAGACGAAGGTCGGCCGCACCCCTGTGCCGTCCCCCGCGGTGAGATAGTACCGGTCCCCCAGCACGCCGGCGCAGGCGTCGGTCAGGTCGGCCTCCCCCAGGGCGTCGGACACTCTCACGGGCATGGCGCCGGTGTAGGCCATCACGCCCTCCCGGGCCACGTAGTACAGCACCTCTCCGCACACGGCCAGGCTGCGCCAGCAGCCCCGCCGCACGCCCCGGACGGCGGCGGACGCCACCTGATGGGCTCCATTGGGGCTGACGTAGATCCGGTGCACCGCGTCCTGCTTGAAAAAGGTCGGGCAGCCGTCGTAGGCCGCGCAGCCCGTCCACGGCCCGGGCGTGCCGCAGGCGGCGGCCCAGGCATCCGTGGAAAGGCCCTCGTAGGTCTGCCAGTTGGTAAAGTCCCCCAGGCGGCAGGCGTACAGCTGGTTCACCGTCCGCCCCTCGGCGTCCACCCCGTGGAAGCACCCCCACAGCCGGTTGCCGCACTGGCACACGTAGTCCATGTCCGGGCACCGGCGCTCCAGACGCACCGTTCCGGCGGCGGTGAAGCCGGCGGGAAGGAGTCCCGGAAAGGTCACGCTGTCCGCTTCCGCGCCTGTCAGCACGTGCACGCCGTTCAGCGCCTCCGCCCGGGCCTGGGCGGGCGAGCCCTCGGGGGCGTGAAGGCCGGACACCGTCACCCCATCCCCCGCTTTGAGGCCGGCCCCGACGCCAGGCGCGCTGAGCCGGACCAGGGGTTCAGGCGCCGCGGCCCAGAGGCCGGAAGCGGCGTCGTACCGCTTCAGGCCTCCCGTCTCCGCCCCGGTATCCACCCACAGATCCCCGTCGCCCGGATCCGCGGGCGGCGTCTCCCCGGCGGCGGACGGCTCCAGGGGCGAACCGTCGGACCGGCACAGGGTCACTACGGGACTCTCCGCCTCGGCGGCGGCTTCCAGACTTCCGAAGTCCGCCGGATCCGCCGTGTTCAGATACTTCTTATCCGGAAAGATCACCAGATGCGCCCCCATGAACACGAACTGCCTGGCCGTACCGGGCGTCAGCGTCAGGCCGGTGGGCTGCCCGTTCCGGATCAGGCGGCCCTCCGCGTCTGTCCAGTAAAGGGCGTCCCCCGCGCAGATGCCGTCGGCGCTGCCGAGGTCCGGCCCCGCGTACCGCGGCCCGCGGGCCGCGGCGGCCGGCCAGTCCCGGTCGGTCATGTTCTCTTCGTCGTACCAGTCGCCCTCCGCCGCGGTCAGCTCATGGCGGTAGCCGCCGAAGGCCGTGCGCGTGCGCCGGAAGGTGGCCGGCCCCTGCACTTTCGGGTAAAACATGCTCTCACCACCATTTCATGCGCGTGCCCAGCGGCGCGTACCGGCGGTTCACCCAGTCCATGTACGCGATCAGGGCCGCGTTGTATTTTTCGGCCGCGGCGTTGTACCGCGCCGTCTCCCCGTTGGCGCCGTGGATCTGCATCTCCAGGTACCAGCGGTAGATCTCGTCAAAGGGCGGCGGGGCCAGCAGCCCGGTGTCCGGCGGGGTCTCCGGCCCGTACCCGGCGAAGCCCCCGTCCTCCGGCATCCGGTGCGTTTTCCACACGCTCAGGTACAGGCTGGCGTCCAGCCCGCTGAGCCAGGCCAGCTTGTCCGCCCCGCTGATCTGGTTGGCCGTCAGCCGGTCCACCAGTGCCATGGCTTCTCCGATCGTCATCTTCCGTTCCTCCTTCCCACGTTTCGGGATCTCCATATTTCATCGCGGCGCCGCGGTAGAACGGGCACTTCCGATACGTCCACCCGTCGCAGTAGCTCCGCTTGTGGCACAGCTTCTCCTCCGCCGAGGGGAATCTCAGGGTGACCGTGCTGTTTACCCCCGGCCCTTCGCAGACCAGCGTCTGCTTCGTCGCCCGGTGAAAAAACGGGCAGAATACCAGTTCGCTTCCGTATGCGCAATCCGACATGTTCGCGTCTCCTTTCACTGTCACATGGCTGTGTGCCGGCGGCGGAGCTCATCGCCGTCCGGCCGGAAAGGGAATTCCCACCGTCAGAATACCTCGGATCCGTCAAGTTGCGGGCGTCCAAAAAACCGCCATCTTTCCGCCATCCCCGCGCCGCTTTTTCTCATTTATCCGTTATTCATTCTTACGTTTTCAGCATTCATTTCCATTGCCATACCCATCAGCTTCTCCCTCATCTGCTGCTTGCCCCGGAAGTCCATCATGTCCAGCAGCAGCAGGGTCTGGGCGGCGTTTTCCGGCCGGAAGGCCCCCAGCCGGAACATCTGCATGGCCAGCTCGTTGTTCACGGCGGTGGCGAAGGGCGTATCCCGCTCCACCTCCACCTCGATGTCGAACACGGGCACGCGGCAGCCCAGGTCCACGCCCAGCAGGCCGCCCCGGCTGCGCGGCCGCAGCCCCGCGTTATCGTAGGTGACGAACCGGGCCGCCCCCGCCCCGCGGATGCGGAACTGGCGGGGCGTATCGTAAAACTCACGGATCAGCTCGATGCACAGCTCCACCACCTGGCGGAAGGCGCGGTAGGAGGCGGCGATCATGTCGCGGCTGATGCCGCCGCCTGCCTCCTGCAGGGCGGCGATGGCGGAGGCCGCCGTGACTCCCGCACCCACGCCCCCGTTGTTTACGTCCCGGTTGCCGGACACCTGCTTGAGCTCCTCGATCTTCAGCTGCTTCAGGCTCACGTACACGGAGCTGAGGCCCGTCGTGTCGATGGGGCGGATGCTGTCGTTATCCAGCCGGCCGGACAGGTGCACAAAGGGCTTGGTCAGGTCGGCGTACTCGGCCTCGTTCAGGCCGCCGTCGGAACGCACGAACCAGCGGGGCGTCACATTGGCCAGCATGTTCTGCAGCAGCGCGCTGTCCATCAGGTCGATGTACTTCTGCGGGTCGCGGCACAGGTCCACGTAGCCGAAGCCGCAGTTGGGGTAGCCCTCCTCCGGAAACAGCGCGTCGAACACGAAGGGGTAGCGCCCATGGGCGTACAGGCCCGTCTCCGCGTACGGGCGGCGCACCTCCCGCAGGCCGACCGTCCCCGTGGCCGGATCCGTGAACGGCGCCGTCACGGGTTCCGTCTCATTTTCCGTGGCGAACAGCAGCTCTTCCCCGGCGTACTTGGCGTAGTGCAGCACCGTGCGTCCGTCCTGCCGCTTTTTGTAGTAAACGTCCGTCACCAGCGTTTTGTCCCCGGCGTCGGAGGTCTCCTCCGTACGGTAGCGGCTCAGCAGACCGCGGCCGGAGGGCAGCCGCCCCGCCAGATGGGGCCAGCGCCGTTCCAGCGCCCCAGTATCCGCGAGCTCCGCGTGGAAGACCCAGCGGCTGTCCTGAATGTCCGCCACGCCCGGCTCCCAGAACAGATTCAGCAGGTCGATCTTCCGTATGGCCACGTCCCCCAGACCGTCGTGCCGGGAAGGATCCCAGAACACGCCGTATACCCCGGTGCCGCCCTTGAGCTTGTACCACCACACGTCGCTCCACACCTGGTCAAAGCGGTTCTGCTGCAGGATCACGGGCAGGATGTCCGTCAGCATCTCCGCCTCCGGCCCGTCCCCCTCCTCCCGCGGCAGGCACACCGGACGGGGGTAGCTGTCGCACGCGTCGCTGTGCTTGCTGAGGATCACGTTCACCAGCCAGCCGGAGGCCGGCTCCGGCGCGCCGCCGTCCCGGGGCCGGATCTGCTCCCAGTGGCGCAGCTTCCAGGCCTGCTCGGCGTCGATGATCCGCTGCTCCAGCTTCCGCTTGCCCGCCCGGCAGCGCTCGAACTCCCGCTGCCACTGCCGCACCTGCTCGGTGCCTATGGGCTTTCGTTCGGTAACTTCCATCATTTCTCCTTTCATGCGCCACGAGTTTTCTTCCCTGTTCCGCTCCCCTCATTAATGGCTCCCTTTGCGAAAGGGAGCTGCCGCAAACCCCCGGGGCCCCCATGAAACGCCAGCGCAGTGCGTTTCATGGGGATAGGACGAGCCGCGGAGGGAATGAGCTTTCGCATTTATGCGGAAGCGAACGATCCGCAGCTTGTGAGGACGAGACTGAAGGATCGGAGCCCCCGGGGAACACCAGCAGGACGCCTTTCACTGCCCGCAGGCATCGATCATCTCTTCATTCCTTCATTCCTGTTCAGCGGGTCGGGCCAGCGCACGCGCCTTTCCGCCGGAGCCGGCGGGGAGATGGGGCTCTCCATCAGCACGTAGCGGCACATGTCGTACATGTGGTCCTCCATCGACGTGTCCACGTCCTCCGGCCGCACCGGGTCGTAGGTCAGCGCAGGCACCGTGCGGATGAAGTTCCGGCAGGTGCGGAACACCTGCAGCATGGGCAGCCCGCCGCCGTCCATCGCCAGCCGGTAGTGCAGCTGCATCTTCCCGGCCAGGCGGGCGTTGCGCCCCGGATAAAAGGTCACCCGGTACGGCGGCCGGGCCATCATGTCCGCGATGCTCTCGCCCCGGCTGCCGTCGAAAATGCTGGGATCGGCCACGCCGAAGATCTGCCGGCCCCGCAGCAGCGGATCGGCGTCCTCCTCCTGGCGGATGCGCCGGGCGATGGTCACCGGATCCTCCCGCGCCCCGCCGTTGGGCGTGCCGTCCCAGCCGTACAGCTCCTTTGCCAGATACAGCCGCCCCTCCCGATCCGCCAGGAACCACCCCACGGCGTAGGGCCGGCTGTAGCCGAAATCGAAGCCCCGCCAGCAGCGCCAGTCCTGGGGCGGATCGAAGGGCTCGATCACGTGGGTGCCCGTGCCCTCGGCGTACTTTTCGGGCAGATCCCGCCACTCCTCGAACACCTGGCCGCTGAAGCTGGTCCAGCTGCCGTACAGCAGGGCCTCCCGCTCCGCCCGGGGCAGCATGGCCAGACTGGCCAGATATGCCGGGTCCGCCTCCAGCAGCGCCTGATTATCGAAAACGGTGGCGGGCACGAAGACGCGGCTGCGCGTCAGCTCCCTCGTCCCGCCCTCCGGCAGCGCCAGCGTCAGTTTTTCCGTCACGGGCGTCATGGGCGGGGCCGGATCGATGAACCGCGCCTTCACCCACCCGTGGCCAACGCCGCCCGGGTTGGCCGTGGCCCGGATGTACACCCGGGTCCTTCTTCCGTCCGGCGAAGGCCCCGGCCGGTTGCGGGAGAACATGTAGCTGTACTCCTCCCAGGTAAAGTGCGTCAGCTCGTCGAACCCGATGAAGTCGAAGCGCCGTCCCTGGTAATTGTGACGGTCCTGCGTGTGCTGCATGCTGCCGAAGCTGATCTTTGCCCCGGAGGGGAACTCCCACGTGTGGCTCACAGCCCGGTACTCCGCCCCCGGAAAGGCGCCGCCGTACAGCGCCCGGCTGCGGTCGATCAGCTCGGCCAGCTGGGGCACCGTCTTTCTCAGCAGCAGGCCCCGGTAGGCGGGGATGTGCACCTGCCGCAGGGCCTCGGCCAGCAGCGCGTCGCTCTTCCCTCCCCCGGCGGCTCCGCCGTACAGGCACTCGTACTCCGGCCGGCTCATGAAGGCCGCCTGCCGCGGCTGCGGCAGCCAGATCACTCTCTCCTCCATTCCATCCCCCTTTTCTCCTTTCATGCGCCGACAGGCGCGTTTCACTACCCAAAAGGTAATTTCACTCGCCGCAGGCGAATTTCATGTCCATCGGACATTTCATTGCCGCAGGCTCTCTCCCGCCTCCGGTGGATGAAGTGGCCCTCTCTCCCATCCCCGGCTCCCTTTGCGAAAGGGAGCTGTCAGCCGTACGGCTGACTGAGGGATCGAAATAATCCATCTTTCTCCTTTCATGCGCTGCGAAGCGCGTTTCACTGACCGCAGGGCATTTTCACTCGCCGCAGGCGAATTTCATGTCCATCGGACATTTCATTGCCGCAGGCTCTCTCCCGCCTCCGGTATCAGCACCACGCCCGTCCCGGAGTCCTCGTCCGCCGCGGAGGCTCTCAGCTCCGCCTCCGCCTTGCTCTGGATATCCCGCAGATCCTTCAGCGCCGCCGTCAGCGTCTTGATGCCTGTCATGTCCCCGGCCTCCAGCCCGTCGGCGGTGCCGGTGATCAGATCCATCAGCGTGTCGGCGGCCGTCAGCACCTGCCGCACCCTTTCGTTTCCCCGTTTTTCCATGAAAACGCCTCCCTTCACCGCCAGTATAGATAACGCCGGCGGATCACAGCAGTCCGCCGGCGTTCCTTTAATCACAAAAAAATTCCATAATTTCCTCTGTTTTACTTGTTTTTTCCTTATAATTGTAATAGTATATATTAGTTTTAATTACAATGGTATGATGTGCGTATTGTGGGCATTCACATCTGAAAAGTTTATTATGATTTCGCATCCCCCATATCCAGCCGTATCCTTTTTGTCTGTGGTCCGCGCTGTAATGCGGGACGTGCGTATGCTTGGGTTTTTAAGTAGAAGGATCAAAAGAGAATCGGAGTTTTGTACATGCATAAGAAAGTTATCATCATCGGTGCCGGAGGTCATGGTAAGGTAATCGCGGATATCGTTATCAATGCTGGAGACGAACTGCTGGGCTTCCTGGACGACGATTCGGAAAAGACCAGTCTGGCAGGTTTTCCCGTTCTGGGTTCCATTGCCGACGCCTCCCGCTGGCCCGACGCTTACTTTGTGGTAGCCATTGGAGAGCCCGCCGTACGTGAGCGCATTGCAGAAAGCATGCCATGGGCCAAGTGGTACACCGCCATCCATTCCTCGGCCATTGTTTCGAATCTGGAAACGACGATCGGAGAGGGCAGCATGATCATGGCCGGCACCATCGTCAGCCCGGGGGTAACCATCGGCAGGCACTGCATTCTGAATACCGGTGCCATAGTGGAACACAACACCGTGCTGGAGGACTATGTACATGTATCCGTCGCCGCCAAGACCGGCGGTGAAGTGTTCATCGGTAAATCCACCTGGGTGGGCATCGGGGCATCCGTGAACAACTGCATCTCCATTTGTCCCGACTGCATGCTTGGCGCAGGCGCTGTTGTCGTAAAGAACATCACTGATCCCGGCGTTTACTGTGGCGTGCCCGCGAGGAAACTGAGATGACCGTTCTTATCCTCACCAATCGCGATGTAGGTCTGTACCGTTTCCGAAAGGAACTGATCGCAGCCATGCTGGAACAGGGGCACCGGGTAGTGCTCTCTCTGCCGGACCAGCCTCTGGTCCGGCCGCTGCGGGACATGGGCTGTGAATTCATCGAAACCCCTTTGGACAGCCGCGGCGTCAACCCTTTGAACGACCGGAAGCTGTTTTCCCGTTACCGTAAAATGCTGAAGGACATTCGTCCGGATCTGGTGATCACCTATACCGTCAAGCCGAACGTTTACGGCGGCATTGCCTGCCGCATGGCGAGGGTTCCGTATGTGTGCAACATCACCGGTCTGGGTACGGCTTTTCAAAAAAAAGGGGCGCTGCGCGCCTTAGTTACCCAACTTTACCGGACCGCCCTGAAGAAGGCGGGAACGGTATTTTTTGAAAATGCGGATAATCCCGAGGCCCTGCTTCGTGTACACGCGGTAAAAGCCAACCAGATCCGGCTCATGCCCGGGGCCGGCGTAAACCTGGAGGAATACGATCCCGCCCCCTACCCTGCGGACGATGGCGTGACCCGTTTTCTTTTTCTCAGCAGGGTGATGCGGGAAAAGGGCGTGGAGGAATTCTTCTCCTGTGCGGAAAAACTGAAAGCCGCCTATGGCGACGCGGTGGTCTTCGACATGGTCGGCTGGTTCGACGACGATTACTCCGCCGTTATCGGCGACATGGTGCGCCGCGGCTTCATCACCTTCCATGGCTACCGAGAGGATCCATGGAATTTCTATGACGCCTGCAGCTGTCTGGTGCTGCCCAGCTATCATGAGGGCATGAGCAACGTGCTGCAGGAAGCGGCCGCGACAGGCCGCCCCCTGATCACCACGGACGTGCCCGGCTGCCGTGAGGCCGTGCTGGATGGGAAAAGCGGTTATCTCTGCCGCCCGCAGGATGCCGCCAGTCTGTACGACGCCATGGAGAAATTCCATCTGCTGCCCTACGAGCAGAAGCAAAACATGGGTGCCGTGAGCCGCCGCCTGATGGAACAGCGTTTCGACCGCAGAAAGGTCGTTGAAGCGACAATGAAGGAACTGTTTTCAAAATAAATACTTATATTGAGGGGACGGAGCAGGACTTAAAACTCATGGATACAACACTCAGAAAACTCCAACAGATACAGCTGGACATGCTGAAAGCGGTAGACGCTTTCTGCCGGGAGAATGGCGTCCGTTACAGTCTGTTCGGAGGCACGCTACTGGGCGCTGTTCGCCATCAGGGCTTCATCCCCTGGGACGATGATTTGGATATCTGCATGGCCCGGAAGGATTACGACAGATTTCTGTCCCTCTGGGCGCAGACGAAACACCCCGGCCTGATCCTTCAGAACAAAGAGAATACGCCCACCTTCACCCAATCCTTCACCAAGATTCGAAAAGACAACACGGCTTTCGTCCAGGCAGACTGGGAAGCCGGGCTGTATCACAACGGGATCTTCATAGATATTTTCCCCATTGACCGTATTCCCGACGGACGCCTTGCCCGGTATCTGTTCCGTTGGCGCTGCATGCGCTACCAGCTGTATACCCGTGAATTCGTTCCGGAAGAAAACGGTCTTTTCTTGAAGGCCGGGTCCCGTCTGCTGTTGGCCCTCAAGCCAAAGAAAGGCCGGGCAAGAGCCCGACAGGGCCTGCTGAAAAAGATCACTGCCCGTGACGACGACCGAACGCTCTCGCCCATCGGCATAGAGGTATTCCGTTCTCTGAATCGGCCCTACCCCGTAGACATGCTGGAGAACTATGTGGAACTGCCGTTTGAGGATATGACCTGTTCCTGCTTTGCCCAATGGGACGAAATGCTGCGTAGAATCTACGGAGATTACCAACAGCTCCCCCCTGAAAGCGAGCGCACATGGCGCCATCATCCCACCGTTTTGAACTTTGAGCACAATTATGAAGACCTGAAAAAGGACTGAGACTATGTCCCCCATTCGTGTTTTACAAGTGATCGGCAGCATGAACCGCGGCGGCGCCGAAACGATGATCATGAATCTGTACCGGAAGATCGACCGGGAAAAGATCCAGTTTGACTTCGTCGTCCACACAGATAAACCCTGCGCTTATGATGACGAAATTCTTTTCCTGGGCGGCAGGATCTGGCATTGCCCAAGATTTGCCGGCTCAAACGTTTTCAGCTACCGCCGTTGGTGGAACGCCTTTTTCACGGAGCACGCCTCAGACTATCCCGTCGTCCACGGCCATATCGGCAGTTCAGCCGCCGTGTATCTGAAAGCCGCGAAAAAAAGCGGGCTTTTCACTGTCGCCCACAGTCACAGTTCCGGCACGGATCACAGCGCGAGATCATTTCTGTACCGTGCCTTTTCCTACCCCACGCGGCACATCGCCGACTGGTTCTTTGCCTGTTCTATAGCAGCAGGAGTCGACCGCTATGGGCAAGCCGTCGTGGATTCCTCAAGATTCCGCATTCTGAACAACGCTATCGATACGGTCGCTTTCCGTTACGACGAAGATACCCGCCGGCAGATCCGCGAAGAACTGGGCGTTGCTGATTCTCTGGTGGTCGGGCACGTGGGCCGTTTCGACGCCGTAAAAAACCAGCCCTTTGCAGTGCGGAGCTTTCAGGCGCTGACGGAAAAGCATCCGGACGCCAGGCTCCTGCTCGTGGGCAACGGAGCCGAGAAGCCCGAGGTGGAGGCGCTGGTCAGAACCCTGGATCTTTCCGATCGCGTGATATTTACCGGCGTCCGCGCCGACGTTGCCCTCCTGCTGCAGGCCATGGACGTTTTTCTTTTTCCTTCCATTTATGAGGGCCTGCCCGTCACTCTGGTGGAAGCACAGTGCGCCGGCCTGCCCTGCGTGATCTCGGATACCATTCCCCCGGACTGCATCGTTACGGAAGGGCTGGTCGTGCAGAAGAGCCTGAATGACGGACCGATTTCCTGGGCAGATCAGCTGCTTGCATGCGCCGCCATCCAGCGGACGGATCATTCTCAGGAGATCATCGCCCACGGATTTGACGTAAACGACACCGCCAGAAAACTGGAGGAGTTTTATCTTGAAAAGTGCCGATGATTCCCCCGTCCTGCTGACGGTTTTCACTCCTACCTACAACCGGGCACACACGCTGGCCCGGGTATATGAGTCGCTCCGTGCTCAGCCATGCAAGGATTTCCTATGGCTCATCGTGGACGACGGGTCCACGGATCATACCGCGGAGCTGGTGAAAGCCTGGCAGGCCGAGGAAAACGGATTTGAGATCCGCTATGTGTACAAGGAAAACGGCGGCATGCACACCGCCCATAATACGGCCTATGAAAACGTGGATACGGAGCTGAACGTGTGCATCGATTCGGACGACGCCATGGCGGAGAACGCCGTCGCCCTGATCCTTGAAAAATGGGAGCAGGTACGAAACAATGGATACGCCGGCATCATGGGTCTGGACGCGGACTTTGCCGGCCGAGTGATCGGAAGCGGATTCCCGGAAGGGTTGACGGAATCCACCGTCAGCGGTTATTACGCCGCCGGCGGCAGCGGCGATAAGAAGCTGGTGTACCGGACGGATATAATAAAGTCCGTTCCTCCCTATCCAGTATTTGAAGGCGAAAAATACGTAGCACTTTCCTATAAATACCGTCTCATCGATCAGAAATACAAAATGGCTGTTCTGGATAGAACTCTCTGCAATGTGGAGTATCAGGAGGACGGCAGCACGAAAAACATGTGGCGCCAATACTTGCGCAACCCGAAGGGATTTGCCTTCTGGCGGCTGGTACGGCTGCAGACCCCGGAAAGCGCCAAACGCACACTGATCGATTACGTCCATTACTGCTCCAGCAGCATTCTGGCACGGGAAAAGAGCTTTATTCGAAAAGCCCCAAGTCCGGCGCTCTGCGCCGTCTGCACGCCCGCCGGCTTTCTGCTGAGCTGCATCGTTAAGAAAAAAGCCCGTTAAGCGAGGAGATCACTATGAGCGAGCTTCTGCCCATCACAATTACAAGCATCATATTGGCATGGCTCTCTCAGCACGTGAACACCCGAAAGCTGACAGAAGACGGCCAGTATAAAAAGGACTGGATCATTTATGCTGTGATGGCTGTCTGCATGATTCTATTCGCAGGACTTAGAACGGGTTTCAACGACACTGAAACATACCTCAACACTTATCAAACCACTTCATATGATTCTTCTATCAGTTGGAAGCTCGGAAATAATCCTGGGTACAGTATTGTTATCAAACTACTAAAACTAGCGAATTTCTCAGGTCAATCCTACCTGATGTTTTACGCTTTGTTTATTATTGGTATATATCTTTGGTTTATACGTAAATACAGTACGAATCTTTGGCTTTCTATTTTTCTCTTATTTACTGCTGGATGTTATGTCTTTTCTTTAGCTGCAATCAAGCAATGTGCTGCTATCGCTTTCGGCCTGCTAGCTACCGATCGATATATTAGAAAACGATATATTCCATTCGCTGTATATCTCCTGATTGGAATGCTTTTTCATCCGTACGTATTGATGTTCTTTCTGATTCCGATTTTGGATTTTCACCCTTGGACAGTTAAAACCTGGATTATATTAGGAGCTTTTTTTATTGCAGGTATTTTATTGCAGCCTCTGTTAGGCACAGTTATCAACATTACCGCCATGCTGGGCGAATCTTTTAATATTGAGGAGTTTTCCGGTGAGGGCGTAAATCCATTCCGCCTGGCAGTCGTTTCTGTTCCTGTCGTCATCTCCTTTTTTACACGACGGATTATACGCGACGAGAATAACCGTATTCAAAACCTTATCCTCAATCTCACAATGATGAATGCTACCATCATGTTTGTCGGTTTATTTGGTACAGCAAATTACTTCGCACGACTGGCCAACTATTTTCTTATCTTCCAGTGCCTCTCTTTGCCTTGGTTGCTAAATCAGTTTGAACATCGCACCAAAAGGATACTCACATGCCTAGCCATTGTATGTTTCATTGTGTTTTTTGTTTACGAGAACTCGCTACACGGCAGCTTTAACAATAATTATTCTGCTATCTCTCTGATTGATTACATTAAGTCTCTGCTATGAGGAAACCATCATGATTCCTAAGATAATTCACTACTGCTGGTTCGGAAGAAAGCCTCTCCCAAAGACTGCTGAAAAATGCATAGCCAGTTGGCGCCGATTCTTACCGGATTATGAGATAAGAGAATGGAACGAAGATAATTACGATGTTTCTAAGCTTCCCTATCTCAGGCAGGCATATGCGGAGAAAAAATATGCTTACGTCAGTGATTACGTACGTTATGACGTTCTGTATCAATACGGTGGACTCTATTTTGATACAGACGTTGAAATAATCAAAGGATTGGACGATATCATATCCGAAGGCCCCTTCTTTGCCTGCGAAATCGATGGCAGATTGAGTGACGGTAAAAGTGCTCCTTCTCTTGCAGACCAAGCTTATGACTCTTTTGCCATCAGAGTCAGTCCTGGATTGGTTATGGGTTCGGAACCTCACAATCCTTTTTATAAAGAATTTCTTGACCTGTATCAGAATCTGAACTTTGTTAAAGAAGATGGCTCTTACAACCTAATTGCCGTTGTTAGGAATACAACGACCCTCTTAGTCTCTCATGGTTTGAAAGACTTAAACTGCATTCAACATGTTTCAAAGTTCACTATATATCCAAAAGAATACTTCAATCCCTATGATAGCCTCACAGGGATAATAAAACTAACAGAACACACCCGTGCAATACATAGGTATTCTTTGTCCTGGCTGCCCCCCGCGGAACGATTTAAAGTAAAAGGTAAGCGCTGGATAAGAAGAATTGTCACATTGTTTAAAGAAGGTAGATAATATGGATATTCAGGATATCCCAAGGATACAGGCTGTATGTAAAGAAATATTATTTGAAATTGTCGATATCTGTGAACGGAACAATATCGAATACTTTCTGCTGTATGGTACATTATTGGGAGCCGTTCGTCATAAGGGCTTCATTCCTTGGGATGACGATGTGGACATAGGGATGACCCGTGAAAACTATGAACGATTTATTTGTATCGCCAGGCAGGAACTAAATTCGGATAAAGAAATCCGTATTATAGGGGTTGAGAAATATCTCTCTCAAGTCAAGATTGGAAAGAAGGGTACTGTTTACTGCTTGGCAGCGGCTAAAGATCTGAATATCGCAAAACAGATCATCGTAGACATTTTTCTACTGGATCGAACCAAAGATTTATCTTCTACTCGGAAACGCATTTATGAAAAGCTAAGATTGTTTCTCCGCACAGCGTCCCTGCCATGGGACGAGAAGCGGCTTCTGATAACCAACATCAAAAAAAGCTCTCATAAAATGAAAGCTTTATTCTACATAGGGCTTCTCTTTAGTCATCTGCTCAGGATCATTTTCTCCGAAAAGTTCTTGAATCGATTGATATATGATCTTTACGTTGACAAAAAAGGGCTGTCTCATAATTATGGTTCGGTCTATGACGGTGGACTTAAACACTATTGTATTCCCGATTCTTATAAAATCATTTCTCTTCCGTTTGAAGGAAGAATGCTTGCTTCTGTCGACTGCTATGATGAAATACTCAGGAAGCAGTACAAGGATTACATGCAATTGCCTCCAGAAGATAAAAGATACAAGAAAGATATCAAAGACTGGTACCTTGAAATCGGCTGATTATTGTGAAATACATACCTTTTCCCCATGCTCAAAAGCCGTGAGAAACTGACAGCATTCTCACATTGTTGTGAATTAGAAGAGGAAAATAATGGAATTGACCAATAAAGATACTAAGATGGTTCAGGGCATATCCATTTTAGCAATGGCTTGCCTGCATGTATTTTCACAGAACTATCAAGGCCTCTTTTCTCCTGTATTATTCATAAATAGCATCCCTCTCTCTTTCTATTTTGCCCAATTGTGTGATTTTTGTGTCATGGGGTTTGCTTTCTGCAGCGGATATGCCCACATGACTTTGTTTGAATCTGATCCTCATTTTTACAGGAATCGTCTGATCTCCTTATTAAAACTCTTTTGTTCCTTCTGGCTCATCGCGCTGGTATTTTCCGTAGTCAGCCTGATTTCAGGGCACGGTGAATTCATGCCGGGAAGCTTGAAAAGACTTCTGGGCAATCTAAGCCTCATCAGTCTAAACTACAACGGTGCGTGGTGGTATATGTACGCCTATACCACACTTGTATTGCTTTCCCCTCTCATCCTCAAAACTGTAAAAAGATTCTCCCCAGCAATTGTTCTGATCTGTGGGTTTATTCTCTATTTTGCCGCATACTATCTGCGTTTTGAGGTGGAAACAGAAAACTGGTTTCTTCTCCGGCTTGGCCCTACAGGCACGACCTTGTTCGAATACCTGATCGGCGCAGTATTTGCAAAAGCCTGCATCTTTTCAAATCTGTACAAGTACTGGCAGGCAATACCAAAACTGTGGCGCATTGTTCTCTCTCTTGTCGTGTTTGTCATCATGCTATTGGCCCATACGCTCATTCTTCGCAGCCTGTTCGTAGCTCCGTTTACGGGCATTGTCATCATTACTCTGTTCCATTTCTGGAAGAAGCCGGCTTTCATCAGGAATGCCGCGACGTTCATGGGAACTCATTCCACCAACATATGGCTGACTCATATGTTTTTCTATCTGGTTCTGTTCAAAGACCTGGTATACGTGGCCAGATATCCGCTTCTGATTTATGCTTTTATGATCCTTCTCACGGTCATTGTATCATTTCTTCTCAGACTCATTGAAAAGCCTGTGCATCAAGGCATAGATAAGCTTTTTGCCAGATAAATCATTATGAAACGAATCCTAATCTTTTCTCATGCCCTCGAACTGGGCGGTGCCGAACGTTCCCTCATCGGCCTGCTGCATAGTCTGGATTATTCTGAATATGAAGTCGACTTGTTTCTGATGCGCCACACAGGAGAACTGATGTCCTGCATTCCGGAACAGGTGAATCTGCTGCCGGAGATCCCGCAGTACGCCTGCCTGGCCGTTCCCATTGCCCAGGTACTGAAAAGCGGGCACTTCGGCGTAGCCTTCGGCCGCTTCATCGGCAAGCGTAAGGCGGCTGCGTATGTGAAGCAACACAAACTGAAGGAGAACGCCGTCAGTCTGGAATACAGTCATAAGTACACCCGCGCTTTCATGCCCACTGTTGGAACCGGCGTTTACGATCTGGCCGTCAGTTTTCTTACCCCTCATTACTTCGCTGCCGAAAAGGTGCAGGCAAAAAAGAAAGCCGCCTGGATCCATACGGATTACAGCCGGCTGGCAGTAAATGTTGAGTCAGAGCTTGCCATGTGGGGCCGGTACGACCACATCGTAGGCGTATCGGAAGACGTGGTAAAAAGCTTTACCGGCGTCTTCCCCTCACTTGCAGATAAAACCATGGTCATGGAGAACACCCTGCCGGAAAAGCTGATTCGGGAGCAATCAAAGGCTTTTTCCGCAGAAGATGAAATGCCGGCAGACGGCAGCATCCGACTGCTGTCCATCGGCCGTTTCTCTCACGCAAAGAACTTTGACAACGTGCCGGACATCTGTGCCCGCATCCGGGCTGCCGGGCTTCCCGTCAAATGGTATCTGATCGGTTACGGCGGAGAGGAAGAACTGATCCGCCATAAGATAGCCGAAGCCGGCATGCAGGAAAACGTTATCATTCTGGGCAAGAGGGAAAATCCTTACCCCTATATCGCAGCCTGCGACCTGTACGTGCAGCCCAGCCGCTACGAGGGCAAGGCCGTAACGGTGCGTGAAGCTCAGTTGTTGGGAAAGCCCGTAGTCATTACCGATTATCCCACGTCTTCCAGTCAGTTGGAAGATGGGTTGGACGGAATAATAGTTCCGATGGATAATACAGGATGTGCCAAGGCCATTTCTTCTCTTCTCAAAGATTCGTCTATACTGAAGGGAATACAGAATGATCTTTCAAATAAAGACTTTTCCAATTCCGAGGAAGTCGTGTTACTGAAAAAGCTATTGGAGCAACTATGAGAGTACTATATATTACCGCCAGCTGTCTGACGCGGAATACCTCTGCCAATATCAGTCACAACGCATTCGTAAAGGGATTATTAGAAAACCGTTGTTCCGTCGATATCCTCATGGCAAAGGACAGCTGGGGTGCGAAGGACTCCGCCCTTCCCATCTGGAAAGGTGCGGCATATCATGCCTATGATTCCTTATCTTTTCCCGACAGGCTTCGCCTTGCTTTGAGAGGAACCGCCCCTGCGAATACCGGATCTCAGAATAATGCAAGTCCCAGTGCTGCTTCCAGTAAAAAACCACCGTTCTCGATCCGTTCTGCCGGAAAGCGGCTGTTTTACTTGGTGTTTCCGGCAGATCCTCTGTATCCGCTGGAGAAAACATGGTTAAAGGAAGCCATTCGCTTTTCTTCCAACGAGGTATATGATCTTGTTTTCTCAAATTCATCCCCCTCCGCCAGTCACAAACTGGCACGGGAGCTTATCCGTAAGGGCCGCATACAATGCAAGCGGTGGGTCCAGGTATGGGAAGATCCATGGTATGGCGATCTTTACAGTTCCAGATCCTCTCTTGTCCGGCAGGAAGAACATGAGCTTCTGCAAGCCGCCTCCGAAATCTATTATGTCAGTCCGTTAACGTTGGACTATCAAAAGCAACTGTTCTCGGATTGCGCTGACAAGATGAAATATGTCCCGCTTCCCTGCCTGCCAGAATTGTCTGGTGCTTCACGGGAAAGCGTCTCGGCTTCCTTTTCCTGTGGTTATTTTGGCGACTATTATTCGAAAACGCGCAATCTGCTTCCTTTCTATGAGGCAGTAAGAAACGCTGGCATCCGGACCTGTATCTGTGGTGATTCTGATCTTGGGCTTACCTCTACAGATAATGTTTCGGTTTCAGGAAGAGTCACGCTTGACGTTCTGGCCAACTATCAGAACGATACGGAGATTCTGGTCCATCTATGCAACCTGAAAGGAGGCCAGATTCCGGGCAAGGTTTATCACTATTCCGCTACAACCAAGCCGATTCTGTTTATTCTGGATGGAACTCCTGAAGAGCAGCTCCGCATCCGTTCTTTTTTTGAACCGTTTGACAGATATGTATTCTCCGCCAATGACCGATCCTCAATTCTGGAAGCATTGCAACGTATTCATGAGGAAAAACGTACCTACCGGTCAGTCGAGGCCTTCATGCCGCAAAACGTGGTACACACAATTCTGAACCAAAAGTAAAGAATCGATCTCTTTAGTGGAATGAAAAGCATAATTGTTATTGGAAAGGATATATACTATAAATGAAAGAAACTTCCTTTTTTTACCGCATTTTAATTGGTCTCGGGCTGAAACAGCGAGTAGATTATAACAGCATAGAAGAACTTCGCAAACGCGGAGTGGAAATTGGTGAAAATGTCCATTTATATGGCACAAGCATAGATTTCTGTCACGGGTTTTTAGTTAGCATCGGTAATAATGTGACGCTAACCGGCGTTACAGTACTTGCTCACGATGCAAGCACCCAAATACCTTTGGGCGTCAGTAAAGTGGGTCGCGTCATCATAGGCGATAATGTTTTCGTTGGTCGGGGAAGTATTATTCTTCCAAATGTAAGAATTGGGAATAATGTTATTGTTGGAGCAGGTTCCGTTGTCTCCAGGGATATCCCTGATAATAGTGTAGTAGCTGGAAATCCCGTACATTTTCTTTGTTCATACAATGATTACGTAGATCGTCACCGCCAAAACATGGAAACTCGGCCCGTTTACCATACAATGTGGAACGAAAAAACTGATGCGGAAAAGGCAGAAATGAAAAATGAACTGATATCTGGTATTGGCTATGACAAGTAAACTGGATAATAACATATTGTTCTACGGAAACGGAAGCAGTGGTAATCATGGTTGTGAAGCCATCGTCCGGGGAACTATTATACTTCTCAAGAACGAGCCCTTTTCTTTTCTTCTCCAATCAAATGATATATCAGAGGATTCGCGTTACGGATTAGATTTGCTTTTGTCCATAAAACCAGCCAAATCAAAAATACCACATGATCTTAAGTTTTTAAAAGCATATCTCAAGATGAAACTGATTCATTCCTATGTTGAAATGGACGGGCTGTATTATCTCCCCGGCATTCGTGATGTTTCGGATAAAACCACTATTGCTCTGTCCATTGGCGGAGATAACTATTGTTACAACGGCACGGAAATCTATCCCTGGCTTAACCGAGAATATCATCGACATGGAATAAAGACCATCCTTTGGGGATGTTCAGTAGAACCATCTCTGATAAGCTCAGCAACCTATAATAAAGACTTTGCTCTCTACGATGCAATCGTTGCAAGAGAAACCATCACGTACAATGCCCTTCGCCAGGTCAACGATCGGACAGTACTAGCACCGGATCCTGCTTTCTTCATGAGTCCCGTGGCTTGTCCGTTGGATTCACGCTTTTCAGCAGGAAACATAATTGGCATTAATGCAACGCCAACAATAATCAGCAACGAGAAAACCACCGGCATTGCTTACGAAAACTATAAACAATTAATCAGTTATATTCTTAATGAAACTGATTTAAGCATTGCACTGATTCCGCATGTCGTTTGGAAGCATGTCAGTGATCTTTCAGTGCATGAAAACCTGTACCGTGATTTCGATTGCAGCGACAGAATCATCATGGTTGATGATCATACAGCTCCTGAACTGAAATACATCATCTCCCAATGTAGATTCTTCATTGGGGCACGTACTCACGCCACTATTGCGGCATATTCCACCGGAGTTCCCACATTAGTACTTGGTTATTCTGTAAAGGCAAAAGGAATTGCGAGAGACCTTTTTGACGACGAGACCGGATACGTACTTCCCGTTCAGGATCTGCAGACTCCGACTGACCTGACTAACGCATTCCTGGCTCTATATGAAAAGAGCGATCAACTGCGTACACACCTTTCCTCCCGCCTTCCTGATTATCTAAAGAACGGCGAGAATGCAATAGCCGTGTTGAAAGAGGTAGCTGCATCGAAATGAAAAGGAACCAATTAAAAACAGGTGTGCTGCTCTCATACGCTAATCTGTTGATTGGAAACTTAATACCTTTCATCTATACACCTATCATGCTCCGACTGCTTGGGCAGCAGGAGTTTGGTCTCTATGGTATCGCCGCCTCTATTCTCGGCTATCTTGGCCTGTTGAATTTTGGTATCGGAGGGTCCATCGTTCGGTATCTTTCAAAGTACAAAGCGGAAAATGACATTGAAGGCGAGAAGCGCGTATTTGGTCTGTTTATCAAGCTCTACTCTCTCATTGGGATTATCATACTGATTGCAGGCACGTTTCTCTCCTTTCATCTCAGCGTTTTTAGGCGCTCGTTATCCGCAGAGGAACTTTCATTACTTAAAAAACTGGTTTTGCTGATGACGATCAACACCGCAGTTTTCATGCCGTTCAATGTATACAGTTCCATTATCATCGCCCACGAGCGCTTTGTCTTCAGTAAACTGACAGGAATCCTGACAAGCATACTTACTCCCTGCATTAATCTTGTGTTTCTCTGGCTTGGTTATGGTTCTGTTGGTCTTGTATTGTGCGCAATGGGGATGCACCTGCTCACATATGCCTTATATGTACTGTATACGCATAAGACACTTGGGATAACTCCCTCTTTCAAGAAGACTGAGTCAGGAGTTTTGCAGGAGATTCTAAGGTTTTCTTCCTTTGTATTTCTTGCTCAGATCGTAGATATTCTTTACTGGTCCACAGATAAGCTGATCATAGGGTGGGCTCTGGGAAGCGTAATGACAGCCATTTATAATATTGGAGCAAGTTTCAATGGGTACATTACCAGCTTATCTACCGCTGTCAGCGGGTTGATCATGCCTCGTATTACTTCCATGGCGGTAAAGGACGTTCCCAAAGAGGAATACGATGCTCTGTTTATAAAAATTGGACGTCTGCAGTTTATACTCATCTCTTTTATTATCTCTGCATTTGTAGCATTTGGTCGTCAGTTTATTGCTCTTTGGGCAGGAAAAGACTATGCTCCAGCATATTACGTTGCCCTTCTAACCATGATACCTGTCACCGTGCCATTGATTCAGAATACCGGTCTGAATATCTTATATGCGCTAAATCGACATCGCTTTCGATCCGTTGTGTATCTATGTGTTGCCATTGCGAATGTTGCTCTCACCTTCTGGTGGGTCGAAAGATGGGGAATTATTGGAGCTGCTGGTGCCACATGTATTGCCTATGTGATTGGCAACATCTTTATCATGAATGTTTACTATCACAAAGCTATCGGACTGAATATCCCCCGGTTCTGGAAAAACATTCTGCGAATGTCGCCCATAATGTTCATCATGGGTGTATCCTGGTGGTTCATTCTGGATGCCATTTCAATCTCAAACTGGCTGTCCTTTTTTGGTTTGGCGATCGTCTATTCAGTTCTTTACTGTATCCTCGCTTACCGTTTTATGATGAACAGCTACGAGAAAAACCTGATTGCTTCTCCCATAAAAAAGCTATGGAAAAGGATTTCTAAGCAGGAGGCCTGAGAAATGCTGTGTGACAAAGCCCTCTGCACCGGTTGTGGTGTCTGTGCTACCATTTGCCCCGTCTCCTGTATCACCATGCAGGCGGATGAATTTGGATTTTTGTATCCGTCAGTTGTTGAGGATTCCTGCGTTTCTTGTGGAAAATGTGATTACGTCTGCCCTGTTCTACACTCTCCTGCGGTCTACAGTCCCACGACCGCCTATGCCGCTATGAATCGTTCGGAGAGTGATCGTCTTCAGGCTACGTCCGGAGGAGTTTTCGAGTTGCTTGCCCGGTGGGTACTTGAAAAAGGTGGCGTTGTTTTTGGCGCTGCCTATGAAGAAGATTTTTCCGTCAGTCATATCTGTATTGACGATGCAGAAGATCTTTTCCTCCTAAAAGGAGCAAAATACGTGCAAAGCAAGACAGGCTCCTCTTTTCTTGAGGCGGAAGAAGCCTTGCAGCATGGCCGTTATGTACTGTACAGCGGGACATCCTGTCAGATTGCCGGACTGAAAAAAGCCCTTGGAAAAGAATATGATCGTCTGATTTGTGTTGATTTGATCTGCCATGGAGTTCCTTCTCCTGCCGTCTGGCAGCATTATATTGATTACCGTTCAGGGAAAGACAATGCCGGCATCCGTCCGCAGACTATTTATCTGCGCTGCAAGGATACCGGCTGGCAGAATTATTCTGTCATGTTTGATTATGGTGCTCAGCAATTTGTACAGCCCTCCAGGCAGGACGCCTATATGCAGGGATTCATACATAATCTTTATTTGAGAGAATCCTGCTTCCAATGTAGATTCAAGGGCATCGATCGCTGCAGTGATTTTTCTTTGGGCGATTATTGGGGAATTGAATCTCAACATCCGGAAATGGATGATCACAAAGGAACGTCTCTTGTACTCCTTCATACAGAGAAAGCACGAAAGATATGGTCAGGTATTCAGACGGAATGCAAGTTCTTGAAAGTTGACCCGTCTGACGCCGTACAAGGAAATCCCATGGCTGTTGACAGCACCTCAGAAACCCCCGGAAAAAAAACGTTTGTTTCCAATTGGAATTCTGAAGACTTTGAAACACTGGTCTTTTCTATAGTTCCACTACCTCAAACGCGCCATCTTTCTTTAATACAAAGAATAAAAGGCACTCTTATAAAGCTATTGAAAAAATCATCTAGTTAAATTCAATTAATGGCTCTGCTCCTAGGGCCCAATCGTCTCTCCGCACATTCATTTATAGAATGGTGTCGTTTCCTCGTATAACTCAACAAGGAGTGGAAAAGAGAACATGCGAGTCTTAAAAGGGAAACACATTGTAATTTCCAGTGTAGTCTTTCTCCTAATGCAGTTTTTGATCAGTCTGAATACTTTTGTTATGGGCGACGATTATATGTATGGCACTTTTGGGCAGCAGGGCATACTGAAATCTGTCTTTTCATATTACTTTACTGGAAATGGTAGATGGTTCATCAATATAATAGATAGTTTTCTTCTACGTTTTGACAGATACATATTTATCTTTATCCTTCCCTTGCTAACTATACTTTTGGCATATCTACTATGGAAACTTGTCTCGGAAATAACCCAGGAAAAGAACAATTATGTCTATATTGCATCTTTAGTATTGGTTTCTTTGATCAGTATTCAGATGACATGTGAAACAACCTACTGGTTTACCGGCGCCATGAATTATCTCATTCCTATGGTTGTCCTTCTGGCTGCGCTGGTTTCCGTTCTTAAACTTAATGATCAAACGCTATCTACACATAAGAAGCTCCTGTACTCATGTATATGCTTTTTGTCCTGCCTGACAATGGAGCAGTACTGTCTTATGTCCTTCGGGTGGATGGTTCTGATTTGGGGCTATCAATGGATAAAGACAAAACACATCAGCATATGGAATATGTCTGTGCTTGTCTTCTCGGTCTTTGCCCTGGCATCAGTACTACTTGCTCCAGGCAATTTTGTTCGTGTCTCAAACGCTGTTGATCACGACTTTGAATATGGTGTTATTCAAAAAGCAATTGATTTGGTATATTATGATTTTTATTCACCCGTTCCCTCAGTATTCATCTTTATTCTGAATGCAGCCTATGCTTTCTTCACAATTAAAGAACATAAATATTTTCAATCTGTTCTTTCCTTTGTGAGCGCTATTACTATATTGCTTGTATTTAGGTATTCTCTTTTCACCGTCCGTTGGTATTTGATTCTATTCACCGTAATTATCACACTTGTCTCAGGTAGCTCTATTATTATTCGATTGCTTAAAACATATAAGTTCATTTTTTTGATTTCACTTTTTATTGTTTGCGCAGGTTCGCAGATGATGCTACTGTTAACAACCCCCAGCGGATTTCGTACTTCATGTAGCTGGATTGTTCTCTATATCATCTTAATACTGATTATGCTTACTCATAATATAAAAGAACCAAAACTATTCCCCCTCTTTATTTCCATATGTTGCCTCAGCATTAGTCCGTATTTGGGCATCGTTGCTCTATTATTCGTTGGAGTTATCATTATTATTAAAAGGCCATTGCCTGCTATCAGTGTAGCCATGGCTATTATTACAATAATATGCAGCCTTTCTGACGAAGTCATTGGCTACTATAAGAATCGCAACATCCATATTAACAATGCTGTTTCTGCAATTTCAGCAGGAGCATTGCCTTCAGATTCCACAATTGAGGTCCTCTCCTATTGTGAGCCTCAATATGGTTGGAATAATCCACCGCTATCAGATTTTCATGAACGGTATTTTCGGGCATACTATGGTATTCCCGATAGTATCAAAATACAGTATGAAGGAGCCCTCGAAGAATGAGTCTCTTGACAGTCATCATCCCCTCCTATAACGAGGAGGACATGATTTCCATCACATCTGACCGCATCTCTTCCCTTCTACGTGAAGCACAGATACAATATGAGCTGTTGTTTGTAGATGATGGATCCAAGGATAATACCTGGAAACTAATCTCTGAGCTTTCTGTTGCAGATCCTTCGATTCGCGGAGCCCATTTCTCCCGGAATTTTGGGAAAGAGGCCGCTATCCTTGCGGGACTGACAGAATCTCATGGTGATTGCTGCGTAGTCATAGACTGTGATCTGCAGCATCCTCCGGAGAAAATAATAGAAATGTATCATCTGTGGGAACAGGGGTATGAGATCGTTGAAGGGCAGAAATCTTCTCGCGGCAAGGAATCCGGTTCTTATTCTTTTGCCTCAAAGACCTTTTATGCTATTATCAGCAAGGCATCCGGCATAGATATGGCAAATGCTTCAGATTTCAAGCTGTTGGATCGCAGAGCAGTAGACGTTCTGGTGAACATGCGGGAACAAGGTGCTTTTTTTCGGGCACTTTCCTCCTGGATCGGATTTAAAACTACATCCGTTTCCTACGATGTGCAGGAACGCATGGCCGGAGAGTCCAAGTGGTCCACCTCTGGCCTGATAAAATATGCGGTGAATAATATAACTTCCTTCTCCACTGCCCCCATGCAGTTTATAACGCTGCTTGGAGGTGTCACTTTTGTGGTTGCCCTGGTATTTGCAGTGATCGCTCTCATACAGAAAATAACTGGAGTTGCGTATCCCGGCTTCACAACAGTAATTCTGATCATTGCTTTTATCGGGAGCATGATCATGATCAGTCTGGGTATTATCGGGTATTATATCGCCAGGATTTTTGAGGAAGTCAAAGGGCGCCCGCGATATATTATTTCTTCCACGTGCGGAGTTTCAACGAGGCAAGGAAATGATCAAAAAACTATTTGATAGAACCTTCTGGAAGTTTATCCTGGTTGGCCTCGTGAATACTGCCATTGGTTCCGGGATCATGTTTCTCCTTTATAATGTATTTCATTGCAGTTATTGGATCTCCTCTGCCGCAAATTATGTGATTGGCAGCATCGTGAGTTTTTTCCTGAATAAAAATTTCACTTTCCAGCACAAAGGGTATAACTGGAAAGTGATTCTGAAATTCATCATCAATATTGCTGTGTGTTACCTGATCGCATATGGAATAGCAAAGCCGCTGGCAGTTCGTATTCTGGAGGGGCAGAGTAAGAATCTTCAGGAAAACATAGCCATGCTTGTCGGAATGTGTATATTTGTCGGGCTGAATTATCTCAGTCAGCGATTTATCGTCTTTAAGAAAAACAAAGAATAAACCTGTCATGCCGTCGCATGGCTACGAATAGAGTTGATACCATGAAATCTTTCCTCAAAAGCTTTTTCGGCACCCTGTTTGACATCACTTTCTGGAAATATGCCATCGTAGGGTGCATCAACACGGCGGTCGGCGCTGGGATCATGTTCCTGTTCTATAACGTGTTTGGCGTCCCCTACTGGATCTCCGCTGCCTGCAACCACATTGCCGGCGCTACCACAGGGTATTTTCTAAACAAGAATTTTACCTTTAAGAACAGAACAAGAAACTGGAAGATCGTAATCAAATATATTCTGAACATCTGCTTCTGCTACTTGATGGGTTACGGCATTGCCAAACCGCTGATGCGCAGGATCCTGTCAGGGGCAGATGTAAAGGTGCAGGAAAACGTGGCAATGGCGGTCGGCCTGATCATCTTCATAGGGCTCAACTATACGATTCAGCGGTTCTATCTGTTCAAGCAGGTCGTAACTGACGAGCAAAATGCTAAGTAGTTCAAAGTATAAGCCCTTGTTCCTGGGAGATATCGATTCTCCTTATCTTAATCTTACCAATAATCACACCTTTTTCAATACTTCAGGATGTGTAAGGAAATACTCTTTTCTCCTGTGATAGTCCATCCCTGAAGTCTCCACTATATATTTCTCATTTTTCCTATATAAGTCATTGACTTTACTTATTTCTCTTGCTGGACACCCTGCAATAACAGTACCTTCCTCCATAAAGCTTTTGGTTATTACGCTTCCTGCCCCGACAATACACTTGTCAGCTAATGTAACTCCTGGCAAAACTATGCAATTACTTCCAAGAAAACAATTATTCCCAATTGTAATTCGTCCAACGATCAATGTATCTTTTCGATAATAAGCTTCAACTGAGTCGTCGTGAGTTGTAAACCTTACTCCCTCTGCAATAGTCACATCATTTCCAATGAAAACCAGATAAGGTTCGCTTGTCTCCAAGTTATTGGAATATATATAACATCTCTCTCCCACAGATGTCCCTATTCGTCTAAGATGCGCTATGATTATTTCACTATTTGACATCTTCTTGATATACTTTTGATAAACCAACTTCAACCTATGCTTTATTGACATTGGAATTCTCCTGAATTACTCATATTTTCTGGGGTCCGTTCTTAATAATGAGAACTTTTCTCTGCCTGTTCTTAATGTATTAAACCATTTCTATGACATCTGCTATTTGCCTACATGCCGTTCCATCACCGTACGGGTTAGCCGTATGCTTCATTTTCATGTATTCGGTCTCATCTTCCAGTAACTGAGTGAAGCATGAATAGATGGACGCTTCGCTGGTACCTGTCAGCTTAAGAGTGCCCGCCGCTACGCCCTCTGGTCGTTCAGTAGTATTGCGCATGACCAGAACAGGAATGCCAAGGGAAGGGGCTTCCTCCTGAATGCCGCCGGAATCCGTCAGAATAAGATAGCTGCGGGCCATGAAATTATGAAAATCCAGCACGTCCAGCGGTTCAATGATGTGCAGCCGGTCCTCACCGCCAAGGATTTCATACGCAGTTTTGCGTACTATGGGGTTCAGATGTATGGGGTAGATGGCCTTCACATCCGGATGCTCATCCAGTACCATCCGGATGGCCCGGAACATTTGGCGCATCGGTTCACCAAGATTCTCACGCCGATGAGCCGTGATCAATATCAGCCGACTTCCCTTAGCCCATTCCAGTTCGGGATGGGCATAATCTTTCCTCACCGTAGTCTTCAGCGCGTCGATTACGGTATTACCGGTCACATAAATAGATGAAGGGTCTTTTCCTTCGTTCAGCAAGTTCTGTCTGGCACGTTCCGTAGGGGCAAAATGGTAACGGCTGATAAGACCGATTGCCTGCCGGTTGAATTCCTCTGGGAATGGCGCTGTCAGATCATAGGTGCGCAACCCCGCCTCTACGTGCCCTACAGGAATCTGCAGATAGAAGCAAGCCAATGCAGCCACAAAAGCGGTGGTTGTGTCCCCATGGACCAATACGAGATCAGGTTTGGCATTATCCAGAATGTTCTTCATTCTGGACAGTATGGTTTCTGTAGTATCAAACAGTGACTGCCCCTGTTTCATAATCGCCAGATCATAATCGGGTACGACCTGAAATACTTGCAGAACAGCGTCCAGCATTTCCCGGTGTTGACCTGTAACACAGACTTTGATATTCATGGTGTCACGCTGCTTCAGTTCCTTGACCAACGGGCACATTTTAATGGCTTCCGGCCTGGTACCAAAAACTAGTAATATTCTTCTCATAGGTTACCTTTTATATTAGCTCTTCAAATTTATGAACAATATTGGATGGGTCAAAAGCCTGTAATACCTGTATTGCGTTTTTAGCAATAACGACTCCGTCTACCGTTCCATTATAAATATCTTCGATAACATCAGCTATTTCTTCTGGATCCTCATTGACTAGAAATCCAGTCTTCCTGTCCTCGATATACTCCATGGGGCCATTTGATTTTACCAACACAACTGGCGTAGATAAGGCTATCGCCTCTAAAATAGTCAGGCCCTGCGATTCTACCCGTGAAGGATGAACCAGAATATCTGCCGTTTTCATATACGGATATGGATTGCTCACTGCACCGTGCAAAATAACACGATTCTCTAATTTGCTTTCTTTTATTGCCGTCCAAACAGTGTCATATTCTTCTCCATCTCCAATAATATTCCAAGTATATTTAATGTTTCTATCAGTTAATACTCTCGCAATTTGAATACACAATGGGATATTTTTTTCATGGGACATTCTTCCCACTGTAACAATGCTCAGTCCATTAGAAGCAGGGGGGGCATATTTTTCTGATTCTTGGAGCAGCTCTTCCTTACAGACCATATTGGGTATAATTCTGACTTTATCTTTGAATTGGGGATAATGGCTTCGAACGATATCTGCACTGCTATCTGATACTGCAACAATATAATCCATCATTTTATAAGATAGCTCGATATGACCAAAATCAAAAAACTCACCATGATGCCACCAAGTGATCCTTTTGTTTGCTTTTATAGCAAACGCAGCAAGATCAGAACATATCCCTGGGCGATAAGCCACAACGAGATCATATTGTTTCTCAAGTCCAGTCAACAATTGTCTAGCATGGGAGATAAAAGAAGAATGGGTTCTTGCTGCAATACTGTTAATAAGCCGAAAACGCAGAGAGAACCAGTCTCTTTTTTTTATACTTCTGGCAATAACATGTCCAAAACTGCCAAACGAATTTTCAATCGGGCACTGTATGATATGCACTTCCTTATTAATTTGCTCAAGATAATCATGCTGTCGTTCCAATAGTAGCAAATCGACCTGATAATGACTATAATCCAAATGATTAACCAAATCCATAAGGGACCGTTCACAACCACCAACCCTAAGATGACTATTAATGAAGAGAATCTTCTTCCTCCTGATTCTCGTTTTTGACGTACTACATTCTTTCATTCTTTACCTCTTCTTGATTATGGCTTCATCTGGATGATGAATGTATCAAATAATAAATGTCATAAGTAGTATAAAGTGTCTCTGGGAAGTTTCGCATAGAGAAATCTTATTTTTGTTTTAAGCAAGAAAACAGGTTTACAGTTTATGAGGAATGATATCTCCCCACAGCATTTATAAGGAATCTGCAACCAGAATATGAAATGAGTGTATATTTGATTAGAGTAGTACTCAAAAATGAAGATTCACTACTACTCTACATAATTGTATAAGAAACTAATATAGAAATGTGTCTCGACTGAGCAGAATAACCGCCTGTTGAGGGGATTCTTATTGCATAATTGCTTCTATACGCAGAGCCTAAAGAATAATCCTTAGTACTATCTACCAATCAATAACATCTTTCTAATTTTTCTGAGGGTTGTAATTGTCGGATGTATTGTTTTCTCTATCGCGCTTTTTTCTCTCATTTTATTACAGCGTAACAAAACTTCAGTAGCACTACTAAAACTCTTTCGATTACTTGAAATAAAACGGTCTAATTGGGAAAATGCAGATTGCTTCGTAAAACTTGGATGCAGTATAAACGTATATACGCCAAAGGGCAGAATACGGTGGGGCGTATCAAAAATGCTTGGAAAAAACAACATTCCTTTTTCCTGATATGGATATAGTGCGTATCCATCAGAAATAAAGTCAAACCGTCCAAAATCTCTGCAAACATCTATCGTTGTATTATCAAATGTATGCCCCGGAGCAAAAAAGCATGATGGCTGACATCCCTTATTAACCATAACCTCATATCCGGTCTTGATTCTAAACATCTGTTCTTCATAGGAAAGATCGGAAAACTCAGAATGAGAACCATCTTTGCACGGATGGTACACATGATGATACCCATGTTGGGCAATCGTCCACCCCTTAGCTATCCACCGTTGGACAGTTTCAGTCCAAAAACGAGGATCTTCCTCCCAACAGAATAACGGATCACTACTGTCTGGGATAATGCCGACAATCGGTTTTACATCATAGCGATCAAGTATGCTCTCTACTTCTTGCCAACCATTATGGTTCATCTTGGGAGTTGCATCATCAAGTCTAATAATATAACTAAGCACTTTAAATCGCCTTCCTGTGAACAATATAATAAATGGTACTTCTTGAAATCAAGCATTTTTTACGTAATCATTATAATACTGTTATCAAAGGCCAATACAATCTGCCAATAGAATAATTATAATCCATACTTTCTCTAGAACCATCTGTACTTGTTTCATTAATGCAGATGTGTTATACAACAAAAAGTCTAAACATCGCCTTAGGAGTATCACGGTATAATGGTCGAGAATAATACTGCCATAGTAACTCTTAAAAAGCAATTACTGTGCCATTTCCATTGGGACTTTGCATTCACTCTTCGGAATCAGTATCAGATTGTCAAGAAGAGGCCAAATGAATATGTGCAAAAAGGCTGTGGATTCTATCATCTATAAATGCCGGTAATCTCTCAATTCTAAGAATATGGAAAATCCAGCGGCGCATCCCGTCCATTGTTACGGATAGCAGCACAAATATCACAGAAAACCCAATTACTATAACGGGCATCAGATATGTTGGGTAATTCACAAGAGCTTCAAAGCGTGATTTCATACAATACTCCCATATAAAAGGATTTGTATTGATTATATAAGCGGCAAAGGCCCCCGGCGCGGCAAAACTAATTGCTTTCTTCATTCCAGGGGAAACCTCTATCCGTTTAAAGAGCAGCAAATGAATCACCGCTGCGATGAGAACTGTTGGAGATACATAGTTCAATAATAGTTCTGTTCCAACCGGTTTTCCAAATACCTGTGCACTAATAATACCACTATAAAGTCTCCATACTACGCCTATCAGACATAATAGCAGTACCCCGATTATCTCAGCACGACAGGAAACACCAGAAAGCATACCGGTTTTTTTCATAACTGCACCAATGAAGTACATTAGGATAAGCCAGACAAAAGAATACCCATCCTTCAATGCAAAAACATCTTTAGGTACGAGCGTGGCATAGATAGAAAACACTGCAAATAAAACAATTACGATTCTCTTTGCCTGAGTTTCTTCCAGTCCCTGAACGGCGGCGTTAATTATAGGAGCGACAAAAAACAGCCCCGTGTATGCAGTAAAGTACCAGTAAGTACTCATTGTGACTGGCAGAAAAGCTTTGACATAATCAAGCCAATGAACCGCATCTGGCAAAACAATCTGAAAAACAACTGTGATCAGCAGGGTATAGAAGACTACCTGAAACCAGATAGTCAGATAATTTGCCAGTTTCAGTTTTACTTTTCCATCCCTGAACCCAACATATCCGCTTATAAGAGCAAAACAATCCACAGCGCAAAAAGCAAATACTTCTAAAAACCACACCATACATTTTTGCACGCCGGTTGTGGCTGCAGCTAACACACCGCCTTGCCCCAACACATGCAGCATAATTACATAGGTCATTGAGACCAAACGAAGAAGATCAATTCCGTAATTGCGTCCTTTCAAGATGAATCCTCCTCACATTGTCGTCACAACATACCAGCCATTGTAATCCATGAAAAAAAGCCGTTATATTCTAATAGTCCTATTCTGTTGGAATAATACCATATTATCAATATAAATGAATACTATATTAATCTGCAAAGATGGTTTTCACTTTTTGAAAAAGCATTTTATCAAATAGTTCTGTCCATTACTTGTGCCATTCTTGTTCTTCTCTTGTATAGCAAGTATGAGTTACAATGATGATCCGGAATCCGTTCGATGCCGGTCCGGGGCCAATATGACTTTGCAATACAAGGTGAATCATCATGACATGTAAAAAACACCTGTCTGCGGCCGTCTGCGTACTGCTGTGCGTTCTGCTGCTATGCTCCTGCGGGCAAGGCGCCGCTCCTTCCCCGGGGGCGGATCCCGTTCCGGAAGAGCCCACGGAACAAAGCTCCGATGAAACGCCGGTCCCGGCGAAAAACGGCGGGGCGGAGGAGCCGGAAAGTTCCGAAACTGCTGATCCGGTGGAACCGGCGGAGGAAGAACTGCCCGCCGCCTACGATCCGCTGCCGGCCGGCGCCGGGGCGCTGGTGCTGACGCTGAAGGGCGACGACCTGGTGATCGGGACGGATGAGAACATGACGAAGGAAAACGGAAAACCCATGTTCTTTTCCCAGATTTCCGACAACGGGTCGTTCCTGATGACGGAAAACGGATTTGAGAAGGCGCAGCGGACGCGGCTCTACAACGGAGAAGAGCATATCGAGGGGTTTGACGTCTGCCTGAGGGCGTATACCGCGAGTTCAGGTAATGAATAATGAATACTGAAAACGGAAGAACGGGGAAATAAACAGCGCTGGGACGGCGTTTTGCAGGCGGATCGCTGCAGGGCAGCGTAGAATGCGTGGAAAATGTAAAAAACGGTCGGCAGGGGGTCCTGCCGACCGTTTTCCGTATTGCGCTTTAAAACCTGCGAACCTGTCACGCCTCAGGGGGCTTCCCACGGCGTCGGCTGTCGTGCGGGTTCACACGAGGGTCTTTCCCAGGGCCCGGCAGGCGGCGACTCCTTCCTCATCCGGCGCTTCGTTGCACAGCACGCTGTCACACGCAAGGATGATCCCGGCGTCCTTTGCCTGATCCTCCCACGTGCGCATCCACTCTCCGTCGCCCCAGCCGTAGGACCCGAAAAAGGCGACCTTCTTTCCGCCGAGTTTTGGGCGGCAGGCCTCATATACGGGGAGAAAGACCGTATCCTCCAATTCCTCCGCGCCCATGGCCGGGCACCCGAAGGCCACGGCGTCACAGCCGGCCATTTCCAATTCCTGATGCTTTTCGGGATCGGCAAACAGAAGGACAGGCTCCCCGCCCGCCTCCTTCACGCCGTTGGCCACTTCAGCCGCCATGGCCTCCGTGTTTCCCGAACCGCTCCAATAAATGATCGCTACTTTACCCATGTTTTATCCTTCCTTTCCCGGAGCTTGTTCCGGCGCTGTCAGCATATCCAGACTGCAGCCGGTCCTGATCCTTTTCTCAAGAAGCTCCGTGCATTTTCTGTACTTTCTGAACGTTTTTTCCGCGGTTTCCACGTCACCGTATACTTTCCACAGGCCGGCTGAATATTCCGGCGGGCTGGTGCAGCCAGACCGCCGCTGGTGGTGCACCGCTTCCGGCGAAATGGTGCATGGAGACCGCGCAGATGGTTCGCGGCCTCCGCGCCTAAGCTTTATTCTATAAGTCCCTTACGTTTCCGCATG
>JAFWRM010000002.1 GCA_017519975.1 Oscillospiraceae bacterium | reverse complement strand
GTCACTAAAACGTTCGTCGGCGCCGAGCCGTCCGTCGTCTTCAGGAACACGTCCAGCGTTGTCTCCGAACCCAGCTGCAGACGGTAGTTCGCCTTCTCCACATTGCTTCCGTCCAGAGTCCTCACGATCGCGTGAGATTCCACCTTCGAAAGAATGTCCGCGTAATCGTAGCTGTCCGTGTAGTGCCTCGTCAGTTCCGCGTAGTCCGTTCCCAGGGTGAATCCGTTCACGCTCGCCAGATACAGCTGCATGTAATGCCCGTAGTCCGCGATCGCGTGCACCAGATCCACCGTCTTTTTCGGGTTCTCGGCGGCGTGCAGGTCGAACGTTTTGAAGTATTCCTCCACCGAATACGTCTTGCTGACCGTCTGTCTGTTTCCGTAATGGTACGTGGCCGTGATGGTGTCCGCCATCTGGATGGACTGCACGTAGCATGTGAACCCGTAATACTTTCCGCTCGCGTTCTTATGGTTCGGATCGAACGGATCGATCGTGGTCGTTGCGCCCTTGCCGCTGATGGAAAATTCCATGTAGCTGGCTTCCCGCTCTTCCTCGGTCAGAGAGTCCAGATCCAGGAAGAAGTTCACGCCGATCTGTCCGGACAGCACCAGGTTCTGCACCTTGAATTCCGGCGCCAGGTAAGGCTCGAACCGCACGGAATAGTGCAGAGACGTTTCCTTTCCCGCACTGTCGAAGATCCCCGTAACGTCGACGGTGTATTCCCCTTCGTATGCGGAAAAGCCGCTGCACGCCGGCCGGAAGATGATGCAGTTGGCAACGCCGTATCCACCGGTCTCCACAGTGAAGTAATCATACTCCTCACCGACGGTCGAGGTATCCGTGCCGTTGCTGAAATTCCATTTTTTCCCGTCGCTGTTTCTTGTCAGCGTGACCTTCACCTTCGACAGGCTCGGGGTCGTGAAACGGGAGGGGTTCAGCGTGATCGACCACGGCGTATTGTACGGAAACGTTTCAGAGATATTGTCTCCGGACGCCGGCCAGGAGATGACGTCGTAGTCCGTCACGTTCTGGGTGCTCACCCCGTTTCCGATGACCCGGACGTCCGTATAGTACCCGTCGCTGTCCGCCGTTCCGACGCCCATCGTGAGAATGCGCGGGTCCAGCAGCCAGCGCCGGTGGCCCACTACGCGGATGTTTCCGCTGTCCGCGTCGCCGATCTGACCTGCGACGGCCACCCGGAGCACCTCGCTTTCCGGGTATCCCATGCTCCAGCTGATGTTGCTGCTGGAGGTCGCGGCGTATCCCTTCCGGTAATCCTCATCCGACATGTCCGCCGGCTGTTCCGGATAATGGGTGAACTGTTCCCCCATGGCCAGGCAAAGGGCCCCCCAGGCGGCGCTGAGATTCAGCTCATCGGTAAACGAGACCTTCCCAAGCCCGGCCGCCGTGCGGTAATAGTTGATCCAGCCCAGGGCGTTGCCGTAAGCCTGCGAGGAGAGGGTCGCCGTACGGTAGCCCGTCCCGGATACCACCGGGGCCGTGGCGTACAGTTTGCTGATCGTCGGGATCGCATCCAGCATCTGCCGCAGCTCGCCCATTGTGGGCTTCGCGACGCTGGAACGTCCGGAAACGGTTCCCGACGCGGTCAGCCGCACCGGATCCGCTTCCGCGGTCTTTTCTCCGTCTTCCGTTTCTTCCGGCTCCCGGACAGTCTGCGGAACGGCTTCGCCGTTTTTCGCGATCTTCTCCGCGGATTCGCCCGTCGTCGGCAGCGGGCCGGCCGCCAGTGCCGACAGCGGCGTCGCCTGCAGCAGAAGAACGATCACCAGAAGTATGGTCAAAGCTTTTTTCATGGGGTTTCATCCTTTCGTGGGTTCGGCGTTTTCTTTCTCGATGGCACGCGGTGCGTCCTGGGTCATTATATCATATTCCTCCGCCCGGCACGAGAGAAAAACACAGGAAAACGGCCGCCGGCCCCCGTTCTGCTGTGGGGCCGACGGCCGTTTTCTTACCGTAAGGATCCTGTCTTTCTCATGCAGGCCCGTCAGATCGTCTGTTCCGTGCGGGTGATGAAGTCGTCCTGCGTCCGCTTGTCCAGCGTGACGAAGTACGTGGAAAAGCCCGCGATGCGCACGATCAGGCTCTTGTAGCTGTCCGGATCCTTCTGCGCCTCGTGCAGCGCCTCCGTACTGACCACGTTGAACTGCACCTGCATGCCGCCCAGCCTGAAGTAAGTGCTGATGAGAGACCGCAGCTTCATGGCGCCGGCGTCCCCCGCCACGCTGCCGGGACTGAAGCGGATGTTCAGCTGGTCGCCGTTGGTCAGGGCGCGGTGCGGCAGCTTGGCCGCGGACCGCAGGTAGGCGGTGGGCCCGTTCTTGTCGAAGCCCTGCCGGGGACTGATGGCGTCGGCGATGGGCTCCCCCGCTTTCCGTCCGTCGGGAGTGGCGAAAGTGGCCGCGCCCAGGCGCATGTGCGCCGTCATGGTGAAGGTGCCGCCGGAGTAGTGCCCGCGGGCGCCCGTGGCGTTGGTCATGATCTCCGCGAACTGGCCGATGCCCCAGGCAGCCAGTTCGTCCACCTCTTCGATGTCGTTGCCGTAGTGCGGTACCTCGTTGATGATGGTCTGCCGCAGATCCTCGTACCCCTCCCAGTTGGCCTGCAGGGCGTCGTACATCTCGCGGGTGGACACGGTCTTATCGTCGAAGCACAGCTTTTTGATGGCCATCAGGCTGTCGCCCACGTTGGCGGTGCCGCAGGCCGTCAGCCCGACGCGGTTGTACTTCGCGCCTCCGTGGTTCACGTCCTTCCCGCTCTCCAGGCAGCCGTCCATCAGAGTCGAGGCAACGATGCACGGGAAGTACTCGCCGTACACCATCTCGAACAGATTGGCGTAGGAGACGGTCCAGTCGAGCACGTACTGCATCTCCTTCCGGAAGTTCTCCTTAAACTCCTCGAAGGTCTCGCACTCGTACAGCTTTTTGCAGGGCAGCGCCATCTTCCCCGTCATGGGGTTCACGCCGCCGTTGATGGCCAGCAGCACCACCGTGACCATGTTCCAGATGGATTCCCGTCCGGTGCAGCCGCAGGCCGGCCACTCGTTGCCCGTACCTCCTGGTTCCACACATCCGACGATGCTGTAATCCGCGGCGTCCTCGGGCGTGAAGCCAAGATCCTGCATCAGCGGGAGGATGAGCTCGTCGTTCTGCAGCTGCGGGATGCCGCCGCAGATCTTGCTGGACTCGATGCCCAGGCGCCAGACCTCGTCCGGGGTGTTCTTGTGGATGCGCAGCGCCACGGTGGGATCCGGGAATCTCATGCGCCCGTACGTCTGCAGAAAGGCGATCGTCGCGGGTGTGGTGCAGTCCGTTCCGTCCGCCAGCCGGCCGCCCAGCGTGATGTTGATGCCGGAGGTCGGCGTCAGTCCGTTGTAGATGGAGGAATACAGACTCTGCCCCTTCTTCTGCAGTTCGATGATCCTCTCGTTGGAGATGAAATGCGCCGGCATGACGATGATGTCGCTGATGCGGAGGATGAAAGCGTCCGTATATTCCTGGGCCAGTTCGGTGGTGATGCTCCCCTCGTCCAGCTGCTTCTGCAGCAGGCGCCCGGTGTACCAGTCGATCCGACCGATGGACTCCCCGTGCTGCTGGGCGTCGGCCGACAGCATCAGTTGATACAGGATGGCGGCCTGCAGTCCTTCCCAGTAGGTGCGGGCCGGATGCTCCATGATCCAGTCCAGACCGTCCGCCATCCGCAGCAGTTCCGCTTTCCGGTCCGCGTCCGCGGTCGTTTCGGCTTTGGCGCGGCAGGATTCCGCGTAGCGTTTCGACAGGATCATCGCCGCGTCGCACACCCGGATCACCGCGTGGTAGAACACGTGGCTTTTCGCGCCGTCGCCGTAGATGCGGCCCTTGTTCTCGTCCAGCTTCGCTCTCGCCTGCCGCTTCACTTCACCGAAGCCGACGTTGATGGCCTTGTTGAAGTTGGCGATGTAATGCCCCTGCGGAGCGCCGGATACGCCGCGGTATCCGGACTCGTATCTGCTGAAAGCCAGCACGGAGCCGTTGCCGCAGTTTTCCCAGAAATCGTCGGTGACGGCGCCTTCGACCATCTTGCCGACGGTCCTGTCCTTCCAGTAACCGTAAGCGTCCCGGAAGATCTCCCGCTGCTCGTCGCTCATGTAGATGGAGTCGTGCGACTGCCACGCCTGCCGGAACCTCTCGTCGGTATCGTCCACGACCTCCGGGATCCAGCGGCAGTCCAGATCCACGTACGGACTCAGGCTGCGCTCGTCCGGTCCGGGGGTACCGACGATGATGTCGTCGTCGAACACGTTGCACTGCCTCGTTTTCGCCCACTCCAACAGGGCGCCGGACCGCTTCAGCAGCGGATACTCGTTTTCATGGCTGCGGCAGTAATCCGTGTAGATCTTCGTCCTTTCGGAGTTGACCGTCATGTACTTTCCGCTGGTAAAAACGTCTCTCTTTTCCCGGATGCGCCGGATCCGGTCGGACATCGGAACGAATTCGAACATGATGCGCGTCTCCTTCCTAAATGACTTTCTTTTCTTTCAGCTCGGCGATCTGCTCCCCGGTCAGGCCGAGGATCCCGCCGTAGATCTCCCCGTTGTTCTCCCCCAGGGCCGGCGAGGGCCGGTACTCGATGTGGTTGGCGCTCATGCGCGGGGCGAAGCCCGGCATCTTCACCTTTCCCCGCACGGGATGGTCGACCTCCACAATGATCCCCTGCTCCGTGTAGGCGGGGTCGTTCGCGAAATCGGAGATGTCCAGCAGCGCGCCGGCGGGCACGTCGGCCCCGGCGAGGATCTCCATCGCCTCCGTCTTCGTGTGACGCATGGTCCATTCGGTGATGATGGCGTCCAGCTCGTCCCGGACCAGAAAGCGCGACTGCGGCGTGGCCATGCGCGGATCATCGATCAGGTCCTCGCGCCCGATGACGCGGCACAGCTTGTGGAACTGGTCGTTGGACGCCCGGGAGCAGTACACGTGCACGTAGTCGTTCGGTCCGCCCGGCCGGCAGGGGTAGGTCCCCGACGGGGCCACGTCCTCCAGCGGCATGCCGTTGCCCACGCGCCGCGGCGGCTTTCCCGTGTTGTAATACATCTCCCAGCCCGCGCGGCCCAGGCCGATGACGTAATCCTGCATGGAAACGTCGATGCGCTGGCCGATCCCCTGGGTCTGCTTCTGGTACAGCGCGGCGATGATCGCCATGGCGCAGGCCATGCCGGTGCCGGAGTCCGCCACGCTGACGCCGGCCTTCACCGGCTGATCCGGGAAACCGGTCACGGCCACAAAGCCGCCCGTGTGGGTGGCGATGGGGTCGAAGGCGGGGTATTCCGCGTAGGGGCTGTCCGGCGAGAAGCCCTTGATGGAGGCGAAGATGATCGTCTCGTTGATCTTCCGGCAGTCCTCGTAGCCGAAGCCCAGCCGTTCGATGGACCCCGGCCCCATGTTCTCCACGATCACGTCGGCCTTCGGAAGCAGCTTCCGGATCAGTTCCCGGCCCTCCGGCGTTTTCATGTTGCACGTGATGGATTTCTTGTTCATGTTCACGATCAGAAATCCGTAGGTGTCGATATCCGGCTCGGTGAGGGACCGGCGGCCGAGCTCGCCCCTGCCGGGCCGCTCCACCTTCCACACCTCCGCGCCCAGCCAGGCCAGGGTCTCGGTGCACACCGTTCCGGATTCGAACTGGGTCAGATCCAGCACCGTCACGCCGTCCAGCGGCTGACGGCCGTTTGCTTCGCTCATGTCATTTCCCTCCGATCACCCGCTGCTCGATGAACCGCTCCACCAGCAGGGTCATGTTCTCCCGGTTCCATTTCCTCGCGTCCACCGGGTCGGCGCGGAACTTCAGCACGGGGACGCCGGCGTTTTCCAGCGTCCGGCAGATGAAGGAAGATCCCTCCACCGCCTGCATGCAGTTCTCCGGCACCATGTACACCACGCCGTCGATCCCGTTGGTCTTCGCTTCCTTCAGGAACCACTGGGCGTTCCAGGGCGGGCAGTGGAGGAAGTCCTCCATCCCGATGTAGCGCGCCGCCAGAGCCCGCAGCGGGTCGGCGTCGATGTGGTTCCGGATGTACGCGTCCGCCCCCATGGCCAGATACATGCTCCAGACGAAGCGGGCGTTGTACTTCTCCTCGAAATTCTGGTAGAAGGCAAAATCGTGCCACAGGCCCCGCCCCAGCCACATCAGGCGGTATTCCCTCCGGGGATCCGGCGCGCGGTCCGGTTCCTCCGCCAGGGCGCGCACCTCCTCGTACAGGCCCCTGGCGTGGTCGGCGGCCCATTGGGTACCGCGGTGCCACTGCGCCTGCATGACCGCGTTGATGGTGTCCACCACGGTCACCGGCGCCGGCCTGGCCTGCGCGATCAGGTCGCGCGTTTTCGTGTACCACCCCTCCTGCTCGTTGATCCGATGCATCACGTCCCGCAGGCGGTTGATGTCGAAGATGCGGCCCGTCTTCACCTCCAGATAGCGGATGAAGGCCCTCAGCTCTTCCACCGCCAGATCCAGCCGGTCGGGGTCGTACAGTTCCTCCCAGTCGTTCTGATCCAGCTCCCACCAGTTCAGGGGCAGCTTCCGGGGCACGGAGTTCTCCAGCGTGTACAGGTCGGCCCCGTGCCGCCGGGCGAACAGTTCGAAGATCTTCCCCTGGCAGTCGCAGGTCAGCCGCGTGAGGGCTATGGTGGGCGACGGCAGCCCGCCCCAGGGGCCCGCCGTCCGGTCGTCCGGGTCGAAGCTTTCGGCCAGGGCTGTGGCGCAGTAGGAGCACAGGTCGTCCCGATACCCCGCGTCGCGCAGTAGGCCGTAGTATTTTCCCGTCATCTGCTTGGCGCCGCAGATGGCGGCCCACCACTGGTTGATCACGAAGGGTATGTCCATGGCGCGCATGATCTCCATCGGCGCGTCCGCGTTGGCGTACACGAAGGGCTCGCCCGCCTCCACGCGGGCCCGAAGCCCCTTGAACCATTCCTTCTGGTAGCGGGAAGCCTCCGCCGTGGCCTTCAGCTTCTTGACGGCCTTTGACGCGGTCTCAGCCATGGTACTCACCTCCCGCGCGGTTTTTCAGAAGCTGCAGCGTTTCGCGGAATCCCCCGTCGGTCACGGGCGGATACGCCCGCTTCACGCACTCGGCGTACGGGATCCCCTGCGCGGTCAGCGCCGCGCGCTGGGACGGGTGATCCCAGGAGGCGGCCTCATCGTAGGCGTCGTTGTAAAACAGCACGCACGCCGCGCCCGTGTGCTCCACGCTTTCCGTCAGCGCCTGCGTCCGCTCCTTCACCAGGCCCTTGGCAGCGGAGGGCGAACGGAGCATATAGCTGTCCACCAGCGCCGCATAGGGCTCAAGATCCGTACGGATGGGCCGTTCGAACGCCCGCGTGCCGGCGTCGTGATCCTCGCCGCAGATCACGAAACCCGCGGCCTCGACCGGCTCGTACACGCCCAGATCCTGCTGGACGCTGCCGGAGAAGAACAGCTTCACGCCCCCGGCCTCCGGCCAGGAGGGCACGTCCAGCGCCAGTTTTTCCACGAGTTCGGCGTAGCGCCGCTTGTCCATGCAGTCCTTCGCGCCAAGCACCACCAGCGCTTCGCACCCCGTCAGCCGCGGCGCTTTCGCCGTGCGCTGGCTCAGGATCGCCGAAACGGCGCGGTACTGACGGCCGTACAGGGCGATGGCCTCCGTCAGGGCTTCGTCGGTCACCGGCTGTCCGGACCAACTCTCCAGCCGCCCGGCAAAGCGCCGCAGCGCCTTTTCGTTCCAGCCCTGGTACGTCATGTGGCGGGAAAACAGCCAGTCCACCAGAGTCAGCTCCGGCACCGGCCGCCCGGGCTCGGACCGCTTCAGCTCCCGCAGATAGTAATACAGCCGGTTGGCCAGGTCCTCGGAATCCGAGAACGCCACCAGCTCCGGGCACCGGTCCCGATCCCCTCCGGCCACGGCGTCGAACAGATATTTTCCCTTTTCGGTGAAGGCGTATTCCAGGTATTCGTCGGCCAGCGGATGCCCGGCGCCGCCGGGGCGCACCGCGGCGCTCTCCATGCCGGCGGCCAGGATCAGCTCGTCGCATACGCCGTATCCGATCTTTCCGACCACCCGCACGCCGGCTGCGCGGCATTCGCGCAGATGGATGGACGGATCCTCATAATGCTTCAGCAGCTCCGCGAAGGCGGCGTTCTCCCTCGCGCATGTCCGGATGCCCATGCAGATCTCCTCCTTCTGACTGTGATCCTTCGGTTCCGGCTTCCCGCCTTTCGGACGTCAGAACCTGTGTCCGCAGTCCTTGCAGCGGTAGTCGGCCTTCGCCTTGCCGATGGAGAAGATCCCCCATTTGGCCACCGTGGCGGCCTTGCTCAGGCCGGAGATGGCGAACACTTTCTCACTGCCGCATTTCGGGCAGCGGAGATCCTCCGGGAGAACGGCTTCCCCGCACTCCGGGCACTTTTCCGCCTTTTCCGGCAGGGGCTTTCCGCATCTGACGCATACCTTCTTTTCCATGGTTCATGCCTCCGTTTCAGGATAAGGTTGGTCTGCCTTCAGTATAGCACACACTGTGCCGTTTGTATCCCCCTTCCCGCCCCGCGGTCCGGGATACTTGACGGGCGGCCGGGGATGGCCTATAGTGCGTTCAGAGGCGCCTTCGCGCTGCCCGCGCGTTTCCCATCATCTGAGGAAAGAAGGTCCTGCGTCCGATGAAGGATGAAACTCTCACAACGCCCGCCTGGATCCCCACGGTCCGGCGGCTGATCGGCGTTCTTGTGCCGCTGCTGTATTTCCCCCTCATGCTCCGCCTTCTCGGGCAGGAGGATTACGGCCTGCACAGCATGGCGGACTCCGTCGCCGAATTTCTGATGCTGCTCACCTTCTGCCTGGGTGCCGCTTTCGCCCGCCGTCTGGCGGCGGGCCACGAAAGCGCCGATCCTGAGGGTGAGCGCCGCTATTTCGGCCTTTACGTGAAGACCTGCGCCGCGGCCGGCCTGCTCATCCTCGCCGCGGGCCTGTTCGTCTCCCTCCGGGTGACCGGCTCCATCTCCTCCCTTGGTGAGGAGGAGCGGGAGATGCTGAAGAAGATCTGCCTTCTGATGACGGTGGACGCCGCGGTGTTCCTGCCCTTCGGCGCGTGGCAGGCGCTGATCGGCGCCTGCGGGCGGGACGGATTCCTGCAGGCCGTCGGTCTGGCCGTCGCCGTCGTCACCCCCTGCGCGAACCTGGCGGTGCTCTTCCTGGGCTGGGCCTCCATCGGGCTGGTATCCGTGTCCATCGCGGTCAACCTGATCGTCGGCGCCGCGTACGTACTGTACGCGCGGAAGCGCCTTGGCGTCTCGCCCGCCTTCGCTGGCGCGGGGCCGGGCCATCTGCGGCAGGCGCTGCGCTCCTCCGTGCTCCCCTTCCTCGACCTTTGCGCCGAGCTTCTGTTCGTTCCGGCCGACCGTCTGATCGTCGGCTGCGTGCTGGGCAGCCTCATGGCGGCCGTGTACAACGTGGGGGCCGTCGTCAGTCTCTGCCTCGCCGCCCTGTGCGCGGCGGCGGGCAATCGTCTGTCGCCCTGCCCGGAGGCGGAGGAGCTCCGCGCGATGCCGGAAAAAGCGCGCAGCGCGCTGTTCATCCGCCGCGGGCGCCGCCAGTTCATCGTGCTTTTCCTCTTCCTTTCCCTGCTTGCCGTTTTCGGGCGGCCCTTCCTGCGCCTGTGGGCGGGCGAGGCGTACGCTCCCTCCTGGGGGGTCGCGCTGCTCACCTTCGCCGCTCTGGCGCTGCCCCTGCTGCAGCACACGGGGACGGAGCTCCTCCACGCGCTGGAGCGTCACCGCTTCCACATCGCCGTCCTGCTGTGTCCGGCGGCGGTCAGCGTGCTGCTGACGCTGTGGCTGGTCCGGCCCTGGGGCGTGCTCGGAGCGGCCGCGGCCACTTTCGCGGCGCACGCGGCCGGCGCCGCCGCGATGAACGTGTACTGGCACCGGTCGCTGGGGCTGGACGTCCCCTCCTTCTGGAAAAGGATCGGCCGCATGTGCCCCGCCCCGCTGATCCTCGCCGTCGCCGCGTGGTTCGGCGTGAACGCCCTGCCGGACATGGGGTGGCCTCTGCTCCTCGCGCTGGCGGCCGTATACGCCGCGCTGTATCTCCTTCTGGCCTGGCGGTTCATGATGAACGCCCGGGAGCGGGAGGGGGCGGCCGCGCTTCTGCGCGGGGCGTGGGCGCGCGTCACCGGGCGGGCGAAGTGACCGCAGGTGTTTTCCTCCCCATAACGAACGTCGGCCGGGCGCGATCCTGTGGGATCGCGCCCGGCCTCTTTCTGTTTTCCGGCCGTCTCACTCCGCTCCGGCCCGGCCGTACAGCTCCTTTTCGTGACGGAAGCCCCAGTTCATGATGGCGTAGAACACCGGTAGCAGATCCCGGCCCATCTCCGTCAGGGAGTATTCCACGTGGGGCGGGATCTCGTTGAACTGCTCGCGGCTGATCAGCCCGTCCTCCTCCAGCTCCCGCAGGGCCCGGGTCAGCATGGTGCTGGTGATGCCGGGAAGGTCCTTCCGGAGCCGGCCGAAGCGCACCGTGCCGTACATGCACAGCTCGTACATCACCTGGGCCTTCCACCGCCCCTGCAGCATGACCAGCAGCGGCGTGACCGGGCAGTTGCCGTTTTTCGTCACGATGCCCTGCTTCAGCCCGGCGAGGTATTCCTCATAGCTCATGTATTCCGTCTTCATTCCGCTCCCCTCCGAACTTTTCCCAGCTCAGCACTCTCTCCTTCATCCCCCGCACGTCCAGCACGCCGTAGGCAAAGCCCTTGCGCACCAGCTCTTCCGGCACGTACTCGTCGTATTTTTCGAACACGGGCACCTCTTTCGGGTACACCAGCTCCAGCGCGTCGAAGTCCTTCGCCGCCTCCTCGCTGACCACGGCGTAAAACTCCCGCTCGTCCGCCTGCATGGTGAACTGCATGTAGTACGGGCGGGAGGACTGCAGCCCCTTCAGGCCCAGCCGCGGCCCGCAGCGCAGCTTCAGGAACCGCTCCATGGCCAGAAAGGCGTAGCTGCCCACCCAGGGGAACAGCGCCCACATCTTCCCGCCCAGATGGACCAGCGGCCGCTCGCTCATCAGCGATTTCCGGAAGGTCTCCCGGGCGTCCGCCAGACGGCACACGGCGTGCCGCATCAGATAGGGGTACGGCCGGTCCTCGGCAAGCACCCGGTACATCCGCTCCAGGATGCGGGTGTGGATATCGCCGGCCACGTCGCCGAAATAGGCGGGGATATTGCCCTTCACCAGCGTGCAGAACACCTCCCGCCGCTTGTGGTCCACCTCTTCCACCACCCATACGCGCCCGGCGATGGCGATCTTGTCCCCCACCGGAGGGGGCTTCACGATGGTGCCGAGCTGTTCAGACCCGGCGCGCACGGTGTACTCCACGTTCTCCTGGAACACCGCGTAGAACTTGTAATTGTTCACCACCCGCTCGCCGGCCAGTCCCAGGATCAGGCCGCCGTTCTCCGTCCGCTCCACGTGGCCGATCTCCAGCAGGTGCCGCAGTAGCAGGCGGTAATCCTCCGGCCCGATCCGGTGGAAGCAGCTGAGGGTAAGAACGCGGGAGGCCAGCTCCCCGGGCGTCATCTCCCCATGGGAGGCCAGCGTGCTCATGGTCTGGTGGTACAGCAGGCTGAAGGGCAGCCGGTCCAGCCGGGGCGGCTCCACGAAGCGCTCCTCGACGTACAGCTGCACCAGGGCGATGCCCTGGATCAGATACCACGGGATGCTGTCCGGCAGCATGGCCCGGGCTTCCGCATGATCCTCCCGCATCACGAACCACATCTCCGACGGATCGCCCCGCCGGCCGGTGCGGCCCATGCGCTGCAGGAAGCCGGAAACGGTGAAGGGCGCGTCGATCTGAAAGGCCCGCTCCAGACGCCCCACGTCGATGCCCAGCTCCAGCGTGGCGGTGGCGCACACGCTCATCAGCGAGTCGTCGTCCTTCATCTCGTCCTCGGCGCTCTCCCGGTAGGAGGCGGAAAGGTTGCCGTGGTGGATCAAAAAGCGGTCGGGCTCGCCGTTGACCTCACAGTACTGCCGCAGCTGCTGGCACACCGCCTCGCACTCCTCCCGGGAATTGGTGAACACCAGGCACTTCCGCCCCCGGGTGTGCTCGAAAATGTACCCCACGCCGGGGTCGGCGGCCTTCGGCGCGGCGTCCGTGGGCGCCTCTTCGGGCGGGGTCGGCGCCGTGACGGCGCAGCCCTCGTCCGCCTGCGGCGCGGTGTTGTAGAAATGCTCCATGCTCAGCCGCCAGACCTCGCGGCCTCCGTCGAACTTCGGGATGACGGTGCCCCGGCCGCTGCCGGAGGCGAGGAACTGCCCCGCCAGCTCCGGATCCCCGATGGTAGCGGAAAGCCCGATCCGCCGCGGCTCGCAGCCCGCCAGGCGGCAGAGCCGCTCGATCAGGCAGAAGGTCTGCAGCCCGCGGTCGGCCCGCAGCAGGGAGTGGATCTCGTCGATGACGATGAACCGCAGATCCCCGAACAGGGAGGGGATCTCCATGTGTTTGTTGATCAGCAGCGATTCCAGCGATTCCGGCGTGATCTGCAGGATGCCGGAGGGCTTTTTCATCAGCTTCCGCTTGGCCGACTGACTGGCGTCTCCGTGCCAGCGGGTCACGGCGATGCCCTGCTCCTCGCACAGCTCGTTCAGGCGCCCGAACTGGTCGTTGATCAGCGCCTTGAGCGGGGCGATGTACAGCACGCCCACGGTCCGCGACGGGTCCTCGTCCAGCAGCGTGAGGATGGGGAAAAAGGCCGCCTCCGTCTTGCCGGAGGCCGTGGAGGCCGTCAGCAGCACGTTCTGGTCCGACTGGAAGATCGCGTCCCCGGCCGCGTTCTGCACCGCCCGCAGGCTCTGCCAGCCGGAGCGGTAGATATAGTCCTGAATGAAAGGCGCGTAGCGCTCGAAAACGTTCATATCGTAAACTCCGCGTAGGCCGCGTCCGTCTCGTCGGATACGGCTTCCGACGCCGCGTAGCTGAATTCGTCGGAGGCCAGCAGCGCGGCAAGGTCCATGTCTTCATGCTGATACAGCAGATCCAGCAGCTCGATGAAATCCCGGATCACCTCGCGGGGCGTGATGTTCCGGTCCGCCCCGATGCGCCCATACTCCACGCGGATGAAGGCGGCCAGCTCCTCCGTGGTGACGGGGCGGCGGCACCCGTAAAGATCCGCGTGCATGTCCGCCAGCTTTTCGCACAGCACCAGCATCTCCTCAGCCGTCAGCGGCTCCAGACGGATCACCGGGGCCAGCAGATCCCGCGCCCCGGGGCGGGAAAAGCGCCCCTCCGACAGCCGCGACCGCAGCGCCTCGTAACTGTAGATGCCGCGCCGCCGGTCCTCCAGCGCCTGGGGCGTGGCCCCCATGAGGATGCCCAGATACTTCGCCTTGCCCTGCAGCGTATCGTTGTACATGGTCAGCATTTTCTCGTAGTTGTACTGCCGGGTGATGGAATTGGGGATCTTGTAGATGTTCACCAGCTCGTCCACCATGATCATCATGCCGGCGTAGCCCGCCAGCCGGAAGAAGGTGGCGAACAGCTTCAGATAATCGTACCAGTCGTCGTCGGTGACGATCATGTTGACGCCCAGGGCCTCCTTCGCCTCGCTTTTCAGGGCGTATTCCCCCCGGAACCAGCGCACCACCTTCGCCTTCGTCTCGTCGTCGCCCTCCACGTAGGCGCGGTAATAGGCGGACAGCAGCCTTCCGAACTCGAAGCAGTGCACCATCTCGCTGACGGAGGCCGTCACCGCGTAGATCTTCCGGTCCGTGGCCGCGGCCAGGGCGGGGTCGTCCGGCCCCAGGCCCGTCTCTCCCATGGCCTCGCTCTGCACGGCGCTGATCCAGCGGTCCAGCACCAGCGTCAGGGCGCCGCCCTCCGGCCTCGTTTTCGTGGAAAGGTTGGAGATCAGCTCCCGGTAGGTGGCCAGGCCCTGCCCCCGCGTGCCCTGCAGGCGCCGCTCCGGGGAGAGGTCGGCGTCCGCCACGATGAAGCCGCGGTCCATCACGTAGTTGCGGATGGTCTGCAGCAGAAAGCTCTTGCCGCTGCCGTAGCGCCCCACGATGAAGCGGAAGGACGCGCCGCCCTCGGAGATGATGTCCACGTCGTGCAGCAGCGCCTCGATCTCGTTTTTCCGGCCCACCGTGACGTACGGCAGGCCGATGCGCGGCACCACGCCGCCCTTCAGGGAATTCAGCACCGTCTGCGCGATGCGCTTCGGCACTTTTTTATGCTCATCCATCGTTCGTTCCTCCCAGGATCTGTGTCAGGTCATCCAGATAGTCGTCCACCAGCAGCAGCCGGTCGTCTTCGCACAGCAGCACGGTATCTCCGATCTCGTCGTACAGCGCCTCGTTGATGGCGTCCGCCGTCAGGCTCGGCATCATGCGGTGCTTTTTCAGGATCTCCGCCGCGTCCTCGCCCGCCAGAAGCGCGCGCAGGATCTTCGTCTGCACGGGATCCAGCGGCCCCGCGCTCTCCTCCGGCTCCTCGGGAGGCGCCGGAGCTTCCGTGCTCCCGGCCCCTTCCGGGATCTTCGGTTCGTCGGCGCCGTCGATCTCGTCCTGCGTCAGCAGGCTTTCCCGGGTGACGGCCGCGTCCCTGCGGATCCGGTCCAGCCCGGAAAGGTCGATGGTGATCCTGGGTCTCGCCGCTTCCAGCGCGGCCTTCTTCTCCTCCTCGATCACCGCGTCCACGTAGGGGATCGCCCAGGCGTCCGCCGCGTTTTCCTTCAGGTACCGCCCCGTTTTCAGCCAGCGGCGCAGCCGCGCGTCCGTCTCGTGCACGAAGCCCTGGATCAGGGCGCGGTCGAAGTTCAGCTTCTCGTAGGCCTCCGTCTGCCATACGCCGTAGCTGCAGCGGTACCGGCGGCAGTCGTTCAGCGCGTATTCCCGTCCCGCCGGCCGCTCCGTTTCATGGTAAACGGCGTTGGAGAGCGGGTACCACCGGCGCGCCGCCGGCCGGCCGAAGCAGAGCGTGAACAGGTCCCGGTCCTCCCTCCGGTAAGCGGAGGCCGCCCGCCACGCCGCGGCGAACAGGCGCCGTCCCCTCTCCGGGTCGGCCGCCAGCACGGGCGAGTTCTCCGTCTTCTTCCCGCCGAAAAAGCACAGCGCCGCGAACGCCTCTTCGTCCGTGCGGTCCGCCGGCGACCGCAGGACCGACAGGGCGCCGTCCAGCGCCTCCGTCTCCGGATCCGCCATCCGGCGGGCCGTCTCCGGCGGCAGGTCCTTCAGCACGCAGAACTCCAGCATCCAGCGGCGCAGGTTCGTCCGCATGCGCGCGTCCCCGAAGCCGGCGTCCACGAATCCCCGTTCGAATTCCCGCAGTCTGTCCAGCGCCTCTTCCGGTCCGGCGGCGCCGACGCCGTTGAGCAGCTCGTACACGTAGAGGTAGGCGGCGGAGGCCGGGATCGGCCCGAACTCCCCTCGGCGCGCCCGGGTGCGCCAGCCGAAGTAGCCCCGCAGCTGCGCGGTGTCCAGATCGTGATAGGTGGGAAAATACCGCACGAAATCCCCGCCCGGCCACGGGCGGTCGTCCTCGTAATCCGCCATGAACGCCGCCTGCCGGGCAAAGTTCCTGGCCCGGGCCGCGGGCGAGTCGCTGCCGTACTCATACAGGCGCCGCATCTCCCGCAGCCTCTCCGGCAGCCGGGGCTTCTCCGGCGGCGGCGCGCCGCCGGAAAGGGGCAGCGCCGTATCCCGGTACCCACCGTCGCCCCGCGGGGCGGGTGCCTCCAGCACCACGGTAAACCCGTGCCCCGTTCCCAGGGCGACGGCCTGATCCAGCAGGCGCAGCACCACGTCGCTCTCCGTCCGTCCGTCAAAGCACACGCCCACCCACCGGGCGCCGCGCATCCGCAGCGGCGGCGTGAGGTACGCGGGCAGGGGGCGCGGAAGGGCGCCGGCACCGCACTTCAGGTCGCACCGCTGGATCTCAGTGCCGGTGTCGGTGTTCCACTGGCGCATCAGCAGCGCGATCCATTTTCCCGTCTGCGGATGGCACAGCACCGAAAAGCCGGGAAAGTCCGACCACTTGTGCTCTTCCCGCATCTGATATTTCTCCGCGGCGTATTCCGTCAGCTCCGACAGTTCCACAGGCTCTCCCCCTTTCCGTTCCTCATTGGTATAATAATTATACCATATCTCATTTTGGAATCAAGTACGCACTTTTCCGGTACCTGGTACGCTCCGTGATACCGGCCCTGGGACGCCGTGTGACATTTCGTGTGCAATGGTCTGCCGGACACGGCGCGGCGGGGCCGGCCGGTTCCGCGTGCGAGGGGATCGGTTCCTGCCTGAGAAGGTCCGCGCCGCACGCCGGGCGTTCCGGAAAAAGAAACAGTTGACAAGGCCGGGCGGGTGCCGTATAATAAGCAGGCTTTCTGCGAGAGTGCTGGAATAGGTAGACAGGCACGTTTGAGGGGCGTGTGTCGTATGGCGTGTGGGTTCAAGTCCCATCTCTCGCACCAGAAAACCCCTGCAGACCGGAACGGTCTGCGGGGGTTTTTCTTTCCTCTTTTGGTTTACTATAATTATATTATGGTCATTTTCTGATGGATCAGTAATTCTCCGCGTTGACCTCGAAATAGCTCTGCGGATGGGCGCAGACCGGGCAGACCTCGGGAGCCGCCGTGCCGATCACGATGTGCCCGCAGTTGCGGCACTCCCAGATCTTCACTTCACTTTTGGCAAACACGGCCTGTGTCTCCACATTCTTCAGCAGCGCGCGGTAGCGTTCCTCATGGTGTTTCTCGATGGCGGCCACCATGCGGAATTTGGCCGCCAGTTCGGGAAAGCCCTCCTGCTCCGCGGTGACGGCAAACCCTTCGTACATGTCCGTCCACTCGTAGTTCTCCCCGTCCGCAGCGGCGGCGAGATTCTCGGCGGTGCTGCCGATCCCCTTCAGCTCCTTAAACCACATCTTGGCGTGTTCCTTCTCATTCTCCGCCGTCTTCAGGAACAGCGCGGCGATCTGCTCAAAACCGTCCTTTTTCGCCTGAGAGGCAAAATATGTATACTTGTTTCTGGCCTGGGATTCTCCGGCGAAAGCCGCTTCCAGGTTCTTTTCCGTCTGCGTTCCGGCGTAGGGGTTGGCTTTTGGCGCTTCCGCCTCGATCTTATTGAATTTTGAAGCGGGCTGTCGGCACACCGGGCAGGTGAAATCCGCCGGCAGCGGGCCCTCGTGGATGTAACCGCATACGGAGCATTGCCATTTTTCCATGGTCTTTTCCTCCTTTTTCATTTTCGGTTCATTGAAAGCGATGGACGCCAGCAGCTGCTCGACAGCTTCGGCGGGGAACCCCGGTTCCTCCGCGAAGGATCGCAGTTCCTCCAGCAGCGCCCGCGCGTTTCCGCTCTGCGGAAGCATGTTTCCGGCCTCACGCAGAAGGTCTTCCGCCATGATCCGGTTGGATCTGCGTATCGCCTCCGCCAGGGGGCCGGGCAGTCCGGCGGCCACCGTCTCCTGCTCCGCCTTGCTCTGCGCCAGCTGCCGGAGCGCGGCGATCACCTCCTCCGTTTTGGCCTGCTGCGGAGGATACTCGCGCGGCACCATGCTGATGGCCGCGGAAGGGCAGGCGTCGGCGCACGCGCCGCAGCCGATGCACTTTTCGGTATCGATCACACTGTTTTCCGTATCCGTCGCCCCGGTGGGGCAGACGTACAGGCACAGACAGTCCTTTTCACACAGCCGGATGTTTCTGACCGCGTATTTTCCGCTCATGCCGCTCCCCCTCCGATCCGCTCGAATTTCCGGTTCGGCACCTTGCACACCGGACAGACCTCCGGCAGCTCGTCGCCGACGTAGACGAACCCGCAGATGGTGCACACGTACACGCCGGTGTTTTCCAGCATGGCGTCCCCCTCCTGCGCGTATCTCGTGAGCAGGGACCGGAGGATCCGCGTCACCTTCTCGCTCCAGACCAGGCTGCGCAGCGCGCCGCGGTCACCCTTTTGCCGGGAGACCTCATCCGCGGCCGGATAGCCGGCGTTCAGGTCGTTTTCGACCAGCGCCAGCAGCCGTTCGAAGGAGGGATCGGCCGCCGCCCCCTGCCTTGCCGTGAACCAGTCGGCCAGCTTCCGGAAAGCCGCCGCCTGCTCCGCCTGATACTGCTTTTCACATCCCCTGGCCAGATTGGAACAGAGCGCCGCCGTCTCGAGGGAACTCAGTTCCTTCATCTCAGCGTCCCCTACGGGGGCGGCGGTCACGTCCGTCCGGGGCCTGGCCGCCCCTTCCGGCGCGAAATCGGACTTCGCGGCGCCGCACAGCGGGCATTTCCAGCCCTCCGGCAGGTCCGCCCACGGGCCGCTCACCGCCTCGTCGTACACGTAACCGCAGATCGAACATACGTATTTCATCCTCGTCCTCCTTTCAGATCGTCTTGTATTCCTGAAATGATTATACCACGTCCCTGCGGAAAGGCAATATTCCCGCCCTTGCCGCTCACATGTGAAAATGATTCCGTGGGCTATGATCCACGGAATCATTAAGTTTACCATAATAAAATTATTGTTATTTCTTTCAGAGATCAGGCCCCGCTGTGCTGCAGCCCGCGGATGATGGCCTGCACCGTGCTGGAGCAGGCTCCGCCGGCCGCCTCCAGTGTCAGATAGTGCTCCGCGGCGGCGTCCACCAGCGTCTTGCCGGAGGGCGGGAACTCGTCGTCTCCGCACCAGAAGCGCACGGTGATCGGAAAGCGCGGGGCGTAATCGATCACGGCGGTCACGTCCGCGCTGCCGGAAAGGATGCGCCCTCCCAGCGCCCGGCACGCCCGGGCCACGTCCTCCGCCGTCGCCTCCCGGCAGTCCCGGGCGAACATCAGCCCGATATCCTTGTCGAAGCCCAGGCCGCGGGAAAGGCCGCCGCGCATGTCCCCCAGTCCGATCTCCGTTCCGGTCAGGGGCGTGCCGTCCGCGGTATCCAGGTACTGCAGCAGCGTCAGATGCCGCCACATGTCCAGATCCTGCAGGACCGTGTAGTCCGGCAGCCGGATCCGGATGTACTCGCCCAGCGAGGGCACCAGCAGGTCGTCCGTATCCTCGTCGTACACGACCCCCGCCTTCTCGCACAGGTCGGCGATGTTCCGCCCCATAAGCTTTTCTCTGGCCGGGGCCAGCATCAGTTCCATCTGTCTGTTTTTCCGTTCGGACACGCCGTCGCCTCCTCAGCTCTGCTTTTCCAGTTCCTGCCTTCCCATCCGCAGCACGGCCTCATCCAGAACGGCGAACAGGATATCCATTTCATGTTCCGGGGCGTTCTTCAGAAAGTCCCGGCACGCCCGCAGGGCGATCTCCCAGGCCTCCCGCTTCGGGTATCCGTAAACGCCCGAGGAGATCAGCGGAAACGCGATGGAACGGCAGCCGTGTTCCCCGGCCAGCTCCAGCGACGCCCGGTAACAGCCGTACAGCTGCTCCGGCTCCCCGCTGCCTCCGCCGCGCCAGATGGGCCCCACGGCGTGCACGACGTATTTGGCGTCGATCCGGAAGGCCGGCGTGATCGCCGCGGAGCCGGTGGCGCAGCGGCCGATGGCGTCGCACGCCCGCTGCATCTCATCCCAGCCGGCCGCGCGGAAGATGGCGCCGCACACGCCGCTGCCGCCCTGAAGGCCGCTGTTGGCCGCGTTCACGATGCAGTCCGTCCCCGCCTTCACGATATCCGTTATTTCGATCCGTATCGAGCTCATGCCGTTCTCCTTTTGTCACGGTCCCGTTGTCCGGCCCGGGAAGAATGACCCGCCGGCTTCCCCTCGGGGGAGGAAATATCCCAAAGCCTTCCCCTGGCGGGGAACGTAGTTCGGCAGGGATCGGTACCCTCGTTCTCAGTAATCGTAGTCCTCGTACCCGCCCGACAGGGTGATGCACACCGTATTAAAGCCCGCATAGTCCACGCTCAGGGAGAAGCCGTCAGCGTTTTCTCCGTAGAAATAGTCGGCGTCCTTACGGTAGTCCACGCTGAACCCCGCGAGCCTGCATTCTTCGATGTACTTCTGGAAATCGTCCCTCGTCATGTTGCCCACGTAGATGCAGAAGCTGTCCTCATACTCCCATTCGACCACGCCGTACGTAGACGGCGGTGCAGGGACGATCCGTCCCGCCTCGGTGTTCGGCCAGATGAACTCCCCCATCTGCCTGGGCGCGGCGAAATAAAGGTTCATTTCGTTCTTCCCGCCGTATCGGTCCAGCTCCAGACGGTATCCGCTTTCATCGAAAGCGATAAAGTAATCCGACGATTCCTGCGTCTCCAGGGTGAACCCCAGTTCCCTGCAGGCTTTCACGTACTCCTGATATCGCTCGTCGCTCACCTTGTCAAAGGTCGCGCTGATACTGTCGGCGCTGTCGTAGAACGTCTTCAGCCGGAACTTCGGCGCGGGCAGCTTCTGCGTCAGCTCCGTCTGCGGCCAGGTCTGCCTTTTCAGCCCCAGGCACCCAGTCAGCATAAGAAGCGCCAGAACAAGGGCGAGGACGGCGCATATCTTTTTCTTCATCAGTATCAGCTCCTCCGCACAAATGCTTTCTTTCAAATGATTATATCACAGAAAAGGACGCCTGTCGCGACCATGTTCATCCCGACAGGCGTCCTTTTTCTATGTGCTTATTATCTTATTTTTCTGCGTTTTCCCGTTTCCGTCAGCAGTGGCTTTCCGGGTTTATTCCGGAATGCCTCCGTCCTTGTAAATATCCAGTCCGCCTTCCCTGACGACCTTGCCGTACCTGCCGCTCATGTACATTGGCAGATAGGTGATCGGAGCGCCGACTTTCTTGAATTTTACCGGACCGTGCCAGGTTCCCTCGGGGATCTGCAGAACGGTCGGCTCCGTGATGATATGCTTCTCCATGTTCTTCGGATCATCGCCGATCTCGATCTCGATCTCCGCGTCAAAGCTGAAGAACTCCTTGATATCCGAGCCGAAGAAGAACAGGTATTCCTCATTGGCGGGGTGCATATGCAGATCGCCCAGTTCGCATTCGTTCTTTACGATATCGAACATGAAGCAGACTTTTGCTCCCTCGATCTCTTCTGCCCCTCTGAATCCGGCTCTCGGCGTAATGAGATTGGGATTGTCGATCTCGACGGGCTTGAACGGATAGATGTATTTGTCAAACTGATGCGTCTGGTTCTTCTCCGCCATCTCATAATACGGCTTCATGAAGTCGACAAGGGCCTGAGACGGCTTTCCGGAATCGTCCGTTTCGAACATGGCCATCTTTTCCGCGAAGCATTTTCCGCAGTACGTGCACTTTACTTTCGGGTTCTTCTCACAGGGACGGATCCCATCTCCGGTGTAGGTGTACTCGTAGAACCCATTTTCGTTTACTCTGCGATGCACAGCCCGGAAATCGCCGTGCGGATACAGTGCCGACCCGTTGATCGGGGTATCGAAGGTCTTGAAATAAGTCGGAGCGTGATACAGTCCGGCAGGGACCCGGATGATCGAGGACTGTTTGATGGGGACGCGCTCCATTCTCTCCGGATCATCACCGATCCAGAACTCGATCTCATCTTCGAACTCATAGAAGTTTTTAAAATCGGAACCAACGAAAAGGATGTATTCATCAATGGGATGGAAATGAGGAATGTCCATCGGCTGAGGTTTTGTCAATACGGTAAAGTCGATCGTCAGATTCGACGTTTTCATCTCCCTGTTGCCGCGCAGGAACCCTCTGGGCGTGACCATACCGTACCAGTGTTCATCCACGATGGGGAATTTGTAGAAATACTTATCGAATTTTCCCATGCTGTTAATCTCTCCTTTACTATTTGATAAAAACGTCCTCTGGCTTCCTTTTCGTTATTCCGGGATCCCTCCGGTCTTGTAGACGTCGACGCCGCCCTCACGTACGACTTTCCCGTATTTTCCGTTGAGATAGACAGGCATGTAGTTGATCGGCGCGCCGATACGCCTGAAGGTGACCGGGCCGTGCCAGATCCCCTGCGGGATCTGTACTACGGTCGGCTTGTCGAAAGTATAGGTTTCCATATGATCCGGGTCTTCGCCCATCCGGACTTCGATCACCGCGTCAAAGTCAAAGAACTTCTTGATATCCGATCCGAAGAAGAACAGATATTCTTCCGTATTCGGATGCATATGAATATCTCCCAGCTGGCATTCCTTCTGCACGATGTTGAACATGAAGGACACACGCGCGCCTTCTATCTCCTCCTCGCCCCGGAAGCCGGCTCTCGGACCGAGAAGGTTCGGATTATCGTTCTCCATCGGCTTGAAAGGATAGATGTACTTGTCGAACCGGTGCGTCTGGTTCTTCTCCGCCATCTCATAGTAAGGCCGCAGATACTCTTTCGCCGCCTCCGACAATTCCCCGTTCTCATCCTTTTCAAAAATCGCCATCTGCTCGGCAACGCACTTTCCGCAGAATGTGCACTTCACTTTGGGATTCTTGATGCACTGGCCGATGCCTTCGCCGCTGTACACGTACTCGTACGCGCCGTTTTCCTTGACTCTGCGCTGTACGGTGCGGAAATCTCCGCTAGGATACAGAGCCGAGCCATCGAGAGGCGCGCGGAATTCCTTGAAGAAAGTCGGTGCGTGATACGTCCCAGCCGGAACTCTGATGATGGAAGACTGTTTGATGGGGACCATTTCCATATGTTCCGGATCCTCACCGATCCAGAAATGCAGTTCCGCGTCAAAATTGAAGAACTCCTTCAGATCGGCCCCGATGAAAAGAATATATTCATCGATAGGATGGAAATGCGGGACGTCCATCGGCTGGGCTTTCGTCAGCGCGGTAAAGTCGATGGTCAGATTTGATGTCTTCAGTTCTTTGTTGCCGCGCAGAAATCCGCGGGGGGTGATCATTCCGAACCATTCTCCGCCCTCCTGCGGGAAGGTATAAAGGTACTTGTCAAATTGTCCCACTCTCGGCACTCCTTTCCATTGATCCTCCGGTCAGGATCCGGGGAACCCCGGATCCTGACCGCCGTTGATGCCGCTGGCTCAGTTCGTCCAGTACCACTTGTTGTATGAAGTACTGCCGTCGAGATAGTATTCCATACCGGCCAGATTCACGTTGTGCGCGTTGACGTTTACCAGTTCGGAAATGGCGAACCAGATGTTGATCTTCGCGAAGCGCTGGGTCAGTTCGACCAGTATGTCCGCGCGCTCGGCGTCGTCGATCGTCGTGATGCCCTTCTGTCCAAGCGCGAGGAATTCATCACGCTCGGGGCCTTCCCAGCCGAGCGGGAAGAACAGCGGATAGTTGGCGAACAGGTCGACCGCCGAACCGATGGTGTTCGCGATGAAGTAAATGCCGACGTCGAAGTTCGAAGCATCCATAAGCGCGGTGAAATAGGTAGCCTGATCGAAGGTCAGGATCTCGGAATGGACGCCGATCTCCTCAAGATTGTACTGCATCATTTCGGCCATTGTGACGGAGTCCGCGGAACCGTTGGTAGCGATGCGCAGCGTCTTGCCGACGAGCCCGGACTGCTCGGCAAGCTCTTTCGCGCGGACCGGATCATATCCCCTGATATACGCTTCATCAATGCCGCTCATTCTGGCGGGATCATAATCGACGTTGTATTCGGATACCGGCCAGTTGGGTACGGAGGAATTCCCGCAGTAGACCAGGTCTACGATCGCCTGACGGTCAATGGCCATCATGAAGGCTTCTCTCGCTTCGAGGGTCTCCAGGGGCGCGCCCTTGGACATGTTGAGATACGCGCAGTCCGCCTGGGCGGCAAACGAAAGGTTCACCGTATAGTCGTCCAGAGATTCGACATACTCCACGTCCTTCATCGGGATCCGGGCGATGTCCGCGTCTCCGGTCGTCAGGGCATTGACCCGCTGAGCGTCCTCGGTCATGAACGTGAAATTGATCTTCTTGATTGCCGGAGCGTCTCCCCAGTAATCGTCTCTCGCCTCAAGAACGATATGGCTGTTCACGACGTAATCGGTGACCTTATAGGGCCCCGTCGTGATGGGATTCAGTGCCAGCGCTTCCTCATCGTAAGATTCCGCGTCATGGATATACATCTGAGTCAGGGCGGGGAACTGGATGATGCTGTACTGATTCAGCCAGAGGTCGATCGTGTAGTCGTCCACGACCTTCGTCTTGTCAAAATCGACGAATCCAACGACCATGCCGTGCCGCGGATGCCCATGGTAAAGTCCCATCGTGAACATGACGTCGTCCGCGGTAAACGGATTTCCATTGGAGAATACGACGCCTTCGCGGAGGTGGATCGTGTAGTGGATATCCTCATGCATCTCGATCTCTGAGGCCAGGCAGTTTTCAAAGCTGCCGTCCTTTCTCTGATAGATCAGGGGCTCGTAGATCGCGCGGATTACGGATACCATTCCGCCCGTACCGGAAGCTGCCTGCGGTAGCATCGTACCGTGGTCTTCAGAAACGGCGATGTTCAGCGGTCTGTCGCCTGCGGTATCGGCCGGGGGCGGCGTTTCGCTGTCCTGACCGGAGGGTTCCTCCTGTCCGGAAGGCGCAGGTTCGGAAGAATCGCTCGGTTTCTCGGCGTCGCCCGAAGGTTTGGTGTCGGCGGGAGTTCCGCCGTTGCCGCATGCCGCCATGCCCAGGATCAGCACGCATACGAGCAGTAACGCAATGATCTTTTTCATTCTGTTATTCCTCCCATCCTTTCACATTTCTGTTTATCTTTGACAAGCTTCTGTTGACTTGCTGAGAGCTGCCTCAGTCGATCCAGTACCAGTTGCAGTAGGAAGTATTGCCGTCGAGATAGTATTCCATGCCGCCCAGATGCTTGGAGATGGCCGACACGTTGGGGAACTCGGAGATCGGGAACCAGATATTCGCCTTCTCGAATCTGGTGGCAAGCTCGTACAGGATCTCGTCTCTTGCCGCCTCATCGGCAGTGCCCAGGCCTTTCAGGCCGAGCGCTACGAACTCGTCGCGTTCCGTTCCGCTCCACCCCAGGGGGAAGAACAGCGGATAGTTGGCGAAGAAGTCCACTGCGGAGCCGATCGTGTCAGAGATCAGGTAGATGCCGATATCGAAATTCGATTCGTCCATCAGCGCGCTGAAATAGGTCGCCTGATCGAAACTCAGGATCTCGGAATTGACCCCGATCTGCTCCAGATCGTATTTGATCATTTCGGCCATGGTGACGTAATCCGCCTGCCCGTTAACGGCAATGCGCAGGGTCTTTCCGACAAGGCCGGACTGTTCCGCGAGTTCCTTTGCCTTTTCGGGATTGTAACCGGTCGCGTACACCTCATCCATGTTGGCGTATTTGGCCTCGTCAAAATCCGTGCAGTATTCGGACACCGGCCATCTGGGAGCCGTGGAGCGTCCGCCGTAAACGACGTCGATGATTGCCTGACGGTCGATGGCCATCATGAACGCCTGCCTTGCTTCATTGGTCCCGAAGGGGCCTCCGGGCGTGACGTTGATATAGGCGCAGTCCGCCATCGGGCCGTAGGCGATTTTCACGGAATAGTCGTCCAGAGATTCTACGTATTCCACGTCTTTCATCGGGATCTTGGCCACGTCGGCTTCGCCGATCGTGATCGCGTTGACCCTCTGGGCGTCTTCCGTCATGAACGTGAATCGGATCTCCGGAATGGGCGGCTGTTCGCCCCAGTAATCGGGCCGCGCCTTCAGATAGATATGGCTGTTGACGACGTAGTCGGTCACTTCATAAGGGCCTGTCGTGACCGGATTCAGCGCGAGATCCTCTTCATTGTAGGATTCTTCATCATGGATATACATGGCCGCCAGCGCGGGCAGCTGGATGAGGCTGTATTCCGTCAGCCAGAGGTCGACGGTGTAATCATCGATCGCCTTGGTCTTTTCAAAATCGATGTTGCCCACCATCATGCCGTGACGGGGATGCCCATGATAGAGTTCCATGGTGAACATGACGTCGGCGGAGGTAAAGGGGTTCCCGTTAGAGAACACGACGCCCTCGCGGAGATGGATCGTATAATGGTTCTCATCGATCGTGTCCATGGAGGACGCCAGGCAGTACTCGAAGGAGCCGTCCGCCCGCTGGTAATACAGCGGTTCATAGATCGTGCGGATGACAGATACCATACCGCCCGTACCGGAGGCTGCCTGCGGAAGCATCGTACCGTGGTCCTCAGAAACGGCGATATTCAGAGGCTTGACGCTTGCGGTGCCGTCCGCCGGCGGCGCTTCGCTGTCCTCACCGGAAGGTTTATCCTCGCCGGAAGGCGCCGGTTCAGCTGAATCGCTCGGTTTCTCACCGCTGTCCGACGGCTTGGTATCCGCCGGGGTCCCGCCGCCGCCGCACGCCGCTAGGCTCAGGATCAGCATGCACGCCAGCAATAACGCAACTATCTTCTTCATTTTTTCCTCCTTTATTCTGTAGTTATTCCCTTGGCTGATTCTTCAACGCAATGATTTCGGGGTATGCTCCCCTCCTTTCCCATTTCTCTTTTCAACATAATGCTCCTGTTTATTGTTCCTCTTCCTTCCCCGCAAGTTCCTTGTAACGGCAGCAGGAAACGAAGTGTCCGGGCGTACTCTCCTCCATTACCTGAGGCTGTGCGCATCTTTCACAGGCGTACAGGCATCTTGGCATGAATCTACATCCGGCGGGCGGATCGACGGGAGAAGAGATCTCTCCCATCAGCGATATTCTCTTTGTTTTCTTGTGGATATCCGGGATGGGCACCGCCGAGAGAAGCGCCTTGGAATACGGATGGAGCGTATGGTCGAACAGTTCGTCCGCGGGCGCTTTTTCAACCACCTGTCCCAGATACATCACCATGATGTCGTTCGAGATGTACTTGACGACGGACAGATCGTGCGTCACGAACATGTACGCTATGCCGTACTCCTCCTGAAGATCGAGCATCAGATTGATGATCTGTGCCTGTATCGATACGTCGAGAGCGGAGACCGGCTCGTCGCACACGATGAACTTCGGCCGTAAAGACAGCGCGCGGGCGATTCCTATTCTCTGCCTTCTTCCTCCGTCCAGTTCGTGAGGATAGGAATTTTCGAACCGCGAGGCAAGGCCGACGGTATCCATGAGCTTTCTTGTTTCCGCGATCATGTCGGCCTTCGACATGCCTCCGCGGATGACCAGCGGCTCCATGATGGCTTCTCCAAGCGTCATTCTCGGATCGATGGAAGAGAAAGGATCCTGGAAAATGATCTGCATTTTCTCCCGCAGTTCTTCCAGTTCCGGCTTTTTCGGTTTCGATATGTCTTTTCCTTCGAATACGATCCTGCCCTCCGTCGGCGGAAGCAGATGCATGATCGTTCGGCCCAGGGTCGTTTTTCCGCATCCGGACTCTCCGACCACGCCTAGGGTCTCACCGTTTTCGACCGTGAAGCTGACGTCGTCCACCGCATGCAGCAGACCGCCGCGAGTCTTGAAGTATTTTTTCAGATTGTATACTTCCAGCAAAGGTGCCATATCATTCACCCCCCGCAACTCTGAAACACTTAACTATGTGACCCGGTTCAAGTTCGACGTCGGCCGGTTTGGTTTTAAAGCACCTCTCCTCGGCGTAGGGACATCTGTCGCAGAAACTGCATCCCTCAGGAAGCGCCGCCGGATCCGGCATGAGGCCCTTGATCGGTTTCAGCCGTCTCTCTCTCCGGTCCAGTCTCGGCAAGGATGCGAAAAGGCCTTCCGTATACGGATGCGCCACGTGATCGAATATCTGTTCGACCGTGCCTCTTTCAACGATCTCGCCCGCGTAGGCGACGGCCACGGAATCGCAGAAATTGGCCACGACGCCAAGGTCGTGCGTGATCAGGATGACCGAGGTATCCAGTTTTTCCTTCAGCTCGGCCATCATCTCAAGCACCTGAGCCTGAATGGTCACGTCGAGAGCGGTCGTAGGTTCATCGGCAAGCAGCAGTTCCGGATTGCAGGCCAGTCCGATAGCGATCACAACGCGCTGTTTCATGCCTCCGGAAAACTGATGGGGGTATTCGTCGTATCGGTACGAAGGTATCCCGACCAGTTCCAGCATTTCGCACGCCTTTTTGCGGGCTTCCTTTTTTGTCAGCTTGTTATGGATCTTCAGCGTTTCAGAGATCTGAAACCCTATGGTCTCTATCGGATTCAGGGCCGTCATGGGATCCTGGAAGATCATCGCGATCTTGTTTCCCCGGATCTTCCGCATCTCTCTTTCGGAAACGGACAGGAGATCCTTGCCCTCAAAGCGTATCTCTCCGGAAAGGATCTTTGCCTGCAGGCCGGGAAGGATCCTCAGGATGCTTTTCGCGATCGTCGTTTTCCCTGCGCCCGTCTCTCCGACCAGGCCTAACGTCTGCCCCTTCTTCACGCTGAGATCGATGCCGTTGACGGCGTGTATCACGGATTCATCCGTATGATATTCGATTCGAAGATCTTTAATCTCCAGAAGTTCTTCTGACATGCTCTCACCTCAATTCTTCAGACGCGGATCAAGCGCGTCTCTGAGGCCGTCTCCGAGAAGATTGCAGGACAGCACGGCAAGCATCACACAGATGCCGGGATACAGAGACAGCTGCGGAGCTTCTCTCATGACGCTGCGCGCGTCGGAGATCATGGCGCCCCACTCCGATATCGGCGCCTGAGCGCCAAGCCCGATGAAGCTGAGCGACGCGCCGGAGAGGATGCAGCTGCCGACCCCCATCGTGATCTCGACGATGATGGGCGCCATGGCGTTCGGGATGATGTGCTTCAGAATGATCCTGGGGTCTTTTGCGTTGATCGCCTTTTCTGCCTCGATGTATTCCTTTTCGCGGACAGTCAGCACCGTTGCCCTCATGATTCTTGCGTAGCCCGGTACCGTACAGATGCCCAACGCGATGATCGCGTTCCTCAGGCTCGGCCCGAGGATCGCCGCAAGTGTGACGCACAGCAGGAACATCGGTATCGACTGATAAACGTCCAGGAATCTCATGAGAAGATTATCGACCCAGCCTCCGTAGTATCCCGCGACGGAGCCGACCGTGATCCCGATCACCGCGGCAATGGCCACCGCGATCACGCCCATGGACAACGAATATCTGGAACCGTAGATCAGCCGGCTGAAAATGTCTCTGCCGAGTTTATCGGTCCCAAGCAGATACTTGGCGCTCGGAGGGGCGTAGGAGTCCTTCGGATGCTGTTCCGCGTAATGATATGGCGCGATGACCGGAGCCAGGATCGCGACGATGATCAGTATGATGAGAATGATCAGCGCGACCACAGCGAGCTTATTCGTCTTCAGCTGGAACCAGATCTCACGCAGTCTGCTGTTTTTTCTTTTCTTCTCCACAAAGAACTACCTCCCTTCACTGTGAGCGGCGCCCTTTTCCTGGTCTTCCTTCTTCTGATCCGTCCTGGCCTCTTTCTGCCTTTTTGAAATGTACTGAGACCGGATCCGGGGATCGATCAGGGCGAATATGATGTCGACCAGAAGAATGACGATGGCGAACAGCAGCGACAGCACCAGAACGCTGCTTTGGATCACAGGGTAATCACGACTGTTCAGCGCCTGCATGGTATACTGCCCAAGGCCGGGGATCGAGAAGATGGTTTCGGAGATGAGCGCTCCGCCGAGCATCATTCCGAACATTCCTCCCACGACCATGATGACCGGCGTAACGGCGTTTTTCAGGGCGTGCCTGTATTTGATGGTCACTTCCGAAACGCCCTTGGCCCGGGCCGTCGTGATATAGTCCTGCCGGATCACTTCCAGCATGTTGGACCGGGTCTGTCGGGTGATCGTGGCGGTGAATCCCAGGGCGAGCGCCACGCACGGAAGCACCCATCCCTTCCACGACGCGATGCCGGACAGGGGAAGCAGCCTCCATTTGACCGCGAAACGCTGGATCAGCATGAGCGCAAACCAGAACGCCGGCATCGACACGCAGAACAGCGCGGCGAACATTGCCAGATTATCCTTCCATGTGTGCTGATGGGTCGACGCGAACACTCCCAGGGGAATTCCGAAAACGACCGAGAGGAACAGACTGATGCAGACGAGCACCAGCGTATAGGGAAACCGCTGGATCATTTCAGAGAACACCGGTCTGCCCGTCATGAACGAATTCCCGAGATCTCCGTGGCAGAGATTCCATATGTACCGACCGTACCGCACGAGGAAGGGATCGTTCAGGCCCAGTTCTTCTCTCAGCGCGGCCACGCGCTCCGGAGTGGCGTTCATACCAAGCATCAGCTTTGCCGGGTCTCCGGGAGTTACCTCCAGCAGCAGCTGGACCACCAGTGTGATACCGATGAGGACCGGTATCAGCATCAGCAGCCTTTTCCCAATGAATTTCAGCATTTTAACCACCATCCTCTCAACGTTGATTCATCCTCTTTGTTTCTTGATACCATCCGAAGCCGCAAGCGATTTGCCTTGTAAAATGGTCATTATAGATAGAATATGATTTCCTTATGCTCCCATCAATCAGTATATTAACCAAATCCGAGCTTTTTAACAATGTTCACCCTTGGCATACTTATTTGCCGGCAAAAGAAAGAAAGGTGTGCAAAATGCACACCTTTCCTATCATGCTAAACTATTCAGTTTTTCCATCAATCAGTTTTCTATTGAATCCATTCGTTCTATCATACTTACACAGAAATACAGATATTCCTGATCGTTTACGTTCTGAAAACTTCTTCCCAACAGTTCTTCTATTCTGTTCAGTCTTTTGATTAGCGTATTGCGGTGAACAAACAACGCATCGGCCGTATTGCCGATATGCATTCCATTAGACAGAAAACTGACCAGGGTGGAATAAAGCTCCTTTCCCTGTTGTTTCTCCATATCAACCAACCGCAGTATTTTTGGATCGATCCACAACTTCCAGTCGGTATTATCAGCAAATTCTTTTAGTATTCCTTCGTAAGCAACTGCTTCAAATCGGTGTATAGCTTCTTGCTTTTCAAAGGCATATTTAACAGCGTAACCGGCTTGGCGAAAGTATACTCCGATCTTTTCTATGTCTGTAAATGGAAAACTGACCCCACACCTGTAGCCGCTCAAGTCTGTGACTTCACGAATACAGTCCGCCGCGAGTCTGGAAAACGACGGTGTATTCTTTCCAATGATAATGATTGAATCCCGATAGACAAAAGTGACAGCGCTTTTCAGCCGTTCCCGAATATTATCAAATGACCAGTACATCACATTATTGTGGTTCTCGGCTCTCTTTGCCATAATGCGGTACAGTTGTAGCTGCTCATTATCTTCCCATCCAAGAGACCAGTAAAGCGAACGGATAGCCCCTTTTTCAAATGTTTTTCCATCTAAAAGATCCGCTACCCAATAATAGGCAGAATATGAATCATAATCTTTACTGTGAAGTCTTTCCAACAGGTCCCCATATAAATCAGCAACATATCGGCCCAGCTGTATTACTGAGTTTTTGAGTTCATTCACATAAACCATCAAATGGCCCCATATTTCGCCATTGACATAACAATTGAATCTCACCTGCATTTTTGCCTTCATTCCTGGCCATGGCTCAATAAAAGCAGGATCTATGTCGTCCGGACTCCAGGCTGACGTGGCCAGGTCATTAACATATTTGATTAACCATACCGGTAAAGTTCTGATTTCCTTGACCTCGTCCCATCCCTTGTAAACGTCTTCGTCGTGATACTGTTCCGTAATGGCGTATACCGTCAGATCCTTGCAGCCCAATACCATGGGACACCGGATCTCCTCATTCGCGATTCTCATGATCTCCTGGTACGGATTTTGCGTGAGCCTGGCTTCCTTCAGTCGGTTGTCCCAGTCTCTCAGGCGGTCAAATATGCTCAGGACCCTGTTCATCAGTTCTGCAGCGTCACAGTGACTGACGGTAATCCTGTCTCTGCCGTTGGCAAGGACGATCGGATCGTGATCGCCCCCGGAGAACTCGTCCGCGTGACCGATATAGACGGTATCCGGTCTTAACTGTTCTTTCGGGGAAAACATCCTCACCTGCCGGATCACGGCGTCACCGTCGCTGATGGCGCTGACCGGCTGAAACTCCGTCAGGTTATCGAAAAGCATCCACATGCTGATCTTCATTCAGCATCCCATTCCTTTCCGTCAGGCGGTTCGCTGAGGGCACGACAAGATCGGCACGGCGGTTTTCGTCTTTCTAATATCTATCTCCCGCATGCCGCCCGCGCTTAAGCCTAGCCTTCCTGAGGGGGATTATACCACAGAAAGCAGCGGCGGAAAACAGATTTCCCCCGTCTCCGTTCACCGGAACAGGGCCAGGCTGACGCGGACGATATCGCTGGCAAAGCGTATCACCTCTTCCCGGTCGTAGCGGTAATACCCGCCCACGATGACGTTCATCAGCCCGTTGGAAAGATGCGTGTACAGCATCTCCAGGTCGTTTTCCGTGGCGTTCGGCAGCAGGCTGCGCCAGCGGGCAAGGCCTTCCGTGCGCGCAAGGTCGATCATCCGCCCGAGCACAGAGGTGCTCGTGCCTTCGAAGATCAGCACCCGGCACGCCCTTTCGTTCCGGTCCACCATCCGGTAGATGCCCTCGATCAGCGTTCGGACGTCCGGCGCCCCCACCTGGCTCAGCGTCTCGCCGAAGGCGTCGACCAGCTCCTGCTCGATGCTGTCCATCAGGTCGAAGCAGTCGGCGTAGTGGGCGTAGAAGGTCGCCCGGTTCAGCTCCGCCCGTTCGCACAGCTCCCGCACCGTGATTCTGTTGACCGGCTTTTCCTGCAGCAGGGTAAGAAAGCTCTCCTTCAGGATGTGCCTGGTATAGCGTACTCTCGCGTCCGTCCGCGCCATGACGCGCCCCCTCCCGTGAACTTTTTCTGAACTGCCCGACATCCGGCGGCTCCGTGTCTGTTATCTTACATTCCTGGCCGGATCGTCGGTTGCCGTTTCCATCCGCCCCCATCATACTGTACATGTGAAAGATAATCAACACTTGTCGGGTCAGCAGGGGGTGACGCTGTGTTTCAGAACTATCTTGTTACGGGAGCCACGGGCTTTCTCGGCCGCGCCGTGACACAGGCGCTTCTCCGGGAGGGGAAGCGTGTGCGGGCGCTCGTGCTGGAGGGTGACCCGCTGGAAAAGGCCCTTCCGGAGAGTGTGGAGGTCGTGCGCGGGGACGTATGTACCATGTCCGCCCTTGCCCCGCTTTTCTCCGGCGCCGGCGGGGAGACCTGCGTGATCCACTGCGCCGGGATCGTTTCCGTCGCCTCCCGGCCGGATGCGCGGATGTGGACGGTGAACGTCGTCGGTACCCGAAACGTCCTGCGCCACTGCGAAAGCGCGGGCGTCAGACGGATGATTTACGTCAGCTCCGTCCATGCGATACCGGGATCGCCGGAGGGGGCCTCCGTCATGGATCCCGGGACCTGCTCCCTTCCCGCCGTCCGCGGGCATTACGCGGAAAGCAAGGCGGAAGCCACGTATCTTGTGACGCAGGCGGCACGCCGCGGGCTGGACGCCGTCGTCGTTTTCCCCTCCTGCGTCGTCGGGCCGGGCGACATTGGGAAAGGCAGCTTCACATCCATGCTGATCTCCTATCTCAGCGGGCGCCTCCCCTTCGCCGTTCGCGGCGGCTACGATTTCACGGACGTACGGGACGTGGCCGCCGGCATCGTCGCCTGCGCGGAGCGGGGCAGGGTCGGCAAGGGGTACGTCCTGTCCGGCCGTTACGCGTCTATCGGCGAACTGCTCGCCCTGGCGGACGCCGCCGCCGGGACGGGCCGCCGCCCCCTTCTTCTTCCGCTGTGGCTGGCAAAGGCCGCCGCGCCTTTTTACGAGCGGCGCTGCCTGAAAGCGGGAAAGCCGGCGTTTTTTACCCCGTACGCCATGTCCGTCCTCGGGTCGCGCTGCCGGTACGGCAGCGAAGACGCCGCCCGCGACTTCGGATATTCCTCTCGTCCTCTGTCCAGCACCGTGCGGGACACCGTCACGTGGCTGAAACAGAACATGGGCCTTTGACCTTACGAAAGCGCCTGCCGGCCGGCAGGCGCTTTCGTCTCCATCCGGCCCTGCAGGCCGGTAACCGATCCTCCGTCTTCCGGAACGGAATCGTTCCTGTTCAGTCACAGATCCCTGAGCGCAGCGGCGGCAGCCCCTTCCGCTGTCGCCTTTGTCAAAGCGGCAACGGCCTCGAGCACGATCCTGTGGAGTTCTTTCACATCTCTGTTGATATATGCCTCGCTTTTCATCGTGGAATCGAGGTATTCGATGCCATCTTCATGTCTTCTCTGAATCAGGCCCGCTTCCACCAGCGCATCGACCATGACCTTGTATTCTCGGGGGCTCGTGAAACAGATCTCTGCGGAGATGTATTTCCGCTCGAGCGCAGCCTTCACGATATGAGTCCTGAGCCTTTCGGCGTTCATCCCGCCCTTCAGCCCTTTCTGATAGGGTCTTCTGGCGGAATCGGGAAAACGATACGTATTCGTTTCCATATCCCGCTCCGCTCCTGGGATCAGGCCTTTATCGATCCATGCGTCCACATACTTTTTCTTGCTGACGTTAACCTTCTCCATATACTGTCTCAGATCCATCTTTTTCAGGTCGTCCTTTCTCGTTATTTCTGTATTTATTGTACTTCACACCCTGTCCAATACATGGGACAAGAAAAAGACGACGGGGACGGTTCCTGATTTACGCGCGTGAGTTCCTCTTCGACGTTATTTCGAACAGTGTCAATTCCCTGTACAGGTCTTCATCTGTGATATGAATGTGTATTTCAGCAGAAATGATTTCCTCTGAAACTACCAGTTTCTGCTCACTGTTCTGCTCAATACCCATAGAATACTCCCTCTCAGAACTTCTTCGCAAAGCACCTGTCCAGCACGTCGAATACGGTTCCCTCCACCTTGCCCTTCTCATTCAGTGCTTTGGATGGGTATTTCTTTTCAAAACGGCAGAGGATCTTCAGCTGTCTGGGGTCAAGGAATCCCGCGGCTCTTTCGATAATATCCGCCGGGACGCCGAAATACGCTTCCGCCACGGCCCCGGTCATGGCCGCGATCGTGTCGCTGTCCCCTCCGACGGATATCGCGTTCCGGATCGCGTCTTCGAAATCCGCGGCCTCGAAGAACGCCTCCAGGGCCACCGGCACGGAACCCTGACAGGAAACGTCGAACTCATACGGATCCCGGATCTGATCCAGCGTAAAGCCGAGTGCATAATAATTCCGAACGACATAGTCCCGGATCTCCGCCCGGCTGCTGCCGCTTCGGGCAAGCCAGATGGCCGCCGTTTCGGCCTCGGCCCCCTTCATCCCCTCCGGATGATCATGCGTCACCTCGGTCACCCGGGCGGAAAGCGCCTTCGCCTCCTCCAGGCTCCGCGCGGCAAAGCCGCAGGGGCCTACCCTCATGGCCGCCCCGTTCCCGTAGCTGTGGTAGGGCTGCGGATCCGCTTCCCAGATCCACCGGATGAACCGTCCGCCGTATCCCGCGTTCTCATAGATCCTGCCCAGCCTCTGCATGGAGGCGACGGCCGCCTTCCCCTGGGACGCGATGTCGTCCGCGCTTTCCAGGATGGCCTCCGCCACCGCCAGCGACATCACGCTGTCGTCCGTCGGGCGGCACTTTATATCAAAGAGCTCGAAATCTTTGGATTTATGGTTTTTCCATTCAAACCGGGACCCAACGACGTCCCCTATGATCGCACCGATCATATCTGCTGCCTCCTCTGATCACCGGCGCGGCCGGCGCATGGCGACGTATTTCTCTTCCCATTCCGGGTCGGCGCACCGACCGGACGCTGAAACCCGGCAGCCGTGACACAGATCGTCGGCGATCTCCAGGATAACGTCGGAAATCTCCAGATCCTCTTTCCACTTTTCCTCGATGCCGCCGTACCCCAGCAGCGCGCCGAGGATGTTTCCGGTCACGGCGCCGGTGGAGTCGCTGTCACCGCTGTGATTCACCGCGGCGACGACCCCGGCGGAAAAATCCGTCGGATGCCGAAGCGCGCAGTACAGGGCTATGCCCAGCGTTTCCTCCGCGACCCAGCCTTCTCCCAGCCGACGGATGTTGTCCAGATCGTCCGGCGCGCCGTTCTCGGAAAGCCCGACGGCCCGGTCGATGATATCCAGGAGCCCGGCAAGGTGAGGATCGCCCGCAAACAGGTCCGCCGCCGCGTCCCGGGCTTCCAGAACGATCTCCTTCAGACTCAGGCTCTTCCCTTCCGGCGGAAACACGATGCGCTGCAGGAGGTGCACCAGCACCGCCGCCGGCATGTAGCCCAGCGAGTGACCGTGCGTGATCGCGGCAAGCTGCGCGCCTTCCATGTCCAGCGCCCGGACGTCTTCCGCCGGACGCCATACGCCCAGCGGGGCGACGCGCATGATCCCGCCGCAGCCCTTGCTGCAGTTCCGCTTTGCCCGCACGTAGTCTTCGTATTCCTCGCCGTCCTCCAGCGCGGAAAGGCAGGTCCTGCCCGGAGCCCGCCGGGCGTGCAGTTCCGGCACGTCCAGCAGCCACGAGTGCCGGGCGCCGTCCGCCCGGTATTCCTGCTGTTCTTCGAGTTCCTGAGTTTTCAGCCAGTCCTTATAGGCCTTCATCACGTATTCTCTCGGCCACCCATGGCTCCCGCGCAAAGCCGCTTCCGTATCCCCGACCAGGATCCCGTTGGCTGTGAACAGAGACATCTGCGTATCGTCGGAGATCAGAGCCTTTCCGCTTCCGCGATCCTTTTCATAGGCGGTGATGCCGTCCGGGCCGTATGCCTCAAAGATCTGTTCTTCGTCCCAGAATTCCACTTCATACCCCAGGGCGTCCCCCACGGCCCCGCCGTAGAGGCAGCCTCGGATCGCGTCCTGCTGTTTTTCGTTTCTCATCATGCGTATCCTCTCCTCGCGTGGGAATGCCTGTGCATCCGCTCTCCTGATCCGGCTTTTCTGCCGCGCGCCCGTCGGGCCGCTTTACTCCGTCTTTTCCTCCAGCGAGCGCTTCAGCTCCATGCCGGTGCGGAAGGCGTCCGCCTTCCCCTCCGGATCGTACGAGGAAACGACCACCGTCCGCGCGGGCGCGGCGACGGCCCGGAGCCGCAGTTCCCTTTTTGCCAAGGAAACTCCTCCTCTGCTTTTTTCCATCATACCATCGCCCATACGAAAGCGCAACGCGCCCCCCCGCGAAGGCAAACGAAAAGGCGGCCCCGTTTCCCGAAACCGGGAAACGGGGCCGTCCTGTCTCCGCAAAGAGGCGCTCGTTTTCTGTGTTTTGCTTCCCTTCAGGGATCGCCGCCGCGTCAGGACCCGATCTCTGCGATCCAGGCGCTTACCGAACCCCTCACGCTGTCCTGCCGGTTCTGGCAGTCGTTTCCGCGTCCGCCGGGGAAAGCATGTAGGTCCCGACGCCGACGGCCGGGCATTTCACTCCGTTGTTCAGTACGAGGTATTCCATGACCTTCTCCTTTCCTTACAGCAGCCCGTTGGCGGCGAGCCATTTCCGCACGCTCTCCCGGGAATCCGCCGCCCGGCTTCCGGTGATGGGCAGGCCCTTCCTTACGTCCGCGCCCGGGCAGGCTTCACGGATATCCCGCTCGCTGGCGCCCATGCCGCTGCCTTCGTTGGTGCACACGGGCAGGATCGTCCGGCCGGTAAAATCGAAGGCCTCCAGGAACGTGAACACGGCCATCGGCATCGTGCCCCAGTAGTTGGGGTACGCCAGGATGACGGTGTCGTACTCATCGATGGACGCGGGCAGGGAGACGAGTTCCGGCCGTGCCTTCTCCCGCAGATCCTTCTTCGCCTCGTCGATGCAGGTCATGTACACCGGCGAATAGGGCTGCTTCATCTCGATTTTGAAGCAGTCGGCTCCGGTCATCTCCCGGATGAGATCGCACACGATCTCCGTATTGCCGACCTTTACATAGCGCATCGCGCCGCCGAAATAGTTTTCGTCCGCTCTTGAAAAGAACGCGATCAGTGTTTTTGCCATCACTGTTTCCTCCTTGTTGTTTCTGGGCCCATTATATCCCGGGCCTCATTGCCAAGTCCAATCGAAATATGCTATAATCGATTTAATTTTTAAATAGCAGAGGCGTATCATGACTACGAAACAGATCGATTACTGCATTGAACTGGCGCGCACGCTGAACTTCAGCCGCGCCGCGGAGAACCTGTTTGTCAGCCAACCCACCTTCTCCTATCAGATCCGGCTTCTGGAGGAAGAGATCGGGTTTTCCGTGTTCGAAAGAAGCGGAAAAGGCGCCGCTCTCACTCCCGCCGGGGCCCAGTTCGTCAGTTACCTTTCCGGCATGCGGCAGGATCTGAAGCGGGCCATCGAGCAGGGCCAGAATTTCAGCGCCCGATACGCGGACAGCATCACGGTGTGCATGATGGTCCGGCAGGCGCTGTATCTCCTGCCGGAGGCGATGCGCCTTTTCGCGGAAACGGAACCGGCGGTGCAGATCACGCCCTCCTTCCGGTATGAAAACAGCATGGAGGCCTTCCTGGCCGGCCACGCGGACGTGGTGTTCGCCCTGAAGGAACAGACCCGTCAGGTGCAGGGCATCGCGGTGCACGACCTTTTCGAGAGCCGGATCTACCTGATCACCGGGAGGGACGATCCTCTGGCGCGGAAGGACCTTGTCACGGAGGAAGACCTTTACGGCCGCACCCTCATGGTGGGCGGCGGCTCCCCCGCCGCGCTGAGGGCCGTGCAGCACCGCCTGATCAGTTCCGGCAGGATCGAGTACTTCAACAGCACCGACCACGATACGACGCTTACCAACGTGGCGGCGGGGAGAGGGGTGTGCCTGGCGCCGGGCTTTCTGAACGACCACAGCGGGCAGTTTGCCTGGATCCCCTTCGACTGCCGGGAAAGCTTCTCCTGCGTCCTGTGCACCCACAGGGACGATCGGCGAAGCAGCCTGAGGGCCTTCGTGGACCTGCTGAAAAAGCTGTACCGCGAGGCCGTCGCCATTCCCCTGTAACAGGCCGTCCTTCCGGAAAAACGGGACCGGCCGCGGAACTCCGTCTGGAGCCTGCGGCCGGTCCCGGCTGCTTTTTCATTCAGATCAGTATCCCGTCGCAGTGGTCGATCTCATGCTGGATGATCTGCGCCGTCCACCCCTGGAACCTCCGGCGCTGCTTTTTCCACCGCCCGTCGGCGTACTCCACTTCGATCGTCCGGTACCGCGTCGTTTTCCGCACGCCCTCCAGCGACAGGCAGCCCTCCTCCGTCTCGAAGGCGCCGGCCCGGCCGACGATCGCCGGATTGTACATGACCAGATCCTCCGCCCCCGCGTTCACGATGATGATCCGCTTTTTCACGCCGATCATGTTGGCGGCCATGCCCACGCATCGGTCCCGGTTCGCCGCCAGCGTATCCCGCAGGTCCTGCCCCACGGGCCGGTCCTCCCGGGTCGCCTCCTCCGACTTCTGGCTGAGGAAGAACGTATCTCTTACGATGGACTTGATCATGATGCACCTCGGTTTTCCTTATGTTGCGGTCCCGCTCACAGCAGTCCGCTGATGACCGCCCTCAGTCGGTCGTGGTAATACCGTGCCTCCGGCAGCATGTCCTGGATCATGAGGGCGGCGGACAGGTTTTCCTCCGGCAGATCCGTCCTTTGCCGCCCCGCCGTTCCTCCCGTCACGCGGCGGGGCTGAGGGCCTGCTCCGCGGCGAGGTACGCCTCTACACGGGTCTGCACGTTGGCCTGCAGCGCCCGATAGAAGGTCTGGTAATCGTACACGTGATAGGCCCCCTCGGGCAGGCCCGGCACGATGGGCGGCCAGTCTGCGGCGGAAAGGTCCGTGACCTTCAGAACGCCGCGCGCTTCGTCGATGTAGCACCCGCACAGCTCCGCCTCTTCCCGCGTGACGGCCCCGCTGTAATCCGTGAAGCAGGAGCCGGGATTCTCGCTCCGGTCCGCGGGCGTCCCGTCCGTGCGCCAGTTCAGCGGGTTGATGGCGTAAGCCCCCGTCCCCGCCGGCACGATGAAGGTCTCTTTCACCTCCGGCGCCTCGCAGTCGAAGCTGATCACGACGCCCACGTCGTCCTCCCCGGTGGCCGGCCGGATCTGCGGATACTTCTCCGTCATCTCCGGCGTGCAGGGCCAGCCGATGGCGTACACGGCCACCAGCTGATCCTGCAGCTCTTCCCGGCCGAAATACTCCGCCAGCAGGCGGTAGCACATGTCCGCCCCCTGGGAGAAGCCGGCCAGCACGATGGGCCGGCCGCCGTTCTCATGCTCCAGATACCAGGCGAAGGCGGCGGACACGTCCTCGTAGGCGATCTGCAGATACGGCTCGCGCTCCTCCGCCGTCATCGCGTACGCCTTCATGGCCGCCTGCCGGTAATACGGCGCGTACATCCGCGCGCTGCCCTCATAGATGCCGCGCTCCATGTTCAGCGCGCCGAGGAAATTCGCCTTCGTCTTCTCATCGTCCATCGCCATGTTGAACTCGTCCCTCACGTCCACCGTGGGGCAGATGAGGAACAGGTCGGCCGGCTTATCCTCCCCCAGGGCGAAATACGCCCAGTTTCCTTCATCGCCGTAATCCGGGGCGGCGGCCGTCTCCTCCTGCCCGCCGTTCCAGGCGCGCTCATGGAACTGTTCCTCCGCTTTTTTCACGCCCTCCGGGTAGATCGCGGCAAAATCGTTTTTCATGGAGATCGGCACGTATCCCTTCGCGGCCCAGTCGGCGGACTTCGTCTCCCAGTCCTGGGTCCCCCATTCCCGCACGTCGTCGTCGGCGACCACCATGTACGCCCGGGCGGGGTACGGGTTCCGCCCGTCGATGGCGTAGTTCATCATGCTGGTGTCGCTTCCGCTGTTGCCGAAGGCCAGCACCGGCCGCTGCCCGATCTCCCTTTCCACATAGATGGACTTGTTGCCGTTGAGGTTCTTCTGGATAAAGCCGCCGGTCAGCACCAGCTCGTCCCCGTCCTCATATTTGAAGTTCAGGTTCGACGGCTCGTTCTCGTACCCTTTCTGCTTCACCTCGAAGTCCGTTCCGATCACGTGCTCCGGTGAAACGTACGCCGCGATGGGGGAATTGGCCACGATCGCCCGGGTCGTGGTCCGCTCGGTGCCGCTGATCACGTAAATGGTAAAGCCGTTGTCGTACAGCCAGCGCACCAGCTCCACCATGGGCAGATAGAACCCGTCGATGTACCGCATGCCGGTAAAGCTTTCCGTCGGCTTCTTTCCGAATTCCACCGCGTAGTCGCGGAACTCCTCCACCGTCAGGCCGGCGTACGCCCGGGCGAAATTCCGCGCCAGGGTCTCGTCGGCGGTATAGCCGGGCCGGATGGCGGCGGCGATCTGCTTCAGCTCGTCCGACACCCGCTCCGGATGGTCGACCAGGCAGTACTCGATGAACATCATCGTGTCGTAATAGGTATAGTAGGTCTCGCAGGTCAGCGTGCCGTCCATGTCGAACACGGCGATGCGGTCCTCCTCCGGGATGAAATCCGCGCCGCCGGCCGGATCCGTCACCCGGGCCACATAATCCCGCAGATCGGCCGCGGCCGCGGAATCCGGGGCCCAGAATTCGCCCAGCGCCGCGGTCTTTTCGGGCTCCGCCGCCTCCGCGGCCTTTCCGGGAAAGCGCCGTGCCGCGACGAACCCCACCGCCGCCGCGAGAGCGAGCAGCAGGATCATCCCGATCACGGCCGCCGCTTTTCTGTTTTTCCTGTCATCCATCCGGGACCACCTCGCGCGTCTGAGACTGTTTTCCTCATTTTATCATCCGCCGGCCGAAAGGGCAACCGAACGGCGGACGAAAAAGAACGGCTCGCCGCCCCCGCGTTGCCGGAGGCGCGCAAGCCGTTCCCCTTTTCTGTTCATGACCCCAGGTACCGGGCCGTGTCGTCCGTCACGCCGGCGATCGCGACGCGGTCGGCCGCTACGCGGCAGGAATAGCACAGGACGCGCACGCCGGCCCGCGCCGCCCGGACCAAGGCCCGCCCGAACTCCGGCTGCGTTTCGTCGTTGGGCCGCACTCGAACGATCCCGTTCATCTGGATCACGAAGGCCACGCGGCAGCGGTACCCCTCTCCAGCCGCTTTCGCCAGCTCGTTCAGGTGCTTTATCCCGCGCTCCGTCGGCGCGTCCGGGAACAGCCCGACGCCCGTTTCCGCGGCCGACGCCAGCGTGCAGCCCTTCACCTCGGTGAGATACCGTTCCCCGCCCCGCTCCATATAAAAATCCAGACGGGAACCGCCGCAGGCGTACTCCGGCTTCACCGTATCGAATCCTTCCGCCTCAAGCACCTGCTTCATCAGGGCGTTCGGCGCCAGACTGTCGATGTTCACCCACGCCAGTCCGGGCTTGTATACGGAGATCAGGTCAAAAGCCGTCTTTCTCTTCGGGTCGGACACCCGCTGCAGCGTGACCTCCGCCCCCGGCGTCAGCAGCTCCCCCAGGCGCCCCGTGTTCTTCACGTGCACGGTCTCGATCTTCCCGTCCAGCAGCACCTCCGCGGTAAAGCGGTTGAGCCGCTGCGCGAACGCCGCCGGCACCGTGTTTTCATAGACGATCATCGCCGGCGATCCCTCCCCGTATCCGTCCGCGGCCGATCCCGCCCGGGGCTGGCTGCGTTTCTCTTTTCTTTTCCGCTCCGGCTGAAATCCTTCAGCCAGGCGGTGTCCCGGTAGAACATCCCGCGGAAGCGGGCCGGATACTTTTCCGGATGCCTCCCGACCAGTATTCCGAACACGGCAAACGCCATTTCCACGAAGGCAAAGATCAGCAGAAAGATCACGGCAGGCAGCTGCGACCTCCGGTACGCGGCGTTTCTGTCGTAAGCGGTGATGAGCGGCTGACCGTCATGGGTCGAAAGGCCGCGGATATCGTATTCCTGTTTCAGTTCACGGACCGTCAGAACATACTCTTCTCCGCTGCACAGGGCGTCCGGGTCGGGAACGGGGACCGCATATCCCGACAGCCAGCTGAGAGTAAACGGCTTGTCATAGCCTGCCGCCCGCAGCGCCAGCGTTCCATCGTGCTTTCCTGTCTTTTCCCAGGATTCAAAGGGCGTGCGGATCACCGCCGCGTCGGCCGGAACACGGCCGTCGGGAGGCCGGATGGTCCCCGCGGACAGGAGAATGAAAACCACGCCCCCCGCAAACATGAACAGATAGATGAACAGGTACAGCCACGGGGTATCCAGATTCCCCTTCATGGGATCCGTTCTGCGCGGGATCAGGGGAATGTACTTATTCCGGCGTCTGAAATACCCCTCATCGGCGTATTTCAGGAACTGTTCTATGCCGGCGGCCATGGCGTCCAGCCGGATCCTCCGGCGCCCGCAGCGCAGCACGACATCCCCGCCCCTGCGGGAAAGGCCGGTGATCTCCCCGTAATCCCAGGTGCGCTTCCTGCCGAACAGATCGCTCACGGTGAACGTCGCGCGGTCGTAGGTGACCGTCTCATTGCAGTAGGCAAGCATCATGGCGATGCAGCCGAGAACGCCCGCCTCGAATACGATCAGGGCCGGCTCCGGATCCTGCCTCCCGGAAAGAGTGAGGGGAACGCTCAGCAATCCGCCGCCGATGGCTCCGACCCAGAGGAGCATCGGGCTCAGGGAAACGAGACGGGCCTGCCTCTCCTCTTTCCGCTTCCTTTTCACAGTCATTCCGCGGATAAACAACAAAATAAGGACCACGTCCTGCAGAACGGGAATACCGGTAAACAGAACCGTTTTTATCTCATCGCTCATTTGCTTTCTCCCGTATGCGTCTCCCCGTGTGGAGGAGCGGCGGCTACCTACTGCCTGTGGGAAACCGGAACCGTCCCCACCTATTTACACCTATTGTACACCTATTGTACAAGATATTACTGTTGAATGAGTCTGCAGCTCAGGCTGCGCACCGAAACCGGTGCCTTATACAAACAGGCACCCACTGGAATTCAGCGAGTGTCTGTTGTGCCGACATGGAATGAACAACGCCTGACCTTCTTCATCATCCGTCAAAAATCAGAATCACCGATCTTCCATCATGTATTGAATTTTGATTGATGAAGTGGTATAATATAGTCGAATCTTGGAAAGTGGGGCGTGTCATGAAAAACCCTCCTTTTGAAATTACACAGGCGATGCTGACCGACGCGGCGGAGATATCCGAGATGGTCGGTCGTCTTTCTGCGGGCAAATTGTCCTCCAGCCCGATCCTGCGGCGCACGAATCGTATCCGTACGATTCAGGGAACGCTGGCAATTGAGCAGAACACCCTGAGCGTGGAGCAGGTTACAGCCGTGCTGAACGGCAGGCATGTGATCGCGCCGCCGCGGGACATTGCCGAGGTCAAGAATGCCTACACGGTTTATGAAACGATGGCGGAACTCGATCCCTATTCCGTCGATTCCCTGCTGGCCGCTCACGGCGCAATGATGCACGGCCTGATCGACGAGGCCGGACTGTTTCGCTCTGGCGCGGTCGGCGTCGCGGACAGCGATGGAAACATCCTGCACGTGGGCACGCTGCCGAGATATGTGCCGGAGAATGTGGAGCAGCTTATGAATTGGGTCAAGGACAGCGACCTGCCCATGGTGATCAAAAGCTCCGTGTTCCACTATGAATTCGAAATCATTCATCCCTTCGCCGACGGCAACGGGCGGATCGGAAGACTGTGGCACACGCGGCTGCTGGCCGAGTGGAATCCGCTGTTTGCCTGGCTCCCGGTGGAGTCGATCATCCATAACCGGCAGCGGGCGTATTACGACGCGATCAACGCTTCTAACAGTGCTGGCGAGTCCACGATCTTCATCGAGTTCATGCTCTCGGCCATCAAAACCGCGCTGCTGGAGGCATCCGGGCAAAAAGAAAAACCGCTCGGCAAGAACGCACAGAACGCGGCTTATCGGCGGCAGTTTGTATTGGATTATCTCGGTGGAAAATCATTGATTCGCAACGCGGACCTCTGCGAAGGTCTCGGCGTTTCCCCGGCGACGGCGAATCGGATTCTTCGGGATCTGAACGAAGACGGCACCCTGGAACGTATGAGAGACGGCAAGTTCTGGGCGTACCGATTGAAGGAAAAAGCATAAAGGCTCAGATTGCTATTTTTGCAAAACTCGGTTCGAATACGGCGGGTAGTGCTCGAAATCATATGTCCTTTATGTACCCTCCGATGCCCGGAACCCTTGATTTTATTGGGTTTTCGGAGGGATCGAAAGTCAAAAGTTATATGTGTTCTCCCCATCAGTTCTCCCCAAAATCCAAGCCACTTTTTTGGGGTCTGATGATGAGATAAACACGGAGAGGTATCGAAGTGGTCATAACGGGGCTGACTCGAAAGGCTGGGTAGCATTTAAGGGGTTGTGGGTTCGAATTGATATGATATTCGGTGTTGTTAGATTTTTATCGCAAACTTATCTGGTTTTCTCAACATGAAAAGGTTTTTGTCAACATATGTAAAACCCAGGAATAGCGTGATATAATTATATTTGATCTGATGAGGATTTTTACAACAACTATTTGATTCACAAAGCATTTAGGAGAGATTAGATATGCCGATTCCACGTGTACCTGCTTGCCTTAACACATCAGAAAATGATCTTGCCCGTGATCTTTATGAACCATGTTTGAACTGGGCAATTCGATTTGACCGTGGTGTGGGGTATTTTACTTCTGGATGGCTAAAGTATGCTTCTCGGGGTATGGCATCGTTCGCAAGTCGCGGAGGACATGCGAGGTGGATAACGAGCCCTGTAATTGAACAACGCGATTACGAAGTCATTTCTGGTGCAAAGACTGTAGATACAGTCATCAGTTTTTTTCGCACGAAGATAGAAGAAGGTATTGACGCTTTGGCCCAGGAGATGGAAATGAACACACTTAACGCCTTGGCCTGGATGATTTTTGACGGAATCGTAGAGCTCAGATTTGCAGTCCCAAAAGAGCAATTAGATGGTGACTTTCACGATAAATTTGGCATTTTTAGTGATAACGAGGGAAATGAGTTATCCTTTTCAGGGTCTATTAATGATAGCATTAAAGGATTTGCAAATTATGAGAGTATAAAGGTGTTCACTACTTGGGATGGGACATCGCGATATGTTGATGATGATAAGCGTCGTTTTGAACGTTTATGGAATAATGTAGATGAAAATGTTGCCGTTTTTTCGGCTGATGATGCCATAAAAAACAAGCTGTTTCGTCTCAGAGTAGCAGACAGACCGTACAAAAAGAACGAAGATAATATAGATAATCGCTGGAAGCATCAAGATCAAGCGGTACAAGTATTCCTAGAAAAGAAAACAGGAATCCTCGAAATGGCAACGGGAACTGGAAAAACAAGGACCGCTTTGCGAATTATTCAATCACTGTTTGATAGCGGAAGAATTGAACGAGCTATTGTAACAATGTATGGAAACGATTTGCTCAAGCAATGGGTTAAGGAATGTCTCAACACGCTTAGTAGCGATATTCATATTTTTAAGAACTTTGAAAATGAAAAAGAGCTAACGACTTTCCTGCTTAGCCGGAGAAAGGCACTTCTTATTATTTCAAGAGATGCTGATCTACTCTTCAATTGCGTTTGTCAACTTGAAAAACGATTGCCGAATAACAAAGAATCCGTTTTGTTCGTCTTTGATGAAGTTCATGGGCTTGGATCAGAATCTTTTAGGAAAAAGCTTTCCGGCAAGTTTTCTCAATTTGGATATCGTCTTGGCCTGAGCGCTACACCAGAAAGGGAATATGATGAAGCGGGGAATTGTTTTGTTCAAACCGAGGTTGGAGAAGTAATTTTCAATTTTGGTCTTGAAAAG
>JAFWRM010000035.1 GCA_017519975.1 Oscillospiraceae bacterium | reverse complement strand
CTGCAGGTGCTCGACAAAACACACCGCCGGCTGCAGGAAGCGATGGCGGGGCTCTATCCGGGACAGCTCGTGCTCTCCGTCTCCGCGGCGACGATCTATCCGCGGCTGATGGAAAAGATCGGCCGCTTTGCCGGGGATTATTACCGCAGGAACCACCGCACGCCCACCACGCGGGAGATCGCGGCGGAGGTCGGCGTGTCTGCCGCCTGCGCCTACAACTATCTGGTGGAGATGGACCGGCGGGGGATGCTGCGCTATGAAAACGGCAGGATCTCCGGCCTTTCCCGGATGGAAAAGACGCGACCCGGCTACTTTTCCGCCCCGCTGGTGGGCAGCATCAACTGCGGCGATCCGGAGGCGGAGGAAGAGCAGGTGGAGATGTACGTCAGCCTGCCGGAGGCCGTGTTCGGCACCGGCAAGTTCTATCTGCTGCGAGCCTCCGGCGATTCGATGGAGGACGCCGGCATCAGCGACGGCGACCTGGTGCTGATCGACCGGGTGACGGACTGCGAACCCGGAGACATCGTGGTCGCCCTGAACGAGGACGGCGAGAACACGCTGAAGCGCTACGGCGGGGTGGACCCGGCCACGCGCCGCGCCGTGCTGGAATACGCCAACGAAAAGGTCTATCCGGGGCAGCGCATCCTGGTGCGGGAGCTGGTGCTGCAGGGCGTGGCCCGGAAAGTGATACGGAATCTGTGAGGCCCGGCCATGGAACGGACGTATCTGTGCATCGACCTGAAGTCCTACTACGCCTCCGTGGAGTGCGTGAAGCGGGGGCTGGATCCTCTGAAGGCCGATCTGCTGGTGGCGGACCCGTCCCGGTCGGACAAGACCATCTGCCTGGCGGTGTCTCCGTCCCTGAAGGCCAAGGGCGTGCCCTCGCGGCCGCGCCTGTTCGAGGCCAGGGAAAAGATCCGGGAGTATGAGGCCCGGAACCGCACGAAGCTGGACTGGATCATCGCCACGCCCCGCATGGCGGAATATGAGCGTATCTCCGCGCAGATCTTCGGCATCTATCTGCGTTACGTATCGCCGGAGGACGTGCACGTATACTCCATCGACGAGTGCTTCATCGACGTCACCCACTATCTGTACGCCTACCGGGAGAAGGCGGCGGCCGCGGGCACCAGTCCGGCGCGGGAACTGGCCATGACGATGATCCGCGACGTGCTGCGCACCACCGGGATCACGGCCACGGCGGGGATCGGGACGAATCTGTACCTGGCCAAGGTGGCCATGGACATCGTGGCCAAGAAGGCGCCGGCGGACGAATACGGCGCGCGCGTAGCGGAGCTGGACGAGAACGCGTACAAGTTCCTGCTGTGGGATCACCGGCCGCTGACGGACTTCTGGCAGATCGGCATCGGCAAGTGCCGGCGGCTGAACGCGGCCGGCCTGTTCACCATGGGGGACATCGCGGCGCGCTCCCAGTGGGACGAGGAGTTCTTTTACCGCACCTTCGGCATCGACGCTGAGATCCTGATCGACCATGCCTGGGGCGCGGAGCCGGTGACGATGAAGGACATCAAAAGCTACCGCACGGAGGAGCACAGCCTGTCCGTCGGGCAGGTGCTGCCCCGGCCCTACCGGTACGAGGAGGCCCGGCTCGTTTTCGGGGAGATGGTGGAGAGCCTGTGCGCGGATCTTTTCGCGAAGAACCTGCTCACCCGGACCTGCACCTGGTGGCTGAGCTACGACTGGAAGAGCCTGGAGGCCTGCCCGGATTACGACGGGCCCCTGGCGCTGGATTTTTACGGGCGGCTGCACCCCCGGCACAGCAACGGCACGGTGCGTCTGCCGGCGCTGACCAGCCGGCTGACGGCGATCCTGGAGCCGATGGTGAGGCAGTTCGACGAGAAGACGGACCACCGGCTGCTGTACCGGCGGCTGGGCGTGTGCGCCGGCGACGTGACGGAGGACACGGGCATGATGCAGCTGAGCCTCTTCGTCGACCACGAGGCCGCGGAGCGGGAGCGGCGCCTGCAGGGCGCCATGCTGCAGGTGCGCCGGAAGTACGGCCCCAACGCCCTGTTCCGCGGGACGGACCTGCTGGAGGGGGCCACGGCGCTGGAGAGGAACAGACAGATCGGCGGACACCGGGCCTGACCCGCCGGGTGCTTCCGCCGGAAAGCGGAGGAACGCATGGAAGGAAAGAATAACGCGCCCATGCCGGAGGATTTCCGGTACCGGGAGGTCTATCTGAAGGGCCGGCCGGGGCACGAAAAATACGACGATTTTTCCGTCCGGCACCCGCGGATGGACGTGGGGCACCGGGCGAAGATCTTCGCCCCCTTCGACGCCCTGCGCGGCTTCAGCGCCGCCATCCTGGAGAAGAAGGCGGAATGTGAGCGCGAGGGAGAGCGGACGGAGGAAGAGACCGGCTTCTGACAGCCGGAATGAAAACGGAGGAGAGGAGGCGCGGCCATGTGCACGCGGTTTTACGTGGAGCCGGAGACGGAGGAACTGCGCTGGATCACGGAAGCGCTGCGCCGGTCGCGGCTGACGGGAAAGTTCATCCGCGCGGGGGACGCGGTGCTCACTGCCGGGGAGATGCGCCCATCCAACGTGCTGCCGGTGGTGGCGCCGGACCGAAACGGGGACCGGGCGGTCTATCCCATGCGCTGGGGCTTCCGGTTCCCGAACCACCGGCCCGTGGTGAACGCCCGCAGCGAGACAGCGGCGGAGCTGCCGGCCTTCCGGGATCCGTGGAAGAACCGGCGGTGCATGATCCCGGCCTCCTGGTACTACGAGTGGGAGCATCTGCCCCTGGCGGACGGAAAGACGAAGCCGGGGGACCGGTACATGTTCCAGCCCCGGGGGCAGACCGTGTGCTGGCTGTGCGGCCTGTACCGCATCGAGGACGGGCTGCCCTGCTTCGTGGTGCTGACGAGGGAGGCGGAGGGAGAGGCGCGCAGGATCCACGACCGGATGCCTCTGATCCTGCCGGAGGGGTGTCTCGACGCCTGGATCCGGCCGGGGACGAAGCCGGAGGACCTGCTCGCCATGGCCTGCACGGACGTGATCGCGGAGCGGGCGGAGCGCCGGCCCCGGCCGACGGAACCCCTTGACGGGACCGCCTGAGGATGATAGAATGACAAAGCTATGAACGGGAAGAGTAGCGGAGAAACGAGGCAAAAGAGAACGGGCGTCACCGGCTGAAAGCGCCCCCTGCAGCGGTTCCGTGAACGTGCGCCCGGGAGCATCGGGGGCAACGCCCCGCGCCTGGCGGCGTTATCTGCCATCGAGTGATAAAAAAGAGTGGAACCGCGACTGCCGCCTCTTGTACAGAGGCGGCTTTATCTTTTGTTACGGAGGTCGGACATGACACGACTGGGAGAGACCATACGGGCGTACAAGGCCCGCGACCCGGCGGCGCGCTCGTCGCTGGAGATCTTTCTGCTGTACCCCGGACTGCACGCCGTAATCTACCACCGCGTCGCTCACTGGCTGTACCGGAGGAAGCTCCTGTTCCTGGCCCGGTGCGTATCGCAGTGGAGCCGTCATTTCACGGGCATCGAGATCCATCCCGGCGCCACCATCGGGCGGCGGCTGGTGATCGACCACGGCATGGGCATCGTGATCGGCGAGACGACGGTCATCGGGGACGACGTGCTCCTGTATCAGGGGGTGACCCTGGGCGGCACCGGCAAGGACAAGGGCAAGCGCCATCCCACGCTGGGCAACAACGTGATGGTGGGCTGCGGTGCCAAGATCCTGGGCCCCTTCACCGTGGGGGACAACGCCCGCGTGGCGGCCAACGCCGTGGTGCTCAGCGAGATACCGCCGGACAGCACCGCCGTGGGCGTGCCGGCGCGTGTGGTGCGCGTGGCCGGCGAGCGGGTGGACTACACGTCCAACGTGGACCAGATCCACATTCTGGACCCTGTCAAGATCGAACTGACGGCTGTGAAAGAGCAGCTGAGTCTTCTGGAAAAAGCAATGGAGGAAATGCAGAAATGAAACTATTCAACACCATGACCATGCGCAAGGAGGAGTTCGTGCCTCTGGAGGAGGGCAAGGTAAAGATGTACGCCTGCGGGCCCACTGTGTACAACTACATCCACGTGGGCAACGCCCGTCCCATCATCATGTTCGACGTGCTGCGCCGCTATCTGGAATACCGGGGGTACGACGTGACCTTCGTGCAGAACTTCACGGACGTGGACGATAAGATCATCAACCGCGCCAACGAGGAGGGCATCTCCAGCGCTGAAGTGGCGGAAAAGTACATCGCCGAGTATTACGCCGACGCACGCGGCCTGGGCGTGCGGGAAGCCACGGTGCATCCCCGCGCCACGGACAACATCCAGGGCATCATCGATATCGTATCCACGCTCATCGAAAAGGGCTACGCCTACGAGGTGAACGGGGACGTGTACTACCGCACGCTGAAGTTCGCGGACTACGGCAAGCTGTCCCACCAGCCGCTGGAGGAGCTGCAGGCCGGCGCCCGCATCGACGTGGCGGACGTGAAGGAGAACCCCATGGACTTCGCCCTGTGGAAGGCTGCCAAGCCCGGCGAGCCTTACTGGGAGTCCCCCTGGGGCCGGGGGCGCCCCGGCTGGCACATCGAGTGCAGCGCCATGAGCATGCGCTATCTCGGAAAAACGCTGGATATCCACTGCGGCGGCCAGGATCTGACTTTCCCGCACCATGAGAACGAGATCGCCCAGAGCGAGGCGGCCAACGGCTGCGAATTCGTGCGCTACTGGGTGCATAACGGGTTCATCAGCATCGATAACAAGAAAATGAGCAAGTCGCTGGGCAATTTCTTCACCGTGCGCGAGGCGGCGGAGGCCTACGGCTACCCCACCATCCGCATGTTCATGCTGATGAGCCACTACCGCAGCCCGCTGAACTACTCGGGAGAGATCCTGATGCAGGCGAAAGCCGCCCACGAGCGGGTGGAGACGGCCATGGAGAATCTGCGGTTCCTGACGAAAAACGCCCCTGAGGGCGACCGGACGGCCGAACAGCAGGCTTTTGTCGACAGCCTGCCCCGGTACCGGGAGAGGTTCATCGAGGCCATGGAGGACGATTTCAACACGGCGGACGCCATCGCCGTGATCTTCGAACTGGTGCGTGAGGCCAACGCCATCACCGCGGCGGATCGGAAGCCCGTCCGCGCCGTGGCGCAGGCCGCGCTGGCGATGCTGGAAGAGCTCAACGGCGTGGTCGGCATCGTGTACGGCACCGAGAACGACGACGCGGACCTTACCGCGAAGGTGGAGGCGCTGATCGAGGCCCGGGCCCAGGCGAAGAAGGAAAAGAACTACGCTGAGGCAGACCGCATCCGCGACGAGCTGAAGGACATGGGCATCGCCATCATGGATACCAAGCAGGGCGTGCAGTGGAAGAAGATCTGATTTTCCGCGGGTGTACGGCCCGGCGGTGAGGAGGGAACGCGAATGAAGCTGATGGTGATCGACGGCAACAGCCTGGTGAACCGGGCGTTCTACGGCGTGCGCACGCTGACGACCCGGGACGGAACGCCGACCAACGCGGTGTTCGGATTTCTGAACATCTATCTGAAACTGCTGGCCGATGAGAAGCCGGACGCCCTGTGCGTGACCTTCGACCGGAAGGAGCCCACCTTCCGCCATCTGAAATACGACGGCTACAAGGCGCAGCGGAAGGCCATGCCCGAGGAACTGGCGGCCCAGATGCCGATCCTGAAGCAGGTGCTGGACGCGCTGAACGTGCCCCGCTACGAGCTGGCGGGATGGGAGGCCGACGACCTGATCGGCACCATCGCCGGCGCGTGCACGGCCGCGGGCTGGAGCTGCGTGGCCGTGACCGGAGATAAGGACAGCTTTCAGCTGATCGGCCCGGCAACGGCGGTGCGCCACGTGAAAACGCGCATGGGTCAGACGGAAACGGTGCTGTACGACGAGCGGAGGTTTGAGGAGGAGTACGGCTTCGCGCCTCCGTTCATGGTGGATCTGAAGGCCCTGATGGGGGATTCCTCGGACAACATCCCCGGCGTGCCCGGCGTGGGTGAGAAAACGGCCATGGATCTGCTGCACCGGTTCGGCAGCCTGAAGGGAGTGTACGCCGCCATCGATTCGCCGGATATCCGGGACGCCGTACGGAAAAAGCTCACTGCCGGCCGGGAATCGGCGGAACTGTCCTACGATCTGGCGACGATCCGGTGCGACGCACCGATCGCCTTCGACCCGGAGGAGAACCGGGTGCGGGAGCCGGACAACGATGCGCTTTACGAGCTGTTCCGAAAGCTGGAGTTTACAAAGCTGACGGACCGCTTCGGTCTGAAGCCGCCGGCGGAGGTGGTGGCCCAGACCAGGGCGGAGGAAAAAACGTACCGCGATTGCGCCGTGACCGACGCGGACGGGATCGACGGGATGCTGAAGGCGGCCTATGAGGCCGGAACGGTAAGCGTCGCCCTGTCCGACGGGGGAACGCTGTGCCTGATCGCCGGGGACAGCCGCTATACCCTGGCGCCTGAAGCGCAGGGGTATGCGGAAGCGCTGCGCCGGGTGTTCCAGAGCCCGGTGAAAAAGCGGGGCTATGAGATCAAGGATCTGCACCGGCGCCTGCTGGAGCAGGGCGTGCAGGCGGAGGGCTGGGAGTTCGACTGCGCGCTGGCGGCCTATCTGCTGGCCCCTACGGACAGCGCCTATCCTTTGGACGGTCTGTGCGGCCGGTATCTGGGGCGTCCCCTGACGCTGGACGCCGCTTCGGACGGCCAGCTGTCTCTGCTGGACGGACCGGACGAGGGGGAAAGCGCGCGGCGGGAGGCGGCCGCCGTCGATCAGCTGGCGCCCGAACTGGAACGTCAGCTGGAGCACAGCGGGCTGGACCGCCTGCTGCGCGAGGTGGAGATGCCGCTGTGCGCCGTGCTCGCGGAGATGGAGCACGCGGGCTTCCTGGCCGACCGGGAGGCGCTGAAGCGCTTCGGGGTACTGCTGGCCGGACGCATCTCCGAGCTGGAACGGGATATCTATCGGATGGCCGGGGAGGAGTTCAACATCAACTCCCCGAAGCAGCTGGGGCACATCCTGTTCGACAAGCTGCTGCTGCCCCCGCCGAAGAAGACAAAAACGGGCTACAGCACCGGTGCGGACGTGCTGGAAAAGCTGTACGACAGGCACCCCATCATTCCCGCCGTGCTGGAGTACCGGCAGTATTCCAAGCTGAAAAGCACCTACGCCGACGGCCTGTCGGCGGTGATCGCGGAGGACGGGCGGATCCACACGAAATTCCAGATGACGGTCACCGCTACGGGGCGGCTGAGCTCCGTGGAGCCGAATCTGCAGAATATCCCCGTGCGTACGGAGCTGGGCGGAGAACTGCGCAAAATGTTCATCGCCGGCCCCGGCAACGTACTGGTGGACGCCGACTACAGCCAGATCGAGCTGCGGCTGCTGGCGCACATATCGGGGGACGAGGCCATGCGCCGCGCCTTCATCGACGGTGAGGACATCCACGCAGTGACCGCCAGCCAGGTGCTGGGCATCCCGCTGGAGCAGGTCACGAAGCAGCAACGCAGCCACGCCAAGGCGGTGAACTTCGGCATCGTATACGGGATCTCCGCCTTCTCCCTGGCGCAGGATATCCACGTGTCCGTGGCGGAGGCCAGGGCGTACATGGAAAGCTATCTGGAGAAGTACAGCGGCGTGCGGGAGTACATGAAAAAGGTCGTGGAGCAGGCGAAGCAGGACGGATACGTCTCCAGCCTGTACGGCCGGCGGCGGGCGCTGCCGGAGCTTGCGTCCCACGACCGGAATACGCGCGCCTTCGGCGAGCGCGTGGCGCTGAACATGCCCATCCAGGGCACGGCGGCGGACGTGATGAAGATCGCCATGATCCGTGTGAGCGACGCGCTGAAGAGGTCCGGACTGAAGGCCAGGCTCCTGCTGCAGGTGCACGACGAACTGATCGTGGAGTGCCCGGAGGAAGAGGCGGAGCGGACGGCCGCGATCCTGGCTGAAGAGATGACCGGCGCCGCCGACCTTTCCGTGCCGCTGCCGGTGGAGGCCAAATGGGGAAAGAGCTGGTACGACGCGAAATGACGGAGCTGGAGATACGGCCCGCCCGCCCGGAGGATCTTGCGGGCATTCTGACGCTGGAGCGCGCCTGCTTCCGTCCGCCGTGGACGGAGCGCTCCCTTAGTGAAGAGATGAACGACCCGGACGGGCTGACGCTCGCCGCGCTGCGCGGAGGCAGGCTCGCCGGCTTCTGCATGATGCATCGGGCCGGAGATCAGGCGGAGCTGTATCAGATCGCGGTGTGTCCGGAGGAAAGAAGGGCCGGCGTTGCCCTTGAGCTTCTGCGCTCGGCGGAAACGGCGGCCGGAGGCAGGGGGATGGGCGAGGCCTTTCTCGAGGTACGCGCCTCCAACGCCCCGGCCGTCGGGTTATACGAGAAGGCCGGCTGGCGCCGGCTGGGAACGCGCAGGAATTATTACGTCGACCCCGTGGAGGATGCGCTGCTCTACGGTAAGGAGCTGAAGGAATGATCATTTTATCTGTGGAGTCCTCCTGTGACGAGACGGCCGTCGCCGTCACGCGGGATGGCAGAGAGGTGCTGGCGGACGAAATATTCTCTCAGGCGGATCTGCACGCCCTGTACGGCGGCGTGGTGCCGGAGATCGCCTCGCGGAACCACATACGGGCCGTCAGTCGGCTGGCGGACGCGGCGCTGGAACACGCGGGCGTCACCCGGAAGGACATCGACGCCGTGGCCGTGACGTACGCCCCGGGCCTGATCGGCGCCCTTCTCGTCGGTCTGAATTTTGCCAAGGGACTGGCGCTGGCGCTGAATGTACCGCTGATCCCGGTGCACCACATCCGCGGCCACATCGCGGCCAACTACATCGCCTTTCCGGAGCTGGAGCCGCCCTTCTGTGCCCTGATCGTATCCGGCGGCAACAGCATCATCGCCGACGTGCGCGGATATACGGACATCCGCATCCTCGGCTGCTCGCACGACGACGCGGCGGGCGAGTGCTTCGACAAGGCGGCCCGTGTGCTGGGCCTGCCGTACCCCGGGGGAAGGCCCATGCAGGAGCTGGCCCGAGGAGGGGATGAGAACGCGTACCGCCTGCCCGTGGGGCACATCGACGGGCATCCGTACGACATGTCCTTTTCCGGACTGAAAACGGCTGTGGTGAATCTGGTGCATAACGCCGAGCAGAAGGGAGAGACGATCGACCGGTCCGGTCTGGCCGCCTCCTTCCAGAAGGCGGTGAGCGATACGCTGGTGCCGCGTACCATGGACGCCGTGAAGGCGCTGGGGTACGATACGGTCTCCATCGCGGGGGGCGTCGCGGCGAACGCGAGGGTCAGGGAAGATTTTGAGAAAGCCTGCCGGAAGGCGGGCGTACGGCTGTACGCCCCTCCGCTGAAGCTGTGCGGAGACAACGGCGCCATGATCGGCTGCCAGGGATATTACGAGTATCTGGCCGGCGTCCGCGCCGGACAGGATCTGAACGCCTACGCCACCATGGACGTGGACGACGTTATCTGCTGAATACGGCCGGGCGGCGGGCGGAGATGCCCGCCGCCTTTCTGCAAATTGGAGGGGCTTTATCGTGCAACTTGCAGAATATGCACGAAAAATGCGGAAAAGGATCGGAAACTGAAGGGGAAGGCATACAAATATTTCATATTTTGCTTACTTTTGCGCAATAAAGTATTGCAATCCTTTTTTTGACGGGTGTATAATGAGCCGTATTTTTCCGACGGGTCCACCGCCGGCAACAGTAGGAGGAAACGAGAATGAAACTTGACGTACTGAAACCCGTATACGACAAGGTCGTCGCCCGTGACGGCGATCAGAAGGAATTTCTGCAGGCAGTGCTGGAAGTACTGGAGTCTCTGGAGCCTGTCGCCCAGAAGCGTCCGGATCTGGTAGAGGCGGGCATCTTCGACCGCATTGTCGAGCCGGAGCGGATGGTCATCTTCCGCGTGCCCTGGGTCGACGACAACGGCAAGGTCCAGGTCAACCGCGGCTTCCGCGTACAGTTCAACTCCGCCATCGGCCCCTATAAGGGCGGCCTGCGTTTTCATCCCTCTGTCAATCTTTCCGTTATCAAGTTCCTCGGCTTCGAGCAGATTTTCAAGAACAGCCTGACCAGCCTTCCCATGGGCGGCAGCAAGGGCGGTTCCGACTTTGACCCCAAGGGCAAGAGCGAGAACGAGGTCATGCGCTTCTGCCAGAGCTTCATGACGGAGCTTTACCGTCACGTGGGTCCGGATACGGACGTTCCCGCCGGCGACATCGGCGTGGGCGGCCGTGAGGTCGGCTACATGTTCGGCCAGTACAAGCGCATCGTCAACGAGTGGACGGGCGTTCTGACCGGCAAGGGTCTGACCTTCGGCGGCAGCCTGGCCCGTACGGAAGCCACCGGCTACGGCCTGTGCTATTTCGCGGCGGCCATGCTGCGCGAGATGAAGGGCGAGAGCTTCGAGGGCAAGACGGTAGTCGTGTCCGGCAGCGGCAACGTGGCCATCTACGCCTGCCAGAAGGCTACGCAGCTGGGTGGCAAGGTCGTGGCCATGTCGGATTCCAACGGATACGTGTACGACGCCGACGGCATCAAGCTGGACGTGGTGCGTCAGATCAAGGAAGTCGAGCGGGGCCGCATCAAAGAGTACGCCGAGCGCGTGCCCGGGGCCGTTTACACCGAAGGCTGCCGCGGCATCTGGGGCGTCAAGTGCGATATCGCGCTGCCCTGCGCCACCCAGAACGAGCTGGATCTGGAGGGCGCCGAGAAGCTGATCGCCAACGGCGTCATGGCCGTATGCGAAGGCGCCAACATGCCCACCACGCCGGAAGCCACCGCCGCGTTCCAGAACGCGGGCGTGCTGTTCAGCCCCGGCAAGGCGTCCAACGCCGGCGGCGTTGCCACCTCCGGTCTGGAGATGAGCCAGAACAGCATGCGCTACAGCTGGACCTTCGACGAGGTGGACGCCAAGCTGAAGGACATCATGGAGAACATCTTTGCCAACGCCTGGGCGGCGGCGAAGGAGTACGGCGCGGGCAACGACCTGGTCGTAGGCGCCAACATCGCCGGCTTCCTGAAGGTCGCCGAGGCCATGAAGGCTCAGGGCGTGTGCTGATCTTTCCGTTGCCTTTTGCGGGTTTTGCGGATACAATGGGATAAGGTTCGGGGGCTTCTGAACGGAAGCCCCCGTTTTCCGTAACGGGGGCCGAGAAGGGGGCACGAACATGGGCGACCATAGAAAGAGCATGACGGATGAGAACAGACGCGAGCTGGACGACCTGCTTGCCCGCTTCGCGTCCGTGAATGAGAAGGGATTTGCCATCGAGCTGGAGACCGAAGCGCCGCAGTGGGACGCCGCACTGAAGCGCGCGGGCCTTCACCGCGGTTACCGCCATATGGCCCAATGGCTGGATCAGGCGTACCGCGCGCGCTTCGGCAGGCCCTATGTATTTACCGAAAACTGTGTGGCGTATGAGATCGAATACCACGCGGACGCTTATTTCTGGGCCGCCGGATATCGCGGATACCGCAGAAACGTCACGTCACTGCTGTTTTCCAAGGAGGATCTGATCAGCCACTGCCGGGTGATCGACATATCCACGGACGACGTCGCTGTGCGCCGTCAGCGCCTGATGTTCCGTTATCGCAGGGGCGTCCGGCGGGAATACAGGAACACGCCACTCGATCCGTTCGACCGTTCCGCGCTTCCCGCGCGGATCCTGAAAAGGCTGCGCAGAAGAAGCGGAAAGGATGAGGTCGATGGCTGACGTCGTTGCGATGGGGGAAGTGCTGGTCGACCTTTCGGCCTGCGGTACGAATGAGGACGGCTTCCCGGTCCTGTCCGCCCACCCCGGAGGCGCGCCGGCCATTTTTCTCGCGGCGGCCGCGGCCGACGGGCGCGGCGCGGCGATGATCGGCAAGGTGGGGGACGACGCCTTCGGTCGTCTGCTGATCCGTGAAATGACGCGCCGGGGAATCGACGTGACGGGCGTGATCCGGGATCCCGCCGTGTTCACAACGCTGGCGTTCGTGACCGTCGGCAGCGACGGGGCACGGGAGTTCAGTTTTGCCAGGAAGCCCGGGGCGGACACGTGCCTTCGTCCGGAAGAGGTGAACGTGGAACTGATCCGGAACGCCAGGGCCTTTCATTTCGGTTCGCTGTCTCTGACGGACGAACCCGCCGCGTCCGCGGTGAAACGGGCCGTGGCGGAGGCAAAGGAGGCCGGCGTCATGGTCAGTGTGGATCCGAATTACCGGCCGGCGCTGTGGCCGGATGAGCGCAAGGCGCGCGAGGCCATGGAATGGGCGCTGCGGCAGGCGGACGTAGTGAAGATCAGCGACGATGAACTGCGCTTTCTGTGGGACGCGGAGCCCGAAAAAGGCGCGGCGCGGCTGCTGGAGGAGTGCGGCGTCTCCCTTGTGTTCGTGACTCTGGGCGGGGAGGGCTGTTACGCGGCGAACCGTCACGCCGCCGTCCGGATCCCCGTGCCGACCGGCCTTCGCGCCGTGGATACGACCGGAGCCGGCGACATTTTCTGCGGTACCGCCGCCAGCCGTCTGCTGAAGACCGGAAAACGGCCGGGTGCGATGGGGAGAGACGAACTGGGCTCCGTCGTCCGTTACGCCAACGCGGCGGCCGCTCTGTCCGTTGCCCGCCCGGGCGGCATGGGAAGCATCCCGTCGCGGGAGGACATACGATCGATACTGGACGCGTGAAAAAACGAGCGCCCGGACCTTGGTCCGGGTGCTCGTTTCATGTCTGGCTGCCTCTGCCGGAAGGCTTACGGAAGCTCCGGCGTGAGGATGTCTCCGTTCTCGTCTACGGTGATGCCGTCGTTGTCCGTGATCAGATCCTCGTCGATCACCAGCGGGGGGACCGGCACTTCGCCGCTCTCCGCGCTGTCCGCGTTCTCCGAGGTCTCCGACGGATCCACAAGCTCCGCGTCGCCGTCTTCGAAGGGGATCTCGATCTCCGGCAGGACGGCGTCCTGGGACGCGTCTTCCGCCGCGTCGGACGCCGGCTTCCCGGATTCGGATGATGCGTCCTTACCCGTGGATTCTGCGTCGCCGGATCCCGCCGCGTCCGTCGCGTCGGGCGTTTTCGCACCGTTCTTGCCTGTGGTTACGGTGCAGCCGGCGCAGAGGGCTGTCAGCAGAAGGAGACAGAGTATGAGAGAAATAAAACGTTTCATGTTCATCCTTCGGGTGCACCGGACGGATGGGCGGGAGAGGATCTTCCGCCCGTCCGCCGGTACGGTCGTTGTTTCAGGCCTCAGCCGAGAAGGGCTATGGCCTTTTCGTAGTAGGTGTACAGCGAAGCCAGTCCGTTCTGGGTGGCCTCGTCCGCGTTGCCGGAGCTCAGCACGGCGTTGATGTAAGACATGACGGACGCCGTTACGGTAAATTCACCGCCGGCGTTGCCGGTGATGGTGAAGATGTTGCCGAGCTGGTGGGCGGAAATGTTGGGGATCTTGATGCTGTACCGGCCGTCCGCCTGCTTTTCCGCCGTGTAGGTGTTGCCCTTGAACTGGATGGAGGCGGTCAGTTCCGTATCGCCTTCCACCGTGAGGAAGACCTCGAGAGCGGTGGAGGAATCCAGGTGCAGACGGTGCGTAGCCTTGGTGACCTTGCTGGTGCCGAACTGCTTGGTCATGGTGTACTCGGACACCGCGGCCTTGATGGCGTCGATATCGTAGGAGTCGGTGAAGTACAGATCCATGTCGGCGTAGTCGACGCCGATCTCCCAGTGGTTGACGGCGGAGAGATACCGCTGCACGTAGTGGCCGTAGTCCGCGATGGAGTGGATCAGCTGGTAGGCGGCCTCACTCATCTTGTCCTTGTTGGCCTCGGCGCCCTCGATGTACTCCTTCACGGAATACGTGGTGGTCACGGTCTTATCGTCGCTTCCGTAGTGGAATACGGCGGTGATCGTCTCCGCCATCTGGATGGAGTTCACGTAGCAGGTAAAGCCGTAATATTCGCCGCTGACGTTCTTGTGGTTCGGGTCGAACGGATCGACGGTCGTCTTTCCGCCCTTGCCGGTCACGGTGAACTCAACGTAGCTGTCCGTGTAATCCACGCCGTCGATCGCCGGAAGATCCATGAAGAAGTTCACGCCGAGCTCGCCGGACAGGATCAGAGACTTGGTCTTGAAGGACGGGACCGCTTCTTCCGGTTCACCGATGTCGATGACTGTGGGGTCTTCGGCAATGTCCGCGTTCGCGTTCCGTTCGGCCGTCACTACGTTCACGTGCTGGATCTGCGAAGCGTCCTCGACCTCGAACACGAGATCCGCAAATTCGGTGCCCTGCGGGACGGTGGCAGCGGAAGCATAGGCGATGGTAACGGTGTGCGCTTCCTCATCCACATGGGCGGAATAGTACAGCGGACTGACCGTATCCAGGTAGGTGAGACCTTCGGTGTAGGAAACCCGGACCAGACCGTTTGTCACGTCCTCGTCATCCGTGAGGGCGACGACAGCCGTACGGCCTTCCTCGTCGATGAGGGCGGCCTCTCCTTCAACGGTCTGCCGGTCCGTCACGCCGGGCACGTAGTCCTTCTCCCGTACGCCGACGGTATTCGTGCCGCCCGCGGGGGTCTTGCCGGCTGCCGCGGCGATGCGGTTCGCGATCTCACGGGTCATGAGTTCGTCTCTGCTTACGTTCAGAGGCTGCACGTTCACAGCGTCGATCTTCGCGCCGCCGCCGGTGGAGGCGGGGGCCGCCTGACCCTGGACGTACAGACCGCTGACCGGCCATACGCCTTCGCCGAAGTTGCCGGTGTCATAGACGGTCTTATTGACGGGGTCGATGGCGTAGAGGGTGCTCACGGTGCCGTCGTAGTGGGACCAGTAGAGCCACGTGCCGTCGAAATACAGATCCTGATACAGGAAGTTGGTGGCGATGCCTGTTTCAAGGACCTTTACAGGCGCGGAGAACTCAAATCCGTTCTGGTCGGCGTTCAGTGCGAGGGAGGTCTCCCAGATGACGCCGTTTTCGTCAAGGACGTAGAAGTCGCCGCCGTAGGGGGTCCTGGTCTTGGTGGCTACCGCGGCCAGATACGCGTCCTTGATCTCTGTCTGGCGCGCGTCCATCAGAGCCCAGGGAATGCCCGTGTAATATTCTTCCACGTCGTCCGTAGTATCGGGATCGGCGGGCGCCAGGTTCCCGGCCACCAGGAAGGGAGCATAGGTGTACACCATTCCCGTGTAATCGGCGAAATAGGTCGACCCGATAGCCATGTCCGTAGCGCCTACGTAGTTATCACCGTATTCGGTCAGCCCGTAGGTGCCGGGATCCACCGTAAACAGCGCAGACGATTCGGAGCTGCTGTCAAACGTGGCGGCGTACAGCGTGCCCTCGTCGTCGAGCAGCGTGGACTGGACGGCGTACTCCGCTCCGCTATCGTGCAGCTTCGTCCACGTGGGCAGGGCGTTCGTATTGAATCCGGAGAAGAAGACCTCGCCGTTTTCATCCCATACGATGGCGTTCATGGCCTTGTCGATGCTGACGACGGTGACGGAGCACTCGGCCTTTTTGGTCTCGTCGGAAGCCGCCGCAGCGATGACGGACGCGCTGCCCGCGCCAACGGCCTTGATATGTCCGGCGTCGTCCACCGTAACGACGGAGTCATCGGAAGAGGTCCAGGTAATGCGGCGGTCTTCCACCGTCAGAGGCAGGATCTCAGCGGACAGATCCATCTCGTTGCCGACGTACAGTTCCACGGAGGCAGGAGAGATGGAGATGGAGTCGATGGCAAGAGGATCGATGGACTCGTTGTCGTTCACCTTCAGGGCTTTCGCGACCTCATTGCCGGCGTAGTCGGCGGCGAAGATGGCCACGTAGCCTTCGGCCTCCTCAATGGCTTGCGTCGCGTCGAAGGAACCGTCGAAGGACATGTTGTGGGGAGCGGTCTCCGCGTAAACGGTACCGCCGTCCAGCGAGAGGATGGCAACGTAAGCCAGGTTCTGGTTGTCGCCGGCCGTGACCTTGATGTCGGTCCCTTCCAGTACGGCGCTGTCGATCGCTGGGATGGTATCGTCGATCGTGAAGTCGTAGCCGACGAAGGCGCCGCGTCCAAGCACGTTGGACTTGAGAACGGCGTCGAATTCGTCGTTGTCGGGATCCAGATTGCCGGCGTAGGGAGCGGTCATGTCGGCCTTATGCACCAGCATCCCGTAGTATTCAGGGATGGCGTAATAGCCGATGCGGAACGTATCGCCTTCCGCCAGGCCGTAGGAAGCCGCCGTCTTGTTCACGGCCTGCGTCTTCGTTCCGGTGTTCTGCCAGGATCCTTCGTTGACGTGATAGTACAGGGACGTTTCGTTCCAGGATTTAACCGTGGAATCCAGCACGTCCGTCACGTTTCCGCCGAACTCGTCCGTCTTCGTTACGGCGAAACCGGTGGTGCCCGCGGAGCGGATCAGGTTGTAATAGAGGTTTACAAACTGGCTGCCGCTGTTCACCGCGAGAGCGTCGGCGGGGAACTCTTCTTCCACGATGTACGGGTTCCCGGTAAATTTGCTCAGGGAGGAACCGTATTTCATCGTGAGATAGTTGGTGTATTCATTGCCGGAGTAATTGATCTTATCGGTGCCGTAGAGCGTATCCGTGTAGGACGTGTTGTCGAACATGGAGGCATCGGTCCAGCTGCCGTAGAAGCCCAGAACCGGGATCGTGTGGACGTCTTCGACGGCAACGTTCTCCGCGGTGGTGGTGTTGCACTCCAGACGGGTGAAGCCCTCGATGTAGGCGCCGGAAGTATAGTACGTGTCGAGGAAGGCCATGTAGTCGGCGTCGATGGAGATGGACACCGTCACGTCCTTGCTGGAACCGGCCTTCACGACCAGCCCGTTTCCTTCACTGCCGGCAAACTGCAGCAGCAGATGGGCGTCGTGGGTGGAGAGAGTGCCGTCGTCGTCCATCTCTCCGGCTTCCAGATCGAAGGCCGCACCGTCCGCTTCGCCGGACAGATAATCCAGAATGGCCTGGGCGTCGGCGTCGGTCGTCATGCCGTCCTTGTTCACGTCATGCGTCTCGGTCAGTTCCTGCTCGTAGGCGTACGACACGTCCGCCGCCAGGCCGACGGTGCTCTTGTCCATGAACAGGAAGTTGTAATTCTGGTACAGATGCTGAGTGAACACGTCGGTGCTGAGATTGTAGCTCAGATCCGTGTCCGTCAGGTTGTACACGGTGAAGGAATAGGAGTATTTGCCGGTGCGGTCGGGATCGTCGCCCAGCTCCGCCTTTACCTTGCCGTCGGCGGCCGCCCCGGTGGAGGTGGTCAGCCCGGCGTCCTTCATCATGATGACGGAGGAGGCGTTCACGGCCCTGGAGACGTCCGCCAGACCGGCGCCCTGCTGGAGGATCGATACGTAATACTCATCCTCACCGTCGGTCGTTTTCATGGGCGTAGCGGTGCTCATGAGAAGCGACTGAATGATGGCGCGGCGCGTGAAGTTCGAGGCAAGCGCCGGATTGGCGGCCGCGTAGTCCGTCTCCTTCAGGTACTGGGCCGTAAGAGCGGACAGACCGGAAATGTGAGGAGCCGCCATGGAGGTACCGGACAGCAGTTCATACTGATCCGTACCGCCCTGCGGATTACCCTCGGGAGAATAACTTGTGCCGAAGACGGAGTAGATGTCTCCGCCGGGGGCCGTGATCTCCGGCTTCATCAGCAGGGACCCGGGAACGCCCCAGGAGCTGAAACTGGACATCTCAGCGTCGGAGCGGTCGCCGGTAGTACCGTGCTTGATGGTTTCCGAGACTACAACGGTGCCGGTGTAGCAGGTCAGGTCACCGGCGGCAGTCTGGGTGGAGGCGCTCTTCAGGGCGTTCGCGTCCGCCAGCGTGATGGCTGCCATGGGGAAGGTGCCGGTGTAGGCGTCCAGCTGCATCCCGATGGTGCCCGGCTGATTGTTCGCGACCAGCAGACCGGCGGGGGAGTACGGGATGGCGTTGTTGCCCTTATCCGTGAAGTTGAGGGATCCGCGGTTCACGATCAGGATCTTGCCGGTCAGGCTGACGGCTTCGTTTGCCGCCGCGTAATCCTCAGCGGAGCCGATGGAATCGATGTAAACGAAATCGTAGGAACCGACGATGCCGGCAAACGAGCCGCCGCTGCTGGCGGACTCCGTGATGTAAACGTCCTGAGAACCGTTGAAGGTCAGAGGGGCGCCGGTCTTGCCGATGTTGTTGGCGGAGGCTACGCCCAGGCTGTTGATGAAGGAGCCGGGGCTGCCGCCGGTGTGCAGCGAAACGTCCTCGATGAACAGGCCGATGCCGTAATTCGTGTAATAGGGACTGCCGTCGATGAACGAGCCGGAGTTGCCCGCGGACATGACGGTCACGGTGCCGGCGTTGGTTTCGCCGTCGGCCAGGTTGTTGAGGATATCCTGGTAGTAGTTGTCGTAGGTGAAGCCGGGGGCGGCGCTGCCGAGGGACAGGTTCACGGAATCCGCTTCCATGAACACGGCGTCCTCAATGGCGGCAAAATAGTCGGAATCGTACGCTCCTCCGCTGGAGCCGAACACCTTCATGACCAGCAGCTGGGCGTCCGGAGCCATGCCGACCGCGTGTACGGTCTCGGCGGCGTCCGCGAACGCGTCACCGTCTTTCACAAACCGGTTGGCGGCGGCAATGCCGGCCACATGGGAGCCGTGTTCACCCTGCCTGTCGCCGAGGTGATCCACGTTCTGATTCTCGTCGACGTAGTTGTAGGCGTAGGGGATCTTGGAGGACAGATACGTGCCGCTCCCGTTCAGGCCGGAGGCGGGAATGTCCGCTTCCGTCATCAGATCCACGGTCTTGCCCGTCTGTTCCTGGTACTGGGCGATCGCGTAATCGAAGGCCTCGGCGTCGAAAGATCTGTGCTGAGTATCGATGCCGGTGTCGATGATGGCAATGCGCGTGCCGGCGCCGGTATAGCCGGAGGCCCAGGCCTGGGAAGCGCCGACCATGCCGGTGCTGGTGTTGGCCGTGTCAGGCTGAGCGCCGTCCGTCTCCGGTACGGTGTACATGTTCTCACGCTGTACGGCAGCTACGCCGTCCATGCGTTCGATGAAGGGAATGTCCTTGCCGTAGACCCAGGTGGAAAAGGCGTTGGTGAGCAGCGTCAGATTCCATACGACGTTCAGCTCATAGCCGAGCCGGTTCTCGATGGCGGACTGAACGCTTTTCTGCTGGTTCAGCAGGGACGCGCGGTAGCTGGCCGCGGAACCGTTACTGCCGATCCCCTGGGCGGAGTAGCCCGCGTCGATCGCGGAGGGCTCCGTAAGAAAGATCGAAACACGGACCAGTTCCTTCAGCGAAGTATCGGGAGTCAGAGTGGAAGGATCCACGGCGGGAGCTTCCTCGGCCTCGTCGATTTCGCCGAGCTTGCGGACCCCCAGCGTGGAAGGATCGAGGTCCTTCAGCTGAGAGGCGTCCTCCACCGGGCTTTCCGTCTGGTCGGCGTCGTTCCCGACGGCCAGCGCCGAGATGCCGGGTGCTCCGGTCAGGAGCAGACACAGACAGAGAAGCAGAGCGAGGACCTTGCTTACGTTTTTGTGCATTTGTTTACCTCCTTACTCTCCATGAGAATATATACGATGACTCAGTGGAAACATTATTCCACAATGCGCTATTATACTCATTTTCCGCCGCGCGCGCAAGACGGAAGAAATGCAAAAACTGCTTTCTTCGTGAAAAGAAAGCAGTTCATGCGCGGATGGTTCAGATGGGGCACCGGGCAGAAAAACCGCCGATGGGAGCGGTCAGTCGGTGAACTCCCAGGCCGTGTCCAGAGCGACCTCCATCATGTCACGGAAGGAATCCTGACGCTCCTGCGCGGAGAGCTCCTCACCCGTAAAGCAGTGGTCGGAGATGCTCAGAAGACTCAGCGCCTTCCGGCCCATGTGGCTGGCCGTCAGGTACACGCCGGCTGTCTCCATTTCCACGGCCAGCATGTGTTCGTCCTTATACAGCTGGTAGGCGTTGGGGACGGCGGAATAGAACATGTCGCTCGTCATGACGGTGCCCACCTTCGTGTGCACGCCCTTCTCGGCGGCGATGCGGTCGGCCGTTTTCAGCATGTCGTAGTCAGCCACGGCGGGAAGCGTTCCGGGAAAACCGTACTGGGCGGCGTAGTTGCTGTTGGTCGCGGCGCCGATGGCCAGCACAAGGTCACGGCACTTTACGTCCTCGGAGATGCCGCCGGCCGTGCCGATGCGGATGACGCCCTCCACCCCGTAATAGGTGAACAGCTCGTATTCATACAGGCAGGCGGAGGGAATGCCCATGCCGCTGCCCATGACGGAGATCCGCTTGCCGCGGTAGGTCCCCGTGTATCCGTACATGTTGCGGATGGTGTTGAAGCATTTCGGATCTTCAAAATAGGTCTCCGCCAGGGTTTTGGCCCGCAGAGGGTCGCCGGGAAACAGGACGATCTTCGCAATGTCGCCGGGCTGGGCGTCGTTGCAGGCGGAAGGTACGATCATGGCCATGGTTCGGTCATCCTTTCTTTGTTTTTGGTCGTTTCCATTATACAGGGGGGAACGTTCGGATTCAATGGTTTTTCGGGAAAGCAGCCTTCCGGTCTTCCACGGAGACGCCGGCGCGTGGTATAATGTACAAAAAAGGAAGGGAGAACTGCAATGAAAGTTCTTATCATCAACGGGAGTCCGAGAAAGGACGGCAATACGTCTCTGGCCGTGGAGCAGATGTGCTCCGTGTTCCGGGAAGAAGGCGTGGAACCCGAAGTCGTTCAGATCGGCAATCGCGACGTACGCGGCTGCGTAGCCTGCGGCGGCTGCTTCGAAAAAGGGAAATGCGTGTTTGACGACGTCGTGAACGAGCTGGCGGAAAAATTCGAGCGTGCCGACGGGCTGGTGGTCGCCTCACCGGTCTATTTTGCTTCCGCCAACGCCACCGTCGTGGCCGCGCTGGACCGGCTGTTTTTCAGCACCGGGTTCGACAAGACGATGAAGGTAGGCGCGGCCGTTACCGTGGCCAGACGCGGGGGATGCTCGGCCACCTTCGACGAGCTGAACAAGTACTTTACCATCAGCGGCATGCCGGTGGCGTCCAGCCGTTACTGGAACAGCGTGTACGGACGGGAAAAGGGCGAGGCGGCGCAGGATCTGGAAGGGCTGGCGACGGTCCGTACCCTGGCAAGGAACATGTCCTTCCTGATGAAGAGCATCGCCCTCGGCCGGGAAAAGTACGGCCTGCCGAAACCGGAGGAGCACGTGATGACCAGCTTCATCCGCTGACATCCCGGGGATTCAGAAAGGAAAAAGAGCGGACCGACGCGGTCCGCTCTTTTCGTCCGTATTCAGAAGGGGCATCCGTCAGCCGGCGGAAATGACGCCGCTGGCCTGTACGACGGGCAGATCCTTTCCGGAATAGGAACCCTTGAAGTTCCATTTCACGGAAGCCTCCGTGCCCGCGGCCATGTCGTCCGCGGAAAGGGTGATGGTCGTACCGCCGAGATACACTTCGCCCGGCGCGCCGTCGGGCTTGGAGATCTGCGCGGTGCTGAAGCTGTAGGAAGCGTTGGTACCGGCGGAGCTTTTTACGGCGATCGTGTTGTCCGAACGTGCACCGACGAAAATATCATAGCCTTTCAGGAAGAACTGAAGAGCCACGGAATAAGTGCCGTCGGAGTTTTCGTTGGCCGCCCAGCGGGTGATCACGTTCAGGGGAGTGCCGGTATCGGAGCTGAAGCTGCCGCTGTAGGTCCCGGTGACCGCGGCGGGCGTATCCGGGATGATGGTCTCGGGCTTTTCTTCTTCCTTCTTATCGTCCTTGTCGGCAGGAACGTCCTGTTTTTCAGGGGCGGGCGTGGGATCCGGTTCGATCTCCGCGTCCGGCTCCGGTTCGGGGGCGGGCGCAGGCTCCGGTTCGGGGGCGGGTTCCGGCTCTGGTTCCGGCTCCGGTTCGGGTTCCGGCTCAGGCTCGGGTTCCGGTTCGGGCTCGGGTTCCGGTTCGGGCGTGGGCTCGGCGTCCTTCTCCTCCTGGCCGGATCCGTCCTCGGCGGGAGTGGCGTCGCCGGATCCGTCCTTATCGGCGGGCGGCGTGTATTTGCCGGAACTGCAGGCGGCCAGCGAGACCACCAGCAGCACGGCCAGCATAAGGCACAGAATGCTGCGCAGCAATAGTGATTTCTTCATGATCTTTTCCCGGTCCAACGGGATCCGGGATTCCTCCTTGCGTAAGTATTGAGGGGGAAGGGCCCCTTCATCGCGGTATTATAGCCTCGCGTTCCCGGTTTGGCAACCGCGGAAGGCCACTTTTGACCCGCGGATGATTGAGTTTAACAGAACGTTCATATATAATAAAGTTCGGTCGCGCCTGGAGCGCATTTCACCGGGAGGGAGTTTGTTTATCATGCCATGTACCACAGTCCTTGTAGGAAAAGCGGCGTCCAACGACGGGTCGACGATGATCGCCCGGACGGACGACGGACATTTTGACGTCAAAAAGCTGATAACGGTCGATCCGAAACGGATCGGAAAGAAGTATAAGAGCGTGATCTCACACGTGGAGATCACGCTTCCGGAAAAGCCCATGCGCTATACGGCCTGCCCGAGCGTAGATCCGGCGCAGGGGATCTGGGCGGCCACGGGGATCAACGAAGCCAACGTGGGAATGACGGCCACGGAGACGATCACGTCCAACCCGCGCGTTCTGGCCGCCGACCCGCTGGTGGAATACCGGAAGGCAGGGAAGCGCGGCGAGAAGGACGTTCCCGGAGGGATCGGGGAAGAGGACATCGTCGTGCTCGTGCTGCCCTACGTCCGCACCGCCCGCGACGGCGTGCTGCGGCTGGCGCAGCTGCTGGAGACCTACGGCACGTATGAGAGCAACGGCATAGCGTTCAACGACGAAAACGAGATCTGGTGGATGGAAACCATCGGCGGCCACCATTGGATGGCCCGCCGCGTGCCCGACGACGCCGTCGTTCTTGCGCCGAATCAGTTCGGGATGGACACGTTCGATCTGGACGACGCCTTCGGCGCAGGGAAAGATCACCTCTGCTCCGCCGACCTGCGGGAATTCATTGCCGATAACCGGCTGGATCTGAATCAGAACGGGCGGTTCAATCCGCGGGACGTGTTCGGATCCCATACGGATTCCGATCACGTATACAATACGCCCCGCGCCTGGTTCATGGGACGCTGCCTGACTCCGTATTCTCATACCTGGGACGGAGAGAACGCGGAATTCGGACCTGAGAGCGACGATATCCCGTGGTGCCTGGTCCCGGACCGAAAGGTGGCGGTGGAAGACGTCAAGTATCTGCTGTCCGGCCATTATCAGGGAACGCCCTACGATCCCTACTCCGCCAGAGATACGGGAAAGCGCGGGATCTACCGCAGCATCGGCATCAACCGGACCGGAGTGACCACCGTATGCCAGATCCGCCCGTACGCGCCGGAAAAAGCGAAGGGGATCGAATGGATCTGCTTTGGCTCCACGGCGTTCTCCGCGCTGATGCCCTTCTACGCACGGACCGATCGGGTGCCGAAATATCTCAGCGGGGTGACGACGGACGTGAGCACGGAGGATCTGTACTGGTCCAGCCGCCTGCTCGGCGCCCTGGCGGACAGCCAGTTCGGCGCCTGCGTACAGCACATCGAAAGATATCACAACGCGGTGTTCGTGGACGGGCGGAAGATTCTCAGTGAATACGATGAGAAGATCGCCGCGTCCGGGGATGATGGCGCAGTCGCCGAAGCGAACGATGCGCTGTGCGCCATGGCGAAAAGGCACACGGTGCAGGCGCTGAACCACGTGCTGCAGGCCGTGAGCGAGCACATGAAAAACGGATACAACCGCGCGGACAACTGAAGCGTAAAGCGGAAACGGGAAAAGCAGCCGGCACGGACCCATCGGGGCCGTACCGGCTGCTTTGCTGTCCTGTAAGTGGTTACTGCGCCAGGTCCTGAGCGTGCTTGAGGGAGGCGTAAATGCCGTTTTTCGCCATCAGCTCTTCGTGGGAACCCAGCTCGGCGATGCTCTCGCCTTCGACGACGGCGATGCGGTCGGCGTTCCGTATGGTGGACAGCCGGTGGGCGATGATCACGCAGGTGCGTCCACGGCTGAGCTGGTCGAGACTTGCCTGGATCTTCTGTTCCGTCACGCTGTCCAGAGCGGAGGTGGCCTCGTCCAGGATCAGAATGGGGGGATCCTTCAGAAATACGCGGGCAATGGATACGCGCTGCTTCTGCCCGCCGGAGAGCATGACTCCGCGTTCGCCGATGTACGTATCGTACCCGTCGGGCATGGCCATGATCTCGTCGTGGATCTCGGCCCGCACCGCCGCCTCCACCACCTCGCGGTCCGTGGCGTCCGGACGGCCGTACCGGATGTTTTCGCGTATGGTGCCGGCGAACATGAACACGTCCTGCTGGATGATGCCGATGGCGCGCCGCAGGCTCTCCTGAGTGACGGAGCGCACGTCGTGACCGTCCACCAGAACGCGGCCGGACGTCACGTCGTAGAATCTGGGCAGCAGGTGGCACAGCGTGGTCTTTCCGCCGCCGGAGGCACCCACGAGGGCGAAGCTCTCTCCGGGACGGATCGTCAGTTCGATGTCCTTCAGCACGTCGGCGCCGTCGCCGTAATGAAAGCTGACGTGGTCGTAGGTGATCTCACCGCGAACGTCGGTGAGCTCCACGGCGTCGTCGGCGTCACGGATCTCCGGCTCGGTGCGCATGATCTCCAGAAAGCGGGAAAAGCCGGCGCTGCCCTGGGTGTACTGCTCCATGAACATGACGAGCTTTCGCAGAGGGGAGACGAACGCGGAAACATACAGCGTAAAGGTGACAAGGTCGATGTAATCCATGCGGCCCTGCATGATGAGGATGCCGCCCACCAGAATGACGACGACCTGCATGGCGCCGGTGGAGAATTCCATGCCGCTCTGGAAAAGACCCATGGCTTTGTAATAGCCCTTTTTCGCCGTTTTGAAGATATCGTTGCTGGAATCGAATTTGCGCATCTCCTCGCTTTCATTCGCGAAGGCCTTGGCTGTGCGCACCCCGCTGATGCCGCTCTCGATGGCGGCGTTGATCTCCGCCGTTTTCTTTCGCACTTCGACGCTCGCGTTCGTCATCCGTCTGCGCTGCCGCAGCGTGAAGATCAGGCACAGGGGAAGAATGATCAGAAGCACCAGCGCCAGCTCCCACCGGATGAAGAACATGACGATCAGTGAACCGATGATGGTCAGCGAACAGATCAGTACGTTTTCCGGGCCGTGGTGCGAAAGCTCAGTGATATCGAACAGATCGTTCGTGACGCGGCTCATCAGCACGCCCGTACGGTTCTTATCGTAAAAGCTGAAGCTGAGCTGCTGCATGTGGGAGAAAACGTCCCGCCTCATGTCGGCCTCCACCAAAACGCCCATCCCGTGGCCGACCACGGTGATCGCGTAGTAAAGCAGCCCCTTGATCACGTAGGCGAGAAGGATCACGCCCATTACGATGAAAAACGTCGTGAACAGCCGCTCGGGCAGCAGTCGCTGCATGGACGAGCGGGAAACGATGGGGAAGATCAGGTCGATCACCGCCACCGCCGTCGCACACAGCATGTCGATCAGGAACGGCTTCCAGTGCGGACGGAAGTAGGAGAGAAAAACGGCCAGCGGGTTTCGGTTAAAGTTCTTTTTCATGTTCGTCATTACGTCCTTGCTTCTTGTTTTTGCGTCAGTATAGCATAACGCAAGATAAAAGGAAACAGAAAAGCGCCCCGCCGGAGCGGAGCACTTTTCCATTTTGCCAGGAACGCGCGTTACGGCAAAGAAACGGCGCTGTCTTCAGCGACTGCGGTCTCCTTCTTCCAGGAGGATCGCCGCCTGTTGGTAAGAATGGTGAGAAACAGGATGATCAGCAGCAGACCGCCCTCCACCGATTCGGAGATCTGGCTGTCGGACATGCCGATCAGAGACAGACCGTAGACGATGACGGTGATGGACAGTGAGCCGAGGATCACCTTGTAGAAGCGGGCGGAGCTGCCGCCGGTGACCAGGACGCCGCCGAAGAAGATGGCCATGGCGACCTTCATCTCCAGGAAGGAGCCCATCGTCATGGTGGTGCCGCCGACCGTTCCCATGGAGAAGATGGCGCCGAGACCGGCCATGAGTCCGGAGATGGCGAACACCAGGATCTTCATCCGACTTACGGGGACGCCCACGAATCTTGCCGTGGTCTCGTTTTCACCGATGGCCTGACTGTAACGCCCGACGCGCGTAAACTCGAACACGAAGCCGATGACCACCGCGATGACGATGAAGAAGATGATGCGGAACGCGGAGGAGGTCATGAAGGTCATGGAAGCGGGCACGTATTCGATCCCGATGATGGTCTGGATGTAATTGACTATGCCGCGCACACCGATCAGCATGGCGATGGACAGCGTAAAGGAGGGCACGTGGCAGCGGCTGACAAGAAAGCCGTTCAGCAGCCCGATCAGAAGTCCGATGATCATGCAGCAGGGGATCAGCAGCCAGCCCACGCCCGTGACGGTGGCGATGTGCATGCCGACGACGCCGGACAGCGCCACGTTCACGCCGACGGAAAGGTCGATGGAACCCTGGGCTACGACGAACAGCACGCCGCAGGCGCATACGATGGTGAGAATGCTCTGTTCCAGCAGCATTTTCAGCGAATAGGCGGAGACCATGCGTCCGCCGCTGGCGATCGTAAAGAAGATGAACAGGACGACGAACGCGGCGAAGGGGACGATATCCGAGATCCTGAGCTTTTTCCGTCCGCTGCTTTTCATATCATCACCCCTATTACAGCCTGCTCCGTGAAGTCGTCTCCGCGGAGGATCGTTTTTGTTACGCGCCCGTCCTTCATGACCATGAGACGGTCGGCCATGCCGAGCACCTCAGTCAGCTCATCCGAGATCAGGATCATGGCGATGCCGTTTGCCTTGGCCTCGTTCATCAGCTGGTAGATGTAAGCCTTGACGCCCACGTCCACGCCGCGGGTGGGGCAGTCCAGAATGAGAAGCTTCAGATCCTTGGCCAGCCACCGGCCGAAATTGACCTTCTGCTTGTTGCCGCCGGAGAGGGCGTCCATAGCCTGCCCGATGCCGGTGCACTTGACACTCAGCTGCTTCACCATGTCCGCGGACATGCCCTTCAGTTTTCCGGGAGACAGGAATCCCATCGGACCCTTGAGCTCCGTGAGGGAGGGAAGGCAGAAGTTGTCGCGGATGCTGGCGTGGATCATCAGGGCCTCGTTGTCCCTGTCCTTCGGGACGTAACCCACGTTGTTCCGCAGCGCCTGCGTGGGCGACGTGATGCGGATATCGCCGGCGGTGAGACGCACCGAGCCGGCGCTGATGCGGCTCAGACCGTAGACCGCCGTGCCCACGGAGTGGATGCCGGAGTCGCTGAGCCCGCAGAAGCCGAGGATCTCGCCTTCGTGCACCTGGAAGGATACGTCCTCCAGCTCGCCTGGTACGCAGACGCCTTGCACGTCCAGCACGACCTGCTCTCCGTAGCTGGGCGCGTGATCCGTACGGTAGTAGTGCCCGCTCATTTCGCGTCCGACCATCATCATGCGGATCTCATCCGGGGTCGTCTCCGCGGAGCGTACGCTGCCGATGACTTCGCCGTCCCGCAGAACGGTGATGGTATCGGTGATCTCCACCATCTCCTCGATATCGTGGGTGATGAGGATCACGCTGCGGCCCATCTCCTTGAAGCGGCGGATCAGGGCGTACAGCTTTTCACGGTTGTTCAGCGAGAGGGACTGGGTCACCTCGTCGAGCAGAAGCAGCTGGGGATCCACGGAAAGCGCGCGGGCCAGCTCGATCATCTTCCGGGATTCGATCATCATGCCGTCGGGCATGTCGCCGAGGGGAGGGGCTTCCAAGCCCCATTTTTCGAACTGCGCTTCCGCTTCCCTCCGCATCTTTCGCAGGTTGACGATGCCGAAGCGGGAAAACTGCTTCGTCCGGCCCAGGTAGACGTTCACCCCGGCGGGAAGATTGCCGACGACGCCCAGCTCCTGCATGACCATGGAGATGCCGCGTTCGTTGGCGTCGATGGGGCTCGTCGGGTCGTAGGGCTCTCCGTCGATCAGCATCTGGCCGCTGTCACGAGGGTACATGCCCGCGATCTGGCTCAGCAGAGTGCTCTTTCCGGAACCGTTTTCACCGATCAGGCCGTGGATCTCTCCCTTTTTCACGGAAAAGCTGATGTTCCGGTTGGCGTACGTGGGGCCGAAATGCTTGTTCAGGCCGCTGATCTCGAGTATGTTTTCACTCATTATTTCACGACCCCCTTTGCCTTGCGCTGGCCGATCACGCCGAATATGACGATGAAGAATCCGAGAAACGCCTCCTGCAGGGTGCCGGAGGGAACGCCGAGAACGGTCAGAACGTTGAATACGGCGTAAAGGATGAAGGCGCAGATGGGCACGCATACGACGATGTTGATGTGCTTCTGAATGATCTGAGCCAGCAGATAGATGGCCAGCGGCTGGAAGATCATGTTGATGCTGGTCAGTCCCGTCTTGACCGTTGTCTGACCGGCGTAGCTCTGCTGCAGGAAGCAGGCGATGCCGATGAGCAGCCCGGTGATGAGACCGACGGCCAGAAGCGTCCGGTTCACGTTGATACCCAGCTTTTCCGCCACATCCTTGTTTCCGCCGAGGGCACGGATGTTGAGCCCGATGGTGCTGCGGTTGTACAGAAAATAGATGACCAGCAGACCGACGGCCAGCAGGAGGACGCTCCACGGCAGCTGGCCGAGCACGCGGTATTCCGTGGCAAGGGAAGCGGTGACCAGAGGCTTCGTGGCTTTTCCCAGCTTCAGGAATACGGCGATGGCCTCATAGATCATGGCAAGGCTGATGCCCGCGATCCAGGAGGGGATCTTCGTATAGGTAAAGATGAGAAAGTTGATGAAGATGAGGATCAGACCCATCGCGACGCCGCCGAGCACTACGCTGGGCACGCCGATGGCGTTGCCGAGCGCGCAGGACGCGAAGGAGCCCAGCACCACGACGCCTCCGATGGACATGTCCGTATATCCGCAGGCGAAGAGGAAGCAGAAGCCCCAGGCGATGAAGCAGGGGTAGATCAGATGGGAGATGATGACCTTCAGATTGGACCATTCGAGAAACAGCCCGTTGGAAATGACGTTGAAGATCAGCAGAACGACAATGATGGCGGCGATGAAAACGACGGGGAAAAGCCATCGGTTCCGGCGCCCGTTTTGGGATCTTTGATCCGCTCGCATAGCAATCGACCTCGATTTCTGAGTGTGGGACCGTTTGGAAAAAGCCTGCCGGAAAGGCAGGCTTTTTCACCGGCGGGTAAGGACTTATTTCAGCCCATTGGCTTCCAGCATGTAATCCAGATTGATGTTGTTGATGAGGTCAACGTAATCCTGGTATCCCACGTCGGGATTGGTCGTGTAAACGAGCTTCTCGAGCATCTCCTTGGTGAAGGGAGCGGCGGAGTCGGAGAAGAACACCTTCAGATAGTTATCCACGTTGTTCTGATCCACGCGGAAGGGAGAAGTGCTCAGACGGGGAGCCTTGCCGTTGGCGTCGACGATCTTGTGACCGGCCAGATAGTTCAGCACCAGAGTGCTGGAGATGTAGCTGGCCAGGGAAATGCCGTCGTTGCCGCCCATGACGACGCCCTGCTGAATGTACTTGGCGGTGCCTTCATCCACGCAGGAAACGTAGACCTGGATGCTGTCCTTCATGTTCAGGTTGCCGATGGCGGTCAGGGAACCCTCGATGTAGTCGCCGACGAAGCAGTAGATGCAGTCCGCGTCCTTGTTGGCGGAAAGCATGTCCAGAGCCTTGGTGGCGCATTCGGAGTTATCGGTGCAGCGCGCTTCGGCCAGGACGGTACCGCCCAGCTCGGTGAACTTCTGCGTGAAGCCCTGAGAACGCTGGTCCATGTTGTTGTCACCGATGTTGCCGCCGATCATGACGGCTTTGCGGCAGCCGTTGCCATAGGCCATCTCTGCGATGGCGGCACCGTCGGAGACCATGTCCAGATCGATGGCGCCGCAGTAATACTCGTTGGAATCGGCCAGCGCCTGCAGGTCGGGGTTCTCACCGACGAACACATCGAAGGCGAAGGGGATCTTGGCGTTGGCGCACTCCTTGCCGACCTGGGGAACGGTGGAAACGGCCGCGGCTTGGAACACGATGCCGTCGACGCCGGCGGCGCACATGTTCTGCGCGTTCTGCAGTTCCTTTTCACCGTTGAAATCGTCGCTCATGCGGTTGACCTTGTGGCCCAGCGTTTCCAGCGTATACTGCTTGGCGTCGCCGAACATGTCCAGAACGGGCACGCCGGAGCCCCACGTGTTGATGCCGATGGTATAGGAACCGGAACTGCCGCCCTTGTCGGCGGCGTCGTCCTTCTTTTCCCCGGAAGATCCGCAGGCTGCCAGAGAAAGCACCATGAGGACCGCCAGAAGAAGGGCAATGACCTTTGAAGTTTTCATTTTCATCCTCCTTTTTAATTACGGCGTATTGGCCATACGTCTAAAATATACATTAATATGAGTATTTCGTCAACAGAATTCGACAGGGGCGTTCCGGACACGGCGGAGGAGCGACGCGGACGAGCCCGACGGTGCGGGTTGATAGGGCGGGGCGCGGTGTGATACAATCACAGAAACAGAAAAGGAAAGGATGCTGACCGATGAGCAGACGCATTCCCATGGAAAAGCTGCCGAACACCCGGGATCTTGGCGGCATGATCGGATACGGCGGACGTACCGTCCGCGAAGGCCTTCTGATCCGCAGCGGACAGCTCGCGGAGGCCACGCCCGCTGACCTGGCGGACCTGGAGCGGCGGATCGAGCTGGTGGTCGATTTCCGAAACCTGGACGAACACGTGAACGTTCCCGATCCCGAGATGCCCGGGGTCGCGCAGATCCATCTTCCCATCCTGGAGGGGCAGGGGCCGGGCGTCGCTCAGGACGAGCGCTCCCGGAGGGCTGCCATGACCTCGCTGTTCGAGGATCCGGAAAAGCCGAAAGCGGTCATGAAGCGCATTTATGAAGACTTTGTGGCCCGGCCCTACTGCCGGGGAAAATATCGGGAGTTTCTGATGCTGCTCGATGAAGACCGGAAAAAGGCCGTGCTGTGGCACTGCGCCGCGGGGAAGGACAGAGCCGGATTCGCGTCGGTGCTCGTTCAGGAACTGCTCGGCGTCAGCCGGGAAGACATCTTTGAGGATTACCTGGCGACCAACGTGTATCTGGAACAGGTCATTGAAAAAATGACGGAAGACCATGCACGGCTGACCGGCCTTACGGATCGGGCGCACCGGGAGGCCATGGGGTACATGTTCGGGGCGAGGATCGAACTGATCCAGGCGGTGTATGACAGGACGGAAGAGCTTTACGGAGGCTTTGAGGGACTGTTCACGGAGGGGATGCGGATCCCCCGCGAGCAGATCGAGCGCATGCGTGAAAGATTTCTTGCCTGAAGGAAGCAAAGAAGAAACCAAGGAGACGAGAGCACATGAATAGAAGATGGATCCGGCTGACGGCGTGCCTGCTGGCGCTGCTGCTGCTGGCCGGCTGCGGCACAGCCGCCCCGGAAAAAACGGAACCGGAGAAGGAAGAGACGCCGGCGGCGGACGTTCCGACCTCGGAACCGGAGGAGCCGGCCCAGGAGCCGGAGCAGGAACCGGAGACGCCGCAGGAACCGGAAGTCGAACCGCCGGAGGAAGAGCCGGTGACGCCTGAGCCTATGGACAATTCGGCGAAGCTCGTTGCGGATATGCTGTCCGGAATGACGACGAGGCAGAAGATCGCCCAGATGATGATGCCGGACATCCGGTACTACGGCACCGAGGAGGCCGCGGTGCCGGTGACGGAACTGACGGAGGAACTTTACGCCGCGATCCGGGATCTCGGACTGGGCGGGGTCATCCTTTTTGCCCAGAACGTTCAGACCCCCGCGCAGACAGCGGCGCTGACGGCGTCGCTTCAGGCGGCGAACGAAGAGGGCGGGGCGCCTGTGGGGCTGATGATCGCCATCGATCAGGAGGGCGGCACCGTCACGCGGCTGACCGCGGGAACACAGATGCCCGGAAACATGGCGCTTGGAGCGATCGGTTCCGAAATGGACGCCCGCCTGGCGGGCGGCGTGATCGCGGAGGAACTGGCGGCGCTGGGGATCAATCTCGATTTTGCGCCGGACGTGGACGTGAATGTGGATCCGAAAAACCCCATCATCGGCGTTCGGTCCTTTTCCGACGATCCGGAACTGACGGCGCGGCTCGGGTCCTCTTTCGTGGCGGGCCTTCACAGCCATATGGTCATGGCGGCGTACAAGCATTTTCCCGGTCACGGCGACACTGAGACGGACAGCCATGTGGGCCTTCCGGTCCTGGACAAGACGCTGGATGAGCTCAGGACGTGCGAACTCGTGCCGTTTGCCGCCGGCCGTCAGGCGGATCTGTTCATGACGGCTCACATCCGTTTTCCAAACATTGAGACGGAAACCTATGTTTCCACATCCACCGGGGAGGAGATCACTCTTCCCGCCACGATGTCGCGCACGCTGCTGACGGACGTTCTGCGCGGGGAACTTGGCTACGAGGGCGTCGTGATCACTGATTCGATGGTCATGGGAGCCATCCGGGATAACTTCGATCTTGTAGACGCTACGGTGCTTGCCGTCAACGCCGGCGCTGACATGATCCTCATTCCGGTGGAGCTGTCCATGGACGGCGGCATCGCGAAGATGAACGATTATATCGATGCTCTGGTCGGAAAGGCGGAGGATGGGACTCTCTCTGCCGAGCGGATCGACAAAGCCGTGGAGAGGATCCTGAAGCTGAAGCTCCGATACGGCCTGATGTCGGGAACCGGAACAGCGCCGGGGCATGCGCCGGCGGAGCCTGAGGCCACCGTGGGATCGGAGGCCCATCATCAGACGGAATGGGATCTGGCCTGCCGTGCGGTCACGCTGCTGAAAAACGAGGGTGGAGTCCTCCCGCTGACGGGATCGGGGCGGCTCGTGATCGTCTGTCCCTACGCCAGTCAGCTCAACTCCGTACAGTTCGCGATGGACCGGCTGAAGGACGAGGGCCTGGTCGATCCGGACGCCGATATCCACGTGATCGACGGCAGCAGTCTGACGCCCGAGGAGGCGCCGGGGATCGTAACGGACGCCACAGCCGTCGTGGCGATCTCCTCCATGTACGGTTACGATGATACCGCGCCCACGGGAGAGCACGGACGCTACGCGGCGGCCATGGACGCGATCATGGATACGCTTGCGGAGATGGGCGGGAAGACCCCGTTCGTCGTGATCAGCGCCGGCCTTCCCTATGACGCGGCGAGATATCAGGGAGCCGCGGCGCTGCTTGCGTGCTACAATCCGCGGGGGATGGCGCAGCTCCCGGAGGAAGGGCAGCCCGTTCAGGAATACGGGCCGAACATCCCGGCGGCGGTTTATACCGTTTTCGGAGGAAGCTCTCCGACGGGGAAGCTGCCCGTCTCGATACCGACGCTGGATGATGAATATGCTCCGACGGACGCCACGCTGTACGAAAGGGGCTTCGGCCTCACATACGGCGGGTGACAGAGGTTACGGAACATCAGGAAAGGACGCAGGCTCTGCAGAGCCTGCGTCCTTTTCGTACGCGTCGATTTATCGGATATCCGTGACGGCGTAGCCTTCCGCTTCTACGGCGGCCTTCAGGGCTTCCGCGGGAACGTCCGCGGAAAGGACGACTGTCGCCGTTCCGGCTTCGTGGGAGGCTTCCGCCGACGCCACTCCGTCCAGAGCCTCCAGCGCCTTGGTGACAGCGGACTCGCAGTGGGAACAGGACATGCCCTCGACGGTGAGCGTTCGGGTCACGGGCTGCGGGCCGTCACCGGAGGGAGCGATGCCTACGTAGTCATAATCGGCCGCTTTCAGCGCTTCGCGGAGCCGATGCTCGTCCGGAAGTGTGACGTACTCCACGGCAACGCGCCCGGATTCATGGTCCGCATCGGCTCGGATTATGCCGTCCAGGGCTTCGAGTGCCTCCTTTACGTGCTTTTCGCACATTGAGCACATCATGCCGTCCACCAGCAGCACGGCGGAGTCTGCTTTACCGGGGGATTGCGGAACGCGTTCAAGAGTCTCGGCGTCCGATTCCGGGAGAACGGCGGCGGGTCCTGCGGCCGGCGCCGCCGGCCGGCGCATGCGGCGGTCCCGGGAGGAGTCGTGCACACGGAACAGATTCAGCCGCAGCGCGTTCATGCATACGGTAAAAGATGAGATGGCCATGGCCGCGGCGCCCCACATGGGATTCATTCGGATGCCCGGATACAGTCCGGCGGCCATGGGAATGAGGATCACGTTATAGGCAAACGCCCAGAACAGGTTCTGGTGGATGTTGCGCAGCGTGGCGCGGGAAAGCCTGACGGCGCCGGATACGTCGGTCAGTCGGGAATTCATGAGAACTACGTCGGCGGAATCGATCGCCACGTCCGTCCCTGCGCCGATGGCTATGCCGATGTCCGCCCGGGTGAGCGCGGGAGCGTCGTTGATGCCGTCCCCGACCATGGCGGTCCTGCCGCGCTCCTGAAGGCTTCGGATGACGGCCTCCTTGCCGTCGGGCAGGACCCCGGCAATGACCCGGTCGACGCCGGCCTGGGCGCCGATGGCGTCCGCGGTCCGCTGGTTGTCTCCTGTCAGCATGACTACTTCCACGCCCATGTTCCGCAGTTCCTGCACCGCCTGGGCCGAATCCGGCTTGATCACGTCGGCAACGGCAATGACGCCGAGAACAGACCCTTCCCGTTCAAAGAAAAGAGGCGTTTTGCCCTGGGCCGCCAGTTCCGCGGCACGGGCAGACAGTTCGTCGTTAACCGGGGCAAGACCGGATATGAAGGCGCCGGAGCCGCCGTGCAGAACGGAACCGCCCACAGTGCCGACAAGGCCGTTGCCGGCAAGCGCGGCAAAATCGCTGACGGGGGAAGCGGTCAGTCCGATGCTGTCTCCATAGGTGATGACAGCTCTGGCCAGGGGGTGTTCCGACAGCTGTTCCAGGGAATAGGCGGCCGTCAGCAGCTCCTCCCGTGTTACGCCGCCGGCAGGTATCACGTCCGTGACCTCCGGCCTGCCGGCCGTGATGGTCCCCGTTTTGTCCAGGGCGATGATCTGGATCCTTCCGGCGGATTCCACGGCGGCTGAAGTTTTGAAAAGAATGCCGTTCTTCGCGCCCATCCCGTTGCCTACCATGATGGCCACGGGAGTGGCCAGGCCAAGCGCGCAGGGGCAGGATACGACAAGAACAGAAATGGCGCGCTCCAGCGCGTATACCAGGTCCTTTCCGGCGATGAGCCAGCCGATGAACACTACGATGGCGACGCCGATGACGGCGGGTACGAATACGCCGGCGACCTTGTCCGCGATGCGGGCGATGGGCGCTTTGGTGGCGGCGGCGTCGGACACCATCTGGATGATCTGAGAGAACGTGGTGTCTTCGCCGACTCTTGTGGCTCTGGCGCGGATGAAGCCGGACTGGTTGATGGTAGCGGCGGATACGGCGTCGCCCTCCGTCTTGTCCACGGGGATGGATTCTCCGGTAAGAGCGGATTCGTCCACGGCAGTGCTTCCTTCCAGAATGACGCCGTCCACAGGCACGGCCTCTCCGGGTTTTACGAGGAATTCATCCCCGGCAAGCACGTCGTCGATGCCGACCTCTACAGGCGTCCCGTCGCGTACCACGGTGGCGGTCTTCGGGGCCATGCGCAGAAGATTTTTCAGCGCGTCGGTCGTTTTGCCTTTCGAGAGCGATTCCAGCGTCTTGCCGACGGTGATCAGGGCCGGGATCATGGCCGCAGCTTCGAAGTACAGCTCGTTATGATAGATGTCCATCAGATCGGAATTGGGAACGCCGCGGGTGATCATTGCCGTCATCTTCAGAAAGACGTAGGCGGACCAGAGGAAGGAGACGGACGAGCCGAGGGCGACAAGGGCGTCCATATTCGGAGAAAGCCGGAACAGGCTTCGGAAGCCGGAGATGAAGAAATCCCGGTTGATGTACATGACGATCAGAGCGATCAGCATCTGGATCAGCGCCAGCCCGAGGTGGTTATGCTCGAGAAAGCCGGGGACCGGGAAATTCAGCATGTTGTGCCCCATGGTCAGATACATGAGGATCACAAGCCAGATCACCGAAAGCAGCAGGCGGCGCCTGAGTCTCGGCGTCTCACGGTCCTTCAGGGCGTCTTCCTCAGCGGCCAGCTTTTCACTGGCGGACACGGACCGCTTTTCGCCGGAGTTCTTCAGTTCGGCGCCGTAGCCGGCGCCTTCCACGGCTCGGATGACCTCCGCAGGCGCCGCGCTCCCTTCGACGGACATGGAATTGGTAAGCAGAGAAACGGCGACGGAACTGACGTCAGGCAGAGCGGAAACCGCCTTTTCCACGTGCGCCTGACAGGCGGCGCACGTCATTCCCGTAACGATGTACTGTGTCATGCGCGGCCTCTCATTTCATCAGCTTCTGCAGCATCGCGCAGAATTCGTCGATGGAGTCTTCGTCTCCGGCGAGGATATCCCTGCGTACGCAGCCGTGAATGTGGTTGGACAGCAGCTGCCGGTTGAAGCTGTTCAGGGCGCTGGTCACGGCGGAAACCTGTATCAGAATATCGGGACAGTAGGCGTCCTTTTCCACCATGCTTTCCAGACCGCGTATCTGGCCTTCGATCCTTTTCAGCCGGGTCATGAGCGTTTTCCTGACTTCCGGACTGCGGGAGGTATGCCGTTCATCTTTCGGCGGGTTGCTGTGACAGTTGTTCATGGTATCACTCCTTATACCCCTGTAGGGTATGCATTTCTGCTCGGATTATATACCCCCCGGGGGTTTGTGTCAATACCCGGATACCAGCGCATGAAAAAACGGCGCCCGGACGGGCGCCGTAAGGATCATAAGAATGGGATCAGGATTTTCTCCAGCTGGAAGGAGAGAAAAGGATGAGGATGGGCATGACCTCCAGACGGCCGATCAGCATGAGAAATGAGAGCACGATCTTGGAAAGATTGCTGAAGCCGGAAAAATTGCCCACCGGTCCTACGACCCCGAGGCCCGGACCGACGTTGCCGATGCACGTGAGGGCAGCGGTGAAGGACGTGGTGAAATCGAAATTGTCCAGCGAGACGATGAGGATGCCGGCGATCAGACAGAAGACGTAAGCGGGGAAAAAGCGGAGCACGCTGTGGACCATTTCCACGCTGCCGGGGCCGTCGTCCACGCGTATGACGTTGACGGATCTGGGGTGGATGATCTGGCGTATTTCCTTGGTCACGGATTTTCCCAGGATCAGCAGACGGGATACCTTGATGGCGCCGCCGGTCGAGCCTGCACAGGCGCCTGTCAGCGTGAGAAGCAGAACCACGCATTTGCTGAACGTAGGCCACAGCCTGTCGTAATCCGTGACGACGAAGCCCGTGGTGGAAGAAGTGGACGCTACGGTGAACAGCGCGTGGCGAAGCCCCGTCCAGAAGCTGCCGTATACGGACCGAATGTTGATCGCTACGGCCAGCACGGCGGCAAAAATGATGAGAAAGAACAGCCGGAACTCCTGATCTCTGCCGATCTGCCGGATCTTTCCGGTAAGGAGCAGGAAGTACAGCGCAAAGTTCAGACTGAACAGGAGCATGTAGATCGATACGATGATCTCAACGGCGGCACTGTAACCGGCGATGCTGTCGTTGGTCACGGCAAAGCCGCCGGTGCCCGCCGTGGAAAAGCTGATGGTCACGCACTCATACAGAGAAACGCCGGCGATCTTCAGACTGACGATCTCCATGAGGATCAGACCGAAGTACATTCCGTACAGGATCTTGTTGGACTGGCTCAGCCGGGGGACCAGCTTGCCGGCGGTGGGGCCGGGCATTTCTGCCCGCATCATATGCATCGCGCGGGATTCACCGTTGGGAATGATGGCCGAGACCAGAACCAGTATGCCCATGCCGCCGATCACGTGAGTGGTGCTCCGCCACAGAAGGATGCCCCGGGGAAGCGATTCGATCTCAGAAAGAACGGTGGAACCGGTGGTGGTAAAGCCGGAGACGGCCTCGAAGAAACAGGACACATAGTTCCCAAAACCGCCGTTGAGGAAGAAGGGCAGCGCTCCGAAAGCACTGAGTACGAGCCAGACGAGAGCGACGGTCACGTATCCCTCACGGGAATAAAAAGCGCGTTTTTTAGTGCGGATCAGGCTCAGGGGCAGGCCAACGGCGACCAGCACGGCAATGGTGATGAGAAAGGGCACGACGGATTCCCGGTACAGAAGAGAGACCGCCGTCATCAGCACAAGCACGGCCGCTTCCAGAAGCATGGTGCTTCCGGTCGTTTTAAGAAGAACACGGTAACTCATGATCCGCCGTCCTCAATCTGTGAAGATATCGCTCAGATTCTGTATCTTCAGCGTGCTGCAAACGACGGTGACGTCGTCCCCGACCTCGATGGTGCTGCTGCCCTCGGGGATGATGATCTGCCCGTCGCGCTGGATGGACAGGATCAGAACGCCTTCCTTCATGCGCCGCCCAAGCTCCTTCAGCGGGATGCCCACATGACGGGAGCCTTCGGATACGTTGAATTCCACGGCCTCCGCGGTGCCGTCCGCGATCTGATACAGGGCAAGCATGGAGGAACCGTGACTGGCCTGCTGAGAACGGATGTACTTGAGCACGGTATACTTTGTGACGATCTGGGGGTTGATGAAATCGTCGATGTTCAGCATGGCGATGATGTTGCGGTAATACTGCCGGTTCACCTTGGCAAGAGCCTTGTCGACGCCCATCTGCTTGGCATACAGCGAGACGATCATATTGGATTCATCGTTTCCGGTCAGCGCGACAAAGGCGTCCGAACGGTCCAGATTCTCCGTAAGCAGCACCTCGTGATCAGTGCCGTCTCCGTGGATGATCATGGCTTTGGGCAGCAGCGAACACAGATCCTGACAGCGCTTCATGTCTTTTTCAAAAATCTTGACGGACATCTTAAGAGGGGTCAGCATGCGCGTAAGATAGACGGCCGTGCGGCTGCCGCCGACGATCATCACGTGGCGGATCTTCTGACTGTATCGTCCGAGAGCCTTGAAAAAGTCGTTAACGGCGAGGATCTCGCCGCCGACGTAGACCTTGTCACCGGCCCGGATCACGGTGCTGCCGTTGGGAATGATGGTCTCTCCGCTGCGCTGAACGGCGCAGATCAGCACCCGGGAACGGCCCAGATGCCGCTGGATCTCAAGGAGACTGCGATCCGCCAGAAAATCGGACTGGAGCACGCGGAAGCCGACCAGTTCGACCCGTCCGCCATGGAACGTGTCTATGTCCAGGGCGGCGGGGAAGCGGAGCAGACGGGAAATGTCCGCCGCCGTGTCCTGCTCCGGATTCAGCACAAGATCGATGTCCAGTTCGCGGCCCAGACTCTCCAGCTGCGTGCCGTATTCAGGATCACGGATGCGGGCTACGGTGTGACGCGCCCCCATGCGTCTGGCAAACAGACAGGCCAGCATGTTTACTTCATCCTGCTTCGTCACGGCGACGAACACGTCCGCGTCCGCGGCGCCGGCGTTTTCAAGGATCGTGTGATTCAGACAGTTCCCCTGAATGGCAAGAACGTCCAGAGCCTCGTTGGCGCGGGCGGTATATTCTTCACGCGTATCGATGCAGGTCACATCGTGGCCCTCATCGGCCAGGCTGGCGGCCAGGGGATATCCCACTTTTCCCAGGCCTGCGATCACGATCTTCATAGGACCCCTCCTCAACGGCCGATACGCATAAGGGTACGGCTCGCTTCAGAATAACTGTATTGTAACATTATATACGAATCAACCGAAAATGTCCAACAGTATGCATTCTGCCAGGACCGGCGGCGCAGCTGTTCCAGCGGCCTTTGCAGAAAGAGTGTGAAATTATTCTGAAAATGATATATAAAGGGTAGACAAATCACAGGATCTGAGGTAAAATCCGCAGATGGAGACATGAGATATGGTCTCCGGCAGAGTAGAGCTTCCTGCGTCAAGTGCTGTCTGGACGGGGAATTGTCAGACAGACGAAGGGTAACCACGATTTGAAGCTCGTATCCCGCTGCCACATACCGGAGCTCACCTCCAATATGTGGCTCGGCTTGAGTGTACCCTCAGGCATGGGTACAACACATATCAAGGAGGTTATTTTTATGCCCGAAAACAGCGTGAAAAAAACTAATCCCGTCAGAAAGTTCTTTGCGCCGAAGCGCATCTGCGCCATGGCCATGCTCATTGCGCTGCAGATCGTTCTTGCGCGCTTTCTGGGGTGGCAGATCTCAGAAGGGCTGCGCATCAGCTTTGAGTCCATCCCCGTGCTGGTGGCAGGCATGTGGCTCGGCCCCGTTGCCGGCCTTATCGTCGGCGTGGTCAGCGATTTTCTCGGAACGGTCATCAGCGGATACGGCTTCTATTTTGTTCCGCTGGCCATCACCCCCATCGTCAACGGGGTTCTGCCTCCGCTGATCTTCCGCTACGTACTGAAGGATAACGTGAACGTCACCAAATGCGTGATCGTTCTCGTCATCACGCAGCTGATCGCCAGCATGCTGCTTGGCACCTATGCCCTCACCTGGTACTACAAGATTTTCGTACCGAACAAGGACAACGCTTTTGCCATCCTGTTCGTTGCCCGCCTTACCAAGCTGGCAACGATCGCGGCGAACACCGTGATCGTTACGATCCTGCATATGAGCATGTACAAAAGGGTGATCCGGCCAATGTTCGCTGAAAGAAGGAAAGCCTGAATGTCCTACGAATCCACACTTGCCTACATAGGAAGCGCCAAATGGCAGAAAAGCAAGCCCGGTCTTGAGCGCACGCGGGAGCTGCTGCGGTGCCTTGGCAACCCTGAAAAGCAGCTGAAATTCGTCCATGTTGCCGGAACGAACGGAAAGGGGAGCACGTGCGCGTGCATCGCCTCCGTTCTGCAGCAGGCCGGATACCGGACGGGTCTTTATATCTCGCCGTACATCAATCGCTTTAACGAGCGCATGCAGATCAACGGGCAGGAGATCTCCGACGAGGAACTGGAGCAGATCGTTGACGAGATCCGCCCCTTTGCCGACGCCATGGAAGATGCGCCGACGGAGTTCGAGGTCATTACGGCCGTGGCCATGAAGTATTTTTACAACAATGGGGCGGATATCGTCGTACTCGAAGTGGGTCTCGGCGGAGAACTGGACTCCACGAACGTGATCGACACTCCCGAGGTTGCCGTGATCACCGCCATCGGTCTGGATCATACGGCTCTGCTGGGGAACACCCTTCCGGAGGTGGCTTCCGCCAAGGCGGGTATCATCAAGCCGGGAGGGCTCGTCTGTGCGTATCCCGCGGACGACGATGTGACGGCCGTATTTGAGAAAAAGTGCCGTGAGACAGGCGCCAGCCTGACCATGACGGACATGAGCAGCCTTGCGGTGAAAGCCGTGAAGCTGGATGGCTGTACCTTTGACTTTGGAGGACTGAAAAACGTGTTTGTCCCCCTGGCGGGCAGCTATCAGCCGTGGAACGCTTCGGTGGCCATTACCGCGTGCCGCCTGCTGGCTTCACGTGGCTGGAAGATCACAGACGACGATATCGTAAGCGGGCTTTCCAAGGTCCACTGGCCGGGCCGGTTCGAAGTGCTGCTGCGGCATCCCGTGTTCATCCTGGACGGCGCCCATAACCCGCACGGCATCAAAGCGACCGTTGCCAGCCTGAAGGAGCATTTCGGAGACAGAAAGCTCACTTTCGTCATGGGTGTCATGGCGGATAAGGACGTTTCCCATATGGTCGGGATGATCGCGCCGCTGGCGGACCGGATCTATACCGCCAGACCGGATAACGACCGGGCGATGGATCCGATGGATCTTGCGTGGCAGTTTCACCTGGAGGGCGTCGCCGCTCTTCCGTGCCCCAGCATACAGCGGGCGGTGGATGAGGCGATCGCACACGAGGGCCCGGATGGCGTAGTCGTAGCGCTTGGCTCCCTGTATTTTTCCAGCGACATTCGCCGGGCCGCCATGAAGCACGCGGAGTAAAAACGAAAGAACGGAAGAAGAGGTCCGGAGATCCGGACCTCTTCTTTTCATGATTCCTGGTTTTCAAGTTCCGCAGCCACGGCCAGTATGTTCCTGAGCCGGTGGTTGACGCAGGATTTGCTCACCGGGGGATCGTGCAGCTTTGCCAGCTCCGACGTCGTCTCACTGGGATGCTCCAGACGCAGACGGGCGGTCGCACGCTCGTTTTCAGGAAGCACGGTCAGTTCCGAGCGTTCCATGATGAGCCGTATCGCGTGCAGCTGCGACTGCGCGGCGTCCACGGCTTTCCTTACGTTGGCGGCGTCACAGTTCACCTTGCGGTTCACCGTGTTCGTCATGCCTTTTTCGATTTTGGCGCTCATGAGATCCATGGAGGAAACGGCAGCGCCGAGCAGAGTAAGCAGATCCTCGATCACGCTGCTCTGCTTGAAATAGAGCAGATGCGTGTTCTTTCGGGCCGCCTCTCTGGCGTAAAAGCCGAGTTCGCCCAGAAGGGCGTTCGTCTCGCGCACGACGCTGGCGTGGTCCGTCGCCAGTTCGAGGTGATAGCCTCTTTCCGGATCCGTTACGCTGCCGCCCGTCAGGAAAGCCCCGCGCAGAAAGCTGACGCGGCAGTGATCCTCTTCCAGCACGCCAAGATTCACGTGAAGAACGGGCATGCGCTCCGGATCATAGCCAAAGCGTTCACAGATCGCCGACAGCTTCTCCGGGTCGCGGATCACGTAACTCCGCCGGGAGTTCTGCGTCTTTTTTTCAGATATGCTGTCGAAACCGAATCCGAAAGTCCGCCGGAACAGGCGCGGCATGAAGGAGTAAAGCTCGTCGCTGGCGGAGATGATGCGGATCTCCCGGGAAGTGAACACGCTTCCGTACAGAAGCATGCCGTAACACATGGAGGTACAGCAGCATCTGGAGGAGGGGAGATCCCGGCACATCTCGGCTTTTACTCTGGATGAAAAGGACACGTGATCGGCCCCCTTTCAAAAGCCCGCGGCGTCTGGCCGCGGGCGAGATCATTTGACGTCCCGGTGATAGAGTTCTACCGGATATCCCATCGAGCGGAACTCTTCGGCGAGCTTCCGGGCCACGGCAACCGACCGGTGATGCCCTCCCGTACAGCCAACGGCAAGAACGAAGGAGGTCTTGCCTTCGGTGATGTATCTGGGAAGAAGAAAGCGGAAAAGATCCACAACTTTTGTCATGTATTCCTGCGCGTCCGGATGGCTGAGCACGTACTCGAATACCTCCTGGTCCATTCCCGTTCGATTCCGCAGCTCCGGAACGTAGTAGGGATTGGGAAGAAAACGGACGTCCAGGATCGTATCCGCATCGATGGGCAGGCCGTACTTGAAGCCGAAGGAACTGATCGTCACGGTCAGAGGCATCCACGACGCATCCTTCATGAAGGCGTTATACAGCTTCTGTCGCAGCATGCCGACGGTAAGGCCGGTAGTGTCGATGATCATGTCCGCTCGGGTGCGCAGGGGCTGCATCAGTTCCTGCTCCTTGCGGACGGCGTCCGCAAGTCCGCGCCCCTCCGTATCCAGCGGATGAGGGCGACGCGTTTCCTTATAGCGGCGGATGATGGTCTCCGCCTTGGCTTCCATGAACAGCACGAAACACCGGCAGCCCATGGCCTCGATCTCGTCGAAGGCGCGGAACAGTTCGTTGAAATCCGTAATGGCCCGCACGTCGGTGACCACCGCAACGCGCTTGTACTTGGCCCCCGCGGCCAGAAAGAGCTCGGCAAATTTCGGCATCATGGAGACCGGCATGTTGTCGACGCAGTAATATTCAAAATCTTCCAATACGTTGACAGCCCGGCTTTTTCCGCCTCCGGACAGGCCTGTCACAACGACCAGTTCCATGGCATGCGCCTCCTTTTTCCGCCGCTGCAGCCTCTGTCAGTAACTGCCGTCGGCCCGTATAATGCGGACTTCAGGCTCAAGGGTAAAGCCAGTTTCGCGAAGAACGACCGACTGTACGTATTCCATGACGGCCATCACGTCGTCGAATCCCGCCGTGCCGTCGCTGATGACGAATCCGGCGTGCTTTTCAGATACCCGTGCTCCGCCGCAGGACCAGCCTTTGAGGCCGCACTGGTCGATCAGTGCGGCAGCGTACGCCCCGACGGGGCGCTTGAAGGTGCTTCCGGCGCTGGGGTATTCCAGCGGCTGGCTGGCGCGCCTTCTGGCCCCCAGCTCTTCCATCTTTGCCGATATCTAGGCGGGGTCACCGGGGGAAAGCTGAAGCACGGAGCATAGAGCAGTGCCTCCAAGCTCGGAGAATCTGCTTTTTCGGTAGCCAAATCCGTGTTCTTCCCCTGTGAGCGTAAATACGGAACCGTTGGCGTAAACCCGGGTCTGTTCCGTCACCTGCACCATCTCACCGCCGTAGGCTCCGGCGTTCATGAACAGAGCTCCGCCGAGCGTCCCGGGGATCCCGTGAGCAAATTCCAGACCGGTCAGGCCGTTGTCCCTGGCAAAGCAGGCGAGTCTGGCCAGCGTGATCCCGCAGCCGGCTTCGACGCGTGATCCGGACAGCAGCCGGGCCGATTCGCTTCCCGTGTGCGTCTGTATGACGGGGAAGGACAGCGGCCTGTCTTCCACCAGCAGATCGGATCCGTTGCCGATGAGCAGGGGAGAAAGCTCCAGGTCGTCCATTACACGGCATACGCCTTCCAGACTGTCCGGGCCGGCAGGGATGACCAACAGAGGCGCCGGGCCGCCGATGCGGAAACTGGTATGGCGGCTCATGGGCTCGTCCGTCATCAGACGGACGTCAGGCCACCGTTCGCGTATCGTACGCGCCGCGATCGTGATCCTATCCGTCATTTCGGGCTGTTCTGGGCGATCTGACGGTTGATCTGATCGGTGAATTCCTTGGCGGCGTTGAAGCCCATGATCTTCTGGCGGAACTCCATGGCGGCCACTTCTATGATGACGGAAAGGCTCCGGCCGGGACGCACGGGAACGGTATAGCTGTGAAGCTTGACGCCCAAGATCTCCTCATACATCTCGTTGAGACCGAGACGATCGTAGACTTCACCCTCGCGCCACTGTTCCAGATGAACCACAAGAGCAATGTCCTGGAACGGCTTGACCGAGCCGACGCCGAAGGTCCTGCGCACGTCGATGATCCCTATTCCGCGCACTTCAACGTAATAGCGGATCAGATCCGGAGCGGATCCGACGAGCTTGTCGATATCCGAACGCCGGATCTCGACCGCGTCGTCGGCCACCAGTCTGTGACCGCGCTTGATCAGCTCGATGGCCGTCTCACTTTTGCCGATGCCGCTGTCGCCGAGGATCAGCACGCCGATGCCATACACCTCCATCAGCACGCCGTGGCGCGTAATGCGCTGCGCCATGCCAAGGCCGAGCACGCGCAGAACGTTGGTCATCGTCATCGAAGTGCCCTCCGATGCGCTGAGAACGGTAACGTCGTTGATGCGTGCGCTCTCCAGCAGCTCAGGACCGGGATCACGCCCCTTGGTGACGATCACGGCGGGGATGCCCTTGGAAAGCAGGTCGTTGTATTTCAGGAGCCGCACCTGGGAAGAGTACGGTTCCAGAAAGGCCAGCTCCATGCCGCCGATGATCTGAATGTTGTTCGGATCAAAATATGTAAAGAATCCGTCCAGCTGCAGTCCGGGGCGGTGTACCTCCGGCGTATCCAGTTCCTTGGTGTGAAAATCGCTGGACTCGTACAGGACCTTATAGTTCAGTTCCTGCGCCAGATGCTCCAGCTTGTATGTGAATTTCTGTTCCATGGCGTTACCTCCGGAAAAAAGGATGAGGCGATACAATATCTATAATTGAAATTGTACACAACCGTCGGCAAAAAAGCAAGAGCGGCAGATGCGGTGACCGGCCGGACGGCTCGACGGCGTCCCGCCGGAACGTGAAAACTTTTTATAAAAAACGCTTGCATTCTGTTTGCCCTTCTGATAAAATAACACACGCTGTTTTAGAGAGTTTCAGTCAAGGAGGTGCAGCAGATGGCTAAATGTGAGTTTTGCGATAAGGGCGTTACGTTCGGGATCAAGGTCAGCCACTCCCATAGACGTACGAACAGGGCATGGAAACCCAACGTCAAGCGCGTGAAGGCGATCGTTGATGGTACGCCGCGTCACGTTTACGTTTGTACGCGTTGCCTCCGCAGCGGTAAGGTTACCCGCGCCGTCTGATCAGCATAAAGCCCGAAGCCCCGTCGTCAGACGGGGCTTTTCTATTTTTCTGATCCGGCGGAATATCCGCCCGATTTGTTTCTGACAAATACTGTATTTTTACGTGGAATGTGTGTACAATGGCAGTCAAAGAACAGAAACAGACATCAGCTCGGTAAAGAAAGCGGGTATCGGTATGATTTACGGCATCGCGGCCATGGCGGACCGTCTTGCGGAAAACAGAGAAGAACTGAAAAAGTGCGTACATCTGGAGTCGGACAGAATGATCACGGCAGGCGCTGCCGTACTGACCTGTCAGGGGATGCGGGCCGACCGTCGGGTGTTCGACGAATGCAGCGGCATACTGAAGAAGAACACCGGGGCCCTGTCAGAGTATCGGGGAATGATCCGGATCCCCCTTCTGTGCAGGATGATCGTCTCGGGCACCCCTGAATTCTATCTTCAGAGCGTTCAGCAGATCGAAGACCGCATCCGGCATACACAGAAGATAAGAAGCGCCTCGAAGATATACCGGATCCTTGCGGCTATGACGGTGTTCGAGCACAGCGGGCAGCGCTCCGCGGCGGAGACGGTGGAACGGATGCGTGAGCTGTACGTGGAAATGAAGACGGAGCATCCGTGGCTCACCGGGGAGGAGGACCTGCCCTTTGCCGCGCTTCTGGCTGCATCCGACCGGGAAGTGCGCAGAGCGATGGACGACGCGGAGGCCTGCAATTCGATCCTGCGGAACTATTTCAGGAGCGGTGACGTCCGGCAGACGGTCAGTCACGTGCTGGCTCTGACGGAAGAGGATGCCGAAGCCAAGTGCATGAGAGCTGCGGATCTGGCGGAGGAACTGAAACGAATGGGGCATAAGATCAGCACCGGGCGGGAGTCGGTCATCCTCGGAGCGGCCGCGCTCACCGGAGTGCCGGCGGGCATTATGGCGGAAGCAATTGCGGAAGCCGATGAGTGCCTGAAGCAGAAAAAGGGATTCGGTAATCTGAGCGCCGGCACACAGCAGAGGCGGATGTTCGCCGGACTGCTGGCGATCAGGTCGCTGGACGCGGATCGGGACGCCTCCGCTGCCGTCAGCACCGCGGTGGCTGTGCAGACAGCGCTGGAAATACAGATGCAGGTGTGCGTGATGCTGATGATGAGTTCTTCAGCGGCCGCCGCATCGGCTTCAACGTGAAAGGATGATCGGAATGCTTGAGATCAACGGACTGACGAAGATTTATGGGACCACGCGAGCGGTGGACGATCTGACGCTGCACATACAGCCGGGAGAGATCTACGGCTTCATCGGACATAACGGAGCGGGGAAGACGACCACGCTGAAAAGCGTTGCCGGCATCCTGCCCTTTGATGAAGGGCAGATCCTGATCAACGGGCGCTCCATCCGGGAGCAGCCTCTGGAATGCAAGCGGGACATGGCCTACATCCCGGATAATCCGGACCTGTATGAATTCATGACCGGCATCCGTTTTTTGAATTTTGTCGCGGATATTTACCGTGTTCCGGCGGAGATCCGCACCGGCAGGATCGGGGAACTGGCGGATGTTTTCGAAATCAGGGAGAATCTGGCTCAGCCGATCGGCAGCTATTCCCACGGAATGAAGCAGAAGCTCGCTGTCATTTCCGCGTGGCTGCACGATCCAAAACTGATCCTGATGGACGAGCCGTTCGTCGGTCTGGACCCAAAGGCTTCTCATACGCTGAAACAGATGATGCGTGAAATGTGTGACAAGGGAGGAGCCATCTTCTTTTCCACCCATGTGCTGGAGGTCGCGGAGAAGCTGTGCGACAAGGTCGCCATCATCCGGAGCGGAAAGCTGATCCGTGCCGGCACGATGGAAGAAGTAAAGGGCGACGAATCGCTGGAAGCCGTGTTCCTCGAACTGGAGGAGTGAGCCATGCTGAGCGTCCTTCTGAAAAAGCAGTTCCTGGAAATGAACCAGAACCTGTTCCGGAACCGGAAAACGGGAAAGCTGCGTTCCCGCGGGGGCACGGTTGGGTTCCTGATCCTGTTCTGCGTCCTGTTCCTGTTCATCGCGGCTGCGTTTTACGGGTACGCGGATATCCTCTGCGACGCCCTGGTGTCGCAGGGAAAGGCTTGGCTGTATTTTGCCATGATGGGGCTCATGGCCCTGTTCATCGGCATCGTCGGCAGTGTATTCAATACGTACGCCGGGCTCTACAAGGCCAAGGATACCGAGATGCTCCTGGCCATGCCCGTGGCGCCTTCCTCCATCATCACATCCCGGATGCTCGGCGTTTACGTCATGAGCCTGCTGTTCACGGGCATCATCTGGGTGCCGGTGACCGTGCGCTACATCGCAGCGGGGGCCAGCGGGACGGGGATCGTTTTCCCGATTCTTCTGTTATTCATTCTTCCGCTGCTTGTGACGGTGCTTACCTGTCTGCTCGGCTGGGTCGTAGCGCAGGTGGCCAACCGCGTGAGCAATAAGAACGTTGCCACTGTGGCCGCTGCTCTGGCGTTCCTGGCTGTGTATTACGTGGTATACTTCAGGCTCAATTCGTTTCTGACTTCTGTGGTTCAGAACAGCGAATCGGTCGCCGCTGCCATGAAGTCGTGGGGGTATCCTCTGTACAGACTCGGTCTGGCGGCGTCGGGCGACGTCGTTAGCATGGTGCTCACGACACTGGTCACGGTCGGGCTCTTCGTTCTGGTCTGCTGGATCATGTCCCGCAGCTTTCTGCGGCTGTCGCTGGGCGGCCGGCAGGCGAAGGCTGCCGTTTACCGTGAAAAGCCGCTGCGCGCAGCCGGCGTGAACCGGGCGCTTCTTGGCAGAGAGTGGAAACGGTTCACGGGAAGCCCGATCTATTTTCTGAACTGCGGGCTTGGGGCGATCTTCCTCATCGCCGCGGCCGTGGCTGCCGTCGTAAAGTCCGACGTAGTACGGATGGTAGCGGACAACATCGGCAATCTGGTCCCGGGAGCGGACGGACTGGCTCCGCTTGTCGTTCTGACGGTCATATGTCTGTTTACCGGACTGAACATGATCACAGCGCCATCGATATCGCTGGAAGGAAAGGGCATCAGCCTGATCCGTTCCATGCCCGTGTCCTCCCGGCAGGTGCTGGCGGCCAAGGAAAAACTCCATGTTCTGTTCAACATGGCGCCGGCAGCGTTGTGCGCGGTCGTCTGCTGCATCGTGGCGGGAGCCGACGTGCTGTCGATCCTGCTGGTCGTGCTGGCGGTTCTCGCTTTTAACTGCGTGATTGCTGCCGTCGGACTCATGCTGGATCTGAAACGGCCGAATCTGACGTGGACCAATGAGGCGACGCCCGTCAAGCAGAACCTGTCAATCGTACTTGTTATGATGATCGAGTTCATTCTTTCCGCGGCCATTCTGGTCGGAGGATGGCTGCTGTGCAGGATCCTGGGGCTCAGACTGACTCTGCTGCTGATCGCTGTCCTGCTTGGGGCCGTGTTTCTGCTGCTTCAGTCCTGGATCGACCGCAGAGGCACTGCGTTATTCGAATCGCTTTCATAAGACCTACGACCCGTCGGGAACGGAGAACGCGACCGACGGGTTTTTGCATAATCAGGAGAAAACGGATATAATGGTCGCAAAGGAAAGGAGGCGGTATCATGATCCGTGAGAAGAGCTGCGGCGCCGTCATTTGGGTGCAGGAGAAGGACACCAGACGGTATCTGATCGAACGGATGGTGAAAGGGCATTCATCACTCTGCAAGGGGCATATGGAAGGCGAGGAAACGGAGCATGAGACGGCCCTGCGTGAGATCGGGGAGGAGACGGCTCTGCAGGTCACCTTCTGCGGCGGCTTCCGGGAGACCATCTCCTACTCTCCCTACCCGGGATGCGTCAAGCAGGTGGTGTTTTTCCTGGCCAGAGCGGATCAGACGGAAGTCACCGCACAGCCGGAAGAGGTCGCGCAGATCCTCTGGCTGCCGCTGGAAGACGCCATGAAGGAACTGACGCACCAGAGCGACAGGGACGTGCTGAAGAAGGCGGACGTCTGGCTTAACGAAATGGAACGGAAAAACCCGGAGCGTGTGAACGATGTCGACAACGTCAAATAAAAGAACAAATCCAGACGCGTGTCCGCACGCGGCCAGATGCGGAGGCTGCCAGCTTCAGAACATGACCTATGACCGTCAGCTGCGCTGGAAGCAGAACCTTGCCGAACAAATGCTTGGATCATTCGGAAGGGTGGAAAAGATCATTGGGATGGACGAGCCCACGCATTACCGAAATAAGGTCCAGGCGGCTTTTGGAAGGACAAGGGACGGAAGGATCATATCCGGAGTTTATCAGTCGGGGACTCACCGTATCGTTCCCGTGGACGAGTGCATGACGGAGGATCGAACGGCGGACGCCATCATTGCGGACATCCGCAGAATGTTGCCCGCGTTCCGCGTTACGGTATACGACGAACGAAACGGCACGGGATTCCTTCGTCATGTGCTGGTAAAGCGCGGATTTTCCACCGGAGAGGTCATGGTGGTGCTTGTAGCGGCGACGGATCGGTTTCCAACGAAAAAGCCATTTGTAAAAGCTCTGCTGGAAAAGCACCCGGAGATCACGACGCTGGTTCTGAATGTGAATTCAAAGGATACGAATCTCGTGCTTGGAGAGCGGGAGATCGTGCTTTATGGAAACGGATGGATCGAAGACACCCTGTGCGGACTGACGTTCCGCATCTCACCACGTTCCTTTTATCAGATCAATCCGATTCAGACGGAAAAGCTGTATGATCTTGCCATCTCCTGGGCTGCCCTTGACGGTGAGAGCACAGTCGTGGACGCGTATTGCGGAATAGGCACCATCGGGCTGGCCGCTTCCAGAAAAGCGGGTCGCGTGATCGGAGTTGAGCTGAACCGCAGCGCGGTAAAGGACGCGATCGCCAATGCCAGACGCAATGGGATCACAAACGCCCGGTTCTACGCCGGGGACGCGGGAGATTTCATGAGAGCCATGGCGGAGGATGGGATGAAGGCGGACGTGGTTTTCATGGACCCGCCAAGAGCGGGAAGCAGCGTGACGTTCATTGAAAGTGTCGCGACGCTTCAGCCAAAGAAAGTCGTGTATATTTCCTGCAATCCGGAAACACAGGCGCGGGATCTGGCTGTGTTTGCCGCCCATGGGTACCGGGCAATGCGCATCCGTCCGGTCGATATGTTTCCATGGACCAAACACGTGGAGACGGTGGTATTGATGTCACGAGTTAAGGACTGACCACCGAAAAAAAGATTGATAAAAAGAAAAGGAAAACACTATGAAGAAAACGATTTATTTGATACTGTCTGTGTTGATTTTAGCACTTGTAATTGGAGGATGTTCAAACGCTGATGGAACTACATCAGAAAAAACAGGCATTATTGGTGCAATGGAAGAAGAAGTCAACTCCCTCAAAGAAACGCTTACGGATTCCAAAACAACCACCATCGCCGGTATGGAGTTCTGTGAAGGGAAGCTGGATGGCGTGGATGTGGTCATTGTCCAGTGCGGCATGGGCAAAGTGAATGCCGGGATCTGTGCAAATACGCTGATCAATAATTTCGGATGCACAAAAGTCATTAATACCGGTGTTGCCGGATCCCTCGACAATCAGATCGATATTGGTGATATTGTTGTCTCAGTTGACGCTTGTCAGCATGACTTTACCGTAGAAGATATCGGCTTTAAAAAAGGGGAGATCCCGTACACAGGCCTTTCTGCCTTTCCTGCGGATGAAACAATGCGGAAAAAAGCTGTAGAGGCTGTGCATGAGGCCGTTCCTGACGTTCAGGTTTTCGAAGGCAGAGTTTGTACGGGCGATCAGTTTATTTCCTCAAAAGAACAAAAAGAAACGATCACGTCCAATTTCGGAGGTCTGTGCTGTGAGATGGAAGGCGGCGCAATTGCGCAGGCATGTTATTTAAATGATACTCCATTTGTCATTATCCGTGCTATTTCTGATAAAGCTGATAATTCTGAGGAAATGAACTATGAATTGTTTAAAGAAGAGGCTGCAGAGCATTGTGCTTCGGTTGTCCGCTATATGATCACTCATGAATAGGCTGCGGTGGGTACAAAACATTCCCTGATTTTGTGGCGTAGAAAAATTGGGATTTCTGAGGAACAGATATGAAAACAATATATCTGATCGGCGGTACAATGGGCGTCGGTAAAACGACGGTAAGTCAGCAGCTGAAAAAGGAGTTGCCGAACAATGTTTTTCTTGACGGCGATTGGTGTTGGGATGCCGATCCGTTTCAGGTAACAGAAGAAACAAAAGCCATGGTCATGCGCAACATCTGCTTCTTGCTGAATAGTTTTCTCCACTGTACGGCCTATAAAAATATCATTTTCTG
>JAFWRM010000034.1 GCA_017519975.1 Oscillospiraceae bacterium | reverse complement strand
GTCTCCCTTGCCGCTGATCGTGAACTCCATGTAGCTGGCGCTGCGCTCTTCCTCGCTCAGGCTGGACAGATCCAGGAAGAAGTTCACCCCGATCTGCCCCGACAGCACCAGGTTCTGTTTCTTGAATTCCGGCGTGCCTTCCACCTTTACGATGCATACCGGTGCTACGATCGGGCAATCCTTCTTTTCTGTCGCCCCGGTCGACCAGTCTGTCACATCGTCTTCTATCGTACCGGCCGCCGAAATGACGTATACGCCCGATTCACTGAAGCTCAGTTTCACCTTGCCCTCATCATCCGTGACCTTGTCTTCCATCGCGCGGAAGGTGCCCTCCGACCATATGCCGACGGTCAGTCCCGCCGCAGCCGCAGGCGTTCCGGTGTAAGTGTTCATCAGCGTAAGCGTAAAGGTATCTCCCGCCTTTTCGGTCCGTTCCTTTTCCGTAAAATACGTGTAATGGTCGGACCAACTGGTCGTATCCTTCATCACCGCAGCCACCAGGTCGTCGCCTGCCTTGACCTCTGTCTCGTCAACGGTCGAATAGAACGACTCATCATTCAGGTTGAAAATGTATCCGCCGCCGTTCTCAACGTTCCAGAGTTTCGTTACCGCATAGCCCCAGGAGCCCTGCCCCGCGGCGTATCCGCCTTCACAGTACTCCTCGTGGGCAGCTGTCAGCGCTTCGTCATAGGACAGCATACCGTCCTTATTGATATCCCGGACCGTGACCGCCGCTCTTGCCAGCGCAAGGACACCTTCCCTGCTGACCGTCACATATACGACCGCGTCCTCCGCCGGAGCGGCTTCTACCGTCACAACGCACACCGGCGCGATGATCGGGCAGGTCATTCCCCATTCTTCATAGGTGACCGTCCCCGCCGCAGAGACGATATAGGTTCCCGGATCCGCGAACGAAAGGGTGACCTTGCCATCCGCGTCGGCAACAGCGCCTTCGATCGGAGTAAACGTTCCGTCTTTCCAGGTACCTGCCTGCAACCCTTCCGGAGACGTTGCGCCAAGTCCCATCATATCGTCGGGCACCAGGGCCAGTGTCAGCGTAAATGCCTCGCCCGCCGTAACCGTTTTTTCGTACTCCGTGTAATGAGAATGATAATCCGTGTAATAATACACATCCGGATCCGACATGATGGCGGCAACGAGCTCATCGCCCTGTTTCACCGTATCCGTGGATACTCCATTCCTGATGAAAGCATTGTTCAGAACGAACAGGCAGTTCCCGCCGGTATCAACGCCCCACAGCGTTTTTACCAGGCTGCCGGCACATCCGTAGGCTTCCGCACCGGAGGGATGATACGCCTTATGGGCCGCGATAAGAGCTTCATGGTAAGTCAGAATGCCGTCGAAGTCGATATCCTGGACCGTGACCGCCGCTCTTGCCAGCGCAAGAACTCCTGCGTTGCTGATCGTTACATATACTTCCGCGTCATCCGCCGGCAGGTAATACGGCAGCTTGCTTTCCTCCGGTATGGCCAGATAATACTGAGCGGAAGTGGTCGCGCCGTCCTTTGCCTTGATCGGAGCCACGGCGATCATTTTGCCGCACATATCCTTCGTCAGCGTAAATTCGTATACATCGTACTCACCTGAACCGCTCGCCGATGCGGAAATGTAGTTCTCTTCCCTCCACGTATCCCGATCCTCGATGGAGGCCTTCAGGTACATGCCTTTGTAGACGGTCGTGTTTTTGGGATAGAATACGATTTTCAGAGTCTCTCCGTCCTCGTCCAGAGTTACCTTCGTTCCGGGCTGGGCGGTGTACATGCCGAACTGAGTCACGCCGTCTTCCTTGACGAACTTCAGGTCGTCTCCGCTGTAATCAAGCGGGCCGGGGACCAGAATGGCCTCAAGGGCAGCCTCCGCCGCCAGGAGTTTCTCGTAATTGCTTACCTTCGCCTTCTGTTCATCCGTCAGAGCTTCGTAGGCCTCACGGGCGGCAGCTATCGCTTCCTTGCTTTCCGCGGTCACTTCTCCGATGTCGTCGATCAGATCCTCGACCGCCATTACCGCCTCGTCGTATTCTCCGCCGTAATCTTCGGTCGTGTAATCGTCCGTGAAGTAAAAGACGATGACGTCACCGTCCTTTACCGTGTACAGAGATACGCCGACGTCGGCGTTGCGTCCGTTCACAGCGTACTGCCAGCCGGAATTCGCGCCGTTGCCCTTTTCTGCCAGGCGGACGCCGTTGTATGTCAGGGCTGTGATGTATTCAGAGCCGAACTGCTCGTTGAATACAGATTCACATTCGATGCCGGCATCCTCAAACGCCAGCGTCAGTGCGTCAAATGCAGTGGAACCGGCAACTACGTCATATTCTCTGGCCTCTGCCCAGGTGATCAGGCCGCCATTATGCATTCCGTGTACTCTGCCGTCCTCTTCGCAGTTATGCGCTTCGTCACCGAGCACGGACACAGTCACCTTCACGGTATCGGTATAACAAAGATCAAAAGCATCCTTTCCGAGCGGATCGTCCGTACGGTTGTGATCCACCTTGAACTGGTTCTTGTATCCGCTGCTTCCGATCGTTTTGGAGTTGGACGTGCCGGCGATCTCAATGTAGTTTTCTACCGCATGTCCCGGCACCTCATTCCGGATATCCGCGGCCGTCCGCTCATCCGACGTTTTGGAACTGAAGTAGTAGACGGTATCGATCGTGCCTTCTTCATGTCCGGTCGTATCAATGCCTCCGACGGCTCCGATGCCTGCCGAAGCTCCGCATTCAGAGGAATAATAGTTGTTCTCAATGAAGGAATTTTTGTTCAGGCTCAGCATATAGCCTATGTCGCCGCCGACAAAAGCGTTGCCGGATACCGTGCCGCTGAAGGAGTTGTTGCGGATGTAGGTCGGCCCGTTATCCCAGGCCTGTGCCTGCGCACCTTCTCCGCCGAAGATGCCTCCGACGCCCTTGTCGCCCCTGACGGTGCCCGTCGACGTGCAGTTATCGATGGTGACGCCAGCCGTGGACCAGCCCGAAGACATGCCCCACCGGGTCCCGCCGTAGCCGGCGCCGACGATGCCTCCCACGTAGCTGCCGGTCGCCTCGACCGTCCCGTTGAAAGTACAGCCGTCAACCTTGAAGGCACCCATGGTCTGGCCCTTATTGGCAACGATGCCTCCCACGTAGTCGACGCCGTAAACCGTCGCGCTGCTCACTGAGTTTTCGATCGTTCCGTTAAACTCACCGGCAAAGCCGCCGATGTTGCTCTGCTGTTTGTCATAGCCGACGATAACGCCTGCTTCGATCCTGCAGTTCTTTATGGTGACTGCGTTCGTGCCGCTGGCGTATCCTCCGATAAAGCCGGAGTACAGCGTCTGCGTGCCGGCCTTCAGGGTAACGTTGTCGATCACCGCGACTGAAGAAACGCCGCTGTCGCTGGTATAAATGCTGATCAGGCCGTAATCTTCGATCCTCTCTCCGCACACGCCAAGATCATGGATCTGCGCGCCGCGCACAAAGGTAAAGATCGCCTTTCCGCCGGCAGGCACGGTCAGTGTATGGCCGCCGCCGTCAAAATTGCCTCCGAACGGCTTCCCGGCAGCGCCGACGCCGCCCCAGCCTTCAGCCAGGGTTATGTCGTTGAGCAGCTTCACCCAGGTGCCCGCGAAGGTCTCGCCGTTCTCAACGTACTCGTCAAGGGTCTGCATGTCCGAAGCCGTTCTGATCTGGAACGGGTCATTCTCCGTCCCGGCTCCGTCGAATGCCGTGCTGAAGCTGATGGCCTGCTCCGCGGTCTGCCCCGCGTACGAGATGGTAATGATCGTATCGCCCAAAGTGAGGGCTCCCGACGGGCTGAAGGAATAATCCTCTGCTGTAAGGGCGACGACCGCGCCGTCGGCGTACGTCGCGTTTACCTCCATACCGGAAGGATCAAACGTATCGCCGATGGAATATACGGTCTTGTCCGGTCCCCTGACGATCGTCAGGGAGACGGGCGACTCTTTGAGGTGGACGGTGTACACGCCGCTGCGCGCACCTTCCGCTTCGACTTTGACCACAAGGTCAAAAGCACGTCCGCTCCAGTCTGGAGTTACCTCGACCGCCGTTCCTGCCTCGGCCGCCGCTCCGTTGATATTCAGCACGGCGGATGCGACCGTGGGATTGGCCATGACGGAAAGCACCGTACCGGCATCCGCATTCAAAGCGTATTCATAGACCGTGCGGTTGTATTTGGGATCCAGCGTGACTTCTTCGCCGTCAACAGTGATGCGCAGGCCGCCGGTTGCGGCAGTACCCGCCTTCAGGGTCGCCTGCCGCAGCACATGGATGGTGTAAGCCGCTTCTCCGCCGATTTTCACGGTGATGTCATTGCCGGGCGCCACAGAGTTGGAAACGCCCATGTTGTTCGTATAAACGCTGCCGCCGGACGTGACCGTTTTTGTAATGGCGGCCCCGCTGGAGGCGTTGGCATACTCCAGCGTGATGGCGCCCTCCTCTCCTTCGGGAAGGGTCGCCCAGGTATAGGCGTAAGTGCTGCTGTCGGGCAGATATACCGTATACTCCCTGACCTCCGGAGCAAATGCCGGCTCCATGGTCAGTTCCGCTGCGGTCGCTCCGCTGGCTGCCCGGAAAGTAAGATCGCTCAGCGTGGGCAGCGTGGTCGGTGCGGGCACCGTAACCGTCAGGGTGTAGGTATTCGTAAGTCCTTCGTCGTTGTCGACGACGATGACGATCGTATTCTCGCCTGCCGCAAGACCCACTACGGTATCAACGCCCGCAATGTCATCGTCGACCGTGCCTCCCTGGAGATAGACGTAATTGTTATCGTCCATGGGAGAAGCCAGAAGCCGGATGCTTTCCGCGTATTCCGGCAGCGTTACCGAGTACGTGGTCTTCTCCGGAGCAAACCCCTCGACGCCTGCCCCGTTGACGCTGAGTTCAGACAGAACGGGAAGGACAGTCATCCGGAAGAAATACTGCGTGACCGTTCCTCCTGGTGAAGTCAGATCGAGGCGGTGCTTTTCGCCGTTCCCGTACGCAAGAAAAGTGCTCTTTCGAAGAGCAGCGGGCGATCCGCTGGTCACCGTGTTTGCATCCGTATACATGCCGGATCCGCCGTAGTTCATGTAGGCGTACCACTTTGCGCTTGCTCCTTCGGCAAACGTACCGGTGAAATAGAACGTTGAACTGTTCTCGGGCAGCTTGCTCTCAGCAAGTTCGATCTCGTATTCGTAAACGCCGCTGTTGAATTCCGGCTTGAGTTCGATCGGCTGTTCCCCGGCTGCGTCATAGGAGAAGGCGGCCGTCCAGAGCCTTCCGTTTTCAGCTTTATCAAATTCCGCTGTGATGCTTACCGGATGATCCGGCATGACGAAGGTGTATGCATTGCCCTCACCTTTCGTCAGCACCGTCCCGCTTGCCTTCAGGCTGTCTGCCAGAAGCTGAACGCCGTCAATATCCGCTACTGTGACAGTGACGGTGTCCCCGGCAGATGCGGCGGTCTTGTCCGCCGTCAGCATGGTGTAATACGTAAACGGATTGGTTGCGGTATTCACCTGTACCGTACGGCCGTCGATCAGTACGCGGTGGCTGCCGCCCGGCACAGCCATGGTCGCAGTCATGGCGTCGACGTCGGTCTGAGCGGCGCCGCCTTCCTTCTGGATCAGCGCATAGGCAGCCGTCGTATCGCCTGTGTTCTCCGCAACGCTCCAGTACAGTGCGTTCATATCGTTTGCCAGAACAGGCATCGCGTATGTAACGGGATCATAGCTCGTCAGGATGAATCGATACACGTCGCCGTCGGTCGGCTTGTAATCTGCCGGTCCCGTGCTGTCCTGAGAGTTGTTTCGATAGACGAGCCAGGAGCCATAGGGCAGCTCCATGCTCTCGGGAGAATACACCGTACCGTCAATGGTGAAGCTCTGCATCCATCCGGTATCGCTGATGCCGACGTTTTCCGCCCCCAGCAGTTTCTCCGCGAGGGTCTTTCCGGTATCCTCCGCCGTGAACCGGATCTTCGTCGGGTTAAGAAGAAGCACAGTGCTGCCGTCCGCATCGTCATACATTTCGAAGCTAACGACCGCGTACTGGGCGGCCGGCGCACTGTCGATCACCAGCGTGCCGCCGGTTTCCGAGATCGTGAACACCCGCTCATACCACGCGTCCTTGCTCACGGAGTGGAAACTCATGGTGAACGGTTCCCCGATCAGAGTCTGCAAGGTCTCCGGCTGTCCAAAAGTCTTCACCCATTTCACCGGGATCACGGCCTGGAGATCTTCGCCGATGGAAACGGAGGTTTCCGTCGCCGCGTCGTCCGCGTAACCGACGAAGACTCTGTCAAAGGAATCGCTCCCCATCGTCAGCACGAGGTCAGCCTTGTATCCGTTGCTGTTCGGACCTCCAACGGTGTGCAGCGAAGCCGCACTGACCTTGAACATCTTCACGTTGTTGGTAACAGTCAGAGACTGGGTATATTCATAGTCCCCCGTTATCAGCGCAGCCGCCTCGGAGTCGATCTCCATCTGTCTGGGATAAAACGCTCTTTCCAGGCTGTTCTGCCCCTGTTCGTATTTCTGCAGATAGCTGTTGGAAATAGCAACCACGGGGATATAGCTTTCCCCCTCGGCAACAGGGATGCGGAACTCCCATTTTCCGGCAGCATTCGTCGTGCCGTGGATCCAGTTCTCGCGGTTGTCTCCGTTGGCGACGGCCTGCTCATAGGTCCCCTTGAACAGTTCGCGGTATCCCGTACCGCTGAGGGCGACCACAAGTACCGTCCCGGCGTCCGTGGTCTCAAGGGACGCCGTTTCCGCCTTGAACATGCCGGTATTGTTTGTGATGGTCAGAGACGTGACGACAGGTTCTGTCTCCTCCGCTTCTTCGGCCCGGACCGGCACGGGATCTTCTGTCTCCGCTCCCGGGTCTTCCGTCGTTTCCGGAAGAGCCTCACTTACGGTCTCCTCTGCAGGGGCCGCGTCCGATGGCTCTTCCAGCTCCGCTGCCAGAGCGGCTGCAGGCAGCAGAGACGCCACCATGAACACAGCGAGCAGCAGGGCCAAAAACCGTTTCTTCATGCTTTTTCCTCCTTCAATCGTTCGTCTGTAAATCAGAGGGAAAGCACGGCGGCAGTTCCGGACGGCTTGTCATCTGACGGCTCTGATGCGTCGGTCGGACGGCGTCTGCGTTCCGCGGATCCCCTCAAGGATTACCAGGAATTCTTCGCAGATCGGAACTGTCACGCCGCCCAACAAAAAAGCCCCCTGTCAGGGGGGCATGGACAAGACATCACACCGGCATAGGCACCCCCAAGAGCCCTGCAGGCGGGATCGAGAAAAGTATTCCGGCTTTGGGCGCCCTGATGCCTGTACCTTCTCGGAGCAATGCTCCAATGGCACAGACGGCTCATGCCCGTAACGGCGGCTTGGTACCGCAGGGATCTGCGCCCTTTCGGGCGTTTCCCTTTCCATTCCTTCGATCTGCGATGTTGGTTCTGTTATTCTGTTTTCGGCGGTCCTCATCATCCGGGGGCCGCATACGTAATTATTTTACACTACGGGAAGTCTTTTGTCTACTGTCTTATCCGCAAATCATCGTCTGTTCCGCACGGATAACTGCTCTGGTCAGCCGTGATCCTTCGCCAGCAGTTCCCGCATCTCCGCGGCAAGCGCGTCGTATTCATCCAGCAGATCTCCGATCCCATCCTGGGACAGCACACCGCGCTTCAGATCCGCCGGGATCCGCCCCGACTCATCCGCTTCATAATCAAGCTTCCATTCCGGCCCGCAGTAATAGGCTTCCAGCGCGCTGAGATCCTCCCTGACTGCGCGCCACTTCGCACAGGCTGTCCGCAGCAGCGACAGTGCCGCAAGGCAACGATCCATCTTCTCCTCATTCTGCCGGATCCGCTCAAGGCTCTCCGTTTCTCTCCCGCCCATTTTCGTTCCTCCTTCGGATGCCGATGGTTTCCTTCTCAGATTTTACCTCTGGCACCCCCCTTTGGCAAGAGAGGCTTCCCGCCATTCGAAGATTGCAAACGTGTCTGCGCTGTGAGATAATGACCGAAACAGACATTGTTAAGGAGGCGCTTTCTATGGACACTGTCAAATACCCGCATCTCTTCGCCCCTCTGCGCATTCGAGGCACGTATTTTCGGAACCGACTGTTCTCCGCCCCTCAGGGTTTCTACAACGACGGCCCTGATCGCTATCCCAGTGAGGCGGCCGTCGCTTTCTATGAGCGCAAAGCCATGGGCGGTTTTGCCTCCGTCTCCGTAGGAGACTGCATCGTTGACGTGGAGACCGGCAAAGGACTGCCCTGGACCAGAGACATGACGGATATTGAGAATCTGAACCATATGTCCAAGATCGCTCACGCCATCACCCGCAACGGAGCCGTCGCCTCCGCGGAACTGTCCCATGACGGCATGTTCAGCAACTACTCGAAGATGACCTACGGCACGAAGCTTTACGGCCCCACCGCCGGTGAATACCGGTACGGATGGGTCGAAGAAATGCCTGAGGAAATGATCCTCGACCTGGCGGACAAGTTCGGCAAGGCCGCGTCGTTCGCCAAACAGTGCGGCTTCAACATGATCACCATCCATGCCGGCCACGGCTGGCTGCTGCACCAGTTCATGTCTCACATCTTCAACCATCGTACCGACCGATGGGGCGGCAGTTTTGAGAATCGCATGCGCTTTCCTCTGCTTGTCATCGACTCCATCCGAAAAGCCGTGGGAGAATCCATGCCCATTGAGTTCCGTTTTTCCGGCAGCGAGATCGACCCGCGCGGCTATGACATCGAAGAGGGCGTACGCATCGCCCAGGCGGTCGACGGAAAAGTTGACATAATTCACGTTTCCGCCGGCCTTCACGAAATCGACGAGACTTTCATCGTCGTCCACCCCTCCATGTTCCTGGAGGACGGGTGCAACTCAAAATACGCCCGTGAGATCAAAAAGCACGTGACAAAATCTCTTGTTGCCACCGTCGGTGCGTTCACCGACCCCGCCCACATGGAGCAGTTCCTGGTTTCCGGCGGTGCGGACATCATCAACGTGGCGCGGCAGACGCTGGCCGATCCGGACTTCCCCATCAAGGCAAGGAGCGGCCGCGAGGATGAGATTGCTCCGTGCATCCGCTGCCTGCAGTGCTTTAACAACGTGGGAGAGCATCGCATCTTCCGCTGCTCGCTGAACCCCGAGATCGGTCAGGAACTTGACGTGAAAATGATGCCGCAAAAAGCCGCCCATCCCAAAAAAGTGCTGGTAGCCGGCGGCGGCGTCGGCGGCATGGAAGCCGCCATTCAGGCCGCGAAGATGGGCAATGAAGTGATTCTCTGTGAGAAGACCGACAGGCTCGGCGGCATTCTTAACTGCGAGGAGAAGGTCCCGTTCAAGAAGAATCTCGGCCGATACCTCAGGCGCCAGGAGCGCCTGCTGGAGGTGAATGGCGTAACCGTTCGCAAGAACACGCCCGTGACCCCTGAACTGGCGGCGGAACTGAATCCGGACGTGCTCATCGCTTCCCTTGGCGCAAGGCCCGTCATTCCCGCCATCCCGGGCATTGAGAGGGCTCTGCCGGCGGAATCTGTTCTGGAGAATGTGGGATCCGTGAAAGGACACGCCGTCATCATGGGCGCCGGACAGGTCGGACTGGAACTTGCCATCTGGCTGGCACAGCTTGGTCACAAGGTCACCGTCGTTGAGATGGCAGACAGGCCCGGCATTGACATCCGAAGCGTCGCCTTCATGTACTATGGCATCTATCTTGACAACCTCGGCGTAGATCTGCGGCTGAGTACAAAGGCCGTTGCCGTGAATGACGCTTCTCTGACCGTAGAGACCGCGGAAGGGCGGGAAGAGATCCCTGCGGACACCGTCATTATTGCCGTCGGACAGAAGCCTCTGGCCGAAGAGGCCGAAGCTCTCGCCTTCTGCGCACCGGAATTCCATCTCATCGGCGACTGCGGACGCCCCGCCAACATCCTGTCCGCCACCCGGCAGGCATACGCAATAGCCAGGAACATCGGGCGCGTGTGATCCGCAGAATCACCGGAGCTGGACCAGGACATCAAAACGCCCCGGAGCACTGGCTCCGGGGCGTTTTTTATGTCCTGCGCCGCATTTCAGATCTGATGCTCGGCCCGGGAGATGATATCGGCCTGCATGGCCTCCGTCATATCCACGAAGTAGGCGGAGAAGCCGGCAATGCGCACCACCAGATTGTGATACTTATCCGGGTCTTTCTGCGCCTTGCGCAGCGTCTTCCCGTCAACGACGTTGTACTGGACCTCCATACCGCCCATGTCAAAGTAAGCCTTCGTCACGTCCTCCAGCTTCGTGATGCCGTCGTTGGCCTGCAGCGCCGTCGGATGGATCTTCAGGTTCAGCGCCATGCCGTCCATGAAGTGGCTGTGATCGAAGCTCGTGGAGGAGCGGAACACGGCGGTGGGCCCGCACACGTCCCGGCCCTGGCACGGGCTGGAGGCGTCGGCGATCGGATCGCCCGTCTTGCGCCCGTCGGGCGTCGCCCAGGTGATCTCACCCTGTACCACATGGTCGGAAGCGCCGAAGGTGCCGCACTTGTACACCTTGCAGCGTTCCGTGTGATACTTTCTGGACAGTCCGTAATACAGGTCGATCATGTACTTCATCTGCTCGTCGGCGTACGGATCGGCGTTGCCGTAGTGGGGCACTTCGTTGATGATCTGCTGGCGCAGAGATTCGTAGCCCTCCCAGTTGGCAAGGACCGCCTTCAGATACTCCTCGGCGGAGATCTTTTTCTTGTCGTAGATCATATACCTGATGGCCGTCAGGCTGTCCGCCGACGTGGCCAGACCGGTGGCCGTACCGCCGTAGCTGTTGTACTTGGCGCCGCCCTCGGAAACGTCCTTGCCGCTCTCCATGCAGCCCACCGTCGAGATCGACAGGTTCGGGAACGGGAACAGCCGTGGGAATTCATGCTCCGTATAATTGTTCAGGGACGCCGACCAGGTCAGCATCCAGTCGCACATCTTCTCATAGGCGGCCTTCAGTTCATCGAACGTCTTGAAATCGTACAGATAGCCGGAGCAGACCCTGTCCGGAGCCTTTGCCCCGTTCATCGGGTTCACGCCGTTGTTGATGACCATATCGAGGACGATGGCCCAGTAGATGCCGCTGTGACCCATTGCGGAACCGTTGGGGGCCGGATAATCGCAGCCGGACCCGGTGATCTCCTGGCAGCCGATGAAGGCGAAGTTTCGTGCGTCCTCCAGTTCAAAATCCAGTTCTCTCATCAATGCGGGCACGATGACCTCATCGTTCTGAAGCAGGGGCAGACCTCCCACACGCATGGAAGTTGCCATGGCGCAGTCCCAGATCTCTTTCGGCGTGTCTTTCGTGCAGCGCAGAGATACGGTGGGCTCGTGAAGCTCCAGTCGGGACATCGCCTCCAGCACCATGAAGGATACGGGGTTGGTCGCGTCCTCCCCCGTCTCCGGGATCATGCCGCCGATGGTGGT
>JAFWRM010000033.1 GCA_017519975.1 Oscillospiraceae bacterium | reverse complement strand
GTCTCCCTTGCCGCTGATCGTGAACTCCATGTAGCTGGCGCTGCGCTCTTCCTCGCTCAGGCTGGACAGATCCAGGAAGAAGTTCACCCCGATCTGCCCCGACAGCACCAGGTTCTGTTTCTTGAATTCCGGCGTGCCTTCTTCCCGTGGTTTCTCTGCCGGGTTGCTCAGGTATACCGTCCCGACGGATGCCGGGCTGCCGTATTCGTCCACGAGGGAGATCCGCGCTCCGCGCAGTCCCTCTTTGATCCCTTCCTCCCAGACGCTGTTCATGTCGATGTCATAATAATAGACCTGTTCCGTGAACGTCTCGTCCTCCGTATCAAAAGCCCGGAGCATTTCCTGGCTGGGAAGCTGGAACAGAAGCTCCCGTGAGACGTCGGCATCTCCATAGTCGAGCACCACCTTTACGGCTGGCGGTTTCTGTCCGATCATCGTTTTGTTTACAATTGCCGTTGAAATACAGTGCCTTCCTCCGACAAGTGTGTTTTTCGCCGTTAATACAGTGGCGTCCGCCGTCAGGCCCGCTGAATTCACCACATCGTCCAGATCTCCGTCGTATCGGTAGTCTTTTCTCACCTCCACCAGGATCTCATGTTCCTCATCCAGGCTCCAGTCAGGGTTTGGCCGGATCAGGATCCGATCGACGCGGGAATCCCCTGTATACATTTCCTCTCCCGTGTAAGTATAGGACTCCCCGCTGAAATCGATCTCTCCGTTGGTCATCATGAGTTCTCTGCCCGTCTCGTCATGTACCACATACGGAACTGCACGCTCTCTTCCGTAACCGTAGTTCCGAACGGTGACGAACGCCTCGATCGCCGGCTGTCCGGCGATCACACGGTAATCCGGGATGGCGACCCGGGTCACCCGCAGACCTCTGTCAGCGTTCTGTTTCCACATTCGGATCATGCAGGCGTCGGAACCGTCCTTGCCCGGCGAACTGTAGGCGATGGTCAGTCCGCTGGCCTGACATTCCTCGGGATTGTAAGCGGCAGCAAAGCAGGTCACCGCATCCCCCTCCGCAAATCGGAGCTCCAGAGGGCCGTGCAGGGAACAGGTCGTCTCTCCTGTGGTCTCATCCCGGAATGTGGTGATCGTGTGGATTTTTGCGATGTTATGCCCTTTTTCCGAGGTGCCGGCCTCTACGTTCACGTCATAGTCTCCGACTACGCCGACCAGATATACGGCAGACTGATTGTTGTTTGTGATCATCGCATAACGATCGTCCACGGATATAACGCCGCTGCCGTTGACGACCTTTTCAACCTGCCACTGGTAATCAGAAGCACCGGTTCCGGAAGCGACCTTGTTCATCCAGTATACGCTGTCTCCGGCAATGAAATAGTTGCAGCCGTTCAGATACTGCCAGTTGCTTATGATCGAATCGAGGGCATGGCTCCCGTTGATAAGATCCTGCTTGTCGATGATGCCGTCGATATCGATTCGAAAATTGCACCTGAGGTCTTCCGCGTAATAGCCGTTGGCCCCGTATCCTCTGACCACCAGATACTTATCTGAGGACCGCAGCGGGTCGACGGTCCAGAAGCTGGGCTCGTTGGGAGCGATGGCTCCGCTGGAATGGATCTTGTTCTGACCGAGATTCCGGAAAGTGCGCTGTGACGGATCGCTTTCCTCGCCCCAGGAGAGATAATAGTACGTATAGTCCGGAGCGGCGCTGAACAGGGCCTTTACTCCGTTCACGGCAACGCCGTTTTCATCGGTCAGCCGGGTCGCGGCATAGGTGACGGCGCAGATATCTTCCCGTCCTGCCGGTCTTGGCGCGCTGTACCAGTATTCGCCCTGCATGGAAGGATCACTGGCGATGACGGCGCTTACGGTGTACTGCTGACCCAGATCGACCACGAACGCGGCGACGTCCGTGCTTTTCATCCGCGCGTTCTCCTCCGTAAGAGTGTTGTCCGCCAGCACCGCCCCAAGGTACACTTTGTTGCAGTGTTCCGGATCGTCGAGGTCCGTCCGGTTGGGAACCACGACAAATTCGGTCACGGACCGGGTCTCACCCGCAGGGAGCCGTACCTTGTAGAGGCCGGAATACAGATTCCCCGACTCTCGGTTCTGAAGCTGATAATAAATATCGGTCCTGTGTCCGTTGGACGCGAGGCGGAACAAAGCGGTATAGTCTTTGGTTGCGGCAAACTGGAGCTGAGTATCCGGATATGTACTCTTGTCCACAGGTACGATGCTGGAATTACCTTCCAGCGTTTCACCCGGGTTTTGCAGCGTATACATCTCATCGTGCCGTTCATCCGGCGCGGTCACCTGCAGGACGAAGTCTTCCGCGCACTCCGTCAACGGGATGTCCGTCAGCTCCATCTCCTCAAACGCCGCCGTCAGCAGATCCTGCTCTCCCTGACTGTCGTCCAGACGTTCCGCTCCGTTCAACGCATCGATCGTGATCGTCCCACTGTAAAACAGAAGATAATAATGGAACTTCAGCCCGTACAGCACGTCGATGAAGCTGTGCGGCTGCCCGAATTCCGCTTTTCCTTTCCCGATCACCGTTGCTATGTCAAAGTCCACGTATCCCGTGGCGCTGACGCCCAGCACTCCCTTGACGCCGACGCCTCCGAAAACGGAACAGCCGACGATTATCTCGATCCTGGCGTTTACGTCCGTTCCGTCGTCGGTGGCATACCTCCACTCCTTGTCCTGATCGTGCCCGGTCGGCGGCTGATCCATTCCGAAACTGACATTGAGCGCCGTATTGACCGAAATATGCCCGTCAAATCCCAGATAGGCGGGAATGACGATCGGGCCGGCGGGAAGAAGGAAATATTCCGTGATGCCTCCGGTCAGACTTCCGCAGAACATGATGCCCCCGGTGCCGTAATTATCATCCGTGCCCTTGTTGTAGCAGGACCGCAGATACAGCGAGAAGCTCATTGAAAAATCATAATTGAAATTGGATACACATTTAATCTTATTCTCAGATTCCAGGATCTGTTTGCCTTTTTTTACCTTCTCCGTATTCTCCCAGAAGCTCTTTTCAAAGATCTCCAGCGGTTTCTGCAGATTCTCGGTATCCTTGGGATTCCAGGATTTCGCGAACAGGGAATTGAACTTGTACTGGGTATTGGGGTCGAGCTGAGTAATATCGTAGGCTGCCATCAGCACCATGCTCCCGTCCGGGAACATGCCAAAATTGACCGGAACTCTCAGCATCTGCATCGTCTGGTTCAGGAAGCCGCTTCCGGAAAGCCGGTCGGTAACGTTTCCGCTGAGATTCTTTGTGGTTACCGGTACTTCGGTCTCGCCGGCCCCCGGTGTAACGACGGCGTCTTCTACCGTTGTGTGTTCCAGGGCAACCGAGACGCTGCCCAGATCTATGCTGATCTGATCGCCGTCCTTCAGCAGGCCCGCCCCCTTCTCCACCCAGCGTCGGGAGGCGGTATATATTCGGGTGTTCCCATCGAAGGGATACTCCGCGGTCTCACTGACAGACAGTACGGTACTGCCCCGATTGTCCGACCGGATATCAATAGACGCGGGAAACTGCGCGTTCCCGTTTTTTGTCACGAGCACCCGAAGGCTGAGATCTTCCGTGTCCTGCGTCACCAGAGAAAGGCTGGTTTCTTCATTGATCATGTCCTTGCCCGCAAGATCCACTCCTCGGATATACAGTTCGTTCTCCATGGCTCCGTCGAGAACGATGCTGTAATGCTCCCCGGATCCCATCATCTTATCCAGAATGGACACCGCATGGTAGCCTTCCGCCTGGATGTCCACGATGCCGAAGAAGCTGTCGGGCAGGTCGTCAAACACAGCGATGCCGGGCGTATGTCCAGCCGTTGCAATAACGCTTCTGGTCTTTCTTGTCCCCTCTTCGTTCAGGAAGGAGATCGTAACAAGCGCGTTGGGTATGCCCATGCCGTCCGCATCTTTGACGAACCAGCTCATGGCGTCTTTATCCACGACAAAGACCCAGGCACTGGAGTTTGTGTCTGCCCCGAGGATCTTTACCTTGTCTTCCCTGTTCTCCGTAAGGCCGATCTCAGCCCCCATCAGCAGGTTGCCGTTGATACAGGCCTCGATCCCGTCATTTGCCAGGAAACTCCCGATCCGGCCGAAAAGCGTTGAAACTTCTTCATTTCCGACCGGTTCAAAGTCAGCGATCGCATCGATCGCTGACGAGAACTCCTGCCTTGCCTCAGAGGAGATCAGGGACTTCACAACGTCCGCGTCCCCGCTCTGCGTCTGTCCGTACACGTCGGTCAGTTCCGTGCGAACCGGGAGCCTGCTCGAATCCGTGTAGTTCCCGATCATTTCACTGTCACGGGCAGGCAGATCCGACGGATCCTGAACGGTTTCCCCGGGCTGTTCCAAAAGGCTTTCTTCCGGAATGTCGTCGAAGATCTCCGGGTCCTCTCCTTCCTGTGCGAACACTGTGAGAGGAGCGGCGGTCAACAGCAGGACTGCCAGAAGCAGACCGATGATCGATTTGAGTGTTTTCATGGTGCTCGTCCCTTCCCGTTCTGTTTTGTCTCAGTTTCCTCCGGTCACCCAGTCTGTTCCCCGCTCTGCCCAACCTGCGCCGATCCCGGCAGGAAATAAAGATTCCTATCCACGCGGGTCTCAATTCCATTCACATATCCGTTTTCCGTATATTGCCACATGTCAAAAGAATAGTAAAAATCCGGGTTGCCGTCAAGGGTGCTGATCCACAGTGGATAAGGAAGAAGTGCGGAAAGATCATACATATCATAGGCAAGATAGCGATAGGCGTAGACCATCGGTTCATATCCTCCCGCAGCGATCCTGCTGCAGAATGCCAGCGCGCAGGACGTCAGTGTCTGAGCGTCCACGCCTACGGTGCGTGCCTCGTCCCCTTCTATCATTTCCCAGTCGAAGGCGACGGGCATCGTCACGCTGCCCTCCGGCAGATCCCGCAGGATGCCGAGCACATATTCCGCCTCCTCTGCCGCTTCCTCCGGGTTGACAGCCTGTGAGAAAAAGTAGGCGCCGACACGAAGCCCGTTATCGGCCGCCCCGTGCAGATTGGACAGAAAGCTGTCGTCTTCATAGATCTCTCCGCTTTCATATCCTCTGCCGCCTATTCGCAGCATGGCGAAGTCTACGCCATCCTCAGCGACGGCCGCCCAGTCGATCGTCCCCTGGAAGATGGATACGTCGATCCCCTGCAGGACGGTATATTCGTCACCGGTATAGCGGAGGCTGCCTCCGTCAGCCGGTTTGAACTGATCGGCACACAGCGGATTGACCGGAACGTCGTCGTAGGCACGGATCCAGCGCGTCTCCCCGTTCCCGACGTCCACCTCGATCATGCCCGGGTACGGATCTTCATCCGGCATTTCCTGCTCCGTGGGCCGGCGTTCCGAGCAGCCGCCCACCAACAACAGGATGACAAGCATCAGGATCATGAGCGGCGCCCCCGATCCTCCGCGGTGTTCTCTTCTTTCTTTCATTCGCTGAATACCTCTGCTTTTCTGCTGCCGGTATGTGCCGGCCATCGGCACCCCCATACGATGCGTCCAAGGGGATTTCCGTCCGTGCTGTTGATTATACCATCAAAAGTGCCCTGCGCACAGGCGACATCCGAAAATGATGCATTTACGATCGGTGTTCGCTGTTTTCTTATATGGGCACGTTCCACCCGGCCATTTTTCCATTGATTTCTTTGTCACTGCAGCATGTGAAAATTGACAATACAAAATGGCCTGGCATATAATTATTTTGTTGTCATTTCTGAAAACAGGAAAGGAGATAACGTGAAAACTATGAAAAGAATCCAATGGCTGTCCCTTGTACTGGCGCTTCTGATGGTGTTTTCCATTCTGTGCACCGGATGCGGCAAGCAGGAACCCGAACCGGCGCCGGAACCCGAACCCTCCGGCAGTACGACACCGGAGCCCGAACCCGAACCAGCGCCCGAGCCCGAGAATCCCGCGGATATCTCGGAAAGGGCGATGGACAGCTTTCTGGCCAAGATCGCAGCCGGCGGCTATGTGATGGAAGCCCAGGGTTTCCTGAGGACAGACGCCTATTCGGATGATCTTGTTGTCTTTGATTACGCCGACGACGACATGTACAGCGATTTTGCCGTTTGGAGCACAAACAACGAAGTCTTCCAGGGCCTTCTGGAGAACGACGGCATTCGTAACATCAGCTTCCTGACAGAAGGAACGGCGCTGGAAACCGCGGAGATCAAGCTTCCCAGCCACTGGCTGTCGTCCGAGGTCTCCGACGGCAACATCTACAATGTGTTCTACAACGACACGGAAGATCCTCTGAAGTTCGTCTCCTATGACGACGGCGTAAAGGATCAGATCAGATCCTTCGCCGGCTATGGCCAGATTGCCCTGAACTATATGCATGAAGTCTATCTGACTTTCGATCAGGAGGATCCGACGGTCGCCCATGTGCAGTGCGTGGTAGATGATGACGAGGTCGCCCGTTATTATTTCGACGACATTGACATCGCCATTACTTTCGGCACCGCCCAGCCTGATGCGCGTATTGACGCCTGGCTGAAAGATCCGGTCTATCCTGAGCCCCGTACGGAATGGGTCTATGGGGATTACTTCATGTTCAACTCCGTCTTTCTTACCGGTGTGGACGATCCGGTCATCCCCTTTCCGGCTTCTGCCAGCTATGCGATGACCCTTAACGAGGAGACTTTCCTCACCGATGACGAAATCACGGTCCGCGATCCCCACGCAACGCAGGAGGATACTGATGCCTATATCGCCCAGCTCAGGGAAGCTGGCTTCGAGGCAACTGAGACTGAAGACGGGGTTTTCTTCCGCTGCCTTCTGAGAGATGAGACAAAATGCTACGCCTCCGTCTCCGTCGACTATGACGCCGGCATGAACATCATTGCGCGGAAATACTACGAGTTCCCAACCTTTGAGGGGCTGGACGCGGTCAATGCTCAGGTTGCTCCCTTCGGATATCCCGCCCTTCCGGAGTCTGACGCTCTGGTCAACCACACCGCCATCGATACGCGCTACGAGGCGACGGAATCCTGGCTGTATTTCTTTGACTATGATACTGTGCTGTACGTCTACGCCACTTACAGCGATTATGAGGCAGCAGAGGAGTATCTGAACGCCTATTCCGAAGAGCTCACGAAAAACAGCTTTGATCCGGTATATATCGACGGCGACGAAGAAGCCGGGATCGATTACTGGCAGTCTCAGAATAACAAAGCCAACTTCCGGTATCACTTTGAGGACGATGGAGAGACCGTCATCCTCCTGTTCAAGGTTGAAAAGTGCCTGAGCGCCGATGAAGCAAACGCGATCCTCACAAAGGAAGGCTTCCCCGCTCTCGACATAAACACCTACGATACCGGCAGGGATCTCAGGAAATTTGAGAAGGCCAGAAACGGCATCGATCTCAATGCGTCTCTGTCTCTCTCAATGGTATTCCCCTCCTCCGAAGAAGCGGAAGCGTATCTGGATGGGTATTTTGCCTCTCTTGAGGATGCCGGTTTCTATCGTGTACCCGGATCCCTGGTAAAATCCCTCAAGGCAACAGGGTATATCAATGATGAGAAGGGGCTGGGTATGGCTTTCGATTACTATCCCAGCGAAGATGGTCCCGCTTCCTGTTACTTTGACTTCAAGTCCGGCCTTGATTTCAGTGAAGTGCAGGAATCGAATGACGGAGGTGACGGTCTGAAACCGATCCTTGGAGTGAAGCTTGACGACAAGTTCGCGGCCGTCCAGAGTGGGAATCCAAACTCGGTAATTGACGATTTCGCCGACCTGCCGATCCCACTCTCATGAATTGATCCCATAAACAGTTTCCCCCGGTTTTGAGTATGCAAAACCGGGGGGATTATTTATGGCTTTGTTCAGTTGATGCTGTTCCCTTCCCGGACAAACAGTCCCCGGGCGGACGCCAGTTTCTCCGTCAGCTGCAGCAGCTCACCGGTGGCGCGGTACAGCGTCAGGTAAAGATCTCCGCCGGTAAGGGTAATCAAGCTGTCCCCGTTCCCGATCAGAATGTTCAGAAATCCGTTTTCCGGGCAGTTTTCGATTTTCCCGTATAGTTCTCCCGGAGGAGGATTCGTTTCCCAGATTCTTCCGTCGGTAACGACCAGATCGTGGTAGCAGTTCAGGCCAAGCAGGATGTCCGCAAACTTCCGGTACAGACGCCTGCGCTGCGTATGTTCTCTGTAAAAGTCCTCTGCTGCGAAGTATTGTCCCCCGCTGTCGGCGGGGACCTGCACGGGCAGGAAGTCGATCACATGATACGGCTCCTCCAGAAGCCGTTCGACAGTTTCCTCGTATTCTTCCGCGGTCAGCGCTGAGTTTTCTTTTTGCTCCATATCCTGTGTTCTCCGTTTATCCTGCCAGAATGAACTGAGCGGTCAGCGGGTATGCCCTTGACGCACCCTCGCCGGTGGTCTCCCACACCGTTTTGGTGATCCTGTACGTACCGGGCACGAGCTTTCCATACAGCCACTCCCAGTTCGTTTCCAGCTCCACCTTGCCCTGAGTGGGAATGGGGTACCCGATATCGTTGAACGCGCCTTTCTCTATGACCGGGGGAACTTCCGTCCACTCTTCCCCTTCAAGCCTTGAGAGTACGAATCCCTCACCGACAATCAGCTCCCCGGCGTCCCGTTCATCGTACTGGCGGAACGTGACAGTCAGTCCGCTTTCCGTAACACGGCTGACCTCCATGACGACGGCGATCTCATCGGCCTCCGACTCCCGGATAAACTGGGAGGCGCCTCCCTCCGCCACGCCTGTGTCAAACTGCACGGAGTCCAGAATGGCCATCGTTTCGTTCCATATCGCCGCAGTCCAGGAAGAACCGCCCGTATGCCGCGCCACGATCTGTGCGCCATCCTTCGGAAACGCCACAAAATCCCAGTGCGCATGGTCGTCGAACGTTCCGATGACGGCTGCGCATCCGGCCAGATCCCGTGTCTCTTCGGAAAGTCCGGTTCCGCAGACCCCGAAGCTGTCGGTACAGTACAGTTCAAGATGATCGGCGGGGGCGTCCGTCGGCTTCAGGATCAGTCCGTACAGGCCGTCCATGAGTTTCCCGCTGTCCATGGGGGCCGGTTCGGCTGTCCAGGTATCCGGGATAAGTACGGAGAGCCGGCCATAGGGACCTGTGACTTCCGCCGCGTGTCCGCCGGTCTCCGATCGGCAGGCCGGTTCCGGCAGGCCGTCGGCTCTCTTTTCTTCAATGACCGGATCGACCTTCTCCGATGCCGCCTGTCCGTATTTCTTCTCGACCTCTATCATGATGTGCCATTCCGCCATGTCCTCCGTCCCGACCTCCGGAACAAGCCGGTCGATCTCCGGTCGGAGGATATGCTTTCCATTCTGTGACGGGAGGACCCTCACTCCCGTGACTTCATGCCTCACAGAGCCGCTGCCCTCTTCCAGGATGACGAAAAGGAGATCAAACGCTTCAAAGAAATCATCATCGTATCTCTGGATCTCATCCATGAATCCGATCGACCGGCCGGAGGTTGGATCCTTTCGGCTCTCCAGATAATACCGCTCTCTGTTGTCCTCACAGTATTCTTCCAGTTCCCTGGCGGAAGTGATCCACACGGTTTTCGGGTACTTCTCCCCATCCCTGTATCCGTCCGTACGTACATACTTCGCGCGAAATCCGATCATCTTCTCCCCCGTCTCGTCGTTTCCACTCTTTTCAGCGGTTCCAAAAGCGGCTGCATCCTCTTCCGCTGCAAGCGGTTCCGTACTGGCCGCCGGTGCACACCCGGTGAACATCGCTGAGAGCATGCATGCGCACAGGATGACCCACGCTGTTTTCTTCATTTGGAATTCCTCCCGTCTTCTGCAGGATTCGCCGGCTCGGATGGCATAACACATGCCCCCAGTGATCGGCCTGCTTACCCTATAATGACGAAATGAAGTTCCTGTTTGTTCCCTGCCGCCCCTTTCTCTGCCATAGACTTGATGAATGCCCGGGGCGGCGGCTGTCGCGCGGCCCTCGGGTCATCGGTAACTCAACGGTCACTCCAATCGCGGCGTCCCGCCTGAGATGCCGCTCTCATCCAGAGTTTCCGTTTTCGTGAACAGTGACCGCAGCGCTTCATTGTAACACGCTCTTTTTCGCGCGCGCAGGAAGAACCGGATCATGAGTACCAGCAGAACGATGTCGAAGACCGCCAGCGTAATTCCGATCGCAGCAAGATTATCGTTGATCTCAAGAAGCTCCTCGCTCAGGGAAAAATCATAGAGGCCGTGAAGCAGGAATGGCAGGAGGAAAGCCAGGATCCCATAGATGTTTTTTCCGGTATGCAGCTTTTTCCCATAGAACCATCCCATGACAAAGGCGTATCCCACGTGCCCCATCGTGAACCCGCGCACGAGCATGATTGCCGGGCTGGCCCCGATGGCGTAGGGTATGTCCTCCACCAGTCCAAACGCCGTCCCGATGATGACCATAAACGCAGTCACGTCCGCCCAGGTATAATCGTTATAGTTCTTTTTCAAAAGCAGGCGGAAGGCGAGATACTTCACAAGTTCTTCCGCGAAGGCAAGCACGATGAAGGTATATATGGCGCGGTGAATGAGTACCGGCACATCCCGAAGCACCGTAAGTTTTAAAACACCGGTAACAAGGAAGAACACCGCCGATGCTCCCACGATCGGCAGAACGGCGATCAGTCCGCGGACCAGCGCCGACCTGCAGCTTTTCTTGTACGGTTCATCCTCTTTCCTTCGCCGCATGAGCCAGAGAATGATCAGAACACCCGGAATAATACTGACGATAAAGATCAGCAGTGACATAATAAACCTCTTTTCTTGTCCCCCGACACGCAGGGCCAGGTCTATCCGATCATTTCCTCCCAGTATACGTACCCAAATACGGGGCGGATCAGTTCTCCCAGATACCGGACCTTGTCCAGAAGATGCGGATACTTTCGCACAAAATCGTATCCCTCCGATACGCTCCCGCGGGAGAACAGGGCTTCGATCACCGTCGCCCGGTCCTCCGTGTCGTTGACGGTGGAGTATCTGCTGTAAAAGTACACCTTCTCGTGGTCGGGATTCCCGAGAATGTACTCACTGTACTCCTGATCCAGGTAGGTCTCCTTATCCAGTGCATACTCGTATCCCTCAGGATTCATCTGGCTCCAGTCGAAATAGCCGACCGCACGCCCTTCGACTCCCGCGAGGGATTCCACCGCATGCCACAGTTCATGATGGACCACAGGCTCAGTGATGTCATCCGCTTCCAGCGCGATATTATACCAGGCGCCTGTCAGATACGTGTAACCGATGGCATGGAAAGAGGAGCCCTCACTCGGCAGATCTTCTACCAGCAGAAACCGTACGCCGGCCTCTCCGTCGTCATTTCTGAAATAATCGAAGAAGCCTTCCGGATAGAGCGCCAGCGCGCGGTCCAATATCTCCAGCGCACGCGTCACCACGCGCTTCTCTTCCTCCGGTGCCATCGAACTTGTATACCGATACGCGTAATCTTCCGTTTTTGCGCATTCGATCTCATGCCCCATGGGCACCCGGACATGGTACTTCTCTTCGATCTCAGCCGCAAGGGTCGCGGCTTCCGTCAGATGATCCGGCAGTTCGAATGCTTCCGGTTCCGGGGTGGGCAGTATCTGCGCGTCTTTCAAAACTCCCGAAGCGGACAGGAGCTGTGGATCGATCTTAAATAACCGGATCGCTTCTTCGGAAGAGACGGACACCAGAAGGCTTCCCTCCTCCCGGTCAAATGCGGCTGCCGTCTCGTACTTTCCTTCAAAGCTGCCGAGGTCAAAAATCTCCCCCGTACGCACATTGAGAAGAGCTACGTCCGTCTGCTCCGTTCCGCCTTCCTCGCCGATGTGTTCCGTACAGCAGATGCAGGGGCTTCCGGTGACCGCCCGATAGGCTTTCATAATGGAGATCTCCCTGGCGCGGACGCTCCAGCCGTTCTGTGGATCGTAGGTTAGCAGGGAACCTTTCTGCCCCGTCTCATCATCAGGGATCCCATCATAATCCATGGCGGAAAGAAGACCGTCGGACAGAAAATAGGGGCCGTGGCTGGCCTCGTGTGAAAAGACCCTGTTCCCTTCAAAGGAATACACCATATACGCTTCCATCGCCTGATCATTGACCGCCCCGTCCAGCACGAGGGCAGTGCGTGCTTCCGTATCTACGCATTCTACGTAACGCTGCCCGCGGAAGCTCAGCACCGTCTCCTCTTTCCCTTCCATGGACAGGCGCACGAGATCACCCTCCCGGACCAGATAGACCACGTCCTCGGTCTGGCTGTAACAGGCTGTGGAACCTGCGGCAGGCAGTTCCTGTATCATCTGCAGGCCGGAGTCGTATCGACGGAGCACCTGTCTTTCATTGTCGAATGTCACGACTTCTCCATTCCCTCGGAAACCAATGGGGAAACCGGGATCATCTGTTTCCCCGGTCCTTGCCAGTACCGTGTCGGAAACCGTGTCGATCCGATAAATGCCGGCGGGACGGCCGTCCGTCCCAGCCGGTTCGATACGGACGGCCGCTGCTCCTGCAGGGCCCGCGACCACAGCTGTGACCGTGCCCGCTCCGTCAAGACAGGTGAGTTCAGTGATCCCGGCTTCTCCGTGGTCAGTTTCGGATCCTTCCGGCATGGAGGGCTCCTGCTCGTCTTCCGCTGGAGAAGTGCTTTCCTCACCGGCTCCCTCTTCCGCAGCGTCAGGATCAGCCGGGATCGGGTCCGGTCTCCGGCCGCAGGCTGCCGAAACGTTCAACAGCAGCGTCAGGATCAACAGAACGACCGCCAATTTCGCTGTGGCTTTAGTTTTCATGGTATCTGCATTCCTCCATCCAGGATATTTTGAGCACGCGGCATCGGGTCTGTGTTTGCCGGTTTTTCCGGCGTCCCGCATTCTGCGGGGCCCGCCGGCATCCCATCACCGTCCCCCTGCATGCAGCAGAAGCTTCTTTTGAAGCATGCTTCACGACGTGCTGCGTTTCAAAGTCTTTTACGAGGCGGATCCGCCCGGCTTTTCCCCGCCGTTTCTGCGCTTCCTGACGGTGAAGATAACGGCACAGATCACCGCGCATCCGAGAGCCACGAAGGATACGAATCGATACCTGAGCACGGTGGAATCCCCGTACAGAGCGGTGGTGAGATTCGTAAAAACCATGGCGGAGAAGAAGCTTCCGAAGCTTGGCGCAATGCCGGAGGTTATGGAAGTAGCGAGAGCGGACGTCTGCCGGTCCACGACTTTGGAGATGGAGATCAGGCACTGGGGAAGCAGCAGACTGAAGCCGGATCCGCCGATGAACTCCGCGATGACGACCGGAACGATGCTCCGGGCAAGGCTGAGGATCATCATGTCAATGAAGATGGCAAGGAACCCCAGGATCGTGGTAAAGTCCCCCAGTTTTGCGGACAGCCGGCTGAACACGAGTCCGAACACGGCCCCGCCCAGCATCCGGATTGCCGTGGTATACCCGGAAACGGAGGAGTTCCCCAGATCCAGTGAAGCCAGATGCGTGGAGATGTTGCTCCCCAGCACATTGTAGACCGCCATGAAGACGAAGATCAGCGCCGCGTAGAGAAAGACATCGGAATGCAGGCGCACTCTGCCACCCGCGGTCCCGGCACCGGCTTTCCCATCGCTGCGGGGCAGCTTCACATTCGGTACGCCAAGTATGGCGACCGCAGCTATGGGCAGGGCGATCAGAAGCATCAGATAGCCGCCGTGCCAGGAGACCGTCGCCAGAAGTCCCCCGCAGAGGCTCATCAGGATCCCGCCGCCGTTGATGAACGACGTCTGGAACCCGGTGACCCGCTGCCTCTCGCCCAGTGCGAAGTTGTCTGCGACCAGGCTTGTCCCGTGGGACTGGTATCCGCTGATGCCCAGGCCGAGGACACAGCTCATCAGTACCAGATGCCAGAACTGTGTGTGGGCGAAGATGGATATGGCGCCGGTCAGCGCCACCAGGAACAGCCCCGTAACGATGACTCGCTTCTTTGAGACCGCGCCTCTGGCGATGGCATAGGCGGTCGCGACAGCGGCGAACGGTGAAATGAAGCTGGGAAGGTTCATCACCGTCTGTACCGTCGAAAGAGATCGGTCCGAGAACGTCTGATGGATCTGATGGATCGCGGGGGAAAGCGCAAGATTGGGCATCTGGATCATGGCCATGAGGAGAATGCTCCAGATGAGGAGCCGTTTGCTTTCATTCCTGGACAAAAGAATCACCCGTTTTCTTCTGTACTTTGGACCGGCCGCGATGTCGTCAGAATCCCTGCCCGAATCTGCGTTCGGTCCGTCGTTTTTGAATTATTATATCACAAGGAAAAGAAAGATTGAACCGGCCCGGCGGATTCCCGTCAGACCGGTTGTTTCCTGCGGTCTTTTTGTTCCTTTGGCTTGTCATCATTCTTAAGATTCCCATGGCCCCCAGCTAATGAATTCCGTGACGTTAAAAATAATCTGTCCTAAGCATTCTGTTTTCAGCATTGAACAAAGCCCCAGCAAATGCAGTTCTGTATTCTTACTTACTTGTGCCGGCCGTGATGGCGAAAGACCGCAAATACCATTTTCTCCTGCTGCCCGGTTTGAAAACACAGGATTCGACCGTCTTCGATATCAGCAACAGGAACCGAAACTACCTTCTCTGGAAGTTCAAATTCGACATCGCCAAAGGCAGTGCTCAGTTCCTTTCGTTTTTTGAAGTCAGCTGCTTAATTAATGCTCAATCAGATACAGCGTATAAACGTCTTGCTTTCGATTCCATGATCTGACAGCAATTATCTGTCACAGCCCAAGCATAAGAGGACCGTCCCATAGGGCGGTCCTCTTCTTGCAGAAAAACTCAGAATCTGCCGATATCGTTTGCAACGGAATACCCGGCTTTGTTGGCCTCAGAAATATTAGCGGGAACGACGCAGTCACCGATAGGATAGAATCGACCTGCACAGTCATACAGCGCCATCGCCTCTTCTGAGAGAGATTTCTGTCCGACGGCATAAATAACTGTGTCAGCATCAAAATGCTTTTCACCATCCGGCGTATCACACAGTACTCCGGTCGTGTCGATTTTCTTTGCCTTTGTGGAAAAGTGAGGAAGGAAATCTTCTTCCCTCATTTTGATTTCAATGGCCTGTACATGCAGCATGTTGGAACCGGGAATAAAGCCATCCGCCATTTCCACGACATCTACGTGCTTCCCCAGCGAGTGCAGATAGATTGCGAGTTCGAGACCGACTAGACCTCCCCCCAGAATGACAGCGTTTTCCCCCACCTTTTCTGGCAAAAGATACGCATCATCGGCGAGCATCACATTGTCTCCGTCGATACCTTCAATAACAGGCTTGATCGGGCGGGCACCAAGTGCAGCAATGACTACGTCAGCTCCAATTTCTTTTGCATATTCCGGAGTAACTGACGTATTCAGTCTCAGGTCAATTGATGAATTCATCACCTTCCGCTCCTGCTGCGCGAGGTATTCTGCCAGATGCTTTTTGAAAGGAACCTTTTCTTCGCAGCGGATATGACCACCCAGGCGGTCCGACTTTTCACACAGGATCACATCGTGCCCGTTCTTCTCCGCAGTCAGCGCAGCCTGCATTCCACCGATTCCGCCTCCGACAACAAGCACCTTCTTTGGCGTTACGGGGCGCGTACTGTCACGCGCAACAGACCGTTCACGGTTCGTTTCGGGATTCAAGGCGCACCAGAAGGGTCCTCTCTGCATTCCATTCGAGAAGCAGGTGAAACAACGCATGCATTTGACAATCTCGTCGTCCCGTCCATCCCTCGCTTTATTGGGCAGGTCTGGATCACAGATCAATCCGCGCGCCATTTCAACGATATCCGCCTTTCCAGAAGCAATGATATCCTCCATCATTGCCGGGTCGGACAGTGCTCCTACCGTTGCGACAGGAGTATTCTTAATGTGTTTCCTTACTTCCGCGGCGTATTTGACATTTACGCCGTCCTCCTTAAACATGCAGGGATGAGTGATGCTGAATGTACGATAGCGTTCCGGATTCAGGACGCCGCATCCTGCCGAACAGTGGATAATATTTGCATGCCCTTCCAACTGCATGGCAAATGCAGCCCCATCTTCTGCCGTATAACCTCCATTGATACCCTCGGCGGCACTGATACGTACCTCGACCGGGAATCCAGCGCCACACTTTTTATGGATGGCGTCACAGACTTCCACGGCGAATCTGGCACGATTTTCAACACTTCCGCCCCATTTATCAGTACGTCGATTGGTCCGCTCGCACATGAACTGATTGATCAGCCATCCGTGCCCGGCATGAACGGTGACCATACCGAATCCGCAGCCCTGCACAAATCTGGCCGCATTCGCGTATTTTTCTATAATCTCCCAGATCAGATCCTCTGGCATTTCCTGCACTTCATTCCCCTCATAAACGCAGGCGGAGGGGCCGTAGATGATTTTGGAACCATTGCAGACGCCCAGCGTATCAACGCCGGGCCGAGCTTTCAAGCCGGCATGTTGAAGTTCGATGGAAGGAATCGCTCCATGTCTGCTGATCTTATCGGCAACGTTTGCCAGGCCCTGACCAGGCTGGCGACTGTCCAGACTAAGCTCCTGAGGATATCCCTTCCCGTAAACGCTGTCCACGACAGCCTCGCCGAGGGTCACCGCCGCGGCTCCACCCTGTGCCTTACGCTCGAAATACGAGACAACATCGTCTGACAAGCGTCCCAGAACCGAATCTGGATGTCCCGTTGGGGCCGAAAAAATGCGGTTTTTGAACAGCGTATTGCCAATCATTATTGGTTTGAATAGATTTGGATATTTCATAGTATCACCTGCCAAAGAATCGTTACTTTTCCCTACCGATCAACTGTGCAACGGAACGGGCAGCAAGATTGGCCTCCGCGATGTTCTTCGGCTGAATACAGTCACCGATTGGATAAAACATCGGCGCACAGTCATAGAGAGCCATTGTCTCTTCCGTCAGCGGTTTTTGTCCAACAGCGTATATTACGGAATCTGCCGCGAAATACCTCTCACCATCGGGGGTATCGCACACGACGCCACCCTCATCAATCGTTACCGCCTTTGTGGAGAAGTACGCCGGGATCCCTTCTTCTTTCATTTTGATGGTAATGGCCTGACCGTGCAGCACATTCGGGAATGGGCTGAAAGAAGAGGCCATCTCCACAACCTCTACTTTTTTCCCAAGAGAATTAAGATAGATGGCAAGCTCCATTCCAACAAGGCCACCGCCGAGAATGACGGCGGATCCTCCCGCGAGATCAGGATCGATATATACGTCGTCAGCCAATATTGCGTGTTCTATTCCAGGTATATTGGGCCGGATCGGTCTCGCGCCAAGCGCCGCAACAATCACGTCTGCGCCAATTGTCTTAGCATATTCAGGAGTAACTGCCGTGTTCAGTCTCAGATCGATCGACGAATTTTCAATTCTACGTTCCTGCTGTTCGATGTATTCGGCCAGATGCTTTTTGAAGGGAACCTTCTCCTCGCAGCGGATATGACCCCCAAGGCGACCGGATTTCTCGCAAAGGATAACGTCATGGCCTTCCTGTAAAGCAGTCAGAGCAGCCTGCATGCCGCCGATTCCGCCGCCTACAACAAGCACTTTTTTCTTATCCGCCGGTCTGCTGACTCTGGCAAATGTACGCTCACGGTTCGTTTCCGGATTCAGCGCGCACCAGAAATGTCCTCTCTGCATGCCGTTGGAGAAACAACTGTAGCATCGCATACATTTGATTATCTCATCTTCCCGTCCGTCCCTTGCCTTGTTGGGAATATCCGGGTCGCAGATCAGGCCGCGTGCCATCTCTACAATATCCGCCTTCCCGGAAGCAATGATTTCTTCCATCATGACAGGATCAGACAGCGCTCCCACTGTTGCAATGGGAGTGCTTGCAATATGTTTTTTAACGTCGGCCGCATATTTGACGTTCACGCCATCTTCTTTAAACATGCAGGGATGCGTAATACTGAACCCGCGGTACAGCTCATCAAGGAAGAGGCCGCATCCCACGGAACAGTGGATGATGTCCGCATGGCTCTCGAGGAGCTTTGCAAATTCAATGCCCTCCTGCACCGTGTATCCTCCGTTTACGACTTCAGAAGCACTGATACGCACTTCTACCGGGAAGTCGGCACCGCACTTTCTGTGTATGGCGTCGCAGACTTCAACAGTAAAACGTGCGCGATTCTCCGCACTACCTCCCCACTTATCCGTACGGCGGTTAATACGTTCACACATAAACTGGTTGAGCAGCCATCCGTGGCCGGCGTGGACAGTCACCATGCCGAACCCACAGTTTTTCACAAACAGAGCGGCATTGGCGAATTTTTCTATGATCTCATAGATCACTTCTTCCGGCATCTCCTGTACGTGAACACCGTTGAGTTCACATTCAGACGGCCCGTAAACAATATCCGTTCCCGGCCACACATTGGGCGTTGCAACGCCTGGGTTGGCCTTCAGGCCGGAGTGCTGCAGCTCGATGGACGGCACGCAGCCGTACCTGGTCACTTTGTCAGCAAGCGTGGAAAGACTGTGGAGAGAATTCCGGCAGTCCAGGCTCAGCTGATGCGGATGCCTCTTACCGTATTTGCTGTCAACAATCGCCTCACCCAGTGTTAGCGCCGCACATCCTCCCTGGGCTTTGCGCTCGTAGTAACATATTACGTCTTCTGAGAAAGATCCTTCCAGGCTTACATGGGGGTGCCCTGTCGGCGCTGCAAAGATCCTGTTTTTAAACAGCGTGTTGCCGATCTGTATCGGCTTGAACAGATTCGGATATTTCATTTGTCAGACGACTCTCCTTTTTTAGCGTCACTTTGTTTGTGAAACATATCCATTTTCTTAGCCAGTGGAAGCAGAAGAACAAATAACAGAGCACAGACTGCCAACAGTGTAAAAACCGCGTATCTGTCCGGAAAAACGCTCGAATGGATTCCCTGCGGAATGATTCTTTTCGGAGGTGTGTAGTAATCATCCATACCGTAAGAAACATACTCCTTCATCAGGGAAATCAGTGTTTTACCCGTTATAACAACATTGGTTCCGATTCCTTGCAGTTCCCCTTCAACCAGTGACAGCGGCAATGCGACTTTCAGCAGCTGTGTGTCATTTCTCCCCAGGGCTTTGTCGGCTATCGTGATGCGGGATACTCTCGCATACGGTTCGTCGGCGGGATTGTACGTCACGCGAAATCCGGAGATCTGGGGAAATGCCGGATGCTCTGAAATAGCAACGCTATAACCGCCTTTTCCATCCGAAGATACGTGGCTCAGACATTTTTCCATCATCTCATACAGTTCGCGGGCACTGACCATCATGGTCACAACTTCACAATCCTCTATAACATCGGCAATTTCATCCTCCGTTACTTCACCCTGAATGATGTTTCCCTTCAGGCAGCCTCCGTTTACAATTGCCAGGTCGGCTTCGGTAAACCTCACCAAGGCGTCTGCGACGGCGTCCCCCAGCGTACATTCTTCATACCGCCCGTTCTGCTTTCCGGAGGAAACAAGGATAGACGAAGCTGTTCCTATCACCGCTGACTCGTCTGCCGCTGCCGATGCTTGAACTGCCGGTATAAACAGAAGTACCAGAACAATGCTACATATTATTGATCGTTTTAACATTGTGGCAGGCGACAAAATGGTTGGGGGCAACTTCCTGAAACTCCGGCATGTGCTGCTTGCAGGCTTCCGTGGCATAGGGGCATCGGGCGATGAAACGGCATTCGTCTTTCGGCTCAATTGGGCTTGTCAGCTCACCCTGCAGCTTAACCTTCTCACGTACATGGTCGATATTCGGCACGGGGATGGCAGATAGCAGGCCTTTCGTATAAGGATGGAGAGGTGCCTTAAACAGATCCTTTGCACCGCATTTTTCAACCATGGCGCCAATATACATGACAAGAATATCTGTAGAAATATGACGAACAACCGAAAGATCATGTGTTACAAAGATGTACGTGAGGCCTCTGTCTCGCTGAAGATCCTGCAGAAGATTTAGAATCTGAGCCTGAATCGACACATCGAGTGCGGAAACAGGTTCATCGCAAACGATGAACTCCGGATCAAGAGAGAGTGCCCTTGCTACTCCGATTCTCTGACGACGGCCTCCGTCAAGCTCATGAGGATATGAGTTAGCAAAGCGCTGTGACAGGCCGACAACATCCATAAGCTGCGCCACCTTCTGTGCGCGGCCAGCCTTGTCCAGCATATGAAAAGCCTTCAGAGGATCTGCGATCAGTTCTGAAACGGTTTTACGGGGATTCAGGGAGGAGTACGGATCCTGGAATATGATCTGCATCTTTTTCCGTAACTGTTTATTCTCCTTTTCAGTAATATCTGTGATATCTCTTCCTTTGTAGAATATCTTTCCGTCTGTGGGCTCGATCAGTTTCAATACGGTCCTTCCAAGCGTGGATTTCCCACACCCGGATTCGCCCACTACGCCGAGAGTATCCCCTTCGTTTATCACAAAACTGACGTCATCGACCGCATGGAGTTTTCCGCCCGGAGTATTGAAATACTTTTTGAGGTGTTCCACTCGAATCAGTTCACCCATTCAGATCTCTCCCTTCATCACACGGGCACACCGGACTTTATGACCGGATTCCATTTCGGCAAGCTCCTGCTCGCACGATGCGCACTCATCCGTCGCATAAGCGCAGCGATCGTGAAACTTACATCCGGCAGGCAACGCCGCCGGATCCGGCATAAGTCCTTCGATTGGATGCAGTCTCTCCTCATCCTTGTCAAGCGACGGGATTGACCCGAATAGGCCAAGAGTATATGGATGCTTTGGATTATGGAAAATACGTTCCAGCGTTCCATATTCGATCACTTCGCCAGCATACATGATAGCAACGTCATCGCAGTTTTCAGCAACGATGCCCAGATCATGCGTAATGAGCAGCATGGCTGTTCCTCTCCCCTTTTTCAGATCGGCCATCATTTCCAGAACCTGCGCCTGAATAGTAACGTCCAGGGCTGTCGTCGGTTCATCGGCGATGAGAAGGCTGGGATTGCAGGCCAACGCCATAGCAATAACGACACGCTGCTTCATGCCGCCAGAAAACTGATGTGGGTATTCACCCGCACGCTCCGCCCGGATACCGACCATTTCCAACATTTTTACAGCACGCTCGTTAGCCTCGGCCTGGGAACACTTGCCATGAAGATGGATCACTTCGGCGATCTGATCCCCGACTGTCAGGATGGGATTCAAGGCAGTCATCGGATCCTGGAATATCATGGATATCTCATTTCCACGGACGCTACGCATCTCGTCGTCCGTTGCCTTGAGAAGGTCCTTTCCTTTGAAGATAATTTCGCCGCTCTCATATCGTCCCTGAGGTTTCTGAATCAGTCTGAGGATGCCGAGGGCCGTTGTCGTCTTACCTGCCCCCGTTTCTCCGACGAGACCTAGGGTTTTTCCTTCTTCAATCGTAAGATCGACCCCATTCACCGCATGCACATCACTGTAGCGGGTAACGAAGTGTATGGACAGGTTTTTGATCTCTAAAAGACTCATAACCGCACCTCCTCAATCCTTCAGTTTCGGATCAAGCGCGTCACGAAGTGCGTCACCGAAAAGGTTGAAGCCGAAAATGGTGATAGCGATAAACATGGATGGAAAAACGACCAGTGGCCAGAAATCACGAATGTAGGTCTTGCCGACAGCAAGAATGGAACCCCATTCCGGAGTGGGAGCCTGCACGCCAAGGCCAATGAAACTAAGGCCGGAAATAGACATGATGTTGCCTCCGATGCTGAGAGACGCATTGATGATGAGCGGCGCGATCGTATTCGGCAACACGTGTGTGGCGATCGTTCTGGCATTGCTGGAACCTGTTGCCTTGGCCGCTTCGATATACTCGTTTCCTCGGATGGACATGACGACACTTCGCATCATTCTGGCACCGCCGGCGATACCGCCCATGGAAATAGCCAGCATCGTGTTGAACGGGCCGGATCCAAGTGCGGAAGAGATGGCAATGGCCAGAAGGAGGCTGGGAATCGCCTGCAGAATATCCAGAAATCTGGTAATAAGCAAATCGGTCCTGCCTCCAAAATATCCGGCGATGGATCCAAGAAGCACACCCATGCAGGTAGAAAAGCAGGTAGCTCCGAAAGCAATCAGCAGCGAGTATCTGCCTCCGTATATCAGGCGGGCCCACAGATCCCGGCCAAAGTCATCCGTACCGAAAATATGCTCGCGGCCAGGGTAAATGAACTTATTGATGACCGCCTGTTCATAGGGATCCCATTTTGTAAATAGTGGGGCACCTATGCAGAGGATGACGAGAGCAATGCAGAGGATAGCGCCGAACATGCCGACCTTGTTCCGAACCAGTCTCATCAACACTTCGCGCCACTGGCCTTGCTTTCTTGTCAGCTCAGTGAGGTTTGCCGCAAGCTTTTCATCTCTTTGCTTCTTGCGCGTCATGTCACGTCACCTCCTTATGAGCTTTTTTCTTATGTTTCTTCCCGCTGCTTGCATACCGCGCACGGATTCGAGGATCGATAAGAGCATAGCAGATATCAACGATCAGATTGACGCAGCACACGATAAATGCGATCAGGAGCACGCACCCATTGACGATGGGATAATCCCTCTGCATGATCGCCGCGTACATATACGTACCCATGCCCTTGATATTGAAGATATTCTCTGTAATGATGGAACCAGCCATAACCATAGCAACCATGCCGCCCGTTACGGTTATGATAGGAATCAGACAGTTCTTCAAGGCATGCTTCCATAGGATCGTTCTTTCGGAAAGGCCTTTGGACCGCGCCGTACGGATGTAATCCTGGCGGATGACCTCGAGCATGTTCGTACGAGTCTGCCTCATAATCATAGCAACACACGGCATAGCATTCGTCGCCAGTGGTAGAATCCACGACTTCGGAGTATCCAGTCCGGTAATTGGCAGCCAACGTAGCCTGACTCCGAAAAGGACCAGGCCTAAAATTGCCAGAACGAAACCAGGCATCGCAGCTAGTACGAGGGCGATTACGGTAAGCGTGTAATCCAGCACGCTGTACTGCTTGACTGCGGACAGGATACCGAGCGGCAACCCGAGAACGACCATAATAATACAGCCAAAGATACCCAACGCGGCGGTAATTGGAAAACGTCTGGCAAACTCGCCGGTGATAGAAAGATTGGAGTAGAACGATTTCCCAAAATCAAACCTCGTCACAATGCCCCAGATATAGGAACCAAGTTGTCCAAAATAACCTTTATCCAGGTTGAGCTCTGCCGCTTTGGCAGCATATTTTTCCGGCGTATAGCCAGACCCCAGGATCGTAATAACCGGATCACCTGGCGTCAGATAAGAAATCGTAAATACTATTATCAGAACGCCCAGCATCACGGGAATCATCCAGAGGATTCGTTTTATGATATACTTAGCCACTGTTTCACCCTTTTCCCTCTGAATTTAAACTATATAGCGTTTTCAAATAATGAACAGAGAATACTGTAAACGTAGGGGCATAATGAATCATTATGCCCCCACAGCATTTCACCTAGCTATGAAATCGCTTAACTTATCAACTTACTGATATCTCTCCCAGTTTGATCTCAAACCAAGTTCGGTCAGCTGATAACGGTTGCTGAATGTGATGGCCTTGACCATCTCGGGGCCGATGACCCTCTGATCGTAACCGAACGCAGAATTCATCTCGGCAAACGGGATAATAAGGCACTCATCAAAGATGTACTGCTGAATCTCTTTTTCATACTTGTAAATGTCTTCCTGGGTCGTGTTCGGATCACAGAGTTTGGCATAAAGCTCCTGGAAATGATCGTCATCAACATAGGCAAAAGTTACGCCCGGCCACAGGTTCGCCTGGTTGAGAGATCCGGTGACGCACTGACGGGCGTCGCCGCCTGCTGCAAACAGAAGGTTGATGTCGTTGTTATAGCCGCCCTGTACCCAGTTGGCGATTGAGGCAGAAACGTCGGCATACTGAATGTCTATGTTGACACCCATCTTTTCGATGTAATACTTGACCGCCTGACCGAAGTTTTTATAGGAGGCGTTATCCATCATGCAGGCTTTAAGACTGAGCTCCCCGGGCTCATAACCAGCTTTCTTGAGATATTCCGCAGCTTTTTCCGGATCATATTCTCTCGTACCAGCATCGTAATACGACGGACTCTCTTTCGGGGCAAAGCCGTTGTTGGCAACATAGAAATCGCCCAGAGTTAGCATGCCGACCTCTTCCCAGTTGATGCCATAGGCAAAAGCCAGTCGAAGATCCTTATTGTACCAGATGTCATGATCCTTAAAGCCGAAGTTCATGTACATGGTGGAGCCGGTAGCGTCAAGAACAACGTTATAATTCTTATCCGAATTGTCTTCGCTCATGTATCTCGAATAATCGGTGCTCTGAATGACGCAGAGATCGAGGTTGCCCAACTCAAGTTCCATGAAAAGAGTCGCTGCTTCGGGATAATACTTGTAGTAGTATTCTTCCACATAATATTCGTCGATGCTGTGTTTCCAGTAATCGTCACGCACGTGCAGGACCATATAGTCGTCAGCAACGTATTCCTTGACATAATAGGCGCCGGAGGCTACAGGATAATACCATTCGGGAGAATCCCAGCCGACCTCACGGGACCAGGATTTGCAGTACAGATGGATGTATGCTGTGCTGATACGGGTATTCTGCTGCTCGCAGTAGAACCGGACGGTCATGTCGTCAACGATCTCGCATTTGTCGAGATCAAGATACATGCCGGAGAGGTAGTTCGAGCCACGTTCCTGATGATTCTCATAGGAGAAGAGCAGGTCTTCAGAAGTGGCTTTCTGACCGTTGCTGAAGTAGACGCCATCGTGCAGTTTCATGATGAAATGGTGCTCGTCCTCCCAGTACCAGTCGTCAAGAACGTCGGATTTGATCTGCTTCGTCCAAGGATCGACTCTGAAGATAGAATCAAACACTGCGTTGCACGCGGAGTGGCTCTCTTCTGGAGCCAGTCCGGAAAGGAATCTTCCAAGATAACCTGTCGTACCGATTCTCAATGTGATCTTTTCGTCCCCTTTGGGACCGGGATTGAATTTGGCGGAAGCGTCTTCCCCACTGGGTGTCTTACCGCCGTCTGTCTTCCCACCGCCGCAGGCTGTAAGTGCAAACAGCATCAGTACTGCCATCAGCAGGCAAAGAATACTTCTCATCTTCTTCATTCTTTTCTCATCCTTTCTCCAGTTTAAATGAATAAATATACGTGTTTATCCTGCCGTTTTTAATATAATTGAATCCTACTGTTCTGTACATGACATAAAAATCAAACGCTTTATGACTGTAAAGTCATAAAGCTTGACTAGGTTCCTCCAAAAGACTATCTTTAAAGCAGTAAAACACCATTTACAAAGGAGGCTGTATTAATAATGGATCTGACAGTATTGCGGCATTTTCTTGTCATAGCTGACAATCTCAGTTTTACTAAAGCGGCGGAGATTCTGGACAAGTCGGAATCCGTCCTCAGCCGCCAGATGTCACGCCTAGAGGCTGAGGTGGGAACTCCGCTTTTCTACAGGGTACAGAAGGGCGTCTCTTTAACGCCTGCAGGAATGATATTCAGGAAGAGCATTGTTGCTTCCCAAAAACAGTTAAGCGATGCAATCAGTGAAATGCATGCTATATCCAATGTAAAAAAGACAAGCATAAGTATCGGCATTATTCAGAATCACTATATTTCCAGAAAAGGCCGGCTTATGTTTTCCTCATTTACTGAAGAGTATCCTGACATTTCTCTCAAATATTTCTCCTTTACCATGAATGATTTGATCCAATTCCTCAAAGATGGGAAAATTGATTTTGTTTACGGAGCCCTGGCGGATTTTGTGCGTTCCGATTCTTTCCACACGATTGGGATCGATACGACAATTGAGAATCTTCTGGTGTCCAGAAACAACCCGATCCTGAATAAAGGCGTTGATTCTCTGAGTCTTTCAGATTTTCAGAACGAAGTATTTCTGATAACCCAGAACCACAGAACGTTAAATGAACTATTCTTTCCGCTTTCGCTCTCTTTCGGTTTTGAACCGAAAATCGAAGTAATATCAGACCAGACCGAACTGCTGGCCATGGTGCAGTTTGGTAAAGGAATCACGTTTTCCGATGATACCAGTATTTACAACATATCTCCCTATCTGGAAACCGTCAGTCTTCCTGAACTCGGGTCGATGCCTTTAGGCCTGATCGGCAGGAACGCAGAACAGTCCGTCACAAACCAGGCTCTGATCAAATACGCCAATCAATGGAGCGCGACTCACTGAGCATATTCGAACCGATCTTTCTTATGTATTATTCCAGCTCTTCTGAAGTATAAGCAGAGACAGGCCCGCCGTAAATCGGCGGGCCTGTTTTTGCCAATAATCTCAAATAATAATACTACGAAGTATCCTTTGTTTTCAGTTCTCAGCAGCAATGTCAGCCACGGCGGCTCTGGCCCAGGTGATGGCCCGGGAATGGCTGTTGCCGTTCCACAGCAGCGGATAGTCCACGCCGTAAAGTCCTCCGGCCACGTTCCCAACGGCATACAGGCCGGGGATGGGCCGGCTTTCCGCGTCCAGCACCCGCATCGCTGTGTCCGTCAGCATTCCCCCGTGAACGTTCAGCAGGGCCGGTCCCCACTTCAGAGCATAGAAGGGAGGTTCCGAAATGCTGGTCAGCAGTTCGCTGCGCTTGCCGAAGTCGACGTCATCACCCATCCGGCAAAGCTCATTGTACCGCTCGACGGTTGCCTTGAACGTATCCACGGGAACGTCCATTTTCTCCGCCAGTTCCTCAATGGTATCCGCCTTGAAGCAGGTCCCACGCTCGACGTAGCGCTCGATCTGACGGTCGATGCCGTTATCGGTGCTCCACTTATCTCCATACTCCATCACGATGGGTTCCGTAAACTGTCCGCCCGTGATCTCGATGCGCTCGCCCAGTTCCCGGTACCACTTGTTGTCGAACACGGTATAGGCGAAGTCGCCCTGAGGCTGCATGGCACAGCGGATGGCCTTGGCCTGCACCCACGTATCCTCATTCATGAATCGCCTGCCCTGCCGGTTGACGAACAGGAAGAAGAACACGTAGATCGAATATGCCAGCAGATGAAGGCTCAGTGCCCAGGACGGCGTCTCGAACTGTCCGCCCGCCCAGTAGGCCATGCGGTGCCCGTCGCCGGTGTTCAGCCCGATGCGTGAACCCGGATGATCCGGGTCCGGGATCTGAGGCGCATAGCCGTTGCGCTTCGGTACGAGCCCCAGAGGACAGAAGGTTCGAAGCATGTCGGAATTGGAACCGATGTCGCCCGTGGCGAGGATTACGGCCTTCACTCCTGTAAAGCGGCGGTACAGCCCGTCTTCTCCCTCTGCAACGCAGGCAACGACGCGGCCGTCCGCGTTTTTCTCAAGATACAGTGCCTTCGTCCGGCGTATGATCTGATTGCCCTTTCCCTCCAGGCAGTGATTCTGAAGGATCTCACACATCAGGGAAGCGCCCATCCGGTGTTTGTAGCGATCGCTCCCCGGCTTTTCGATCATGTAATGGGTCCCGTCGTATTCCGTAAAGTCCGGCCCTTTGTACCGGCCTCCAAACAGGTGGAGCTCAACGTCGTCTCCTCCAAGTTCGGTGAGCCACTGCACCGCATCGGAACAGTTGTTGATGTAAAGCCACAGCAGTTCCTCATTGACCCGGCTGCCGCAGATACGCATCCAGTCACGGGCAAACTGCTTTTTGTCGATGCTTACCCCAAGCCGACGCATCACCGGTGAGTCCGTACAGGCGATGTGAGCCCCGCGGGCTACGATGCCGTGGTATTTCTCCAGGACGGTGCAGCGCAGGCCGAGATCGGTGCAGCGCGCGCCTGCAGCCAGTCCGGCGATGCCTCCTCCGATGATGAGGACCTCGGTCTCATGAGTCTCAGAGATTTTCTCCTCCGGTATCGGATCTGGCCTTTTCGCCCAGACGCAATCGTCGTATACCCGCTGTGCGGCGCCGACGTGATTCTCCTCCGTGGGAATGTATCCCATATCCCGCGGCGGTTTCGGGGTCATATTTTTCTTCTCCTCCATGATATTCCTCCCTCTGCGCTCTTTGGCCGGCATTTGCCTATCAGTTTACTATGTTGATAGTGTAGACTGTTTGTTGCTGCAAATCAAGTGTTTTCCCACAGGGCGGGCGTCGGAAATAGCGGAAAAGAGGCGCCCCTGCATCCAAAGCGAAACGGGCGCCTCCTGCTGTTTCAAGAGAAGCTGCTTTTCTTTTTCCGTAACCGATGCGACGGCACGCCTCTCACTTCATCCGGTATGTCGCCGTCACGTTTGCGGTGATCTCGGTCTCACCCGGCTGGAATATCGGGGCTGAGGAATCCGCCGCCTCGTTGGCTGCGGGAACATCCACGTTCTTTCCGTACCGTGCGGAGGCGTCCTGCCACCCCTCGACAATGGTGACAGGATCCCCCAATTCCCTTCCCGCGGCTTTCGCCATGACTTCCGCTTCCGCCCTCGAATCGGAGACTGCCTGCGCAAGTGCCTGGCGGTATGCCTCGTCGTACCCGCTGCAGAAGAAAAGGACGCTGTTGATGTCGTTGGCGCCGGCCTCCACACAGGCCGCGATAAGCTTTCCGACCTCCTCTATATCCTGATCCTGAACGGACATGGAGGTGGTAACGACATAGCCTATGATCTTCTGATCTCCGTTCTGTGACCAGTCGTACTGGGGATACATGCTGTAGGAATCCGTGCGGATGCTTTTCTCTTCGATCCCGCGTCCGGTCAGAACATCCATGACCCTGTGGACTGCCTCACTGTTTTTCGTCTGTGCCTCGTCCGCGGTCGTTTCCTGCGTCGTCACTCCAAAAGAGACCGTCGCCTTGTCCGGAACGAGCTTCACGCTGGCAGAGGCGGAGACCGTGATCTCCGGCGGTGTCTCCGCTGTAGGAGCCGATATGGCCATCGAAGCGCCGCAGCCAGTCAGCGTAAGGATCATTACAAGCGCAAGTGCGATGCACACTGCGGCCGTTGTCTTTTTCTTCATCTGTTTACCTCCTTTTTCCGGTGATCGTGGACCCGGATTCCTCCGGTATCTTATCACCGTACGTTTTCTTTGACGCCCTGCCCGGAAAATAGTTCCGTTGCGCACAGGAGAAGATATGCGGCACTAGCAGTGTTTTTCTTTTTCGACTAGTTTCTTTTCCTTTTCATTGTCATTATACAATAAGCCTGCCGTGTTTGAAACATCGACAGGCTTATCTTAATCTGCATTATTTAGTTGATGTGTCAGACAACCGCTGCCGCATTGCAACTTATCTGCACATAAACCTCGGCTGTCCATTCATACTGACAAGAGATCAGACATAGACGTCGGGGTGGATCAGGGCACAGCTTCCTCCGTCGCAGTAAACGATTGCGCCGCAGTTCCCTCTCGCCTCCGGAGTAACCATGAATGCCAGCGTTCTGGCAATGGTTTCGGGACGCATCAGGTCTCTGTCATAATAGACCGTTGGCATTGGCTGCGCCATTGTTACTACATCAAACAGCGGTCCGGTCTTCATGTTCGGGATTATTGTCGTATCTACGCCTCCTGGGGCTACAGCATTGATGATGACGCCCCTCGCCGCCCACGATGCGGATTTCCTCCTGACCCATTTTGCCAGAGCGAATTTCGAAGTCACGTACATCAGCTGAGCATGTCCTTCCTGCTCCAGCTGAGCAGCGAATTCGCGGATCCGCTCCTCATCCTCGCAATTGACCAGAAGATCATCAATTACATATTTCGTACGTGGCCCGTAGGATATGCTCGCCGAACAGGTAACAGCGCACGTTCCGTTTCGTTTTTGCAGCAGGTCAAACAATCCCTCGATGATTGATACCGCACCGTAATAATTGACGGAAAGAACATCTGCGGCCGTCTGACCTGGGATTCCTGCGATTGCGGCATTTGAAATCAGGCCATCGATTCCTTCCGGATATCTTTCGTGGATTTCCCGGATGATGGATTTCCGTCCTTCGGGCGTTCCGATATCTGCGCAGATATCTCCGCTGCATCTGTCTATATTGATGACCTCATGTCCCCGCGCCTTCAGGATCCCGACCGTGCATTTCCCGATTCCGTTTGATCCGCCTGTAACTGCAACAATCATAGAATGCTTCCTCACGTCGGGCTTACGACAAGCTTGACAATCTTTCCCTGCTCATCCCGTTTTTCGATCCGAAGCCGCGCATATACGAACGGAGCATCGTAGTATCCGAAAAAGGTGGCGGTGTCGCTGTCTTCCACTCTCGGAGATGCAATTTCAAAATGCTTGTGCACAAAGCGATTCCTGAAGAACATTTCCACCGCTTCTTTCCCGTATACGAAATAGTTTTCATTCCCGTTCAGAGAAGGGCAGTAATCCATATACTTGCATTCGGGGGAAAAGCATTCGGCCAGTCCGACATAGTCCTTTTCATAAAGGGCTTTCATTACTTTATTGATCATAGACATTCCCTTTTTCTCAACAGCGATAGCGGTTTCTGCGGTTATCCCTGCTGCCGGATGCAGCAGGGATAACTGTCAGAAACTGATCTGTACTCTGGTTTTACTTGAATGACCACTCCGCGGGGTGCAGATAGGAGCTGGTAAGTGTGATATTCAGATCCTTCGCATATGCAACTGCTGCCGTCTGATCACAGATACCGTACCACGTGCAGACTTCAGAGAAGTCTTCTACCATCTGCTTGTACAATTTGTTGTACTCCGCTTCGTCCGACGTGCCCAGCGTTTTCAGACCGAGGGCGACGAACTCGTCATACTCCTGACCGGACCACTGACCGTAGTTAGCAAACCCCATGTATCCGCTCATAATATCCGCGCCAAGTCCGGTCGGTCCTCCCGTATTGGTCAGGATGATGTCCCATCCGCTGGATGCGTCATACATGATCTCATACATGGCCGCTGTATCATAGTTCTTAATCTCTGCGTCGACGCCGATCTCCTTGAGTTTATTCTGCAGCATTTCCGCCATCGTCACATAATACTGAATACCATTTGTGATGATGGTAATCTTAGATCCGGCAATACCTGCTTTTTCCGCATACTGCTTTGCCAGATCAATGTTGAATCCTTCCGAATAGGTAGAATGGAGATTTGCAAGTCCGTCATACCAGTCGCTGCTCTGTACGCTGACCGGCGCGACTGCGGGTGTTGCAAGGTCCTCGAGAGCCAGGTCGATCATGGCTTCCTTGTCAATCAGGTGTGCCACGGCATAACGTGCATTTTTGTCTTTGAAAATGGAGGCATCGGTCTGGTTAAACTGAGCGATGATCTGCGTTTTGGCATCGATCTTCTCCACATTGTAGTTTTCAAGAGACGAAACATATTCCACATCAGCGGCAGGGACCTCATTGACAACATCTACCGTCCCTTGTTCCAAAGACGTGATCACCTGAGCGTCCTCTTCTATGATATAAAATTCCACGTTCTTGATTCCGATTTCACCGCCCCACCAGCCATCTTCACGCGCAGTAAACTTTACTGAATTGTTGATCGTATACTCTGTAAGTACATAAGGGCCTGTTCCGTTCGGTGCCTTATTCCAATCTGTCGTATCTGCCGACTCTGCGTCCATAATGTATACGCCCTGAAGCATGGGAAGAGATCCCTTATTATAGCTTTCAAAGAATATTTCGAGCGTGTGCTCATCGATAATCTGTGTTTTATCGACCTGCATACTGGACAGGTACATCATACGCATCGGATCATTCTTATAAACGTTGAGTGAGTGGACGACGTCTTCTGCCGTAAAATCATTGCCGTTGTTGAATTTGACGCCCTCTCTCAGATGGATCCGGTACTGTGTATCGCTAACTGGTTCGATGCTGGTCGCCAGTCTCCAGGCAAAGTCCCCGTTCTGGTCGATGGACCACAGGGTTTCACAATAGGATTCAAGTACCATAAAGAAACCCAGTCCGTCAACCGCCATGGGGTACAGAGACCCAGCGTCTCCCGTCGTTGCGATCCGTACGGTATCTTTCTTTGCGGCATCCTTCCCGGATGCCCCTTTTCCGCATGCTGTCAGAGATAATGCCAAAGCAAAGCATATCAAGAGGCATACAAATCTGTAGAATCCTTTTTCATTCTTTTTCCTCCTTTTTTAATTGGCAGTGCTGTTTATTGCTTCACATTTACAGCAAGAGACGAAATGGCCGGGATAGAGCTCGCGTAATTTCTGTTTCTTTTTGCAAGCTTCATCGGCATACGGACATCTTGCCATAAACCTGCAGCCCGGTTTGGGGTCTATCGGAGATGTAATCTCTCCTCTCAGGGGTATGACGGGTGTGATGTTGTGAATATCCGGAACAGGTATCGCAGACAGAAGAGCCTTGCTGTAAGGATGCAGCGTATTGGCAAACAGTTCGTCTGAAGGCGCTTTTTCAACGACTTCACCAAGGTACATGACGAGGATATCATCGGATATGTATTTGACTACGGAAAGATCATGAGTGACAAACATATATGTGAGTTTTCGCTCTTCCTGAAGATCCAGCATCAGATTTAGGACCTGTGCCTGAATGGAAACATCAAGTGCGGAAACCGGTTCATCACAGACGATAAACTTGGGGTTAAGTGCCAACGCACGTGCAATCCCGATTCTCTGCCTTCTCCCTCCGTCGAGTTCATGCGGATAGGCGTTTGCATATCGCGAAGCAAGTCCTACAACATCCATCAGTTTTTCCGCCTGCTTCTGCATTTCAGCAGAGGACATTCCTCCCGCTACCTTCAGCGGATATTTGATTGCTTCACTGACAGACATTCTCGGATTCAGAGACGAAAACGGATCCTGGAAAATGATCTGCATCTCTTTTCTGAGTCTTCCCAGTTCTCTTTTTGACGGGTTTGTCACATCCTTCCCCTCGAAAAAGATCCTTCCTCCGGTGCTGTCCAGAAGGTGAAGTATTGTGCGTCCCAGCGTAGATTTTCCGCAGCCGGATTCTCCCACGACTCCAAGTGTTTTTCCTTCCTCGATCGAGAAGTTGACTCCGTCAACGGCATGAAGCATCCCGCTGCCGGTTTTAAAGTATTTTTTCAGATCGACGACTTCAAGAAGATCAGCCATTTTGTACCTCCTCAATCAGGAAACACTTTACGTAATGACCGGGTGACATCTCTATGGTCTCGGGTTTCTTTTCCCTGCAGATATCTTTCGCATAGCCGCATCGTTCGCAGAAACTGCAGCCCTTCGGAAGATTGGTTGGATCCGGCATCAAACCTTTGATCGGTTTCAGACGACGTTCTTTGGAATTCAGTTTTGGCAGAGAAGCGAACAGGCCTTTCGTATACGGATGGGAAGCGTAATCAAAAATATCCGCCAGGGAACCGTATTCCACGATCTCTCCAGCATAGATGACCGCCACAGAGTCACAGATGGAGGCAACCACACCCAGATCGTGTGTTATCATCAGCACACAGGAGTTGAGCTGTTTCTTTAACGCTTTCATCAATTCAAGGACCTGAGCCTGAATGGTTACATCAAGAGCGGTCGTCGGTTCGTCTGCCAGGAGAAGTTCCGGCTTGCAGGCCAATGCCATCGCGATAACGACACGCTGCTTCATACCGCCGGAAAACTGATGCGGGTATTCTGAATACCGGCTCCCAGGGATTCCTACCATCTCCAGCATCTTAATCGCCCGTTCTTCCGCTTCCGCAGGAGTAACGCGGTTATGCAGACTGATTGCCTCCGCAATCTGATCTCCAACACGTTCGATCGGATTCAGGGCAGTCATAGGATCCTGGAAGATCATTGCAATCTTGTTGCCTCGGATCTTTCGCATCTCTTTTTCGCTCAGTTTGAGCAGATCCTCTCCCTCAAACAGGATCTCCCCGGATACGACCTCCGCTTGCGGGGACGGGAGGATACGAAGTATTGACCTTGCGATAGTCGTCTTTCCTGCCCCTGTTTCGCCTACAAGACCTACCGTCTCACCGCTGCGGAAGGAGAGATTTACGCCATTGACGGCATGAACGACCGAATCATCCGATTCGTACTGAACGACAAGGTTTTTTATTTCAAGCAGTTTGTTGTTATCCATGTGCTTCACCTCAGTTCTTCAGGCGCGGGTCCAGGGCATCCCGAAGGCCGTCGCCCAGAAGATTGAACGCAAGGACACTGATCATAATGCAAATTCCCGGGAAAAGGACTAAGGAAGAGTGTTCTCTCATGTAACTTCTTCCCTCAGAAAGCATTGCGCCCCATTCCGGAGTCGGAGGCTGGATCCCCAGGCCAAGGAAACTGAGCATGGCTACAAACAGTATGGCTCCGCCGATGCTCATCGTAATCTCCACAATCAGCGGAGAAATCGCATTGGGGACTACTTGTGTCATAATGATGCTGAAATCGCTCGCGTTGACTGCTCTTGCCGCTTCTACATATTCCTTGTCCCGAACGGTGAGGATGGTCGCCCGCAGCAGCCGCGCGTATCCCGGAGCTGTGCATACGCCTATCGCGATGATCGTGTTGATAACCCCGGCTCCAAGAGCTGCAGCAAGTGCAATGCACATCAGCATCATGGGGATACACTGATAAACATCCAGGATGCGCATGAGGATGTTGTCAACAATTCCCCCGTAGAATCCGGCTATCGATCCGATAATGATGCCGATGCAGGCTGCCATGGCAACCGCCAGAAGTCCGATTTTCAGAGACTGCTGAGAACCGTAGATCAATCTGCTCAGAATATCCCTGCCAAGCTTGTCCGTTCCGAGCAGGTGTTCTTTGCAAGGGCCTACCAGAGAACTGGATGCATCCTGCTCATCATAGGAATAAGGAGCGATCCATGGTGCCAATACCGATGTAAGCAGAAGCGCAATAACAATAATCAGTCCGACTACTGCGAGTTTGTTCTTCTTCAGCCGGTGCCATACGGCTCCAATCCCGGTGTTGCTCTTCCTGTCACGCTTCTTGCTCATTTTCGGAATCCTCCTTTCTCTTTCTTCTCATATTGCTACTGTATTGAGAACGTATCCGCGGATCGACATAGGCAAATACAATGTCGACGAGAAGCATGATCACACTGAACAGGATTGCCAGGAACAGTACACTTCCCTGGATTGCCGGAAAATCTCTCCTGTTGAGCGCCATCATTGCATAGTTTCCTGTTCCCGGAATCGAAAAGATCGTTTCCGCAATGATGGCCCCACCCAGTGAGAGGCCGAACATGGAACCGGCCACCATGATTATCGGGATCAGCGCATTTTTCAATGCGTGCTTGTAGATCACCTTTCTCTCCGTCTGCCCTTTCGCCCGTGCGGTAATGACGAAATCCTGCCGGATCTGTTCCAACATACTGGACCGTGTCTGTCTTGCAATAGAAGCTGTATAGCCGATCGTCAGCGACACGATGGGAAGGATCCATCCTTTCCAGGAGTCAATTCCCAGATTGGGAAGCAGGTGAAGCTTTGTACAGAAGATCTGAACCAGGACCAGTGCGAACCAGAAGTTCGGCATGGATACGCAGAACAGTGACGCGAAGATAGCTGCATTGTCCTTCCATGTGTACTGATGTGTCGCCGCATATACTCCCAGAGGGATTCCCAATGCCAAAGCGAGCAGCACGCTCAGGAAAATAAGGAGCAGTGTATACGGAAATCGGACCAGAAGATCCTTCAGGACAGGCTCTCCTGAAATCAGAGATGTTCCGAAATCTCCGCGTACCGCGTCCCATATGAATCTGGCATATCGTACCAGGATTGGGTCATTCAGATGCAGCTGCTCCCGAAAGGCGGCAACATCCTCCGCTGATGCACGGGTACCCAGGAACAGCCTCGCGGGATCTCCCGGTGTGATATCGATCAGAATAATGACGATCAGAGCCACCCCCAGCAATACTGGTATCATCCACAACAGTCTTTTAACAATGTATTTCCACATCTCTCTTCCTCCCTCTCATCTGGTTTTAGGATCACTTATCAGGGGAAGCACTGCAAAACCGGGCAACGCGGCAGGATATTCAATAGAGAATATCGTTATGCAGAACACATGCTGTTCCCGTATCACAGTACAGAATCTCTCCGCACATGCCGCGGGCTCCCGGAGACACCATGAAAACCAGTGCGTCCGCAATCTCTTCCGGATACATAGGCCTTCCCTCCTTCGCTGTAGTAGGTGCCGGAAATCCCATCAGGAATTCAGGTGAGGCTCCCATATTCTTCACATTATCCATGATCGTTGTCTTGACACCGCCTGGGGCCACCGCATTCAAATTGACTCCTCCCAGCGCCCACGCGGGAGCAGTGCGTCGGATCCAATGGATTAGGGCAGCCTTTGTTGAGCCGTAAATGGTATTGTCCACTTCCACAGGATCAAACGTGTCGACCAGTGCGGAAATCCGCTCTTCATCCTCACAGTTGACCAGAAGATTATCTACCCGATAACGGTTGTCAGGCAGATAGGCAACTGATCCGGAAACTGTTACGACACAACGCCCGCGCTTTTTCTGCAGCAGTGGGAAAAGCCCTTTCATGATTGCGATAGCACCGAAGTAGTTGACCGCAAGCACCTTCGATAATCTCTCATTGGATGCGATGCCGGCATTGGATACAAGTCCGTCGATTCCGTCCGGGCACATCTTAAACAATGTGCGCACCACCTTTTCACGTCCTGTGTCCTCTCCGATATCACAGCAGATATCACCATCCGCCATATCAACATTTATCACCTTATGACCTGCTTTCTTGAGAAGCAGAGCCGTTTGTTCCCCTATACCTTTGCTACCACCGGTGACAACATATATGCCCATAAATCCTTACCTCTCAATCGTTATTATTCAGCTCAGCAATTGATTCCTTTCTACATTATCCGTACTATGCTGGTCGATTATCTGCCCTTATGATGCCATCTCTGTTTTTCGTTTCCAATGTTCGCCAAATCTGAAAAAAAGGGAGGAAAGGCTGACTTTCTTCGGTATGAATGAACAAATGGTGCCTGTTTCTGTGATAATCCCCCCGCCTTTTTGTGCATTTTCGACAAAGCACACAAAAATGCAGCCAGCCGAATTGCCTCGACTGGCTGCATTTTAATGTTTTGCGTCTATGTCTATTTGCTATAATCAAGCATCAGGCAGCACAGGTGCAGATATTCTGCTGTTGCCTGATCATTCAGCTCCACACCCAGAATACTCTCTATCTTCTTGATCCTGTATAACAGAGTATTCTTATGAAGAAACAGTGCTTTTGACGTTGCCGTTGGACTGCACCCGTTTTCCAGATAGGCGGATAAAGTATTATAGTATTCCTTCCCACCCTCACTGTCACCTTTTGCCATACTGAGCAGCTCAGGCATAATCCATGGCTTCCACGCGGTCACGTCCATAAATTCCCGGGAGATTCCCAGCAGAGCACAGTCCCGGAACATATGAATCTTTTCAAATCTTTCTTTCGCGTAATCCAGTGCCATACCTGCCTGTTTCCATGCTGTTCCGATATCCTTGATATCCGAAAAGGCAAAACTGATCCCGCAATCAAAATCGCAGTAACTGAGGATTTCCTTGAGCCGCTGCAATTCTGACTGATCTTCTCCCTGTGTGCAATACCTCAGCATTACGACAGCACTCCCGTATGGGAGGGACAGGGTATGATCTAAAGAATCCAACTGGTCAACAAGCCACAATAATGCATTGTCCAGTTTGTTATCGTTGAGTTCAAACTTGAATAACTCATAATAATCGAATCTATCCGTTCCCGCCAGAGAGGCAAGATGGGTAATCTGATATGGCGTCAGTTCTTTTCCTTCGATTGCATCGATAACCCATGACATTTCCTGAAATCGGAGAGTGTTCTTAACCCCGTAATACTTCAGTATCTCACTGAAAATGCCCCCTACATATTTGGCCAGCTGCCAGATCGCCTCATCTGGCTTTTCTTCATATCCGTAAATATACAGATGGCCATAGACGCTTCCCTCATAATAAACATTGGTCCGAAGCTGGTAACGGATTGTCGCATTCGGCTGCAGCGGGTCAAGAGACTGCTGTCGTGAAACATCCATATACGGTTTATACCCCTGGATTTGTATGATCTGGGCAATATGCGGAGTGATCCTCAGCTCCTTTTTGAACTCATCCCATCCTTCATAGACATCTTTATCTGTGTACTGCCGTGTGATTGCAAAAACCATTCTGCTTTTATGTCCGAAAAACATGGGTGTGGCAAATACTTCATGCGCAACATCCAGCACACGTTGAAAAACATCATCTTTATACATTGCAGAGCGTAGTTCGATGCTCCATTCATTGTATTTTTCGAATATCCTGTTTACGCGGTTAATGACCGACTCAAAACGGGGTCCGGTAATGCGGATTGTACTTCCTTGGTGAGACAGAACAACTCTTGTTGTATCCGCAGATCTCCCATTAGTCTCATCACTGATGTAGACATAGTGATCTGACATGACGCTCCCCTCGTCAAAAAATCGGATTCCCTGAATTGTCATTCCGTCATTCTTTATATCAGATTCAATCGGGAGATCTTTCAACTCATAGGCGAGGATACTCATACTAATATTCATTCACTCTTTCCTCCTAAGACCACTCGAAAATCCAAATGATTCCTCATACCGACAGCCACTTTTTCTCTCATCTTTTGTTTATAATTATAACAAAATCCTTCTTGGAATACAAACCAGCCATTCAAGATAATGGCCTGCTACAAGCATGTTAATCTGGTCTCTTGAAAGAAACTGAACCGATTATTCTGTCTTCAGGTATCTGCTCTCGGCACGAGTGCAAAACATTAGTCCCATCAAAAATGCTTTTCGCACAGCAAAAAAAGGCCTGCCGAAGAATTGGCAGGCCCGGTTCTTGTTCATGAAATGCAGTTCTCAGATGGGATGCTTCAGGGCAAATTCCCGTCCGTACTTTTTCAGCTCGTCCTTGACGATGGAATCGTTCCACGGGCGATAGCATACGCCGTTCGGGATCGACGGGAAGAAGCGTCCGGCCGGACAGTACGTATCGATCGCCCGTCGGACTTCCGCACGGATCTCCTCCTCCGTGATGTTTGCTATGTCAACCTTCGGGCCGTCGATGCCGCCCACCATCGCCAGCTTTCCTTCCGTTATGCGTTGGATCTCGACGATGTCGTTCTGAGCGATCACGCCCTGCCAGATGTCGATCCCGATCTCCACCATGTCCGTAACGATCGGCTGACAGATGCAGTCCGCATGATGCATGTAGATCATACCCGCTTCGTGGATGGCGTCTGAGATCTCCTGCTGGAGGGGCTTGATGATCTCCCGCCATACCGGGGGCGGAAGAAACACGTTCTGCTTGCTTCCCCAGTCGTCATGGTAGAAGATGATGTCCGGATGGAGTTCCTTCCCCATTTCGCGGATATATCCGATCTTATAATCGGCGATCACGCGCAGAAGCGCCGCCATTTCTTCTGGATACTCCAGATAATTGCACAGCGCCGTTTCCATGCCCATCAGGTGGTGGGAACGTTCGAACAGGCCTCCGCCGAGCATGACGCACGCCATCTTCTCGTTCCTGTCCATCTCGGAAACCACTTTCTTTCCGAGGCTCCAGTCCAGATCCTTGTACGGGGGCACTACCAGATCATCCTGCCAGTGCTCGATATCCTTGATGACGGCGTTCTCCTTCGTCACGTGGGGATGGGCGCCGGGCGCGCCGGGCTTGAAAATATACACCGTTCCCCAGGCGTCCTTGTGTTCAAGGCCGTCCTGCGGGATCATGGTGCTTCCCATCTCCGGATGCGGCAGCAGCTGCACCGCGTCCATCAGATCTCCGTAAAAATCCGGCTGCTCATGATGGTAGATCGCCATGGCGTTTTCACGTAATGTAAGCATTCAGCATTCCTCCGTTTTCGGGAAGGATTCGAACCGGAGCACCGGCGTTTCCCGTTTCTCCGTCTGGTAGAATAATATATCCGTTGTGGATAATTGTCAATTCGTGAGGGCTCCACCAAGGCAGTTTCTGTATATCTTTACAGTTTCCGTCCATATTCCATATTCCTGCCTCAGTCTCTGATCCTTCCCCTGTCGTTTTCCCCAAAATGCCGGTCCGGCCGATGACCATCGGCCGGACCGGACGTTTACTGCATCGGAATATCTTTTCACGCGTGCTTTCTCATGTACTCTATGGTCCTGTGGAGCGTGTCCGCCTGATAGATCTGGTCCAGGTGTCCCGCGAAATCCAGCCCGTATCGTTCCCGCAGTCCGTCAAGCAGTTCACGCAGTTCCGCCTCCTTCCCGGAAGCGGAATCCGGGAGGATATCGTCCAGCGTCATCTGCCGCTCATCGTCGCTGAACAGATGATGGATCCCCGTTCCGATCAGCCGGACCGGGCGGCGTTCCACCTGTTCCAGCATCGCAGACGCGCTCCGGTAGATATCCACAGCGGAATCTGCCGAGAAGACACTCTGAGAGCGCGTGATCGTCTTCATGTCCGAATACGTCAACTTCAGAGAGACCCCCTTGCCGTGAAGGCGCACGTTCTTCGCCCGGCGATCCACGCTCAGAGCCAGCAGCAGAAGGATGTCCTTCAGCAGATCATAGCTGTCCACGTCTTTCTGGAACGTAACCTCACGTCCGATGGATTTGGCGTCCTCCGGCCGGTAAGGCGTAACCTTCCTGTCGTCCGTTCCAAAAGCAAGGCGCGCGATCCACCGGCCCTGTTTCCCGAGCAGGCGGACGACCTCCTCCTGTCTTTCCTGGATATCCCCCACCGTGCGGATGCCGTAAGCGTACAGCTTCTGCGCCGTTTTCTCGCCGACAGTGTAGAGAGAGCGCACGTCGCGATCGATCATCAGGCGCACGAACTCCTCCGACGTACGAATCACAAAAAAACCGTTCGGTTTTTTCTCCTCGCTGGCGATCTTCGCGGCTGTTTTGGAGTAGGCTACGCCCACCGAGCAGCTGAGTCTCAGTTCATCGCGTACGCGCTGTCGGATCTCCTGCCCGATCTTCATCGCTCCCTCAAAATCTCCGGCCCGCTCCGTCACGTCCAGATAGGCCTCGTCGAAGGCGATCGCTTCCAGGGCGGACGAATACTCCCGCCATATCCCGTGCAGCTGTTCCGAAACGGCCCGGTACTTTTCCATATTCGGATGCATGTATACGCCGTTCGGACACAGGCGCCAGGCTTCCCGGATGTTCATGGCGGAGCGGACGCCGTATCTGCGGGCTTCATAACTGCAGGTCGCAACTACGCCGCGTTCGTGAGGCAGCGCCCCGATGATCAGCGGCCTGCCGCGCAGCGACGGGTCGTCCCGGATCTCCACCGCGGCGAAGAAAGCGTCCATATCCACATGAATGACGATCTGTCCCACGCTCCGGTTCTCCTTCCTCCGCTTCTGACTTCTGCTGCCGGCCGAAGGGCCATCGGATCGCAGTCGGGCTTGTTCGACGGAGAGCGGGCTCCTCCGCTCTTCGTCGGATCATCTTGCCGGGCATTTCGGCAGAAGTGCTTTTTCCAGGAATGCGATCCGCTTGCCGACCAGCTTCCTTACGATGCCGCTTCTCAGCATCATATCGTATCCGTGGATTGTCCCCTTTGTGTTGTGCAGCTCCACGTCGATTCCCGCCGTTCGAAGGCGCTCCGCGTATAAGATGGCCCCGTCCCTCAGCGCGTCGAATTCCGCCGTCTCAATGTAGGTCGCCGGCGTTCCTTCGACGGAATCCGCCTCAATGGGCGAACGGTAAGACAGCTTTCCTGCCGTTTCATCCTGTACGTACCATTGCCCGTAGATTTCCATGTCTCTGCTGCTGCACATGGGCGTATCGGAATATTTCCGGTAGGATTCCGTCTCGCCGGCATTTCCCGCCGCGGGATAGGTCAGCAGCTGGGCACACGGCGCAGGGATCCCCTCATTGAGGGCCCGCAGACATACCGACATGGCCAGCGTGCCGCCGGCGCTGTCGCCGCACACGGCGACGCCGGGGCCGCCCGCTGTTTCGAGGAGCCATCGATAGGCCGCAAAGCAGTCGTCTGCCGCCGCGGGGAACGGATGCGCCGGAGCCAGCCGGTAATCCGGAAACAGGACCCGGCACCCGGCTCCTGCCGCGTATGTTCGGGCCAGTTCATATTGATAGGGAGCGGCGGGGAAAGCGTATCCTCCGCCGTGACAGTACAGTACGCACCCGTCCGTTCTCTGCTCTGCAGGCACGTACAGCAGCGCCCGGACGGCGCGGCCAGTTTCCGTCGGTATCCGCACGCGTTCGACAGCGACGGTCCGGTCCGAACGCTGGCCGAAAAACAGAAGGCCCATCGCTTTCTGTATCAGCGGAATGGTCTTTCGATTCAGCGGAGGACGGATCGCCGCCAGGATCCGGAAATCGGGGTGGATATCATATTTCATTTCATGCTTCCTCACTCCGCAGCACATTCTGCCGCCGCTGATGCGGACCTCCGGCCTCAGCGGTGGGATCGCTTTTCTAAGGCGGCGCTTTTCCGCGCGGCCGCGCCGATCAGGTGCCGCTCAGGCGCCGTCCTCGATACGGATTACCCCGCCTGGCGTAAAAACCGTCCAGCAGATATTCCCGCGGCATGTACTTTTCATAATCGATGTCCATGAAGTAATTGCAGAAGATCTGCTCAGCGTAGATGATGCGGCCGACACCGTCCGTCAGGGCGTAGACAAATCCGTAATAATCATCGGCGCATATGGCGAGGAGCTCCAGCGTTTCTTCTTCCCGTACGCCGTAATACCCGACGTATTCGGTCGACGGATACGCCTTCAGCCTCTCGACCTCGGCCGCGTAGTCGGCAGCCGAATAATCCACGACCAGGTAACCGAGATACTGAACGTCCCAGGGGTCGTATCGGATCATCTTGTAATCCGCGACACGGGATTCATCGGAAATCGTCTGCGGCCATATGCTTTCGTCCATTCCCCACTTGTGCCATCGGGAACCGGCGCCCGCGCCGCCGAAAGACATGCGGTCGCGATACCCGGACTGGTCGTCGTAAACTTCGACTCTGGCCCCGCACCCGGCAAGCAATAACGCATACGTGACGCAGGCCAGCAGAAAGATCACTTTTTTCACAGCCGTTCTCCCCCTCCTCTGGTCCGCTGTCTCATACGGCCGCCGCAATCACGGCCGTTCCGTTCACGCCGCGGTTCACGTGTCTTCCGTGGTGGAACCGCTTTCGTGCACCTTCCGGCGTCTGCCCGATTCCACCATTTCCCTTTCAAAATCTTCCGGATTTTTCAGATAGTAATCCTGATGATACTCCTCCGCGTCGTAAAACCGGTCAAAGGGTTCAACAGCGATGCATACGGCACGTCCGGACTCCGCTTCCAGCTTATCGATGCGGGCGGCAGCGAGGGTTTTCTCCCGCTCCTCGGTATAGTATATGGCGAGAGAATAGGAGTGGCCCCGGTCGATGAACTGCCCGCCGGCGTCAAAGGGATCCACGTTTTCAAAATAGATGTCCAGAAGCTTTTCATAGGAAACAGCGGCGGGATCGTATTCCAGCAGGATCGTCTCCCGATGCCCGGTCCGCTGCGCCTTTACGTCCTCATATACGGGATCGACTTCCTTTCCGCCGGAATACCCGCACACCACGCGGCTGACCCCGGCCATCTTGAACGACGGCGTCATGCACCAGAAGCATCCGCCGGCAAAATACGCGTTTTTCATAACCGTCCCCCAATTCCCTTTTTCCGACAGGATCCGCCTGCTGCGGCCAGGTGCTCCGGATTCCCCCAAACCGACGGATCCTGTCCGTTCCCGGTGTCCAACAGGCTGCGGCAGACCGGAGCACCCGCATGCGATCAGCCCTTCGGTTTTCCGTTCGTGATCACCACGTTCATGCGTTCCACTTCGATCCGATCCCATACGTGCTCCGTCACATAGGGTTCAGAGGCAAGATACAGGTCCAGAGCCGCGCGATCTTCAAAATCCATCACCAGCACCGATCCCTTCATATTCCCCTCATCATCCAGAAGCCCGCCGGCGCAGACGACGTGATCGGCGATCCTCTTCATGCCCTCCAGATGCCGCGGCCGGACAGCCAGCCTCTTCTCCAGCATCTGAGGGCCGTCATACGCTCTTACGATAAACTGCACGGTACTCCTCCTATGTTCTGTGGACCTTGCTCCAGTCTGCGTCTTCGGGAGAATGCGGGGCCACTGCTTCCGACGGGGTCCCCAGCGCCAGGATGCCGACGATGCGGTGCTTTTCCGGAACGGACAGGATCTCCCGCACGTTCTCCTCCGCCTCTTTCCCGGAAGCGTCCGTTCGAAAATGGATCTGTACCCAGCAGCTTCCCACGCCCTGCTCCTCCGCCGCCAGCATCATGAAGGCCATGGCGATGGAACAGTCCTCGACCCAGGTGTCCGCCTTTTCGGCGTCGCCGAACACAGCGACCGCCGCCGCGCAGTCCGCGATCATCCCGGCGCCTGCGCTCTTGGCGCCGCTGAGCCGTTTCAGGGTCTCCCTGTCCCGGACCAGATAGAATTCACACGGTTTCAGATTGCGGCTGGTCGGTGCCAGGAGTCCCGCCTGCAGGATCAATTTCAGCGTCTGTTCCGAAACCTCCGCGTCCGTGTACCTGCGGATGCTCCGCCTTTTCATGATCAGTTCCATCAGTTCCATCGATCACACCTCACTTTGATCTCATCCGTGTATTGATGGTCATATCTGTCACCTGGCCGCCGACAACATACGTTCTTTTCATGACCGTTCCCCCACTGCCCCTATCTCTTCCCATATTCCTCAGGATCGAAGCCGTATTCTTCGGTGATCCGCTCCAGCTCCCCGGTGAGAGCGGTGAGGGATCGGTTGTCCCGTCCCCTGCTCCGGCGGATGAGCGCCGTCAGGCGGTCCAGCGCTTCCAGCAGCCCCCGGTATACCGGCGAGGTCCGGGACGAGGCGTCTCCGGAGGAAGTCTCCTTCCGCTCCGGCAGGACCCCGGCCTTCAGCTGCGTACAGGCGGCGAGATCGTATTCCTCCGTATACAGCGGCGCGTGGGCGGAGTATCCCAGATCACACAGTTCCTGCGCGAACGCGGGAGCGACCTCAGGGTCGCCGTGCACGACGAACACGTGCTCCGGTCTCTTTTCTGTGAAGCTGCCGATCCATCCGACAAGATGGTCGTGGTCGGCGTGGGAAGAGAGCCCCAGGAAGTTGACGACCTTCGCCCGCACGGCGATCTCGTCGCCGAACAGCTTCAGGTGGTCCGCCCCGTCAAGCAGGGTGCGTCCCAGCGTCCCCGGTGCCTGGAAGCCCACGAACACGACCGCGCTGTCCGCGCGCCACAGATTGTGTTTCAGATGGTGGCGGATCCTGCCGGCGTCGCACATGCCGGACGCGGAGATGATGACCTTGGGCGTCCTGTCCATGTTCAGGGCCTTGGATTCGTCGGTTGTCTCCGTCATGTGCAGACCCGGAAACGAGAACATGGCCTCGCCGTCCCTGACGAGCTCCATCCCCGCCTCGTCCAGATAGCCGCTGAGGTCTCCGCAGAAGAGCTTCGTGACCTCTCTGGCCAGGGGGCTGTCCACATAGACGGGAAAATCCTCTACAGACCGCACCAGATGCGCGTCCTTGATCTCCCGGATGAAATACAGCAGTTCCTGCGTGCGTCCCACCGCGAAGCTGGGGATGATGACGTTCCCTCCTCTGCCCAGCGTCTCATCGATGATCTCCGCCAGCTCGTCCGTGTAGCTCCACACTTCCCTGTGGTTGCGGTCGCCGTAGGTGGATTCCATGACGACGTAATCCGCGCCGCTGAAGGTCTGCGGGTCGCGGATGATGGGCTGATCGACATTGCCGATATCCCCGGAGAACACGATGGTCCTGTGCATATCCCCTTCGGTCAGTTCCACGAGGATCGAGGCGCTCCCCAGCAGATGACCGGCGTCGATGAACGTGGCCTTCACTCCCGCGCATACCTCGACCGTCTCGCCATATTCGCAGGGAACGATATGGTCCCGGACCTTCAGAGCGTCGTCCACCGTGTAGATCGGCTCCTCCTGCGCACGCCCCGCCCGCTGCTTCTTGCGGTTGTCGTAGGCGGTCTCGGTCTCCTGGATATGCGCGGAGTCCTGGAGCATGACGTCCATCAGCTGGGCCGTCAGGCGGGTCGTATGGATCTTTCCCGCAAATCCCCTTCTGACGAGCATGGGGATTCGCCCCGTATGGTCGATGTGCGCGTGCGTGACCAGCACGCTGTCAATCTCCTTCGGCTCGAACGGCAGGACGGCGTTGTCCGTTTCGTCCCTGCCCTGCTGCAGTCCGCAGTCGACCAGGATCCTCTTACCGTTCACTTCCAGGCAGTGGCAGGAGCCGGTGACGCACCTGTCTGCCCCGTAAAAACTCAGTTTCATTGCTCAAGATCTCCTTTGCCGGTTCATGAGGGCTTCCGCCCCGTGAAAAAAGGAGCGTGGGATCTCCTGATCGCATTTTAACAGATAACGGGGATGCTGGCAATTTGGAGAGCGGTTTTCAGTCACGCGCTTTTCTCCGCTCCGGATGCATCCTGCCTTTGGAGGTCTCTCTTCTTGAAGGAGCCCGAGAAAACATGCTATACTCAAAAAAAAGGCGGCGCGCGCCGCCTTCCCCGGAAAGGAGGGACCGACCATGACAGATACCGCCGTCCGGAGCAACCGGACCCAGTGTCTGTTCGCGCTGATCAGCGCCGCCGTCGTGGCCGTGTGTGTCTGCGCGGGCGTCGTCATGAACCTGGTAACGATCTACGACGAGAACTTCGACCACATGGGGATCCGCACCTTCTGCATGTTCACGGTGGATTCCAACATTCTCATGGGGCTGTCCATGATGCTGTGCATCCCCTACACCGTCGACGGCCTGCGCACGGACAACTACCACCTCCCCGACTGGGTGGTCGTCCTGATGCATGTCGCCGTCACGGCCGTCACCCTCACCTTCCTTGTTTCACTGTGCATACTGGCGCCCTTCAAGGGCTTTGTTCTGATCTTCTCCGGTTCGCGCTTCTTTCTGCACTTCCTCTGCCCCGTCCTTTCCATTGCCGCGTTCTGCTGCTTTGTCAACAGCCACATGGTCCGCCGGAAGGAATCCTTCCTGGCGCTGATCCCCGTGTTCCTCTACGCGTTGGTCTATCTCGTCATGGTGGTCATCATCGGCGAGGAGCACGGAGGCTGGAACGATTTCTACGGTTTTGCCACCCGCATTCCCGTCTGGGTGTCGCTGACGGCGATCCTGCCCCTGACCTTCGGCATCGCGACGCTGCTCCGCCACGGGCACAACAGTTGCTGCCGTCGCCGCCGGGAGAAGGACATCGCACTGTACCGGGCCGCGTACGCAGGAAAGGATCTGCGGCAGGTCGTGACGGAGCTGGCCCTGGCCGCAAGAAACAAGGCCGGAACGAAGGACATCGTGATCCCCGCTCAGCGGATCGGCTTCATCCTTCAGGACAGCGGATCGGACATGGATCCCGCCGAGTGCTGCCGGCTCTATCTCGAAACGTTCCTGGCGGAGGACTGAATCCCGCAGCGGCTCCCATACAAACAAAGCAGCAAGAGGTCAGAGACCCCGGTCTGGGTCCTGACCTCTTTTCTTTCTGCGTGTCCGTCCGGGTGTCCGTTCACCCGAAGCAGAATTTCTTCTCCCACTGGATCAGCTGGTAATCCAGTTCCAGGAACTCCCGACCCGCGTCGGTGATGGAATACTCAACGCGCAGGGGCAGTTCGTTGTACTGCTTTCGCTGGACGAGCTTCCGCTCCGTCAGTTCGCGGAGCGCGGCCGCCAGCGCTGCGTTCGAGATGCCGGGCAGCCTCCGTTTGAGCGCGCCGAAGCGCCAGGGGCTTTTCCTCCCCAGATGAAACAGGATCCGAAGCAGCCACTTGGAACTGAGTATCTCCACGCCCGGCATTCCGAAACCTTTGTCCACACACCGTCTGACGTACTGTTCGATCTCATCCAGCTTTTCCTGGTCGATCATCTCGAGGCACCTCCCCGGACGGCCTTTTCCTTCGTTCCGTCCCGTAATATCCGCCCCGGATGCCGGGACAGCTTCATGTTTCCGCCGCTCTTCAAGGGTACAGTATGCGTGTTATTGTACTCTGACAATGCCGTTTCCGTCAAGTTTTCGGGGGCGATCATATGGATATTTATACCGCCCGATGGATATCTGCCCTCTCGGAGGTGGTAAACCCGGCTTTACCAGGTCAAAAAAATGATACTACTTGCGTCTTCGTCTGCATAAAGTAGAATATTTATGGGAGATTCTTCTGCTGATGATCCCTATTATTCTTACTGACAGGAGGAAACAAGAGAGATGAGAACCAGATCCGTGAAAAAGGGCCTGGCGTGGCTTCTTACGCTCGTCATGGTCCTGTCCATGTGCTCGTTCCTTCCGCTGACGGCGAAGGCTGACGACGAGGTCACCTATACGCCCGCGGCAGGGCTGACGGAAGGCCTCGACTGCCTGATCGTCGCGGAGAGCGGCGGCACCAGGTACGCTCTTTCCTACAACGGCGAGGCGCTGGGCGCCGTCCCCGTAACGGAGGAAGATGGCGCCATCACGCTGTCCGGCAAAGAGGCCGTGTGGACCCCCGGTCCGGACGACACGATCGAGAGTGCCGGCACCCCGGGGATCTTTATCTTCTCCGGAAGCCAGGGCCTGATGGTCTTCACCGGAGGCCGTACCTTCGTATACGATCCGGCGGCCGGGAGCGTGCTGATGCACAGCCTGTATTACCTGACTTTCGACGCCTCCACCAATACCTTCAGCCAGAGCACAGAGGCGGGCGACGCCGCCCGGATCACCGTCTATGAGCCGAAGCCCACCTACGCGAAGACGGACGCCTTCGTCAAAGACGATTACTACGTCATCACGACCGAGAGCGGCGGCACCACGTACGCCCTCTCCTACAACGGCGAGGCACTGGGCGCCGTCCCGGTGACGTTCGACGGCGACGTCATCACGTCGATCCCCGCTGAGGCCGTCTGGGCCGCCAGACCCGACGACACGATCGAGAGCGTCGGCACACCCGGGATCTTCATCTTCTCCGGAAGCCAGGGTCTGATGGTCTTCACCGGGGGCCGGACCTTCGTCTATGACGCGGGCTCCCAGGCCATCCTGATGCACAATCTGTATTATCTGACCTTTGACGCCTCCGCCAACACCTTCAATCAGAGCACGGAGGCGGGCGACGCCGCCCAGATCACGCTCTACGGCCGCGAGATGCCGAAGATCGTGCGCGAAGAGGTCTATGTCCCCGACGGAAGCGACATCCCCTGCGTGGAGCGTCAGGCCGTGAAGAACGAGGACGGCAGCATCACCCTCATGGTCGTCACCGACGTCCACTACAGCACGGAGTACGACCAGAACAACCTGCAGGTGTGGTACGGCAACGTCATCGGCAAAATCGGACACGTCGACGCCTTCGCCTCCCTGGGCGACACCGGCAGCGCCTACTCCACCACGCCGGAGATCTACTGGGACAACGTGAAGGTCGTCCTCGACTACATGGACAGCAAGGTGGACGCCGGCGAGATCGGCACCGCCGTCTACACCTTCGGCAACCACGAGTGGTATCCGTCCGCCGGCGGCGACTTCATGAACAATTATGAGAACGAGACCGCCGTCCGCCTGAAGCGCATGGGTGAGGCCGTCCGAACGGATGACTATATCATCTACTGCCTTGGCTCCGGCGCCATCGCCTCCCGGTTCAGCCAGGGCTACAGCGACGAGGACATTGAGCGCATCGACACGTATCTGAGCACGGCGCCCACGGATATCCCCATCTTCGTCCTGACCCACTTCCCCATCCACTTCTGGGGCGACCGCAAGGAGGAGAACGCGGCGAAGCTGCTCGACGTGTTCAACAAGTATCCCAACGTGGTCGTATTCTGGGGCCATAACCACTCCGACTTCGACGAGAGCTACGACATGGTCTACCGCCCCGGCGACTCCATCACTCTTGACGAGAACGGCACGACCGCCCCGATCAACTTCACCTATCTGTCCGGCGGCTGCATCTCCGACGAGGAGTACACCGGCCCGTACGGCGGCAGCGCGTGGGCGCTGGGCAAGGGCCTGATCGTCACGATCAACCCGGACAAGACCCTGACCTTTGATTACTACACCATGGACGGCGAGAAGCTCGCTGAGAACGGCCCCTATTACGTGGAGTTCCGCGACGGCGTCGAGTACAACACCCTCAAGACCGAGTACGTGGAGGAGGGCGGCAGCGCTACCGCTCCCGAGGTTCCCGAGTACGCGCACTACGCTTTCACCGGCTGGGACGTCGCCTTCGACAACATCACCCGCCACACCGTAGTCACCGCCCGGTACGACTATCTCGTCGACCGGGACGAGAGCAGCGTCTACATCACCCTCACCCAGGGCAGCGAGGCCGTCGTCGGCAAGAGCGGCGCGCCGCTGATCCTGTATCCCATCCCCTACACCGAGGGCATGACGGTGGCGGACGCCTTCACCATTCTCCAGCAGCAGGAGTATCCCGGTGATCCCGTGCCCGAGATCACGACCGGAAGCCGCGGCTACTTCACCCAGTACTGGGGCGTGACGGAAGAGGATCGGATCCTCTACGCCAACGTGATGAACTCCGACAACGGCTATCTGGAGAGCTCCTCCGCCGTGATGCCCGGCAACTGCTACTACATGAACGTCTATGACGACGCGCACGAGCAGGTCAGCGCCAGCTTTATCGACCATGAGGAGATCACCGTCGATCCCGGCGAGACGGTCTCCCTGATCGCCAAGACCTTCGCCTACAGGCCCAGCCGCACCTACTGGCCCGTCGCCATGAACGGAAAGGTCTTCTGCGGCCCCACGCTCGACGCTCTGACGGATACCGGCGTGACGGCCGTTGACGGGGCCTTCGAGCTGCCGTTCGATGAAGCCGGCGACTATTACGTCGTCGTCCGGCAGGACGGCGCCGCCGACGCCTACGCCGTCGTGCACGTCGCCGCGGCCGAGGCTCCCGCGGAGGAACCCGCCGAGACTCCGGCCGAGCCGGCCGCTCCGGATGCTCCGTCTGAGGACGCCGGGAAGGCTGCCCAGAAGCTCAGCACCGGAACCATCGTTCTGATCGTCTGCCTTGCCGTCATTGTGATCGTATTGCTTCTCTACTTCCTCCTGAGGAGCAGGAAAAAGAACGGCAAGGAGTAAGAACCGGAAGCCGTCCGGACGCGCGGATCATGGGGAGATCCCGCAGATAACGAAATGAGACCCGGGGCAATCCCACGATTGCCCCGGGTCTCCTCCTGTTCGCCGCTTTCGTCAGAAGCAGGCAATATTGCTGTCGGTCCTGGACTCCGTGCCGCCCACCAGAACGCCGCTGTCCAGCCGGACGATCATCTGCCCCCGCCCGAAGGAAGCAACATCCAGATCATAGCGGATCCTGTGCTCCCGGGTCTCCAGTTCCCGGGCGATCGTCCGGTCGAACCGGGCTTCTACGGCGATATCTCCGTTCCGGAGCCATTGCCACCGCGGCGCATCCAGCGCCTGCTGCGGGTCGAGGCCGAAATCCACGTAGTTCATGACCACCTGCACATGGCCCTGAGGCTGCATGTATCCTCCCATCACTCCGAAGGGGCCCACGGGCCGGCCGTCCTTCATCAGAAAGCCGGGGATGATGGTGTGGTAGGTGCGCTTGCCGGGCTTCAGACAGTTGACGTGAGAGGGATCCAGCGAGAAGTCCGCCCCTCGATTCTGCAGGGCGATACCGGTCCCGTCCACGACGATGCCGGAGCCGAAGCCCATGTAGTTGGACTGAATAAAGGAGACCATGTTCCCCTCCCTATCGGCGCAGCACAGGTACACCGTCCCACTCTTCGGAGGAACGATACTTGTCCATATCTGTGCACGGTCCGTCATCTCCCGGGCTCTCGCCGCTCCCATGGCCGGATCCAGCAACTTTGCCACGGCAGTCTCCATATGGTTCGGGTCGGTCACGTGACGGAAGGCCTCCGCAAATGCCATCTTCATGGCCTCGATCTGCCGGTGGTACGTCTCCGCGCAGTCCTTCTCCCCGAAAGTGAACTCCTTCAGGATATTCAAGGCCATCAGAGCGGCGATCCCCTGCCCGTTGGGCGGGATCTCACAGACCTTGTACCCCCGGTAGTTCACGCCGATGGGTTCCACCCACTGAGGCTCGAACGCCGCCAGGTCCTCATAGCGGAGCAGACCTCCGTACCGACGGCTCTCCGCGTCAATCCTGCGGGCGATTTCTCCCCTATAGAAGGTTCCCGCGTCCGTTTCCCCTATGGCCTCCAGCGTATCGGCGTGGTCTTTCAGGACGACCATGTCCCCCGCTTCCGGCGCCTTTCCCTTCGGGGCGAAGGTGCGGAACCAGGCGCTGAAGGCCGGCCCCTGAAGCGTCTTCCGGTATTTTTCCAGCGCCGTCTTCCATGTCGCCGCGAGATTGGGGGCGCAGGGATAGCCCTCCCGGGCGTACGTCACCGCCGGGGCCAGGTCTTCTGCGAGCGTCAGCCGTCCGAAGCGTCCGTTCAGGGCCGCCCAGGCACCCGGGGCTCCGGGCACCGTCACCGGCAGCCATCCGCTGACCGGCATCTTGCCGTCCTTTGCCGCGGGATCCGACAGCACCCGTTCGACCGTGGCCAGAAGCGGTGCGGGACCGCTGGCGTTCAGTCCGTACAGGCGTCCATCCCGTTCCGACCATATCAGGGCAAAAGCGTCCGAGCCGATCCCGTTGGCCGTGGGTTCGGTGACCGTCAGGGCCGCCGCGGCGGCTACGGCCGCGTCCATGGCGTTCCCTTCCTTCCACAAAATCTCCAGGCCGGCGGCGGACGCCATGGGACTGGAGCAGTTGACCATGCCCCCCCGGGCATAGATGGGATAACGTTGGGACGGATACCGCTGGAGCAGCGGATCGAAGGATGTTTTCATCGTCTCTCCCTCCCGTGGGATCATTTCTTTCCCTGCTGGCGGCACCATACGTCCATGACCGTTTTCACAGGCAGATGCTTCACCAGACGCACCTGGTTCCGGACGGGAGCGCCCAGGATGGACACTGCCTTTCCCTTTCTCAGATCCTTCATGGCCTGTTCGGCCACCTGTGCCGCCGTGTACCAGCGGTCGAAATAGTTCACAGTGTCGTCACGGACCGCACGGTCCATGAACTCCGTCTTCACCCAGCCGGGGCAGACGCACATCACGCGTATCCCCGTCCCCTTCAGTTCCCGGTCGAGAGCTCTGCTGAGGCTCAGAACGTAGGCCTTCCCCGCGGCGTATACCGCCATGTATGGGACCGGCTGCCAGCTGGAGTTGGAGCCAAGGTTGATGATGGCGTCCCCGGACCTCAAAAACGGAAGAGAGATGCGGCACATGGCTGTCAGCGCCGTGACGTTCAGATCCGCCATCCCGAGCTGATCTGCCGTCTCCAGATCCCCAAAGGAGCCGAACAGCCCGTATCCCGCTGCGTTCACCAGCAGACGGATGCGGGGGGACAGTTCCCGCAGCAGCGCCTCGTATTCTGCGAAGCTGGAGCGGTCCGTCAGGTCCCAGGGGAGCACTCGGATCTCCGCACGGCAGCTGGCCGCAAGCTGCGCCAGCTTCTCCTCCCTCCTGGCGATGACCCAGATCTCATCCAGGACATACTCCCGGTCGATGGCGAACACGAATTCTCTTCCCATGCCGGAGGAGGCTCCGGTCACTACGGCGATTTCCATGGTATTATCTCCTTCCGCGGCGTCAGACGCCGTCTGATTTTTTCGTGATCCGTCCCCATCGGACGGTCATCCATTCCCCTGCCTCTCCAGCGCTCTTCTTCTGAGCCTGTCGAGGAGGATGAGATAGATGCGTCCCACACAGAGAAGCAGGAGGAGCAGGACCAGGATCCACCATGCGCAGCCCATGAACGGCAGTTCCCTGGTGAACCCGAAGGCCCCTGCGGGGCTTCCCCAGTTCAGAAAGAAGTACGGGTAACGGATCCCCTTCAGGAATTCCCATCCCTCGATATATGCGATCCCGGCGTAGATGACGTAAGCCAGAGGGGGCAGCGTCACGAGAAGGACGCTGCGTTTTCGGAGTTCCCCGCAGATGCCGGCGGTGAAGAAGTCCGCGATGGCCGCCGCGGGCACGGTCACGTGGGTCAGGATGTTCTGCGCGTTCCACGCCTTCGCCTTCATGGTCGGGGCAAGGACGAAACAGAACACCAATCCGGTCAGGGTGATCGCCACGGTGAACACGAACTTGACGGAGAACCAGCCGTTCCGCACCTTTCTCCCGGATATCATCAGGACGGCCCCCGCGGCGCACACGAGGGCGATGGCGATGTTGGACTGGATCGTAAAGAACATGAACGCGCTTCCGCCACCCATAAATGCGGTACGTCCTCCCCGGACACTCAGGATAATTCCCAGCACCGCGGACGCGAGCACGGTCAGTTTCAGTATGAGGGAAACGGTCTTCCTTCCGGCAGAGAGCATCATAAGAGGGCCCGCCTTTCTCAGAGCTTTCTTTCCATCTGCGTGCCGCCGCGGAGCCGGCGGCAGCCGTATTCTTTTCAGAGGTCCAGTCGGAACACGAAGTCGTCCATAAAGGATCCGGACCCGATGTCGTTCTTCTCCTCCCGGACAACGTATAAGCCGAGGCTCCTGTAGACGTTCACGGCGCCATCCTTCCCGTCCGGCGCTCCGTCCGTCTTCTCATAGGCCAGCCGGGGAAAATCGTCCTCTTCCACATGGATCGTGCCGCAGCGGACGAATCCGAGCTTTTCCAGAAGGCCCTGTATGACCCGGTTGTCTCCGTGTGTATCAATACGCAGATGTCCGCATCGCGCGTACGCCCAACCGAGGCAGAAGGTTCCCACGCCCTTCACCGTACCGTCGGAGGCGATGCGGTGCACGACGCCGTAGGGGCTGCCATCCAGCCACTGCCCCTCCTCGATCTCCGCGTAGGTCGGTTCTATATCCCGACCGCAGGCAAAGAAGAACGTGCCGACGACTCTGTCCTCTTCCTCGCAGACATAGCTGTTCCCGTTCGCGACGTCCCGCCGGATCAGTGCCTCCGGCGGCCAGTTGGTCGGCCCCCACTGATCGGGATTGCCGTGCGCCGCCATGAACGCGCGTGCACGGGCATAGATCTCCATCATGCGCGGGACGTCTTCTTCCGTGGATCTTCTGATGATCATCTTCCTGTCCCTCCGACCGTCCGCCGTGCAGCTCCGGTCCGTTTTTCCGATAGCGTATTATATCACGGTTCGCATCTTTATGATACAGCAAACCAGTCCGCGGCGCCGTCCGCGGATTTGTGGTATAATACGGAAAAAGGAGGAGAACGACATGATGAATTTTGGCTATCATCTGCCGGTAAACCTGATCTTCGGCACAGGAGCCGTCGACCGGGCCGGAGAACAGACCGCGCTCTGGGGGAAAAAGGCCCTGCTCGTCACCGGCGGCGGCAGCGCACGGCGCTCCGGCCTGTACGGGCGGGTATGCGCATCGCTGGAAAAGGAAGGCGTCGAAACGGTGACGTTCGACCGGGTGGAGCAGAATCCCCTGACCACCACCGCCGAGGCGGGCGCTGCGCTCGCAAAGCAGAGCGAGTGCGACGTTGTGGTCGGCCTGGGCGGCGGGTCCGTGATGGACTGCGCCAAGGCCGTCGCTTTTCTGACCCTGAACGACGGAGACGTCAGCGAGTACATCTACGGGCGTCTGACGGGAGACCGCGCCCTTCCCCTGATCCTGATTCCGACCACCTGCGGTACCGGAAGCGAAGGGAACGGATTCGCCGTGCTCACCAATCCGGCCACCGGGGACAAGAAGAGCCTGCGGACGCCGTCCATCATCGCCAGGGCATCCCTGGTCGACCCCGCCTGCATGACCACGCTTCCGAAAAAGGTGCTGGCGTCCGTCGGATTCGACGCGCTTTGCCATTCCATGGAGGCCTACGTGGCCAACGCCGCCACTCCCCTGAGTGACGTTCTGGCCCTGGAGGCCGTAAAACTGGCTGCCTCCAGCCTTGTTCCCCTGGTCACCGGCACAGATGAGAGCATGGAGACCTGGGAACAGCTGACGCTGGCCTCGACCCTGGGCGGCATGGTGATCGGGACTGCGGGCGTCACGCTGGCCCACGGCATGGAGCACCCGGCCAGCGGCATCCGCAACATCGTTCACGGGCAGGGTCTGGCGGCTCTCACGCCCGCCGCCATGGAAGTCCTTCTTCCCGGGAGCCCGGAAAGATTCGCCCGTCTGTCCGCTCTGCTGGGAGGGACCGGCGCCGGGGACTGTGCGGACGCGGTACGGGACCTTCTGTCACGCATCGGCCTGTCCGTCACGCTGGGAGATCTCGGGATCCTTGAAGAGGATATCCCGTGGATGACGCAGAACTGCCTCAAGGTATCCGCGGGAAATCTGGCCAACTGTCCCGTACCGATGGACGGCGCCATGATCGAAGAGGTCTACCGCCGCTGTCTGTAAAACGACGGCATGGCGTCCGCCGCATGGGAAAGCGCACAGGAGGCGCTTCCGAGAGGAAGCGCCTCCTTCGTTTTTCGTCTTCCGCGGGATCCTCCGTGAGCGGCTGCAGTGCGCCAGGCTCTGACGTTCAGTAAAGCCGTTTTTTCAGGCTGCGCCAGGTGACCACGAACAGCACCAGGCAGAGGATCTGGGGAATGACGCCGGTGCAGAGGTACATGACGCTGTAGTTGGTTCTGGAGTAGATCATGCCCCCCAGGAAGGGGCCGAGGAAGTAGCCGAGATCGATGCCGAAATACTGCGTGTTGCTGGCCACGCCACGCCGCTCCGGCGTCACGGTGCGGATGCAAAGGGTCTGTATGGTGGGGTTCGCCGCGCCGAAGCCAATGGCGGACAGGGCCGCGCCCACCAGCATCATGGGAAGGTTCCGCCCCAACGCTACCACCACGTAGCTCAGGGCGAACACGATCAGGCTGGGGATCAGGATCGCGGCGGTATCCACCCGATCCGCCAGTTTTCCGAACAGCGGCCGTGCCGCCAGAAGAACGAGGGCGTACACTGTGAAGAAGATGGCGATATTCGGGATGCCCAGCGTCTCCGCGTAGGGAACCATGTAGGCGTTGAACATGGTGCTGGACATGCTGACCAGCCCCAGCATCACCGTCGGCAGCAGCGTCTCCTTCGCCAGAATGTTCTTATACCAGGCTCCGAGAGAGCCGCGCTCCGGCCGCTTGCGGTCCGGCAGGAACAGGGTCGGGATGATCGCCAGGAACATGAAGAAAGCCGCCAGCAGGAACACGGCGGTATAGCCTCCCGCCGGACTCCAGCGGACCGTCGCCCAGTCCCGCAGGGCGATGCCCATGCTGGGTCCCAGCGCCATGGCCAGCGCGACGGCCCCTCCGTAGAGGCCTACGGCGGACCCCAGTTTTTCCTGGGGAACGCTGTCGCTGACGATGGTGAGACCAAGAGAGCCTACGAACGCGAACTGGAGGCCGTGGAGGATGCGGGCGGCGATGAACACCCCTACGCTTCCCGCCGCGGCGTAGATCAGATTGGTGACCACGCCGGCCACGTAGACCCAGATCATGAGTTTTTTCTTGTTGGCCATGGTGATGGCGGGCCCGGCTATGGGACGGGTCGCGCAGGCGACGGCAAAATACAGCCCTGCGATGGTGCCCACCAGCACGGCGCTGGCTCCCAGGAAGCTGGCGTAGGTGGAGATCAGGCTGTTTACGCAGTGCTGGGAAAAGCACAGAAACAGATTTCCCAGCAGGGCACAGACGAACCCCCGGGTCCAGATGGTCAGTTTTTTATTATCCGTATGCTCCATGGTCAGTCCCCCTGCGGCCGGTTCCTTCCGCTCATTCGTTCTGCTCCATAATGTAACATGACACGTCCCGTCCGTCAAACAGTCCTCACGTCTGTAAAACCCGGACGGCGCCATGCCGCCCTGCGGCGGGATCCCCGTATCCGGGATCCGCAGCGGAAACGCCGGGACGATCGTTGATCCGTATGACCGCGATGTCCGTCCCATCGTCGGTGAAAACGACGGTTCCTTCGTGTTCCGCCCCTTCCGCGTCCCGGATGACGAAGTCTTCCGCTTCAAACAGCACATGCGCGTTGGTGACCACGTAGTTTTCCTTATATACGAAGCCGGTGCCATTGTTGCCGGTGGAGGTGAAAATGCAGCCGGTGCTCTTCATCCCGCTGCGATATACCGATTCGATTTTATCCTCCTGGGTGGGCTCCGTTGCATGACAGATATGGGATCTGCCGGAGTGCTGAAAATCGCCTGCGCCGTATACTATATACCCGATTCCTGCAGAAAGACAGCATCTTTTCCCGTGTGACCCCGGTAATCGTGCTTCGTTCTTCTTTTGTTCGCATTTCTCTTCCGGTTTCGCCTTCTTTTTGCTGAAAAATGCGGCCGGAGAACTTTTCCCGCGGCGGTAAAAGCAGTATAATATAAATAGCGTAAAATTATCCAATTTCCTCACGCGGCCGGAAACCGTGAGATGGGACTTGTTACCAAAATACATTCATATTCCTTCCGGTTCTCCAAACCTCTCTTGACAGCAGCCTTCGGATTAAGGTATCATCAGATTGTAAATACCCCCCTAGGGTATTTCAGCAAGGGCATCGAAAAAGCAGATGAACGGGGGCTTTTCTCCCGATTTCACTTCAATCATCTTACAAAAAGGAGACGACAACTATGAATATGGACCTCTGGATCCGCGAGCAGATCGCGACGCAGAACAAGAAAGCCATGCCGCTTCTGTCCTACCCGGCCGTGCAGCAGCTGTTCATCACGGTGGACAAACTGGTCAACTCCTCCTCCGAGATGGCTCTCGGCGTGCGGCTGATGGCCGACCGCTACGACATGCCCTTCGCCACCACCTACATGGATCTGTCCGTGGAAGCGGAAGCCTTCGGTGCGCAGTGCGTCTATCACTCCATGAGCATCCCCACCATCACCGGACAGCTCGTCTCCACCCAGGAAGAGGCGGACGCCCTGCAGATCCCCGAGCTCGGCGCCGGGCGCACCGGCAAGGTTCTGCGGGCCCTGGGCAAGAGCCTGACCCTGGTGACGGACCGGCCCGTGTTCGCCAACTGCACTGGTCCCTTCTCCATGGCCGGCCGTCTGATGGACGTGAACGAGATCCTTCTCATGACCTATGAGGAGCCGGAGCTGGTGCACTCCGTTCTGGAGAAATGCACCCAGTTCCTTCTGAAATACATCAAGGCCATGAAGCTGATGGGCGCTAACGGCGTCATCATGACGGAGCCTCTGGCCGGCCTCATGTCCGCGGGCCCCATGCAGGAATTCTCCACCAACTACGTGCGCAGGATCGTCGACGAGCTGCAGGACAACGAGTTCGTCTTCTGCTATCACAACTGCTCCAACGCCATTGAGAAGAAAGTGGACGCCGTCATGGCCACCGGAGCCCGGATGTTCCATTTCGGCGACAAGGCGGACATGTGGAAGCTGCTCAACACGCTGCTCCGGGACGTCATCGTCATGGGCAACATCAGCCCCTCCGCCGTGTTCATGTGCGACAGCACGGACAAGATGGCCATCGACATCCAGACCCTGCTGCGCAAGTGCATGGTGTTCGAGAACTTCATGATCTCCTCCGGCTGCGACATCCCCGCCGATACCCCGCTGGAGAATATTGACAAGTTCTTCGAGGTCATCAAGCTCGGCTACCACAAGGCCGTTCTCTGGGGCAAGGTCAGCCGTCCCTATCAGATCCCCGAGGTCTGACCGTAAGATCTCCATACCTCAAGTCCTTCATCTATGTAAGGGAGGGAGCGCGATGCGCTCCCTCCCTTTTTCCGGCCCGTTATTTCTCAGCGTTCCCGCCCCCCGACGGCATCCCACATCGGAAAGGCCCGCTTGGAGATCACCGTTTTCATTCTGTTATCAAAACTCCGCTGTCCTGAAAATGGATCGGGCAGTCTTCTTCGGGAATATCATGTTCGGCGTGAGCAAGACTCCGATATCGGTAGGCTATGCTTGCAGGGGCTTCGTCAGCCGGCGTTTTCCAACGGCCCGATCCACAGATCCAGGCGCCTCCTCGCCTTGTCTGACTGCCCCGAATGAGACCTGCCCGGGGAGGCGGCAGGCGAACAGCCCTTACCTGCGGCCGTTCCGTTCCTTCCTCTCCGCGACTCTCAGAAACGCCTTCCACAGGAACCACATGAGATGGAACACGGCGATGACCAGAACTGTGTAGATCGCTGCCCGCACATACAGGTTTTCCGGGAGGAACGGTATCTTCAGCCTTAAAAACATATAGCTGGCAGGCGGAAAGGCCTCTGTCATCCGGACCGCCAGAATAAGCACGCAAAAGAGCACTCCCGAGGCTATCCAGACATCCCGGTATCTCGGTCTCATCCTATGAATGATGATCATATAAAACGTTCCGAAGATAGGAAGCAGATGTTCGCCGAAATACTGATAATAGCGGAAATAGGAAGGATCCGCTTCGGTCAGCACGGTCTGAGGGATCAGGCATGCCAGCGTTGCGCCAAACAGGGTGACAAAGAAATTGATGCCGAAAAGCGCTGGGAAACGGCTCGTGATCATGAACATGCAGGTGATCATTCCCACGTCGCACACCTGAAGGGGCAGCTTTGTCATCATGGTGAAGTCACCATAAGTGTTTCCCACGTAGAGAAGCCGGATATAGAAGCCAAACTCCATGAGAAACATGAGGAAGGAAAGCACGTAACGAAGATGCATTTCGCCTTTCATGTGCCTCAGCGGTTCACGTTTTTTCCAGACAAGCCATACCAGGAAAGCACAGATGATCAGCGGCAGAAAATGCATCAGGGTGTAGGGGCGGAACGTTCCCGGAGGGCCGAAACCGAAAAAGCCATCCTCGTAATAGGTGTAATAACCGCTCATCCGCCGCCCCCCTTCGCTTCCGTCCGGTAATACTCGTCGACATATATGTTGCACATATCTTTCATGGAAAAGCCGCTCCGGTATTTTCTGTCCATCATGGCAAGGATCCGTCGGGGGACCGTAAGCTCCCCGCCCATGTCATGCTGTCTGTCGATCCTGGCCAGTGCCTCGATGGCCGACTGTATGTCGTCATAGGAAAAAGCATCCGCCTGCTGATAGTAGCGCTCGAGCGCCGCCTTTCTGCGCTTATGTACGGCGTTATGGGCCAGGCGCAGCAGGTTGGCAATAACAAACCCTATGACGAACACGAGAACGAGGACCACGGGGATGGGAAGATGCTCCACCACACGATACACCTGATAATGATCCCTCCAGCCTCCGGCGTCTTCTCCGATCACAAATACCATCAACGTATAAAGTACCGCATAGACCATCAGGGGAATTACGGCAATAAAAGATGACCGGAACTTGACGGTGTGGTCGCAATTGAGAAAGATGAACAGCAGTATGGAGAGGATCGGGCATATGGTGTGAATGATGACATTATGCTTGTAAAGCATTACCCGGTAAAAGCCCACGGCCGAGGAAAGCACGGTGCCCGCGACCACAAAAGTTATCGTGATCCCGCAGGTCGCCATAAAAAGCACCGCCACATACCATCTGGGAAGGTGGTAATTGTGATATCTGAGTCCGTCTATGGCAAAAGGAACGCACATTCCTGCCACCACTGCCATTACCAGATTGGACAGGATGGTGAAGAGATGAAAAGACTGCCACCCGACCTCTCGGATCAGCTCGGTGGGCTCCTTAAGAAGGTGATACACAACGGCGAAAAAGACCATGCCGCATATGCATACACACACGATGATCGCAAGGATGCAGCGGATATTGTTTATTATAAGTGCATTCAGTTTTTTGTTCGTGCCCAATGTATTCACACCTCATTTTACTCCATAACTGTAAACAGTTTTTATTGCCGCACTTCCGCAGATCTCAGGTTATCATTATGATCATTATACCACAAGCCCACTGAATGAAGAACTCAGTGGGCTTGTAAAACACTGTAAATCTGCGACTGTGAATCCAGTGGCATCGCGCGACTTTTCCCGCACCGGCGGAACGCCAGTGCTTTCACAAGTCCGCCGACGCTTCCTTTCCCTGACTTAACGACGCCACGCCGCGCACTTTTCCCAAAGCAGATCCACCGCGCAGACGATCACCATCGAGTTGACGGAGGCTAGCCTTCATCTCGAGCATCTTCTCTTATCTCATCTAAATGCTCATAATCGGCGCATCCAGTGATAAAAACGAAGAATACCGCAATAATAAGAATAACTACTCGTTTCATTTGGGCCTCCCTATAGTCGTTCCTGTTATATTAATAATAACAATCTTTTATTATTCTACTCCCCCCTCATACTTTTCTCGACGAACGACAACCTTATTCATGATTTTGACGTTCCACATTGTATCGCCCGGACCAACTGTGCACCTCATATTCAAATTGGGAAAGATACTCTACAGAGTATCCATAATGACCTGCTAAGAATTCCATCGTCAGTCCATCATAATCAGTTTTTTTAATCTCGCCACCGAATCGTCTTTCTCCATGAAGGTAGAATTCAATCGGCAGCACTTCGTCTGTAAGTATCATACGAATATATTCTGCTACATCACTCAAATCTTCAAAATGCCGATGTTGTGTAGCAAAACAAACAATGTATTCAACAAATACTTTCTCCTGTGAATTGTCGAGGAAGTATTCTTCTTCATAAATATCTATATGCGCTCCTGTCTTTTCGTCTGTTAGAATCGCTTTATTTTCATCAATGGTTAATCCCAATTCATTTTCATTGATGAACTCATATAGAAAGTCCCATTTCCCCATTGGTTTCATTCTCCCTTGAAAAACCTATAACTTCAACTCAGGCTTGATCGACCAACGTTACTATCTCCACATATGTCGATTTCTTATTCAATTATATCACAAGCCCACTGAATCATGAACTCAGTGGGCTTGTCAAACACTATAAAACTGCGATTTTGCACCCTGCGGCATATGCGTGGCTTATATTGGCATAACAGCCATTATCTAATTGAATACTATTAACAGTATAAAAGGGCTCTGTCTGAACAGGGATGTTTTCAAACACATTCGTTTGTTCTACGTCAGTCAACCATTTTATTCCCTCCTTGGAGGTTTGAAGGATAAACAAAACGCTTCAGGAATTGCGAAGTGCCTCCCTGAAGAACATTACCACGGAGTATGGCATACATCTGCGCCTGTGCCGATCAATTCAGGTAGAAGGCGCTTTCGGTCTGCTCAAGAACGACTTTGCGTTCCGTCGTTTTCTCACACGGGGCAGGAAAAATGTTCGCACAGAGCTTTTCTTTCTTGCGCTGGCTTTTGACCTGAAAAAGCTCTGGATGAAACGGGAAAAAGGGCGCTTAAAGACACATTTATCTGCGAGTTCAACAGCATAGGAAAAAAGACAACCTGGTTTTCCACATGGGGCTTTGATCCGAAGACCAGGGCTTGTTCAGCTATGCAAACAACCCGGGAGAATGCGGCAGTTTTCCACATTCTCCCGGGTTATTTATCTTTCTTTCGAGCCGCTGCAAAAACTATATTTTGCAACGCCCCCTTTCCGTTATGCTCCGCCTCTCCGGCCCGCGCGGCGTCTGCCGGAGGCCCCTGAGCCGTCAGGTCCGTTACAGTATGGCCTTTTTCCCGGCTTTGACGAGGAACACCTCCATGGTGGCGGTATTGCCGTTCACGAAATCCGGGATGATCGTCTCCATGACCTTTTCATCGACATACACCTCGGCGCCGTAGGCGTTGAAGATGCATCTGTCCCAGTAGGGGCGTACGATGTAGGTCATGGCGATGTTCTTCACGTTTTCATCCAGCTTCTCATAGAATTCCTGCGGAAGCAGATGGCCGTCCTTATCCTTATAGGTCAGCTTCCTTTTCTGCTTCTTGTATTCCTCCTCCGCCTGCTTGTCATAGAAATGCCTGGAGTTGTTGCCGTCATAGATCAGGATGATCCCGTCGTCAGAGAGGATCCTGAGCCATTCGCAGTAGGCTTTCTCCGGCCTGGGAAGGAGCCATGTCAGCCACCGGCTGAAAATGACATCAAAGCTTCCGTCTTCGAACGCCGTCTCCTCGGCATTCATGACCCGGAAATCGATCCTGTCCGCCAGGTCGCCGGCGTTCTCCTTCGCCTGTTCGATCATGCCCGGAGCAAGATCGATGGCGGTCACACTGTAACCCGCCCGGGCCATCATGATCGAGAAGGTCCCGGGGCCCGGGGCTATCTCAAGAAAACGGATCTGCGAAGGCTCTTTCCCGGGAAACGCCTTCCTGATATGCCGCTCGATCTCCCTCGTCCAGGCTTCCGTGACTCTCTCTGTGAAATCCCGCTGGTTCTCCTCCGAATAACTCGGGGCTCTCGTGCCCCAGTATTCCGCCAGTTCCTTCTGCATCTTCTCCAGTTTTGACATCACGCTGTCTCCTTCGATGTTATTCTTTTTCTCCGACGATCACGTACCACACCGGTCCGGCGAGCACGCTCATCTCCTCCGGGAGCCTCTCGCAGGTCACGTTCTTCAGGCCGGCTTCCCGATACGCCCTGACGTAATCGCCCGTGACGGCATTGGACATGGGCAGCATGGTGTCCTTCATCCCGTTCTCTTTCGCCACATCCTCGCCGGTGCGGGTGAAGGATACGATCCTGGCCCCCGGGGCAGCGACCCTCATCCATTCCCTGAGGCTGGCGACGGGATCGACACATGTCCAGAGGACCCTGCTGTTCATGACCGCGGCAAATGCCCCGTCCCCGAACGGGAGCCGGTCCCCGTCCCCGCGGATCAGGGTGACAGGCGCCTTCCTCTCCTCGGAATGCTTTTTCGCGTAATCCAGCATCTGTTCGCTCAGATCGATCCCGTAGGAATCATATCCGAGTTCGGCCGCCATGACGGACAGGAACCCCGTTCCTGTCCCGATATCCAGTACCATGGAACCTGCCGGCGCCGCTACGACGCGTTTCAGGACGCTTCTCCACAGATCCAGGTTCTCCGCGGCCAGCTCGTCCTTATGATAATCGTCATAGTTCGGAGCCCAGGCGTTCCAGATGCCGTAGACCTCCTTCTTCTTTTCCTCCGGATCTCTCGCCCGCACGGCGGATACGATCGTCAGATCATCCGCTGCGGCGCACACCGGATCCTGCAGTCCGGCCCTGAGATAGGCTTCGCAGACCTTTTTCCCGAAGTCCGGCTCCAGCGTTCCGCTCTCAAAGACGGACACCATGTACCGCCCGGCCTTCAGCAGCTGACCCAGCTTGTAGCAGGGCATGCTGAAATTGCCGGCGTCTTCTTCAAACAGGCTCTTATCATTACAGTTTATGACCAGATCCACGGTCTCCGCCGCTATGGTCCTGTCCCCCGGCAGAAAGCACCGGACGTTGGGGAACCCCGGTCCGGCCGTCTCGGATCTGAAATACACTCTTTCGAACCGTGCGGCCAGTTCAGGGACATCGTCCGCCGTTCCGCAGTATACGACCGTGCCGTCGCTCTGCTCCGGCAGGAATCCGCGGATCCGTTCCAGTATCTCTTTTGCTTCCTTGGCCATTGATCCACCTTCTTCTTTATAATTCTTTCGTCGGTACGGCATGCACACAGCCGTAGGCGTCGGTAAACATCTCCGATTCCACTCGGTACACTTCCCGGAGCATCTCCCGGGTCACCACGGAATCGGAGGAGCCCTGCGTATATACGCCGCGGTCGTTCAGCACGATGACGCTGTCCGAATACTTGGAAGCGACGTCGAGGTGATGCAGCGTGGTCAGCGTGGTCAGTTCCCTCTCTCTGGTGAGCCGGGAGATCAGGTTCATCAGCTTGAACTGATGGTTGATGTCCAGCGCGCTGGTGGGCTCATCCAGTATGAGCAGCTTCGGCTCCTTGACCAGGGTCTGGGCGATGAAGACCATCTGCCGCTGACCGCCGGAAAGATCCGTGATGTTCCTGTTCAGGAACCTCGTGATCCCCAGCATGTCGCTGACGGACTCGACCCTCCTCCTGTCCTCCTCGGAGACTTTGAACGAGAGGTTCCTTATCCTCCCCAGCAGGATGACCTCGTAGACATTCAGCTGGGCATCGCAGTAGTTGTTCTGATCCAGATATCCGACGGAGGCGGCAAATTCCTCCTTGGACATCTCTTTCCTGGCCCGCCCGTTGATGAAGACCTCTCCGGATCGGAGCTTCTGAAGACCCGCTATGCACTTCAGGAGAGTCGTTTTTCCCGTTCCGTTGACTCCTATGATCGAAGTGATCTGGCCCGGTCTGCAGTCAAAGGAAACGTTTTCGAATATGACCTCTTCGCCGTAGGCAAACGATATATCTTTCACGCTCAGCATATCAGTGCTTCCTCTTCTTTGTGATCAAAAGTACAAAATAGAACGGGACGCCGAGGATCGAAGTGATGATCCCGATCGGGAAGATCGTGCCCGGCACGATGATCTTCGACAGCAGGGAGGCGAACGAGAGCACCACGGTCCCGCAGATGCACGAAAACGGGAGGAAGAACCGCTGATCCTCCCCGATGAGCATCCGCGCGATGTGCGGTCCGATGATCCCGATGAACCCGATGCAGCCCACGAATGCGACCGTGACGCTCGTCATCAGGGAGATGGCGACGAACATCCTCATCCGCACTTTCTCTATATCCACGCCGAGCACTTTCGCCTTCTCGTCTCCGAGCTTCATGGCGGTAAGATTCCATGAATTGGAGTAGATATAGATAAAACACGCGAGCAGGACCGCGAAGATCACCGGGATGTTGAACCAGTCCGCCTTGGAAAGCGATCCGAAGGTCCAGAACATGGCCGTCTGCAGTTCTTCGGCGGACGCCATGTACTGTATGAACGTCTGAACGGCCTGGAACAGGAACACCATTCCGATGCCCACCAGGACCATCGTTTCGGACGTGAAGTTCTTGACTCTGGCGAAGAAGTAGATCCCCGCGCAGGCCAGAAAGGCGAAGACGAAGGCACACACCGGGACCAGCAGCCTGCCCAGGGCAAAATAGCTGCCCAGGCCGAGAACGATGGCGAGAGAAGCGCCGACGGAGGCTCCCGCGGAAACGCCCAGCGTATACGGGCTGGCCAGAGGGTTGTTCAGGATGGTCTGCATGGTGGCGCCGGCGAGCCCGAGCACGAATCCGGCCAGTATGCCCATCACCGCCATCGGCAGACGGTACTGCCAGACGATGATCCTGTTGACCGGTTCGGCGTGGCCGGGGTCAAAGATGACCCCGACCAGATCTGAAATGCTCATTCCCGATGAACCGACGAGAAGATTCAGGAAGAAGGCGACAAGGCACAGGATCACACCCGTTACGATGAGCAGCGCTTTCTTCTTCGTATGCTTTTTGTAGGAAAAAGCATTTTCTCCTGTTCTAGTCCTCATTCTGTCTCACTTTAAAACCCGTAATACCAGACCCCGGAGAGCGTGAACGGCATGAACCTGTCCCAGAACTCCTGATAGGTCTTTACGGGATCCAGATTGGAAAATGCCTCCGGCCACATGATCTTGGCTACCGCCTGGATGGAGGAGCAGTCGAACACTTCCCTGTGGATGGGGTGCGGGATGACATACACCTTGTTCTCCTTGACGGCGGTGAGGTTCTCCCAGCCCGGCCTCTGCATGTATACCTGCCGGTTCGCTTCGATGGCCTCCTCCGTGACGTCAAAGCCGACATAGATGCCATGGCCGACGCCGACCGCCTCTTCCTTGCTCTCCGGAGAGACCGCGGAGAGGAAGATCATATCCGGATCCGACGAGAGGATATACTCGGGATCCACCTGGGGATTGGCGCCGTTGGAGCCGTCGCCTCCGAGTCCGATCCCGCCGAGGGAATACACGATCCCGCCCCACTGGGTCTTGTCCGACCAGGAGGTGGAGAACGTGGTCAGGGGATCGTCATTCTTGCCCCATTCGCCGTAGACGACCGGTCTCTCTCCGCCGTTCGCCGCCAGCAGCCCGTCGATCTGCGGATAGATATCTTTGACCGCATCGGTGTAGAACTCTATGATCTCCCTGGCTCTGTCTTCCCTGCCGAGGACTTTGCCGACGATCTCAATGCACTGCATATGCTTCTCATACTGCTGCGCCTGATAATCCAGGCAGACGATCTTGATCCCGGCTTCTTCGACCTTTTTGACGATGCCGTCCTCCACGCTCGCGAAGCTGCCCCTTGTCATGAAGATGACCTCGGCGCCGCTGGTGACCGCCGCTTCGAAATCGAAATTGTCACTGGAAAGGCTGCCGACCATCTTCACATCGGCCAGTGCGGGCATCTCCTCGACAAAATGGTTGTAGAAATCCGTGCGCCACTTCGTGATGCCGTCGTCCCAGCCGACCATATAGTCGCACAGGTCATCTCCGAGGATTGCGCACGCGGTGAAGAAGGCTCCGCCGCTTCCGCTGCTCTGATCGATGAACTTCGTGACCGGTTTGTCAAAGGTCACCTCTCGGTCGGCCAGATCGGTGATGGTGAACGCCTGGCCGGCATCGCCGGCCGGCTCGGCCGCAGTGTCGCCGGTCTCCGTCTCCGTATCGGCCTTGTCATCGGTCTTCTCCGCTTCCTTGGTATCGGTCTCGGCGGGGGCGGATGCGCTCTGGTCCTCCTTCGGTCCGCTGCCTGCCGGATCCGCCTTCGGGGCGCCGCAGGCCGCCAGAGACAGGAGCATCAGAAGCCCCAACAGGATACAAATCAGTTTCTTCATAGCTATTCTCCTTTGGATATAATTCTATTATATAAACTGAATATAATAGTCATCGAATGTATTCGGCTTCCCGCCATGTCTGCCGATCCTCCGGAATGGCAAAAACCTCTCAAAAGAAAATGCCTGTCTCGCAGCAGCGAGGCAGGCCGAAAGATACGATATGCCACAGACATATCATACGTATATACCCCCGTCTACTGAACTCGAATAGCGAGTACTTCTCTCCCATGTATCTGACTTGGCCCGAAGGCCGCACAGTGCCGGTCGCGTTGGTTCTTACCCATTTCCATGTTGCTGTCGACAGCCGGAAAGAAGCAGCGGTATTCACTTTTTCTCCTATCGCTCTCCGCGGTCATTCCTGCGGTCCGGAATGCGGCGGACGCAAAAAACCTGCCCCGCTTTCCGGGACAGGCCACGCTCAGGCAACCCATGCGGACACCGCATGAGCTGTCGTCTCGTCTACTGAACTCGAATAGCGAGTATCTCTCCTCCATGTATCTGACTTGCCGGGATAGGCGCACAGTGCCGGTCGCGTTGGTTCTTACCCATTTCCATGCCGCAATTGAATGCAGAGAAAAGATCCAATATTCATCTGTATTGATTATACCGGCTTGTCGCAGAGGATGTCAACAGCAAATATTGATTGATTTTTTTGTCTTTTCTAAAATTATTACCAGTTTCTGCGGACAGGCCTCATGCATATATATTCACACTGAACAAACTGAGTTTTGAGGGCGGGACCGGCGTCGCTTTCATAGATCTGCCGAAAACAAAGGCCTGCCGGCAGATATGCCGGCAGGCCTGTTTTCAGATACGCTGTTCAGTAGAGCCGCTTTTTGAGCCTGCGCCATGTGACCACAAACAGTATCAGGCAGACGATCTGCGGGATGACGCCGGTGCACAGATACATGACGCTGTAGTCGCTTCTGGAATAGATCATGCCTCCCAGGAAGGGGCCTAGGAAATAACCGAGATCGATGCCGAAGTACTGCGTGTTGCTGGCCACGCCCCGCCGCTCCGGCTCCACGGTGCGGATGCACAGGGTCTGGATCGTGGGGTTGGAGGCTCCGAATCCCAGGGCCGCCAGCGCGGCTCCCAGCAGCATCACGGGCAGGTTCCTGGCCAGCGCCACGACCACGTAGCTCAGAGCGAACACGAGCAGGCCGGGCACGAGGATCTTGGCGGTATCCACCCGGTCGGCCAGTCTTCCGAAGAGGGGGCGTGCCGCCAGGAGGACGATGGCGTAGACCGTGAAGAAGAGCGCGATGTTGGGGATGCCCAGCGTCTCCGCGTATCTTCAGGCTTACACATGATGAAAGGTGGTCCATAGCTTTTTGAACCATCATGAGCTTCAATAATGGTTGCCCAATATATAATTCTGTCGTCTTCATCTGTTGGAACCCATGCTTAGATTCCGCTCTCCAGCTGAAACACAACCATGCCATCATTAAAACCAACAGCTCTTCTGTAATTCATCCTCTATCCCTCCCGTAATTATGATGATACTGTCTGCCGCAGTAAGCGCGTTGATCGTCATCATTCCCAGTGAAGGCATGCAGTCGATAAGGATATAGTCGTAGTCGTTCCGGATAGTACGGATATACTCCTTCAGTACGAACTCCCGGCTCATGACGTTGACCAGGCCGGTCTCCGTGCCGGAAAGCTCTATGTTCGAAGGCAGCAGATCCACACCTTCCGCGTGATGGATGATCCCGGATCTGTCCGTAAGGTCCTTGTCTTCAACGACTGCCCGCATGACGCTGGCCAGGGTATGATCCAGGACGTCAGGGTTTCGGATGCCCAGGCAGACCGTCAGGCTTCCCTGCGGATCTGCGTCAATCAGCAGAACTCTCTTACCCATCCGTACAAGTCCTATGCCCAGATTGACTGCCGTAGTCATTTTACCGACTCCACCTTTTTGATTCGTGATAGCGATGACTTTGCCATTGGCCAATGGCATACTCCTCCTTTCCTTTCTTCTTTTTCTACTTGGTCTGGCGTGTCATTCGTCCTCGACCCCGACACACCATGGGAACTCACCAGACGCCTGCCTGCCGGCAGATCCATAGGACTCTCACCTCCCCGCCTTCTTTATGGCCGGGCCGCGAATTACGGAAGTATCATTATCTCCTGCGCCTGTCATGGCCTCCGCCGGCGGCAATCCGGCTTTCGCTGCTTCGGTATCCTCGCTCGTCCTTCCGGGGTCCTGGCGTACCTGCAGCCTTGGCTTAAGGTCTCCCTAAAGCGCAGGGAACGTATCTGGTGGCTGTATGTTCAGTTTTCAAGGTTCAGTGGAGAAAAAAGTCTCCATATAGGAATTGCGGAAAACTAGCCTGCTTAACAAACAGAAATTTTCATTTTTTCTGGTTTTTTTCGAAAAATCACCTTCTCAAGGCATAAAAAAGCCCATCACGGTCGCATGGAACCGCAATGAGTGCAAAAAAAGAAGGCCCTGGGAGAACACTTAATTCTCCCAGGGCCACGGGTATCAGCTATTCAGTTTTTTCAACAAACGGGGATTTGTTAGGCAAATTCAGTTTGCCTATTGAATGATATCCATTATCCTCAGCGCCCACTCTGCTTCGTTCACCACGGAACAGTTTATGATTTCCCCGTTAACAGTAAGGGTCAGATCTCCATAGAAATACTGAATGCTGAGGATGCCGCCACTGCTCACGCTTCCATCCGGGAGCATCACATTATCAAAATAATATTCTACGTCCCAGTTGATACCATCCTCCGATGCCTTGTGGATCTTTGTTCCTTTTGGCAACAAATTGCTCAGCCTGGTCTTAAACTCTGCGGATCGTATGACCTCTATAAGTTCTTCAAAACGAGCCTCGCCGGGATCAATGGTATATGGTGTTAATTCCGTAATCATTCCTTTGGAATAGTTACCCTCTATTTTGGTGCATTGCGCAAGGTCCAGATATGGATACCGCTGTTCCACTGTACGCGCCCGAGTGTAGAAAAGCCAAAATACGATGATACATATTACTATTATCACGCTGATAATGAGCCATAGCTTTTTCTTCATCATCTTCTCCTCATGATTATCATTTGTACAAACATCGATTCTTCGATTATAGCCCGACAAAACATCTGATTTCCTGTTCCAGGAGTCGAAATACGTTTGCAACCAGATAGCCATCAGCGATTGCATGATTTAGACGAACGGTCACAGGCATGACAAGCCTACCGTTTTCTTCTCTGTATTTTCCCCAGTTAATGATCGGCGCAAAATATAGATTTCCATCGGGAAGT